>NZ_CDRUHA020000056.1:0-309903 GCF_977063405.2 Legionella stuttgartensis
TTAGTTCTAAAATCCAATCTAAATTTAGCAATTCATTAACACTATACATATAAAATGACTTAAATAAAACAAAATTGATGGTTTATTATACAGACAAAGAGATGATTATCAATCGCTTTGTTGCAACGGCACCGTCAAGTTAGCGAATTTAGTATAAAATTATGCCAGAATCATGGATTTTAGACACAAAGAAGCGAGAGTGCAGCAGAATCCCAGATTGCTTTGGCTTCCAGAAATTTTTCCCGTTGCACTGAAGCCGTGTTGCTGTACCTTTCGACATTCACGGCAAAGATATTGCGGGTTTTTCCCATGAGGGAAAGCATCTTCTGGACACCAGCTGGTGACTTGAACCTGACCAGACACTTTTCCTTTCTTGTTGTTGGCTGATGGGCATTTTCCACCCGATTGCTCAGGGTCCTTATGCTGTCTGTGTTCGGTGCCACGGCACATGTGGCGCACAGGTTTCGTATAGCTCTTCAGCTCGTCAGTCACGATAACCCGGGGCTTTGGATATGAACCCAACAACCTTGACAGAAACCGTATGGCAGCACGTTTGTTGCGACGTTTCTGCAGGAATACATCCAGTTCATAACCATCTCTATCTACGGCACGCCATAACCAGAATTTTTCTCCGTTCAATTTCACCAGCATCTCATCCACATGCCATTTGTCTGCAGGCTTTGCTTCCCGCTTTCTAATCACGGAATGGGGAGCCTAATTTCATACACCAGCTACGCGCTGTTTCATGACTCACTAATATCCCACGATACAGCAGCCTTTCCTTTACATCTCGATAGCTGTCATTAAAACGGTGGTAGCTCCATACTACAAAACTGATAATCTCTAACGGAAATCGATAGCCCTTTGGTTTGCTCTTCAACATAACATCCCTTACAAAATGCCGAGTCTATAATAGGTATTAACTTGGCGGTGCCCAAGCAGAAATATGAAGCTGAAGGCGATGAAAAGGCGGTGTCTATGTTAAAGAAAATATCCCCTGTAGCTTGGCGGCACATTCATTTTCAAGAACACTCATATTTACGGATGATATAATCATCAATCTTGATGAGATAATCGGAAAGGTTCTTTGGCGGAGGTTAAGAAAAAGCAAGGTGACCAAAAAATGCCCGGTAATTTCTGAGGTTTGCGGTTAGAACCCCTATTAGAATAATTATTTATAAAATGATTAACAATTAAAAAATATTTGCTAAGCTGTTTCATTAAGTATGTAAATAGGTACTTTTTCATTTCAACCGATTGATTTCAGGGAATAAATCATGGATCTAAAACTTAAAGGTAAAACAGCGTTAGTAACAGGCTCTACGGCAGGAATAGGTTTTGCAATCGCGCAAATATTAGCTCATGAAGGTGCAACTGTTGTTATCAATGGGCGAACTAAGGATAGAGTAACTGAGGCCATCCAACAAATAAAAGCACACAATCCTGAGGCCAACTTGATTGCAGCACCTACTGATTTGAGCCTAAAAAAAGAAACAGAAGCATTAGTTAAACAAATACCCACTTTAGACATTCTTGTCAACAATGTCGGTATTTATAGCACCAAACCCTTTGTTGAGATTTCCGATGAAGAATGGTTGCATATGTTTGAAGTCAATGTAATGAGTGGGGTTCGTTTGAGTCGTCATTATTTGGTCCCCATGCTAAAGCAAAACTGGGGCAGAATTATCTTTATTTCAAGTGAATCAGGGGTACAAATTCCTCAAGAAATGGTGCATTATGGCATGAGTAAAACGGCACAGCTTGCTATTGCTCGGGGAATGGCTGAGACAACAAAAGGAACTAATGTCACGGTTAATTCAGTTCTCCCTGGCCCTACCAGCAGCGAGGGGATTACCCAATTTGTCGCTGATCTTGGAAAACAACAAAATAAATCGACAAAACAAATTGAGAAAGATATTTTTGAAGATCTAAGACCCACCTCTTTAATTAAACGATTTTCCACTCCTGATGAAATCGCAAATATGGTTGTATTCTTATGCAGTCCTCTATCTTCAGCCACAAACGGAGCAAGTATTCGTGTGGATGGTGGTATTATTCGAACAATTGCATAGGGTTATTTATTTAAACACTTTAGCAGTGAAATAAAACAAATTATTTAAAATAGCTGCTTTTTTTCTTAATCCTCAGATGTCTAGCACTTGGAGCATGATCCATCAAAATAGCTTATATTAGGATAGTCATGTTCCTAAAAGGATATCTTAACAAAGTGGTCACAGCTGTATTTAAGATGTTCTATGGTCATTACAATTTTGACAGAGATGGGCTCACTACCCTATTAGATTTTACTGGACTGGACATGAATTATTTGAGTCTTCGGGTGGATCTTCTTCTGGGGGGGATTCTGATTCATCCTCAGATTCTAAAAGTTTCTCACCTCCAACGTAGCGGTTAGGAGTGTATTTAGGAGGTACATAGGCTCTAAAAAAAGAAGCCCTAGCTCTCTTAGTATCAGATGGCTTGTCTTCCTTATCATTTTTGTAACTTGCTAAGTATTGAACCACAGCAGGGGGTGCGCTTTCAGACAAGTTTAAGGCTTTTTTCCAAAGTGAGTAGGATAAGATTTCTTCAAGATTAATTTGGTGATGCTGTGCATAATTTAATATCATTGATATTGCTACAGTATTGTTTCTTTTAATCGCAATATCTAATGCTGTTTGGCCCTTATTATTTCTATGCGTAAGGCTTGCTTTTTTATTTAAAAATAATTCGAATACCTTTTTGTCTTTTGAAGTATCCAGAAATGAACACGCTATCTGTAAAGGTGAATTTTTTTTTCCATCTAAATACTCAATTTCCATTCTTGGTGATTTTAAAATAAGCTTAATGACAGCGGTTTTTTTATAACGGCAAGCTTGAAAAAATGGTGTTCTTCCGTAGTTATCTTCTTGATTGATTTGAATTTTTTCTTTTCTTAATAATTCTTTAATTACCTCAAGATGTCCCCTTTCACAAGCGACAAAAAATGGCGTACTGCCATTATTATTCGGTTGGTTAATATCAATGGATTCTGTTCTTAGCAATTCTTTGACTATAGATACATGCCCATGCGCACAGGCTGCATATAGAGGGGAGCCCACATACTTAGTTTTCTGTTTAATATCAATATTTTTTTGGCTTAGTAATTCTCTCACTACATCGAGATGGCCACTTTCACAAGCTAGATAAAGAGACGTTATTAGAATATCTTTTGTTAGGTTTCGCTTAACTTTCTGGTTATTTAATAGCGCTTTAACTACCTCTACATGACCATTTTTGCAAGCCATATGAAATGGGGTTAATCCAGTGTTTAATGTCTCTAGGGTAAAAATCATCTTTGGGCGTTTTATAAACTCGTTTACCACACCGAGATGGCCCATTGCGCAAGCAATATGTAGAGGAGTTAGCCCAGACTCATCACAACGATGAATTTTAATCGGAGGATCGTGACTTAGTAATTCTCTAACTACACCACTATGCCCATTTCGGCAAGCAATATAAAGAGGGGTTTCGTATTGCATATTTTCTTGATCAACATCAATACCTGGTTGCTTTAATAGTGCTTTAACTATATCAACGTGGCCATTTTTACAGGCAATATAGAGAGGAGTTTCCTGCTTGTCAGTTAACTTATTAATCTTGATATTTTTACTTAATAACTCCTTAACTACATCTACATGGCCTTTTTTGCAAGCAATATGAAGGGGAGAAAATGTGTCTATATTTGTCTGTCTAGTATTAGTTTTAGGTTGCTTAAGTAGTTCTTTAACCACATCAACATGACCATTTTGACATGCGTAGAAAAGAGGGGTTGCTCCCAGGTCATCAGCTAGATTAATCTCAATCCCTTCTTGCGCTAACAAAGTCTTTACTACTTCAACATGACCTTTATAACAGGCGATGCTAAGGGGGGTCATTCCTCTATGAGGGTTAATTTCAACTCCAGGTTGCAGTAATAGCTCTTTGACCATATCGAGATGGCCATTTTTACAAGCCATAAATAACAATCCACCGCCATATCTATCATACATACGTGCTAATTCAGGCTTAATGGGATAGTCTAAGTTAAATTTAACAAAGGATTTTTTAATTGAATCTAGATCTCCATTGCCATTTGCAAGGACCCTTGTACCTAAGACTACATTCGAGCTACCATCCAGTGAATCAAAAATACTATCAACAAGACCTTCTAAATTCATTTCTCGATAATAGGATGTCATAGATGGGTATCGCTTAAAGTCATTTGTGTCAATATAAAACCAAGTTTTGGTTGTCTTGTTATATTTCATACAAACACTATGTCTTAAGTTATCTAATAAAATCGGCAACTCTGAATCAGTTTCGCTTAATATCTGTTCTAGATTTTTTAAATAGTCGGCTAAACTTGTTTTGTTAAATGCATAAGATTTGTGCAGTATACTGATTAACTCTTGTTGTTCCAGCTTCTTTGATTTAGCAAAAGAATAAATATCCCTAATGTCTTCTTGAGCAACATAATTTCTATTAAATAAATCACTATGCTCATCTGGCGCCAAATAAAGTTCAATACCCTCAAAAAAGGCTAGTATTTGTAGTAATTGCTTGGCTTTGTTATCAAGCTTTTCATGCATCTGTACCTTCTTTTTGACTTCTTCAATTTCATTTTTTAATGCTTCGAAATCAGGTTTGTAAGCAGAAATTAAATCAAGCCTTTCAAAAAATACTTTTTCATCATTAGCAAGGATGGCCTGAGCCCACATGCATGAGAAACCTCTGCATACGCCTTCAGATTTTTGTTTATTACAAATAAGCTTATATAATTCTATTAAATCGGAGTGAAACAATTTATCCATTACGTATTCACAATGTCTTGTATGTATAATAATTATACATTATATGCTAGATATGCGAAAGAATCGATAAAGCGAATCGCCTCAATGTGTCAACGCGATCCATCACTATTTAAAAGCGAACGAAAAAATTCTCAGTGTTGAGGAGATTTAATTCCAATGTAAATTGCACATTGCTCTTGTCCCATATAAATCTCAAAATCGGTCTCATAGGCTCTTAATACAGTAGATTGATTTTCAAAATAAAGCCAAATTGCTTGCCAGGTTTCGATAATGGCTTGAGGCATAGAACCTGAGTTTTTAAAAACAAGATAATTCCCTTTATTAACACTGATGGAATTAAAATTATTTTTTATTGTCAAATCATTGAGCTTAACTCCAGCAGTAACTGTATAAAAACCGTTACAATCAGATTCATAATCAGAATAGACTCCATAAATCGGTACATCAGATTGAGTCGATATTTTTGACGTAAAAAATCGTTGCCAAAGTTCTGGTAGCTTTGCTGTTTGAGGATTAAATTCATCAGAATTTTTGGTTCGCGCACTCAAACCTATTACGGTAAATGCTTGGAGGTTGATAAGTTGTGGTGTAATTTGCTTCATAATGAGCTCTCTCTTGAGTTTATAACCATTGAGCGTGCATAGCAGCAGCAATAATTGATTTATCGTGTTCACTTATTGGAATTAATCCATATCGCAACTGATAACCCCAATTTTTATTTTTTGTAAAATCGAGCTCATGAAGTAAAGGTGTAATAGGAATTTCAAACGCCCTAGCCCATTGTACATTTCGTCGAAAAGGATGAAAGTCTTGATTCATTTCAACTTGATAGGGTTCTCCATAGTTTACAATTCCTATTGCTGTAAATGAGCGTAATCTATCTTTTCCATGAAAACTGATTGTTGGCGAGTAATAGATAACATAGTCATTTGGATGGATCCGATTTAAAGGCGCACGTTTACCATGACAAATTTGCATAATGCCTAAGTGTTGACCTAAACGAACATGTTCAGCACACGCAACCGCCAACCAATTTTTACTCATGATTCATTGCCAATTCATTAGAGAAGTTACCAATATAATCGAAGCCAGTGACAGTTTTTGTCAGTAGTGAACAATCAGTTCATACTAATTTCTTCAATGAGTTTTAATGCATCCGATGCAAGTTCAAATGAGTCCAGATCTAAATCTTCCCGCATATGCTGTTGGTTGCTTGTTCCCGTCAAAGGAAGTATCCCACTTTGCAATGCAAATCGAAAAATAATTTGAGGTATCGATTTTTTATACTGTTCCACAAGTTGATACATAGTATTCGTTTGCAAATAAGCTTGGTTTGCCGTGAGTAAAGAAAATCCTTGATAAATTATTCCATGGTTTTTACAGAATAATCGAATTGCTAAATCCCATTGCTTACTAGCAAAACAGCGATTTTGGACGAATGCCGGTTTTACAATTGCAGCATGATAAAGTGCTTCCAGTTGATCCAAACCCACATTGGAAATACCAAGTAATTTGATTTTTCCTTCATGATATAAATCCTCCATTGCGGCCCAAGTATCCAGATCATCTTGAACAATACCAGAATTATAAGATGGGCCGTGAAGAATGTATGAATCAATGTAATCGGTTTGTAAGTGCTTTAGAGAGCTTGCAAATGATTGTCTCACTTGCTCTTTATATGAATCCGTATTCTCAAAAGGTTTGCGCTCATCGTGTCCGTGAGCGGGTGTGAATTTGGTTTGCAAAAATAAATCGTTTCGTTGTTTTCCGCTTGCCTTTAAAAATTGCTGAATTCCAAGTCCAACCCCTTCTTCAAAATAGTGCCTACGCTGGTTTGCTGTATCAATTCCAGTAAACCCATATTTTAATGCCTGAAAAGTTAGCTCTTGGCTTCGTTCTTCTTTCCAAGCTGTGCCATAGAGAAAAGGTGGGATACTAATATGGTTTAACTCGTGTTTAAATGCTTCAAGCATAGAATAGCAACTTAATGTAGGATGAGTAGAATAGTTTTAGTGTATTCTTAAAGAAAAATAAATCAACACCCTACTTTTTCTAAAATAAATTTCGTTACTGAGATTTATTTACCGCAAGAGTTGCCCTCCATTTTTTTAAAAGAGGTTGGCGACGTTCAGGATAAACTACTTCTTTTAGATTTAATTCAATAATACGATCCGTTCTAAAATGTCGAAAATCTTGCCTTAGTTCACACCAGGCAATAAGTATACGGACTTGGTCAAAAAAACCCAGAGCTAATGGCCAAATAATCCGATCGGAAGAGTTTTCATTTACATCCAGGTAGATCATTTGAAGTTTTCTTTCCAAGCGTATTGCTTTTCTAATTAAAATTAAATCAGAATCTTTACCTTCGGTGACTTTTCCTGGAGCAATAAGCAGCCCAGAAATTTCGAGTTGTTCGCGTAATTCATTGGGAAGTACTGCTGCAATTTTTGCCAGTGCATTTTGTGCAGCCAATTTGAGCTGAGTATCAGTTCGATCCGCTACCCATCGCGAACCAAGAACTATAGCTTCAATTTCATCAGTGGTAAACATAAGTGGAGGAAGGGTAAATCCTGGGCGCAACATATAACCCATACCTGCTTCCCCTTCAATCGGAGCCCCCTGTCCTTTCAACATCGAAATATCTCGATACAAAGTACGAAGGCTAACTCCTAGCTCCTGGGCAAGCGATACGCCACTTACTGGAAAACGGTGCCGTCTTAATATCTGAATTAAGTCCAATAGTCGTTCAGTTCGGGACATTTTATAAAAAATACCTTAGATAGTGTCATCAAATTTAATTTCCCTTATAGGTCATGTACTAGTTCCACCGAGTGACGAAGTTTATAGCATAAAGAAGTGAACGTTGTAAAACGTAGGGAAAAAGCTATCAATCTAGTGGATGTTAACATTATTTTATAAGCCCAACGTCCCGAATTTATACAAGGGGATGAGAATTGAGAAAATATAAAACTCCTAAGATCTTAGAATAAAATTTAAACGACTCCCCTACAAATCCGAATTGTTATGCGTACTAGGTAACGTTTTGTTATTCAAGATGAATTTTAAATGCCAAGATTTTGAGTTGTTCTTCACTCAGATATTTTCTTTAATGAAAAATTAACAGGCACTCTGGTTAATTAATAATTTCTTAATACTGCCTTGATACAATTACCTCCTATGTGTGCTGATAATGAGCAATCCAAGAGGTAAGATATGGGTAGAAGCTCCCTCCCCAAAGACATAAAACAAAATGAGATAAACTCTATTTGTGTATTATTAAATCAGAATTTAATCCGTACCACTCAAGATTTAATAGATAATTTTGAGCAACTTATTGAACAAATTCGCCAAAACAAGCAAATTTTTAAAAAAACGTACACTCCAGAACAATGCGTTCAAATACTCAAAAAGGCAATTAAAGATTACAATAATGTATATGCCTATAAAATTACGCTAAAAGAAGAACTCATAGATAATTTTCTTTATGTTGAAAAGACAAAAAAACCAGTAAGCATCACTCAAACAAGCTCTTTTGATACAACAGTTGAAGATGATTTAACCAAAGTAACAAAAGGTTATGATCGTCTTGAAATTGCTCAAGAACGAGTCCAGAAAATGAGTACTAGCATTTTGCAGGTGTTACAACATCAAGAATTTGCTGTGGTACCACAAATAATTATTGGTTCAGGTGATACTGGGACTACACTTTGGCTTGAACAACATAAAGCACATCACGGAACCAGCCAAGAACTTTTAGCTCGTGGAGAACTTCCTCCAATTTTAATGATTGGTGAAGATCCTGGTAATTGGAGACATAACTATACCCTTGCTCAACCTCACAGTATTCTTGAGCGTACAACGGGTAGAGAAAATCCATCGATTTATTTGCCAACAGATTATTATCAAAAAAATCCCCATGCTAATGGTCGACATGTCTACCAAGCAAATCAAGTAAATCTTGGTTTTACAGAAGCACCTTTGTTACGTGCATCTGTATTACGCATTGAAGAAAGAAGTAATCATTTAGGAGATTGGAACTCTCCAGATCAGAAATATCGCGTGGTTGTGAATACTCCTGCTGGAGCAAAAAGGATCTATACCGATGAGCTTAATATTTGCACAGGTCTTGGACCAGCAAGAAATATCATTTCAGGATCGTTGCTCTCCTCTGTTGATTTTGAAAGCTTAAACAAATTTGATCCCCACAAAGGATTTACACCAATTGTGGATGGTAACCGTTTTATTTTAACTGAAACGGAAGAACACGGTAAGGCACCAAGAACAATAGTAATCTACGGAGGTGGTGGAACGGCTGCTGCATGCTATAGAAAAGGCTTTTTTGGGCATGATAAACGAACAGAAGATATGGAGTTCAACAAAACAAATCAGCAAAACACAGTTACCTGGATAGCAAAGCAATTTGATAAAGCCGGTACAGGTAAACTTGCTACTACTGCATTAGCCACGGCAAAGGCACGTGGAGAATTAATGACAGCTGAATTATCAAAAATTGAACCTCAAAGTAATGGAAAACTATTATTGTCATTTAAAAGCGCATCAAAAAACCTTCCTATTGAGTGCGACCAATTAATTTATTCTGTTGGACAAGATGATAATCTTACGAGAACCCTTTGCAAAGAAATTGAAACCGATCTGTCACTTGTTTATGATAAAAATGATATGGTACTTCATGTATGCTCAGCCGATAAAAAAGTATTTTTCTTCGGAGCAGCTGCCATGGCCGTTCGAGAAAAGGAATATATGGAAGCTACATGGAAATGGCTTAAATCCGAAAATATTGGTGGTGATGTAGGTCCTGGATCAATGCCCCCTTCTAGAGCACAAATCAAGTGTTATAATTTTTGGCGTGGTCTAGACCCAAATAGTATTAATGCCAATATGGACAGTCAATATTTAATTATTAAATACTTGGAAAAAGCCGGGGTGGATCAAAAAGTGGCTGCACAGTTCGTAGATGACTTGTTAGATGCAAGAAAAATGAGTACTTGTGGCGCATCGCATTCAATGATTCTAGCTCTTTTGAAGAAACATCAATTAGATGGGATCATTGAAATAAAAGGACATGGACATCTAGCATTAAAAACAGATAGTAAATCTGTTGCTACTCAATCGAAACAAAAACTCTTATCCTGGCTTGGCCCACAAAGAACAACAAAAGATGCAGATATACTCGTTTCATCTGTTCACGCGGATAAAACATCTAAGACTACTATAGAAAAAGAGGGAGAGGGTGTACAATTAATTGCAGAAATAAGAATATAAGACCCTCTTGTGTTCATTATTTTTTATAGGGAAAACATTAAATATGTATGCTCTTTTAACACTTGCTTGGATTCCATATGCAATTAGCTAAATTTCTTGAGTTAAATGAACAAGAAAATTACCAGCAAATTAAGTTATTAAGCCTAAAAAAACGATTGAAACCGGATTTTTTTTATCAAATAATTGAACAAGCAGATCAGGAAGAGTTATTCAAGCTTGCGATTAATAATCCTGAAATTGATGCGATATGTAAAGCACCTGAATTAAAATCTCACTGGGAAGAGATGTGGCGACTTTGTGGTGTTAATCCCAAAGAAAATGCTTTAGTAAATCTAAAACCAGTGCATGAATATCAACCCATGTCCACAGTTAGCTCTTGCTTTGATCTACTCAAGGGACTATATCTTTATGAAAATTATAGAAAAATTTTTAACGACATGGAGCATACAAAGGAGTTTTATGACGATGTAGAAGAATTTTTAGCGACGTCCGGTCTCTATGGATGTTTTTTTGCCTTAAATGCGTTATGTAAAGGTGGATTAGATTTATTACACTATGAGTTTGATGAAAAGATTGCAGAAAAGGTAATTTTTTATGCTGAACTCGCCGCAAAATATTATTTATCAGCAGGGTATTTACTGTTGGCAAATGTTTATCAAGAATTGCTTAAACATCAAAATGAACCTAATTTTATTGGACGGAATTTATCGCTTCAAGCATTTCAAGCAATGGGGGTCGCAAAGAGATTAGAGCAATATTCTGCCCCAATGCTTAATAATGCATACCAAGGAAAAACATTAAATGAAGCAAGTAATGGACAAATAACGAGTTTTTCACAAGCATTATCCAGGTTACAACGTTATTTGTCATTATCCCCTTTGGAACTAGAAATTGCTACAAATGCAGCAATAACTGAGGCTGGTTCAATTATAAAAACCTATAAGCTTGTTCATACTCGATTAGATGAAGAGCCTGCAATAGTAAAACCTAGAATGCTATAAAAGCAAAAACTCAAACTATCTATTAATCCAAATATCTTCCACTTTTGATAATTGTTCCAATCCCAGATCCCACTATTTTACTTATCATGTAAATGATATTGTACAGGTCATAAACCTCTAGGATTGCGTTTGAGTTTAGAGCAAATGCATTAAAAGGATAGCAAGATGAATTTTTATGATTCCCAATTTAAAAAATATCATTTCCTTATATGCTTGATTTCATGGATGTTCTCACTTCCCGCATTCGCAGCACACAAAATCATTGATTTAGATATCGCTTATAAAACCGTTTATTTCGCCAATAAACCTGCCAAAGCTATTGCTGTAAATAATCAAATCCCCGGCCCCACTTTACACTTTAAAGAAGGCGATCAGGTGACTATTAATGTTTACAATCATCTTGATAAAGGAACAGCCGTACATTGGCATGGTGTATTGGTACCCTGGCAAATGGATGGTGTGGAGGGTGTGGCACAAACTGAAATTCCTCCAGGCGGAGTTTTTCATTATCAATTTACTTTAAAGCAATCCGGTACTTATTGGTACCATGCTCATGCTGGTTTGGAGGAACAACAAGGTTTGTATGGGGCTTTTTTGATTGATCCAAAAAAAACGCCACGTTATACCTATACCAAAGATTATGTGATCGTTTTATCGGATTGGATTAATACAAAACCTGAACACGTTTTAGCAAATCTTAAAAAATCCGGAGATTATTATGCTCCTCGCTTTCCGCTACAACCATCACTCGCAAAATTTATTCATGATTATCATAAGGCATCTAAAAATGAACGACAAAGTCTCATTGCCGATTATAAAAGCATGCAGCAAATGCGCATGGGCATTTATGATATAAGTGATGTCGCTTTCGATGCTTTTTTAATCAATGGACATCCTAACTCCAACCCATGGACTGCCCCTGCTAAAGTAGGTGATATCGTTCGCTTGCGATTTATTGATGCCGGGAGTAGCACCATGTTCCGTATCAAAATACCGGGTTCCATCATGAGGGTCATCCAAGCTGATGGAAATGATGTAAAACCTTATTCAACTAAAGAATTAACGATTTCACCAGCAGAAACATATGATGTTTTAGTGAAAATAGATAACGATAGACCTTATATTATTTATGCAGGCTCAAAAGATACCGTCGGGACTGCATATGGCGCTTTAAAGACAAGAGCAAATCAAACTGTTCAATTCGGTCAAGTAGAGCCCTTTCCTGAACCCATCCCTGTCAGTAGAGAAATGATGAATATTATGATGGGTGGTATGTATCATGGAACCTTACCTATAAATCAACAAAAACAAAAAAAACCAAAGTTTTCAATGAGGCAAACGCATGGCATGAAGATGGATCATGGCATGAAGATGGATCATGGTATGAAGATGGATCATGGTATGAAGATGGATCATGGTATGAAGATGGATCATGGCATGAAGATGGATCATGGCATGAAGATGGATCATGGCATGAAGATGGATCATGGCATGAAGATGGATCATGGCATGAAGATGGATCATGGCATGAAGATGGATCATGGCATGAAGATGCCCATTGAGCCAACTCGATTTAAAGATACAGTATCCCCCTCTGATTCATCCTATATGACGTCATTAGAAACAAAGTATCGTGATTTGACTGCTGCAGTTCCAACCAATAATCCCAATAAACCTGTCGAAGGAGTGATTAATTTGGAATTATTTGGCTACATGGGACAATTTATCTGGTTCATCAATGGCGTACCTGGTTATAAGGCTAAACCAATTCCGTTGAAACCCGGGAAACGTTATCGCTTTGTCTTTACCAATACATCCATGATGCATCATCCAATGCATATTCATGGTCATTGGTTCATTTTACGAACAGGAAAAGATGCCTATGATCCTTTGAAACATACTCTAGATATTCCACCAGGAGCAACAATAACTGCGGATGTAGATACTGATGCAAGTGGGCAATGGTTTTTCCATTGTCACATGCTTTATCATATGATGACGGGAATGAATCGGGTCTTTCAATATACAACAATCATCAAAATTGCAGAAGGTACAGCCAAACCGGAAGACATTGAGAAGAATACAGCTTATTACAACCGCCCCATCATTAGAGTCGATGAAGCAATTAGGCCGATTAATTTACATTTAGTAAAGCATCCTATGGCTCATGGTGCAGGCTTTTGGTTTGCTACACTTGTTGATGTGGGGGCCGATCCGTTACACAACTCTCAACGACTTTCATATAAGGGCATGTATGGTCCTGATTATAATAAATTAGAATTATTTACCAATGATGCTGAACTGTACAAAGACGTAGTTGAAAATGCGGATATTGATATATTTTACTGGCATTTAATCAGTCAATTTTGGGCAGTTAAAGGTGGAGTAAACTATTTTAATCAACCTGCCACCAAACCCTATTGGCAAGCTGGCCTTGGTCTGGAAGGATTAATGCCTTTTTTCATTGATACCGATATAAGAACTTATTTCTATGCTGGCAGCGTAAAATTCGATATTGAACTATCGCGGGATACGCAAATTACTAATAATTTTTTGATACGAACGGGAATCCGCAGTATTTTAGCAACTAAAACAGTGGTCCATGCTCAAATTGGCGGTGGTTTGAATCAAATGCGTTATATAGTAAGACCTTATTATCGTCTTATGCCTGGTCTAAGTTTGTTCGTAGAATATGAAAACGAACATGATTACGGGGCGTTTAAAACAATTGAGGATACAGGTATTACTCCCGACATTTCGAATACAGTTTCTTTAGGATTGTCGTTTCTGTTTTAGATAACTTTATGATCGTAGCCTAGGCTACAAATTATAAAAAGATTGTTACCATATATCACCCAAGCTACACTACTGAAAATAAAATTATGGATGCCTACATTGAGGAACCTACCAAGGATACTGCTTAAAAAAGCAGATAAGCCCTTATATTTTTTGGGTCAATTATTGCTATTACTGATTCTCATCATTGCTTTTGTTCCCTTTTCTCCCAAAATGCCAGCTTCAGGCATCGATCCTTCATGGGCCCTTGGACTAAACCAAGCAGTTGCTCAAGGATTGGCTTTTGGTAAGGAAATAATTTTTACCCTAGGCCCCTATTCATCTCTTTATACAAAAGCCTATCATCCAGCAACTGATCTAATGATGTTTACAGGTTGTTTTTACATAGCACTTACGTACTGGGGTTGTTTACGATTTTTAATGAAAAAAAGTAAATGGTATTGGGCTCTAATTTATTGCGTTCCATTTTTAGGGATGATTTATTCACGGGACTCTTTGTTTTTTTCTTATCCATTGCTTGCTGGATTATGCACTTTCAAAATCATCTCATTGGAAGATAAGCCCGCTGGAAATTATCTTTTATTCTTTGTTTTTTTCCTCTTTGCTCCCTTTGGCTTAATGGCGTTAATCAAAGGGTCAATGTTGATTATTTGCTTACTTATGCTTTTTCTTTGCTTCATTTTTTTTCTTGCACACAAAGAAAAAAAACTCGCATTGATTTGTCTTCTATCTCCTTCGATATCAATCATTGTATTTTGGTTGGCGGCAGGACAATCACTTCTGACATTACCTGATTATCTCACAAGCTCACTTTTCATAGCATCAGGATTTACTGAAGCCATGTCTGCTGATGGAAATATGAACGAAATATTTTTATATTTGCTTACTTGTCTATTAATTTTCACAACCATTTCATGGAACAAACAAATACCCATTACTAAAAAAATCTTTTTATTGAGTATGTATTTTATTTTTCTATTTGTTTCTTTTAAAACCGGTTTTACACGTCATTTTGGTCATGCTTTCATACCTGGAACTTCTATTTTCCTTGCAGCACTATTTTTATCCTTAATTTTTAATTCCTGGATCAGTTACTTGCTCATTATTTTTTCATTAAACACTTGGTTTTACATTAATAGTCAGTATACCCACATATCCATTCGAGATAATTTTATCTCTACTTATTCATCGGCCTGGCATGGTTTAAAGAACAGAATACACGATTTTTCCTGGCTCGAAAAAAATTTTGCGTTCACTATGAATTTTATACATGAGCAAGCGGCATTCCCCATTTTAAAAGGTACCACTGACATTTACTCATACGATCAAGCGTACTTAATATCTTCACAAAACACTTGGTCGCCACGTCCAATTTTTCAGAGCTACTCTGTTTTTAATACAGTCTTGGCTAAGAACAATAAACAACATCTTCAAGGCAAACAAAAACCTGATAATATTATTTTTAAAATTGAACCTATTGATCAACGAGTCCCCTCGTTGGAGGATGGTGCAAGTTGGCCCTTACTACTGGTTAATTATCAACCTATTCATTCCAATAATAATTTTCTATTTCTCCGAAAGAAGAAACATGAGCATCAAAAAAAAATGACTTTATTAAAAAAGGAATCTCATTTGCTTGGTGAGCAAGTCAAAATACCAGAAACCGAACTACTATTTGTTGAAATTGAGCTAACCCCTACTATATGGGGAACTTTAGCAACCATTATCTTTAAACCGCAACAATTGCAGATTACTATGAATCTAAACAATGGCACAACAAAACAATATCGTCTTGTTGCAAACATGGCGAAGTCAATGTTTCTTCTTTCGCCTCTTGTTGAAAATACTAGCGAGTTTTTAGTACTTTATAAGAAAAATAACAAATTAGATGCTAAAAAGGTAAAATCCTTGATCATTTCAACAAATCAAGAAAGAAATTGGCATTGGAATAACGAATATACTATTAATTTTAAACGCATGTCTTATTAGAAAGGTATTCAGATCTGGGAGCTCTTAACCTCTCTTATTAGAAGAGAGGTTAGCCGAGTGCCTTTTCTTTCACAATGTCCTAAACCATCTATTTTTGTAAAGAATATCCATCATTTAGCCAGCCTTGCAGTCCTGTTTCTAACGATAAAATATTGGAGTAACCCATTTTTTGTAAGTTGTCCGCGACTAAGGCACTTCGAAATCCCCCACTACAATAAACAATGACTTGGGCATTAAGATCCGGAATTGTCTTCTCAATATCTCGCTCAACAATTCCTTTACTTAAGTGAATTGCGGTCGGAATACAACCTGTATCCCATTCATTAAGTTCGCGCACATCAATAAGATGCATCTGTTCATGGCGATCAATTTTTTCTTTTAGTGTTTTTGGTGTTATTTCTTTAATACGTTTTTTTGATTCAGCTACCAGTGCTAAAAATCCTTGGGCATGTTGTTTCACTATGTTCTCCTAACTGTTTATTTAACTTATTGTCCATAATTTATTGCATTTTTTCATTTCCATATAGCAAGAGTTACAACAAGAACAAATTATAATCCAAATGCTATAATTATAATCAGATAAATCCAAATTCGATCACTTAAATCGTTGGAGTGTTCCTGATGAAAGCAAGAGAATTTTTTAGTCATGTAAAGTCACATGGTAGAGGCCGCAGTGAGTCTTCATACTCCAATGTTGTATTAGATTATCTAAAAACTCGCCAAAGTTCCATTTTAAAAGATTTTAAAACGGTTTATAAAACAAATTTACATTCGAGTCATGATCCATTTCCAAAGTTTGTCACACGTCTAGAGAAGGAAAATAAAAAAAATCTTATCTTCAGAGGTATGAGTAATGATGAAGTAGCTCATTTTCTAAAAACGCAAAGGTTTTTATGTGCACCCAGCAAAAAAAAACAGGAACATTATAACATTCCTGAACATGTTATCCTTAATAACACCACCAAATTTGGTTCTTTTACCCCATCATTACAAGTTGGTGGTACTTATGCAAGCATGAGTACCATTATTCCCAGCACTGGAGCAATTGTCACAACTAATTTACCCCCTTTTTTTATTAATCCTAAAGAGGTGCTAGGGACTCATGAAGAGCTATTTAAACGCTTTAAAAAACGTTACGACTTAGAAACAGAAATGAATACAGAGTTTCAAGGGCTGACGGACGTCTTGGAAACAGCTGCAAAAAACATAGAGATTACTATGATTAGAAATTTTGGTAAAACCTATGTAGGACTAGGAATCCACGATGTAAAAGATATTCATCTTTTAACAGTTCCTGGCCAACTGTTATGTAATTGGACAAGTATCAAGACTCCTTTGCATGAAGTTAGCTTTGAAAATCCAGAATACAAGCTTAGAGTTTGTTCTGTAAAAGTAGGTTTTGCTGAGCATGATGCATATCTTACAGATGAGTTTGATTTAGTTAATCAAAGAAATCGAGATATGGGACTTATTCCTGCTGACGGAAGAGTAATTACGATGCATGAAGCCAAATATTTAGCGAGGTCAGGTCTATTAGAAATGCTTAATGGTATGTATGAAAATGATGATGAAACCTATGTATTTTCACATGTACCAAGCGATATTCCCGTTAATGACATGGACGCAATTCGTCACTGTATGCTTAAAACGATTGAATCCTTACCTCATATGAGAAAAGTAGGTCCCAAGATTGAAGAAATTACCGATGAAGAAACTAAAGAAAGACCTGAGATAAAATAATTGAAACCAACTCATGCTCCTACACTACTCCGGTAAAAAGCATGAGCTTATAAGTCATCCCGAGCACAATTATGTCACCCGAGCGTAGCAAGGGATCTCCGGTATTATAATAACGCTAAAACCAGGAGATTCCATCATTGTAAATTCCTCAGGATGATGTGGCCTTGAATGACCAATTTTATAATATATTTAAGGATGAGTTTCCAAATCTTACCAGTGCTTAATTCTTATTGCGTATGCGTTTAACCCAACTTTTTAACTCAGGCCAAAAAGCAACAATCATGATCATAAGAGTAAATAAAATTACTGCGACTACCATTTGAATGATAGGAAACTTTAGTTCATCATGTGCAACAAACCAGCTCGCGACAGATCCGGAAATCACTACAATTAATCTTAAAAACAACTGAATCATAAATAACTCCAGATAGTTTATGCATCTAATACCAGACTCAAAGTATGTTTTGCAATCATATATTCTTCATTTGTAGAAATAACACCTACGTAAACCCTACTTTGAGGATGACTAATTACCGCTGCATTTTTAAGATTTGCAGGGTCATCCAATATAACCCCCAACCAAGCCAAACGTTGACATATTTTTTTTCTCACTGGCGCAGAGTGTTCACCAATTCCGGCAGTAAAAATTATGGCATCGCATCCTTGCAAACTACTGGCTAAAGCGCATAACTCTCGTGCTGCTCGATAACAAAATAATTCAACCGCTTCTATTGCCCGTGGATCCTTATTCGATTGAAGTTCACGCATGTCACTGCTGATCTCAGAAACTCCCAAAAGTCCAGACTTTTTATATAAAATGGTATTTACCTCTTCTATCGATAGTTTTTTTTCTTGAAGTAAATATAAAATGACCCCGGGATCAATCACTCCACAACGAGTTCCCATCATTAAGCCATCTAAGGCAGTAAAGCCCATAGACGTTGTAACACTTTTACAATACTCCATGGCGCACATGCTGGCACCATTGCCCAGATGGGCAACTATTACTTTTTTATCTTTGATTTGTTCAGGTAAAACTGAAGCTATGTATTCATAAGAAATACCATGAAATCCATAACGAATAATCCCCTCCTCACTAAAGCCCCTGGGGATTGCAAAAATAGTAGCCAGTTTGTCTTGAGTTTGATGAAATGATGTATCAAAACAAGCAACTTGCGGTAGTTCAGGATAAAGCTTTAAGATACTTTCAATGATAGCCACATTATGAGGTTGATGAAGTGGCGCTAAAGGATTTAAAGAAGATAGTTTTTCAAGGGAATCCGTATTAATTAATGTGGGAGCATTAAAAAAACGACCACCATGAACCACGCGATGACCAACCGCCTTTAAAATATTACGCGTTGGTAAACGCTTTATCCATCCAAATAAATGAATTATTGCAGATTCATACCCAGGGGATGAAATGGATTCTTTAATAATTTGTTCATGTTTTTCATTAGAAATCGTAATATGTGGATTATCAAAAATACATTCTATTTCGCCGTGATAAATTATTGTTAAAGAAGAAATAAAAAAACTAAATTTAATGCTGGAAGATCCCGCATTAATCACTAAAATGACTTCGCCAGATTGTTTTGTCTTCATTATTTTTTTCTTCGTGCGTACAATAAAGCCATAACACATGATGCTTTTCTTGATAACTCATCACTACCTCGGCTGGTAAGAATAATGGGAACATGAGCTCCCAAGACCATTCCTGCTGCTTCAATACCCGATAAATAAGTCATCTGTTTATAAAGCATATTGCCTGATTCCACGTCAGGAACTACTAAGATATCGGCATTCCCCGCAACAGGAGAAAAAATACCTTTTTCACGCGCTGAATCCATAGAAATAGCATTATCAAATGCTAATGGGCCATCTAAAATTCCCCCTCTGATCTGTCCGCGTTCAGCCATTTTACACAATGCCGTAGCATCAAGTGTGGATGGAATTTTTTCATTTACCGTTTCAACTGCAGAAAGAATTGCGACTTTGGGTGTACCTAGCTCGAGTGCTTGAAATAGATCAATCGCATTTTGCACGATGTCGCACTTTTCTTTGAGATTAGGAAATAAATTGATTGCAGCATCAGTCAAAAAAATAGGTTTGGGATAATTGGGCACTTCAAGGGAAAATACATGACTCATGCGGCGTCCAGTACGTAATCCGTTTTCCTTAGAAACAATAGGTTTCATCAATTCTTCAGTATGAAGTTTTCCTTTCATAATGGCTTCAACTTTTTGTGCTGCAGCTAATTTTACCACGGTTTCAGCAGCTTCATTGCTGTGCTCTGTAGGAATAAGCTCATACGCTGAAATATCAATATTGGCCTCTTTTGCGGCATCAAGAATTTTCTGTTTCGGGCCAACGAGAACTGGTATAATTAATCCCTCCTCTGCAGAAGCAATTGCTCCTTTTAGTGACAATACATCAACAGGGTGTACCACCGCAGTCTTAAGTGGTTTGAGGGAGTTTTTTGCCATAATTAAGTGGTGATACCAATGTTCCTGTTTTGGTTTAAGCTCCACTTTAGGTAACTCAACACACTCTCTTTTAATTTTAGTTGTGGGGGCTATAACCTTTGCGAGGCCACTAATCACCATTTTTCCTTGTTGATTAATACCCTTACAATCCAGCTCAACAATCTGTTTCCCAGGTATTTTATTCACTACTTCAAGTGTTACTGTAATTGTGTCGCCTAGAGCAACCGGATGTTCGAATTTTAAAGTTTGCTCTAAATAAATGGTGCCAGGACCGGGCAACTCTGTTCCTAAAACAGTAGATAAAAGTGACGCACCCCACATTCCATGAGCGATAATTTTATGAAACATATCATTTTTAGCATACTCAGCATCTACATGTGCTGGATTTATATCCCCCGACATGATGGCAAAAAGTTCTATATCTTCGGGAGTTAGAGTGCGTATTAGACTTGCTGATTTACCAATTGTTAGTTCATCAAAGACGTAATTTTCAATGTAACTCATCTATATGGCCTGTTTTAATAAAATTCATAATCCACTTGAGAGTGTGGCTGCTGTATATAACGTTAGAGCATTAGCGCCCCACAATAAATATCATGGGGCATTGTATCTTTATTTTGCAGTTTCTATTTTTAAATGTCGAGAGTTGCTTCTGGCTTCAGCTTTTTTGGGTAATTCTATCCAGAGCATTCCTTTTTTAAAAGTTGCTTTGGCTTTATTTATATCAATTGTAGCGGGTAAAGAGAGTGAGCGCTCATATTTACCATAACTAATTTCTCGGGAAATATATTTTTTCTGTTCATTCTTTTTGGAAATTGATTTTTCACCTGTAATTGTGATCGAATTACCACTTAAAGACACAGTAATGTCTTTTTCATCCATGCCAGGCATTTCCATCTGAATGGTAAAGTGATCTTTATCCTCAACAACATCCATTGATGGCATAAGATTCAGATCTTCAAATTGCTCCATGCTTTTGTTTGGCGAAAACATTTCATAAAAATCCTGGAATGCTTTATCCACTTCCTGTTGAAGACTTAAAAAAGGATTATGAGGATGTTCAACAGAAATAGGGGCTCCTTTTTTCCATTTTAATAGCGCATTCATATTATCGACTCCGTCCTATATAATTTCCATTAACGTGAAAAATACACCAAAATACAGTTTGATATACAAAAGGAATTTGTCAAGTCAAAATAGTTTTAATTGGTCTACAGTTTAATAAATATCATTTGATTTTTAGCATATACGATTTAAGGACGATATTATGATGCATGCGATGATTATGGAAAAAACAGGCCAAAAGCTAATCTATAAAAAAGTAAACAAACCTGAGCCCCAAGAAAATGAAGTGCTCATTAAAGTGCATACTTGTGGCATCTGTCGTACCGATTTACATGTTGTGGATGGTGAATTACACGATCCCAAACTTCCGCTAATACCAGGGCATCAAATTGTTGGCACCATTGAAAAAATCGGTTCTTTGAATAGTCCTTTTACTATTGGACAACGAATTGGGGTCCCGTGGTTAGGTGGGAGTTGTGGGCAATGTCTGTTTTGCACGTCAGGTCGTGAAAATCTTTGTGATCAAGCCCGATTTACTGGTTATCAAATTGATGGTGGCTTTGCAGAATATTGTGTGGCGAACCAACGATTTTGTTTCCCTATACCTGAGGGTTATTCTGATGAGCAGGCCGCCCCACTTTTTTGTGCTGGATTAATTGGTTATCGAGCCTTATTGAAAACAAATGATGCCAAAAATTTGGGATTATATGGTTTTGGCGCAGCAGCACATATTCTTATTCAGGTAGCAAAAAAACAAGGACGCTTGGTTTATGCCTTTACGAGTCCCGGCGATAAACAGGCCCAAGAGTTTGCTTATCGCTTAGGCGCGGTATGGGCAGGGGATTCCGAGCAAGAGTCGCCCCACCCACTTGATGCTGCGATCATTTTTGCACCGTTAGGAGCACTTGTCCCACTTGCGCTTCGTAATACAGTAAAGGGAGGGATAGTGGTGTGTGCTGGAATTCACATGAGTGATATTCCTAGTTTTTCTTATGACATCCTTTGGGGAGAGCGAACTCTTTGTTCTGTAGCAAATTTAACACGAAAGGATGGTGAAGAATTTTTATTACTTGCACCGAAAATTCCTATTAAAACAGAAATTAATACGTATCCATTAAATGAAGTCAATCAAGCACTTGACGATCTGCGTCACGGACGGTTTACAGGTGCTGCAGTAATTAAAATTTGAAAATCAAATGGACGTTTGAATAAACCATCATATTTTCTTGCTTTGAATCATAATATTTGGGACTATCGACCACGAGGATTTCATTTGACACAACAAAGGGATTATTATGTTTCAACAAGCAATAGTACGAACACCTTCACCCAGCTTGATTCATGGATTAACATCAGCAATAGAGTTAGGTCAACCTGATTATAGAAAAGCTCTAGAGCAACATCAAAGTTACATTAATGCACTGACTCACTGTGGTCTCGAAGTAACTGTATTACCCGCATCAGATGCGTTTCCTGATTCGTGTTTTGTTGAAGATCCCGCACTACTTACCGAGCGATTCGCTCTCCTCACTCGTCCCGGTGCGCTGTCAAGACAGGATGAAGTTAATTTAATTGAACCTTGTATTCAAACTTTTTATAAAGCTAAAACCCATAAAATAGCCGCACCTGGAACTTTGGAAGCTGGTGATGTGATGCAAGTAGAGGATCATTTCTACATCGGTCTTTCTCAGCGCACTAACAAAGAAGGCGCGACACAATTGACTGCTTTATTGGCACAATATGGTTTTAAAAGTACGGTGATCGAACTTAATAAATTTTTGCATTTAAAAACTGGAGTTTCATATCTGGGGAATGGATGTTTACTTGTCAATGGTGAATTAGTAAACCATCCTGCTTTTCAATCATTTGAACAATTAATTGTTGATGATAATGAAGCTTATGCCGCTAATTGCATTAATGTTAATAATACCGTCATCATGCCTCAGGGTTTCCCTCGATCTATTGAACTGGTTCATAATTCTGGCTTTCAAGTTATCACTGTAGATGTAAGCGAATTTCGTAAAATTGATGGTGGATTGAGCTGTTTATCTCTGAGATTTTAATGAATAAAAAGCTTACCATTTTTAGTTTGACCTTAATGACCGTAGGTTCAGTAGACAGCATTCGTAATTTACCTGCCGCGGCATTAGTTGGAACAGATATTTTTTGGTATTTCGGCCTGGCATTATTTTTCTTTTTATTACCCAGTGCCATCATTGCAGGCTGGTTTTCCTCTAAATCTCACGAAGGAATCTATGGCTGGGTAAAAAAGAGTCTGGGAAAAAAAGCAGGGTTTCTTGCTATTTGGTTCCAATGGATGCAGAACATCCTTATTTATCCTACCTTTTTTAGTTTTATAGCTGGTGCATTTTTGTATTGCATTAATCCAAATCTTGTTGAAAATAAAACGCTTCTTTTTATTATAATTAACATCCTCATCTGGTGTTTAACTTGGATTAATATAAAAGGACTCCATTTATCCAATCGATTGACTGTTTTTTGCTCCATATTTGGACTTTTACTCCCCTTTATTTTAATTTTGGCTATAGGATTAATCTGGGTAATTATGTATCCACAATCACTGAACCTTATCACACCCTCTCATCAAGATTCATGGGCATCTCTTACAGCTATCATACTTTCTTTTTGTGGTATTGAAATTGCTGGTGTGCACGCGCAAGATTGCATACCTGGGTCATTACCTAAGGCCATTGCTCTTTCAGTAATTATTATTTTTGTTACGATGCTCTTTGGCTCCCTGACTTTAGCTTTACTACTTTCACCGAATCAATTGAACTTTATTAGTGGCATCCCCCAACTATTTCAAGTGTTTTTTACCCTAATCCAATTTCCGAAACTGAGTTTGCTTGTTAATGTTTTAATCGTCGTTGGTTGTATTGGTTGTGCCAATAATTGGCTTATTTCTCCAATTAAAGGTCTTTTGTTTGCAAGTAATGAGATTAATAACACAGTCAAACAATCTTCCTCTGGATTATTGGTTATGCAAGCATGTGGTGTATCCTTTATCAGTACTCTTTTTTTACTATTCCCCAGTATTAATACATCTTATTGGTTCATGATCACTCTAGCTATTCAAATGTATTTGTTGATGTATGGGATTATGTTTGCGGGTGCAATACGATTATCCTGGCGAGAAAAAAATCAATATTCTTGGTTCATTATTTTGTCATCTATTCTCGGATTTATTGGCATTACTATTTCACTCGTTGTAAGCTTTACCCCTCCATCCTCATTAAAATATGGCTCGTTGCTACGTTATGATTTATTAATTATTATCTGTTTGACACTCATCGCTTGTTCAGCTTTTTTGTGGAAAAAAATTCTTTTTTATAGAGTAATGAATAACTTGCTTAAACAAGTTCAGGTGAGCTAAATCCAGAAGTAGTAAGTCAATGTACTAAGCTATTGATTTATCTGTTTATTAATGAATGTTTTCTTTACTTTAAATTAAAAAAAGATTATAATTTGAACAGAATATTTCAACAGGAGTTTTTCTGTGCCATCCCCATTATCTACTCAATCAGTGCCAATGATGATGAATTCGAGTCAGCTTGAACAATGGTTTGCAAAAATAGAAAGAGACAATACCCCCAATACAACCGAAACAAATTCTCATTTATCCGCCCAATTCCTTGCTCGTTTTGGACTAAGAGATGCTGCACAGGTAGTGGAGTTTCTTAAAACAGCAGGCGGAAGCGAAACTATAAATATGATAGCCCAAGAGCTAATGAAAGAAGAGGCACAAACTCAAATGATTAGAGAAAGTAGTGCTGAGGAACTGCTCCGGAAACAACGTTTACTTTTTCTTCTTATGACATTAATTGCCAAAAATAAAGCACATATAGAACATGTTAACGAGGTTACGCAACATCAAATTGATCAAAAGCTTAAAGAAAACAAATTTGATGAGAAAAAGGACTCGTCAATTGCAATGCATCTTATGGATGCAAGTATTCGAGCGAGTAAGATTCTAAAACTTGATGAAGAACTGAATAAACTAGAAATGGACTTAATCCAAGTAAAAGAAGAATTACAAGAGCTTGAAGAGGAAGTATTAGCAATGGAAGAAGACAATGCGAATATTGTCGACCATCTAGAGCAACTCAATGCGTTTCTTCAAATACCTTTATTAAACAATCAACCCATAGATCAATATGTTACGCATGCAAATCAACAAATAAGCTCACTATCAACACAGTTAGCGGCTCTTAGAGCACAGCAAACAGCACAGGCACCTACTACTTCAAATAGTATTGATAGAATACAAGAGATAAGCACGCACAGACTTGATAGAAGAATGCGATTGTTGGAAGAGCAGTTAGCCTTTTATCAATCTCAACTCAAACAACCACCTAAAACTTCTGAAGATGTATATCAAGAGTTACTCGATCAAGTAAGAGCTCGATTAAATGAACAGGAGTCGTTAAACGAAGACATACAATTGCCTACGTATCGTGCGCGACAAATAGAAGGTTTGAGAATGCAAGAGCGCGGATTATTACAAGCTCTGCAATTTTTAAGAAAAGAAAAAATCCTCCTTAACTCTCAGTTAGAGCCAGTTAACGATTTCAGTCAAGCACAATTTATTATCGATCCAAGTCAAAGAGCTCGCTATCGCCGACATGGAGATTCATATGCTGTCTTTTCAAAAAATATGGATACCGAACATGTTAGTGAAAAAGACTTATTAAAGGCCAAACTGAAATATGATAAATTAAAATCTGATATTTGTACCGTTAACTATCTCTACAATGATCGAATACAAAATCGCGCAGAAACGCTTAGGGGACGGGCTCAAGATTGCCAAAGTCGATTACAAGGACTGATGAGCCGTATAGATAATGTGCAAGCAAATAAAATACAACTTCTTCAAGATCAAACTCCTTTTGCCATGTCACCAAAGCCACAACCTAAACCAACGGCCCCTAAACTCGAACCTAAAAGTAGTTACTCGCACATGTTAAAGTGTCTGGTGCCAACTCATGCCCCTGCACCTCGTCCTGAAGACATTCTTAAAGCGAAAAATGTGCTTGAAGCAGTAGTTCAACCAGGACATAAACGCGAATTAAATCAATTAATCGGCGAGGTAAAACCTGGGGAAATAATGGCTCCGGATGTAAGACTTGGTTGGCTCTTTAGAGTTAAGAAACTGATACCAGATCTTCCTGTTCCCGAATTAGATTCGAGTCTAAAACATCAGAAAAATAAATCGTTCTAATCAAGTCGGTAAACTCTAGTGATCTGAGGTGGACTCAGATCACTCATAATCAAAGAATTTTAAGCTAAAATATCTCATTCTTTCGATAATCTATTTGACAATATCTAATACTAATTGTTACCATTGTCAAATTAATATTTATTTCACACTCTGTATCATATATGAACAATGGCTTTCAACATCAATTAACTTTAAACGGCTCTGCTGGGTTGGTGCGTGCTATTGTTTCTGTCGTTTCTGTGGTGGTCGTGGTCTTTCTCTCCTCACCCTAGAGTTGCGTTTTTGATTATTCGGCCTCTCTAGGGAAAGGCCAAATAATCAGGCGATACGACTTTAACTATTTTGAGGAGATGTACTTTGGAAACCGCACTAGATGCACAAGCATCGCAAAAACAAAAAACCATTACCTGTCGCGCTATTTATATCATTAGTTTATGTGCAGCATTCTTATTTTATAAATACATTCTCCAGAACTTTCCAAGTGTAATGCCACAACAATTGATGGACACATTCCACCTCCAGGGGTTAGGTCTTGGGGTTTTATCAGGAGTGTACTTCTGGACTTATCTCATCGTACCTTTATTTGTTGGAATTATCCTCGATCACTATGGCACACGGTGGGTTACTACAGGAGCTATTTTTTGCTGTGCTTTTGGAATTTATATTTTTTCTCAGGCTCAGGAATTAAATACCGCTATTTTAGGACGTTCTTTAACAGGAGTTGGTGTTTCTTTTGCTTCCATCGCTTATTTCAAACTCGCGGCAGTGTGGTTTCCCAAAAAATATTATGCTTTGTTGACCTCACTACTCGTTACTGCCGCAATGATTGGGGCAATTTTCGGACAGATGCCGCTTGCATGGCTGGTTAACCAAATAGGATGGAGAGCCAGTTTGACCAACGTAGCCTGGATGGGAATAATTTTGGCTTTCTTGTTCTTACTAATTGTTAAAGACAAACCATCCACTTCTATTGAGTCACCAAAATCGGAAAGTCATGCTGCTAAAAATCCACATCTATGGAGCGATATTTTATTAATCGTAAAAAACAAACAAAACTGGTTGTTAACCGGATATAGTGGTTTAGCATTTTCTCCTATCGTTATTTTTTGTGGTTTATGGGGGAATCCTTTTTTACAAAAGGCTTATCATTTAGATAAATTGGTTGCGCCCTCCCTCATTTCATTAGTATTTGTAGGATTAGCCATTGCATGCCCTCTATTTGCTTTGTTTATTAATCGAATACAAAATCGCTGCGCATTCGTTTTTTACAGCACTTTGGTATCTGCATTATCCATTAGCTTGATAATCTTCGCTCACCCTATGCCAATTTGGTTACTGAGTGTATTACTTTTTCTTTTTGGTTTTAGTTTAGGAGCATTTCCAATAGTATTTGTGATCGGAAAAGAGTCAAATCCGCTATATCTGGCAGGAACGGTAAGCTCTTTAATCAATGCCAGTGATGCATTTTTGGATGCAGTTACAGAGCCAGCAATTGGAAAACTGCTTGATACTTTTAGCAATGCAGGTGCATCTCATGATTTTTCACTATTTAGTTATCATATTGCATTGGCTATTTTACCTTTATATCAAATAATTGGAGCATTTTTGATGCGATGGGTAAAAGATGAACATCGTGCGGTTCAATAAGCATGCAATGAATCATTAAGTTTTCATTAAACTTAATGATTCATTTCTTTCAAGCCACTCCAGAGAACAAATTGACAAAATAATAAAGCCTATGTTAGCTTCAAATTGTTGTTTATTTTTCACTATGTTTTATAGGAGATCATTATGTTAATCGCTATGCTCAAAAATGCAGCCCACAAAATCTCTCAAATAGCAGCTCAATTAAGAACAATATGGAGTTGGGGGTATCTTTTTAGACGCTAATGAAACCTCACCGAGCCCCTCAAAAAATACTCCTCATTTATCTGAGTCTTCTTCGTTTACTGCACTTAATATAAAAAGAAAACACCAAGATTCACCCATAGCTCCACCCTCAAAAACTTCACTAAGACAATATGCTCAGGAAGCCTCAATGTGGTTCCTAGAAAAACATCTCATTTACTCAAAAAAGGAATTAGATCGTGTAAATCATATTGTTATTTACATGAATGGAACATTAATGCTTCTCGAAATTGATGATAAATCAGGGCCTATATTCTTGGAAAAAAATGATACACCCGCAATTGATGATTCTTATTTACTTATGAAAGTCACGTGCCATTTTTCAATTTCTTTATTTGAAATTCTAGAACAATCCATCCAACTGAATATAACTTTGGAAGATTTGCCAAAAGAATTAGATCAATTGTATGAAAAAATTGAAACACTGCGTACTAACTATTTCAATCTTGATACAGTAAAGCCTGCTATTGATTTAATGTTATCTTATCTCGACTTAATTTCACGTTGTACACAGGTAAATCAACTTAAACTGATACAGAAACGCTATTTACGTGATTTAAAACCTCGGATAGATAAGCTCAGTGAAAAAGCAGCCGAATTGCAACTAAACGGCTTGCAGCAAATATGTGTCTCTTGGCACAAGAAACATGGAATTGACTTAGAGAAAACCTATATCATCATTGTAGGTGCTCGAGGCCCTAAAAAGGATCTTATAGAACATCAATTTTTTAATGCATGGCGGGCTCATTACGGCATTGATGAAAAGAATACACCTTCTGGAGGTATTATCTATTCTGAAATGTTGCCACAACAAATGAAAGATTTAACTATCGAAATGCTTATCGATGATTTAGCTAGAGATTTGCATAATATGCAGATTGGCCTAAGAATGCTTAATGATAGGCAGGCTATGTATCAAGATGTTCTGGGGAAATATGGTCCTCGCGTCATTGGAGTGCTTATGGAAACACCCGTGGCACAAAAGGAAAGCAAATGTCCACTCCATAAAGTAACCAACAATGCCTATAAATTTTTTCATTATGTTGAGGATGCAGCATTGATTGAAAACGAAGGTAAGATTAATCAATGGTCTAACCACTAAAAACCAATTCCCGCGCAAGCGGGAATCCACTTTTTTAATGAAGTTAATCAATGCTCTCAACATGAACATAGACCCAGGCGAATACACCTGAAACCAGCTTCACCTTGATCCGTTTATAGTCTTCAACCTCGTAAGAATCTGCTTTTTCTAACTCTTCTGAACTCACATCGAAAACCATACCCTCTACATTATCGGAGGTCTTTCCAGTATATGTAACAATAGGATGCTCTTCTTCACCACTCATCGCTATTACACTAGCGTCTTTAATCTTGATTTTAGATATACCAAATCCAGGCAGTCTATCAGCAGTCCCATGCAATTTTCGTCCAAAATTACTTAGTTGTACTGCTTCATAACGCAAAGTACCATAAGAAAATAGCTTCTCAGTATTCATAGCTTTTACCTATTTAAATAATGGCCGATTATCCAGTTTTTATTACTAAGAACAAGATATAAAGGCTTGATATTGTATTTTTCCTAAAATGAGGTTGCTAATTGAAAACTTTGTCTTGTTTAATTACAGATAATGTAAAGACACGTGCAGAGTTTTCAAGGGGATCCTGCCCATTTAGTATTTAATGATTTCTATTTTGATGGATGTTTGAGCTCGCTACGACTTTATTGCGCCCCATTTTTTTTGCCTGATAAAGTGCTTCATCTGCTTTTGATATTAAATCATCTACTCTTTTACCATCATAAGGATAAAAAGCAATACCAATCGAGATGGTTACTGAAATAGGCTCTTCCTGATTGATTTCAATTGAAAAATTTTCGATTGATTCGCGTAGGGTTTCCGCCTTTGATTTGGCATGCTCCAAATTATTACTTCGTAAATAAATCATAAACTCTTCCCCACCCCAACGAGATACTAAATCATCCTCCCGGAATATTTGCCGTATTTTTGCTGCAAACTCAAAAAGAACCTGGTCTCCAATCAGGTGACCATAGGTGTCATTTATTTTTTTAAAAAAGTCGATATCAATTAATAAAAGAGCAAAGGTAAATGGGTTATCTTTTGATTTTAAGATTTCTTTTTGCAGGTATTCTTCAAAATAACGTCGATTATAAACACCGGTTAAACTGTCTTGAGAAGATTGGGTTTTCAAGACATCACGAAGTTTAATATTATACAAACTCAATGCAGACTGTTCAGATATAATTTGCGCTAAGGCAATTAATCGTTGATTGTCAGCATTTACGCCAAACTCCACATAAAACAAACCTAACATTTCATTTTGGGCAAATAAAGGCAAGCAAGCATAGCTGTTTGGTTTTTTCTCAGCATTTTTAATGTGATTACACAATACTCCTTCGGTTATATCAGAAATATAATAAGATTGATGTCGTATTAAAGACAAACAATCTTTGGGCGTAAAAAGAAATAAATTAGAAATAGGCTCACCCCAGCTTAAAACTCGGCTAATCACGTTCAAATTATCAGAAGAAATAAGATAAACAATTCCAGAAGTGCCAGATAAGATGCGTTTACTGTAATTTTTTATTATTTCAATTGCATCATCCATGGAAAGGCTGGATTGCAATAAACTCATTAATTCTTTCAATAACTCCAGTTCCTTGTTTTGCATTTCAAGATTTTTAACAAGATTTTCAAGCTCTATTTTAGATTCTTCAAGTTTTCGTTCATTTTGAATACGCTGATGGACATTGATTGCAAAATGACTAACACCAATAAGATTACCCTCTGAATCATGAATTGGGTTGTAATGTATTTCAAAATCGAGTCCGTCATATCGTTTGTCTTTAAATGACTCAATCACTGTAAATGCAGTGCCTTTCATTGCTCTTTCCCAAAGCGACATTGATTTGGTTTGATTCTCAGCACTCATTTTCTGTGAAAGCACACTAAAATTCATGCCAATTTCCAAATCAACTTTGAAAATACGATAAACTTCACATTTATACATTGTATTAAAAGCAATAAAATTGTAGTTCAAATCAATTGCAGCAACTAAATCATTACTCCCTTCAATAATTCCTTGCAAACGTTCACGCGCATTTGCTAACGCTACTTGGGTTCTCTTTAACTTTTCAGAGCTCTCACTTATAAATTGGAGGGTATAAATCAAAAATCCAGAGAGCAGCGCCATAATTATTCCGATTATTAAGATCATCGCAGGGAAAAAAGAGGTAATTACTTGTTCGTGAAGTGTAACGGAAGGCCAAAGGACGATTTTCCAATTTTGACCGTAGGCCGGAAGAATAATATGGTGTTGCCAACTTTTATAAAACTTCTTATCACGATTATTAGTATATAAAAGTCCGGAAGAATCATAGATATTCAAATTATATCCTTGAATATCCATTTTTTTTAAAATATCCTCCAAAAATTTTTCTGTATCAAGAACTCCAACCATAAACCCTTGAAAAAGAGTTCCTTTATGCATAGGACTTAACAATAAAAGAACCTTACTTTGTTCTTCTAGTTCAAATTGAGCACTCATTTGCAGTTCATTTGTTGCCAAACCTCTTAATATCTCTTTACGTCGATCAGCATCATTGTAAAGATTATATTCCTTAAGCTGTTCGTTACCCTCCTCTGGTGCAATCCAACGCACGATATATTTATTGTCTACCCATTCAATTGCTCTGTAACCCGGTTGATCGTGAATATAATGCATTACGTCTGAACGCCATTCATTTTTGGAGATTGTTTGTTGATTTATCCAACGTTCGGCCATTCGCGAAAAAGAAGTAGCCAGCTCTTGTAAATGCGACTCAATGACATCTTCAACATTTTCAACCTTCAACTGCAGTAACATATTTAATGAATGTTCTTGGTTTTTCTTGGTAATCTGCCAGCCTACAATAGTGATATTTAAAATTACAAAAACCGTAATTAATGGAAGAGAAACCCGAGAATGTTTTACATTCTTTGAGTTAATGTAGAAGATGATTCCTAAACTTAAAAGGATTAAACCAATAGAAGTATAAATAGAAATTTTCATCCATCTTCCGGCACCAAAACGTGTTGTAAAATCGATAAAGTAATCAGTCCCGGCAATAAATCCAAAACTTAAAATAAAAAATACACCGAATAAACTCAGCCAAAGCCAATTAGTAGAAAAATCGAATGAAATGATTAAAAAACAAAGAGAAACAATTATAAAACTTAAAGCAACACTAGGAGCCATAGGCCCTGGATATTGATTGAAGTCTAATGCAAGAGTTTTAGTAAAAAAAGTATCAATACCTAGATTAACATTCAAGATATGTTCATACAAAACCAATCCGGAAAATAATAAAAGGATAGAACTAAGAATTCGACTTGTTTGTATTGCTTTTCTATTCAAACACATTAAAGTCAAACCCGAAAAAAGGAAGCCCACCGCAGTGGTCGGCCTCATAAAAAGATATTCGGGAAGTTCAACTGATGAATGAGGGCTAAAATACCAAGCACATAGATCAAAAAAACCTGATAGGAAACAAATTCCCCCAATAAGATGCGTAAAAGTCCTATAGTATATCTTTTCGTCCATTTTCTTTTTCCTTGACTATAAAAATAGTATAAGTCAAAGAAAAACTTATAGATACAATTGAAGGCATGCTCACGCTTCAGAAATATGTATTAAAACGAGTGCTTCATTAATATTTAAAGAGAAGGACTTCCTTCTAAACTATATTCATCTAATGCTAACAAGATTTTTTCCTCAAGAGACTTCGCTTTTTCTATGGGTTTATTAACTCCATTAATAATAATAGAAAAAATAAATGTTTTTTGGTGTGGGTTAACAAGAAAGCCTGATAACGAAGATATATCATGCATTGACCCCGTTTTTGCATAGACATTTTTTTCGAGCATAGTCTTCTTCATTCTATCCTTTAATGTTCCTGAAACACCCGCTTGGGGTAGTGCCTTGAAAAAAATAGATTTCATAGCCTGATCATGATAAAGATCGTTCAGTAAAACAACCATTTGTTCTGGGGTCACCAAATTATAGCGAGTTCCCTCACCATCAATAATATCCATCTGTGACATATCAAGATGGGTATGTTCAGATAATATTTTTTTAATTGCGAAAGCGCCTTCTTTATGTGTTCCTTTTCCTGCTAGAGAATAGCCTAATTTTTTTGTTAGGCTGTTTGCATAGAGATTATCTGATTGTTGTAACATATGGGTAATTAGCTTACTTAATGTTTTTGATTGAAAACTCGCAACAAAAGCAGCATCCGCAGGAGAGGTACCGTTAATAATTTTTCCTTTTAAGCCAATACTGTTTTTATCTAAAGCTTTTTGGATTACTTGTTTTGCTAACAATATAGGGTCTGGGATAGCAAGCTCTATTACTTTTGGATTTTTCTCCTGAATCATACACCCATATAAGCGAATGTTATTATTGGGGTTAATTTCAAGATTCAAACTGCAGTGGTCCTTACCCTCTTCTTTACTCACTGTTACGACCTCATTAACAACAGTCAGTGCTTTAAGTTGTGTTTTCGGTTTTATATCGGCGGGTTTACCTAGTTCCTTCGCACTAATAAGTTCATAAGCGACTTTATTTTCATTTAATATTGCAGCTGAATCTGGAGCAGCATAATACCACCCTAAATCGTCATAAGAAGTTCCACTTGGATAGTTAGGTTTTTGATATTGCGAAGTGTCAATTATTATATTTCCATTAATGGAGTTTATATTATTTTTTTTCAAGTTCAACATTAATGAAGTTAAATTATCAGCAGTAAATGATGGTGACCCTGTAAATTGAACATAGTAATCTTGTTCTTTTCGAGAAAGTGTTGTTATAAATCGATAATCTGGTTTTAATTGATAGAGCGCTGCTGCTGCGGTAAGCAACTTCATCCCACTAGCTGGGGAAAGCAACTTATCTGCGTTTCTGCTGTAAACCACCTGGCCAGTTTCCGCTTCTTTAATGAGGATACCGACGGTTGAGTGTGGCAATTTTTGTGCAATAATCTCATCTATTTTCTCTGAAAGCGTTTGAGAATTCCCTATTTGATTAAAGAAAAAAGCAGCGAAGAAACATAAATAATTAGAATAGCGCACGACATTTACCCTAATAAGATACATGAAGTATAGCTTTACCGATTCAGAGCCGAAGTGCAACCCCTATTCAAAGTATTTTGGTCACAAATAAATCTAGCTTGATATGTAAATATAAGGACGCTGCGTTTTATCCAGCCAATGAAGTAATTTTGATAAATGAGGTTCATCCATAGCAATACATCCATAGGTTCCTACATGAATCGATCGCCATAAATGAATAAAAATAGCACTTCCATCTCCTGGGATAACTGGATTCATATTGTAATTAACTACAGCTCCCATTTTATACACATCAATTAACATCGATTCATAGCTTTTAGCATCTGTCTTTCCTCTGACCCAGGTGTTATAGCCACTATGAGATGCATCATCAATAAATTTATCATCAGAAGTAATGTATTTAAAATCCATTTTAAGTCCTAAAGGCTCTGTGCCAAAAGCATCCCCAAGGGGATATAAACCTGCAGGAGTTTTCCTGTCCCCTTCCTTCTTTTTCCCAACAGGAGCTACACCTTCCTGGCCTACAACTGCAGGAAAAGAATTTAATGCAAGTTTCCATGACTGCCTTTGCCTTTTACACGCAGTTACTTTAGCTTCGAAGCCTTTTACAAGATTTACCACAATCACCTGGGATGTGTCGTCAGGAACATCTTGTAAATGTGCTAAAACACAAGGATCAGTAGAATATTTCTTTATAGATATAAAAAAGTAAACTAAAAAGAAAAAAAATAATAACGAAATAGATACTAATTTAAATTTTGCCATTTTATAAGTTCAAATTAGGACGATTCGGTTTTGTAAAGCTTCGTGAAAATACTTCCGGTGTAAGACTCTTTGTACTCAACTCATCAAGTTGAATCATCTTAAAATATGATTTATTAGCCAGCGAACTTATATCTGGATTTTCCGGATAATACTTAAGTAAAGGAAAAAATAATGCTTGTCCGATGATATATCTTTTGTCCCTGCTTTCAGGAGAAAGTCCCCAAAGGTTCTGATAGGTCATCGCAGCGACTTCATGATTGCTTATAGATATATTGCCTAAATAAAGCATCACATGACCGCCAATATAAATAAGGGTCATGAGTGGATGTCCTTTTGTTTTCAAAGTACTAATTCGCTCATCAACCGTACTTTTGGTTAAATCGATGCCTGAACTTATTTTTGCCTGTTGTGACGAGTTACGTGGCAACCAAATACCAAATGGAGTAAATATGCTTTTTAGCTCTTGGGAGCAATCATTAAAAAAGAAAGCGCCTCCCCAACCATAAGGACGATTTTGCAGTTGTTTTAAGATATTAGCCATATTTTTTTTTGTAGCCTCAAGAGGCATGAGACTAGCGGATTGTGATCGCACAAACCCAGTCTGCATCACTGCTTGATGATACTCATTTTTTATAGGAATTAAGATAGAAATAGAGTTTTGGGTGCGACTTTGTAGTGGGAATACTGCACCTATATAGCCTGCAAATTGAAAGTGACCATGTTGATTCAGGACGCTGGCTTCAGTTTCAGTAATAGCAACTAAGCCCTTTTTAGCTGCATGTTTCCATTGTTCAATAAATCCGTTTGAAGCATAAGCGATATCCGAATTTTTTACCCAGGCAAAATAAGCATCAGGTGTTAATACTAATGACCAGGCTCTATCCTGAGAAACAGTAAAAACATAAAGTGGAGTTCCCGCCCAAATCACTGATTCTTGTAAATTATCAAATGGAAAACCTTGGCCAGGTATAGTGAAATGGAAAAAATCTGGGGCACCATCTGGTAGCGCACGAGCAAATGTATTATTTACAGCAATGGCCCTATTCTTTTCATTAAATGCTGATACTTCAATAGCAGGGAAATCCATATTGTTTTTGATTCGATTTAACCATCGTTCATCATGCTCTTTGAAGTTTTCGGCATAATGTCGCTCTTCATCAGGCTTATTTTGATTATCAAATTCCGTTAATAATTCCAGCTCAATTTTTTTAACCATTGGAAGAACAGAGCTGACCATCTTCTCACTCCAAGGGGAGAGACCTTCCGAACTATCTGAATAATAGTGATTATAAAATTGCTGCAATTGGGTTTCTTGATATTCAGGTTTTAATAATGGAGCATCGTTGTCTTCACTGTTCGAAGGGAAATAATCTTGGATATCTTGGGAATAGGATTTTAGCGGAAAATCATAAATAGGTACCTCAGTAGCAAAAGAAACGGATAGAAAAAAAATACCTAAAAGTGCGAAAACTCGTTTACTTAAGCGACCGACCCCAAAATGAACAAAAAGCATCAAAAAAACCCATTAAAATTAAATAGAGGGCGATTATATCATTAAAAATTCATTATGTAAGAAGTTCGTCCTCTACAACAGCAGTTGACTCCTCTACTATAGAAATAACATGCTCATGGCGTGTTGGACTCAACAATCTTTGGGAGGAGTACAAAATAAAAATACTTAAAGGTAAGAGACTGAAGAGATCAAAAGGAAACTTTAGAATTCCTATGCCACCAAAAGTGCCTAAATAAGAAACAACAAGTATGGTCACCATATAAAATAAAAACCAGTATAAAAGTGAACTATTATCCCAGGAGTTTCTACGATGATACACATAGTAAATTAGAATACCAACGAGTAAAGCAATATCCAACTTCCATATGATTGAAAACCCGCACCAATAAAGCATTAAATTACAAAAATAAAATGCAATATGCGAACAAACAAGTGCCCCTGAAAGTCTAAAAGGTCTTGGTGTTGATGGCTGTAATTTACGCATTGCTAAAAGACATATAGGTCCAATACTGTATGAAAGAATACTTGCAGAAGACAGAAATGCCACTAACTTCTGCCATCCTGGAAATGGGAGAAATGAAAACATTCCAACTAATAAATTTGCATAAAGAGTCACATAAGGAATCTTATGACGATTTACCTTTAAAAAGATTTTGGGCAAATGATCATTTAATGCCATTCCATATAAAATTCGCGAAGTAGCAGCTGTATAAACTAAGGTTGTTCCAAATGGGGAAAACGCCGCGTCGATCATAAGCAAAGTGGCTACAAGCCCTAAGCCTAAAAGCAAAGTTAAGCCTACTAAAGGTCCGCTATCTCCTGGATAACTCAGGGCTTGCCAACCATGTGTTAAATATTTCTGAGGTACTGCAGCGATAAAACTTAATTGCAACATGAAATATAAGACAAATCCAATCAGTACCGCACCTAATATAGCTATGGGAATATTTCGTTGTGGATTTTTTACCTCTCCTGCCAATACCAAACCATTCTGAAATCCAGTAAAAGCAAAAGCAATGCCTCCAGCAGAAAGTGCAGTAAAAATATTTACCCAACTTTCTTTATCAGACAAATTAATTTTGACGTTATCGAACGTTGGAGCAATATGAAGCAAGGAAACAATTGCGATACTTGGTAATATAAATTTAATAATACTTGCATATTTATTACATTCAACAAGCAATTTAATTCCGTAGGAGTTCAATACTACGACAAAAAGCATGATCCCCATAGCTGCAACATAACCATAGCCGGAGAGCGTAAATGTTGTTGAGTCTTTAACAATTAATATTGGAAAAAAATGACTTGAGTACTGTAAAATAGCCTGGATTTCTATAGGAGTCATCACCACATAAGACAACCATGAGGTCCATGCAAATAAAAATCCTACCTCCTTCCCATGAGTAAAAGTAGGATAATTAGACATCCCTCCGGATATTGGAAACATAGTACCAAGCTCACAAAGAGGTAGCGCAATAAAGATCATAAAAATCGTAGCAATAATCCATGAAATTAATGAGTTGCTACCTGCCATTTGGGCACTAATAAATGGGCTAAATAACCACCCTGATCCAATCATTCCGCCAGCAGAGGCAATAAGAATATTAGTTGTTGAAATATCCCGTTTTAACATAAAAAACCTATGAGGAATTTGATACTCCAATTTAGCCAGAAAGTGATTCATTATACAAGTTTTAATAGGTTCATTTAGTGCGAATATTTGCTAAAACTCTTTTATTATCACTCAATTGCGCTTTCACGTCTTGTAAGAATAAGTTATGAATAATAATTTTTAAAAAATAAACTAATAATGTTTTCTTTCGATGGATTCTATTTCCTTAATGATCCCTTCCCCTTCTTCATCAGATTTAGTATTAAACCAAGACTCTAAGATTTCTTTTGCTAAATCCTGAGTTACAAGTCTATTAGATAACGCTAAAACATTTGCTCGGTTCCATATTCTTGCACCTTTTGCAGTTTGGGCATCTGTGCACAACGCCGCTCTTATCCCAGGAATTTTATTCGCCACAATAGAAATGCCCGTACCTGTCCAACAAAAGAAAATACCCTCATCACATTCACCATGATGAATCGCTTCAGCAGCAATTTGAGCAGTATGAATCCACGATTCATTTTGGCGTGATTTGATTGCACCAAATGGAATAACTTGATGTCCTAAACGCTCAAGTTCCTGCACAACAAACTCATTAACAGGATAGAGTTCATCACTGCACACTGCTATTTTCATCGACTCGCTACTCCTTACTAAAGGACTCTTGAATAAACTCAGAAAATCCATTCTATATAACATAGGGCAAGAATGCATCTCAAAAACAGTTTAATGAATCCCAAACCAACCGCCAGTATCGCCACCTGCCCAACATATATTATTTTTACATGCATTAAATTTTTCAGAGCAGAGAAATTTAAATTTGCTTACCTGACTGATGTCCATTCCCTTATATCCGTGGGGCTGACAAATTCCTGCTACATACTCACCCCAAATACGAATTTGTCCCATGACGTAAATATCTGCTGCAACAGGATAAACACCCGGCTTATGTGAATAACAGGCAATATAACAACCTGGGGTCATCGTGTAACTATTATCCGTAGGTAATAAAGCACGCTCAGCACCAGGGTAAGGCTGATTGACAACTCCATTATTTCCCAAAATATAAACAGGATAAGGTGATGGTAATAAGGATTTATTTGCATCTGAGCCCATCATAGGCATGTCGAGACCAAGGGCTTGTGTGGCAAATAAAAGTCCAATACTACTCAATAGTATCTCTTTCATTTTCTGATTCCTTCACGGTTGGCTACTTAAAGTATAGGCAAATAAAAAAGACTCAGTGCATCTCACAGTTTTTCTGTGGGATGCAGTTGTAGATGAGATTAAAAGTATGCTGAGCAGCCTTAGCTAAACACGGACTCTGCTTAAAAAATTGGAGATGAAAAATTTATTTGGGCAAATTTTTAATTCCGTTGAAATCAATATCGTATGTAGACGCAGGATAAAATCCCTTCTTCGTTCTGATTACTCTACAAAGTACATTTAGCATCATCAGCGTACTCTTCAGTTTTAACCATGGATAAGCTTTATGTTTTAATATGTCATGTGCTCTTTGATAATCTTTAATGAATTGGCGTGGATTTCTCAATAGATATTTCAAACAGTGAAGCGTCATTCCTTGGCCAAGCATTAAGGGCTGCATATGTTGCATATTGGGTACATCATACTGCCGTTGTCCACTTAAAATAGTGTGCCAGTCAATTTTATCAGTAAGAAGATGAAACCCACTGGTTACCCTTGGATTACACTCTAAAACATATGCTTTATCATTCATCAAAATAAAATCAAAAGCTATTTGGCCACTGAATTGAAACCGTTTGCAAAATATCTTAATAAACTCAGTTATTGGTTTAATTTCTACAGGTTCAAAGTATATTCCTGTGGATCGACCGGCTTGGTATTTAGAGTAATAGCACGATTGAATTAATACCTCTCCCTTATGCGCAATAGCATAACTACTGTATTCTTTTCCTTGAATAAAGTGTTGAGCAATATGAGATTCATTAATTGCTAGATTTGCAATGATTTTTTGTGACGGTTTGATAAGCGTACGCGATCCAAAACGAGAAAAAACAGGTTTTAAAACCAAAGCTACATCCTTTGGAAGAACCTCTTTGTCTTTATCTGTATTAAGTAACCAGCTTTGTGGAGCAGATAAACCATATTCACTAACAAGCTGGTTAAAAGCATACTTACTATGTAATTGATTCAGGCGTTCAAAGGGCTCACAGAATACTTGGGTATGCTTTGATAATTCTTCATAGCCTTGGCTTATATGAAAAATTTCTTCACATGTAGGAATTAGTAAATCAATTTTATGTTGAATTACTATTTCTTTAATTGCCTTTAAAAATGCAGCTAAATCTTGATTGGGCTTAGGAATAACAAAATGTTTTTTGACTCCCTTAACAAATCGCGCCAGTGGATAAAGCATGCTTTCGGCACCATAAACCTCATATCCCTGACTAATGAGGCTACGCATAATATCCATAGTAGCAGGCGCCCTACCCCCAGTAACTAAAATCTTCATCTACATCATTTCCTTAAAACCCAATTATCTACTTTTCAAAATACAGCATCCAATAAAAGATAAACTTATTTTGCTTTTCTGCTCCTTAGCCTAATCTTATTATTTCAAATAATTTTTGACAGATGTGTATAAAAATTATATGGCGTTGCACAAATTAATAACCGTTCTAGTTCATAGGCAAATACCGCATGATGCTGCGGAGAAATCATTTTTGTAATCATTTCATTAATCATATAAGCCATTTGCATGGAGTCTCCTCCTAGGTTGGCAAAAGTAACATGATTATCAATAACTTCAAGGGGTAAAGATAATACGTTTGCAAATAATTGACGAATTTTGGTTAATAAATCATCATACTCGTCTATCTTGTTAAAAATGAAGTCAGAAGCGGGTGCGGGTAGTTTTTTGTAATCAATTTTCCCATTAACAGTTAAAGGCAGTTCAGGCAAAAAAATAACGTATTTTGGTATCATATAAGAAGGAAGAATTGCAGATAACTCACCATGTACATTAATTTCCTTCTTTTTTGAGTCTGATACGAGGTATGCAGCTAACTCATTATGTCCTTCAACGACAAAATGATCCTGTTTTATGAGTGTTACCACGGCCTGAGAGATCCCCTCAATTGCTAATAAAACATGTTCAATTTCTGCTAATTCAATGCGATGACCACGTATTTTTGTTTGTTGATCTTTTCTTCCTAAATAAACAAGCAAACCATCCTCTCGATGTTTGGCGAAATCCCCACTTCGATACATACGCTCCCCTGGGAAAAAAGGATCATCTATAAAATTTTTATCAGTAGACGTAGGTTTGTTTAAATAACCCACCCCAACATTTCTTCCTGCTATATAAATTTCTCCTTCCTCTTCAAGTCTGACTGGTTTAAGTTTGGTATCTAAACAATAAATTCGGGTATTAGCTATGGGAATACCAATAGGGACACTTCCTTGAAGATCATTTGTCACATCAAATCGATGAACCATACATCCAACGGTAGTTTCAGTCGGACCATATTCATTAAATATTTGTACCGCAGACAATTTTTTAATAGTGATTTGAGCCAATGTACAAGGCAAGTCTTCGCCACCAACGACCAAAGTTAATTGGTGCGCTGATTTCATAGGCAAACTGCCTATCATTCTCAAATGTGACGGTGTCAGCTTTAAAAAGTTGATTGTTGGGTTGGTAAGAATATCTTTTAGTGTTAGCGAGTTAATCGACTCCGGGACTAAAATCATGCTCCCACCCGTAAGTAAAGGTAAATAAAGTGAAGTCACTGTTAAGTCAAAAGCAATGCTTGTAAATAGCGCTGTATGATAAGGTTGATTATTAGCTCCATAAGCTCCAACAGCCCAAGACAAATAATTCAGTAATTGTCCATGACTAATCATGACTCCTTTAGGCGTCCCCGTGGAACCCGAGGTATAAATAATGTAAGCCAATTGCGTAAGTGGGTTTTCGTTCTTCTTTGGTGCATTGGAACTAATAATTTGAAATGGAATGTGTGTCATTGATCCAGAATAGTGTTGCTTCAATACAGAAAACTCTTCATGAACCACTAAAGCTGGTTGCACATCCTTTAATAAAGCTAAAACCCAAGCAATGGGTGATTTTATATCAATAGGAATATAAGCAGCACCTAAATACCAGCAAGCAAGCATAGAACAAATCATATCCTCATTTCTTGGTAAATAAATAGCAATCTTATCCCCACCCCGTATACCCAAATCGGAAAAATAACTGGCGATTTCCAAAACACGGTGAGTCAATTGTTTATAAGTTACAGTTTGAGTGTTTAAAAATAAAGCAGGCAAATGGGAATGCTTTAGCGCACACTCCCATATTTTTGTAAAAATTGATTTCTCTTGGGGATAATCAGCCTGGGTATTGTTATATACAGGCCATAATGTATTGCAATAAGGTAGCCTGCTCTGCAGAACGAACTCAGGCGCATCAATCAATCCTTGGAATTGGTTAGCTAAATGAGTACATGTTTCAAGTGTGGCATGGGCGTTTGAAACAGAGAAGCAAATGGTTGTTGCATTGTTATGCTCTGTTGCAATAAGAACAATGGGGGCAATAGGAACATTGATTGGCAAAAAATAAGCATCGAGTGCTTTACAGCTTTCTGAATTGAGATCTGATAAATTAATCGATAGCTTTGATACAATTCCTGACATCATATACTGATTTTTTTTGTTCTGATAATAAATTAATGCCTTAAGTAAAACTTTTAACAAGGGCAAAGGAAATTTGCACAAATAAGCATCATATGTTCCGACGTGTAGTTCATTCTGACAACTAAGTTGCCTCACGATATCACAATAAATAGCCGCCCAGTTTGCTCCTTTTTTTGCCTCAATAAAAATAGGATTTGCAAAATTAGTTGTGGTGTTGGCTTCAACATGATGACGTAAATCTACTGGAATCATAAAACGAGCCTTTTCAGCACCAAAATGGGTACTGTGCTCTAATAGAATGTGACAAATCTTCGCAGTTACCGCATTAATTGTTCCAGGAAGCGTTACTTTATGCCATAAGTAATTAGTATGAGTAGAGCCAGTATTGCCTGTTGGTGCAATGCAATCCAATGGAAAATTAGGTCGATACTCAATTGTTCTTTTTTGCGTGAGGAATTCATAATCCGTCATTGTACAGCCTGTACCAACTAAAGGTTGTTTTCTCCACGAACGAAAAATCTCGGTCACCCAATGATATAAACCCATGCCATCCATTAACCCATGAAATGCACGGAATACTAAAAAATGCCGTTTCCCCTTGATGTAGATAATTTGCGTCGCTGGATTTTGTGGTTCAAACTTATGTCCATGGAATAATGATACCCCTTGAATATCGTGTCCATCCCATTCCATCTCTATAACTTGAATGGTGTCAGGATCTATAAATTCATCTGGGACCTTATACCAAATCGAATTGATGAGGCCTAATTTAGCTCGCAAATGAACATATGGATTAGCAGAACTCGCTTGAATAATTGCCTTATTGAGAGAAAATACATCCACGTCTGAATCCATTTCAAGCACCAGCTGCAGTGAAAAAGAGTGATTCATTGCATCACCAACAAGATACAGTTTTTCACTAGGCGTAATTGGACGTTGAACCTTTTTATTGTATTGATATGAGGGCATAAATCAACAAAATAGATGCGTGCTGTTTTTTGAATACAACCTAACCTTATAGGTTAATAATTTTACATTAAAAACCATATTAATACCAATAACAGTTTATTAAATTATGAACCGTTTTAATGTAAAGCCGCGATGCAAATGCCTAGGCATTGCTTTTTAGCTACCCAGGCGATAGATTTTATAGTTCAAATATTTATGATGATTTTCTTCGCTGCATAATTTGCGAAAAAAATTCAGGTTTGTTCAATCCCATAGATGCAAAAATTTGAGGGACTCTATCCCAGGAGCCTTCTTCCTCAATACTCGCAACAATTAACTCAAACCCCGTTTTTTTGTCGGCCTCTAATCCCCAACCATTAATAAAACTGAGTCCTCTTAAGCGTTTTGCAGCAACATGACCTAATGTTATTGCTACCGATAAATACGCATGAGCCTCTTCAAAAAGCTGATTGCATTTTTTCAAATTTGTTTCGCTTTTAAAAACCCCTTCTTTTTCCAAATTTTGTCTAAACTTGGCTTCTTCAAGAACCATTTGTCCTAATTGATAATTTGCTTCCGCATCATCAAGCGCTGAAGCTGCTCTATAACATTCCATATACATCAAATAGGCATAAGGAAATTTTTTATTTCCTTTTAATTTATTGTAAATAGCTGCCAATTCAAAATAATATGCAATTTCTTTTTTAAGCATTTCATCTCCGGGTTGATTATTTACCCGATTCGCTTGCATTGCTTTTATTTTCTTAGTAATTCTTTTAATCTTCCAACGATTTAAATAGGCCATAAACTCTCCTGCCATTTTCTATGCTGTTACGCCAATCAGATATTGTAATAAAAAAATCGCTGTTACAATCAAGATCATTAAACTAAGAATTTTTAGTCCAAAACCAGCAGATTCTTTTATTTCCTTCCCAATTTGTTTACTAGGAGGATTTTCTTGTTCTTCTTTGGTGTGCAGTTCTGACTTATAAAGATTATTATCAATATGATTCGATACAAAATAAGAAATCAGTCCGGTGATGAGGCTTGGTACAAAAAATATCAGCCAAACAATAACCTTACTTGCTCCAACAGTATAGTTATAATCATCTTGCAATGAACTCAATAGCGTCATAACAACCTCAGGAACATTATAGTTAAGTCCCCAAGCAAGATAGGGCAATATATATAAACTATAGAACAATAATCCCAAGCAAAGAACCAAACAAATCATGCCAAGAATATAGAGCTTGCTATTGTTTCCAAACCGATCTTGTTCCATATTACCTCTAAAATATCCTTTTCCTTAATTTAAGATAGCAGATGGATTTAAATAAGTACACTTACTGGTGCTATTAACCAATTCATTTTAAAATAGAATATAAATAATATTTTAATTATAAGGCTATACATGAAACGCTATGTTTTTATGATTTCCGATGGCACAGGAATTACTGCTGAAACTTTAGGCCATAGTTTGATTACCCAATTTGAAAATACAAAATTCGAACGACTCACTATTCCTTATGTTGATTCTTTAAAAAAAGCAGAACACGCTGTTGAACAGATCAATCAAGCCTTTGAGGAACAAGGAATCAAACCTCTTGTTTTTATGACCTTGATTGATGCTGAAATCAGAAATTATTTTAAAAAAGCTAATGCTCGCGTATTTGACTTATTTAATACTTTTATTGGCCCCATGGAAGAAGAGCTTAATGAAAAATCCTCATACACAGTCGGAAAAACTCATGGCGTGGTGAACAGTAAACTCTATCTGCATCGACTTGAAGCAATCGATTTTGCATTGTCGCATGACGATGGAGTTAAAACCCGAGGTTATGATAAGGCAGATATTATTCTTATTGGTGTTTCTCGTTGTGGAAAAACACCAAGTTGTTTATATATGGCACTTCAATATGGAATTCTCGCTGCTAATTACCCTTTTACTGAAGAAGATATTATTGGTTTTAAATTACCTGAGGTACTAAAGCCTTATAAAAATAAACTATTCGGATTGACCATTGATCCACAGCGTTTACAGCAAATTAGAGCAGAACGCAGGCCAAACAGTAAATACGCGTCTCCTGAACAATGTCGTCTGGAAGTAAAGGAAGTGGAAGCCATGTATCAAAAGGAAAAAATCGCTTATATTAATTCGACAAAATATTCTATTGAAGAAATTTCAACAAAAATACTGGCTGCATCAGGGTTACAACGTAAAATATAGGCGTTTTTTATCTCCTTCACACATATCATGGCTGTAATGCTGCAACCCCTTGAGTGATAACACCATATGAGAAACTATTTGGACGCACTAGGGAAATCTGCATTACAATCATATCGACTATCATTAGCTAAAAAGGTCTTACAACTTTGATTAATAGTATATTTTACAGTTGTAGCATCTGGTACAGTTGTATTTTTCTTGGAATACATTTGCCAGATGATAACCCCACCACTGTCCTTCTGTTGACTCAGAATTTTATCGACTAATTGATTAGTGAGTTGCAATTGCCCACTGATATTTCTAGGATAAGCAGGTTGATTTACTTCAAACCCAAATTGTATTTTTGCATTGATATGATATTTGGCTGGTAAAAACGTTACTTTTCCAATGCTATCAATTGTTAAACTCGGTTTACTAGGATGCTCTGCTTTCAGCCAATTGGTATAATCATGTATGTACGCATTGACCTGCCCGGGTAAATCTAAAGGCCCATTAGCATAGGGGGCGCATACAACTGGATTGTCTCCACACAGATCATAGGTCATTAATCCCATGCTATCAAAGCGAGCAACTATTGCTTCATCCTTATTCGCAAGGTGGTACCACAATCCTTTTAAGTTTCCCTTCCACCAAAGTCCTCCTTTTGTGTCTATGTCTGGATATTTGTCTCCAAATACAAAACCCGTAATTGGACGCGCTCCAATGGGTGGCGAGGCTGTAGTAAACTTAAGGTATTTTGCACCGGGATTATCCATTATGGCATGTAAAATTGCATCGACTTTATCAATTGTTTTGGGCATCACATAAGATGCTCCAGAATTTATTCCATACTTCATGAGATTTTTATAAGTTGGACCTCCCGCTTTAAGGATGCTTTGGGCAATATCGGTTGACCATTCACCGCTCGTACTTGGTCCCCAAGCAACTGCATATTGATCCGCATGCCAAAATTCCTCATAGTCAAAATCAATGCCATTCACACCTAAGTCATTCGCTAATTTAACTAAATTTTCATAGGAAGTCTTTGCTTTTGCAGCCTGATCTGGATCCGTTGGATCTGGAAACCAATCATAGAGCACTTGACTCGTAGTTGAGGACGAACTCCCACAACTCTCCTGTGCTACACTGAAGTTACAACTGTAATTCCAACCTCCTACGGCTAGAAATGTTTGAATCTTTTTTTCTGCAGATAATTTGATTGCTGATTTTAGTGCATTAAAAGCTTGAGCACCTTTACCATCATGATCTGTATAGTAGCCTAATATACCTGTCGTTGCTAAATTACCCGCCTGGTAATCGATCAAAGTTGGCCTAACAAATGAAAAGATAACCCGGTTAAAATTAGGTTTTTTTAATTTAACTAAATCATTAACGTAGCGTTGAAGTTGTTCAGGAGTATCAATAAGCAAATAAACAGAAACGATTTTTTCATTAGGATCAACACTAGCCTGTACAACAGAAGCGGAACATCCAAGCATCAACATAGTATATAACAAAGAGAGACCGGTCCGTTTTAATTTCATTGCTTCTCCCAAGCTACTTATTAGATGCTGTTTAAATTATATACATTTAATGGGGATAAGCAAATGGATACATCTTTCTAAATTAAGACAAACTAGGATTAACGTGATGGAACTACAGATATATGAATATCTAATGTTCCATACGTTAAATTCAGGCTACTAAAAAGAATTACGCTACAACCCATAATTGCATAAAATCATCAACTTTCATTGCTGCAAGCGTATTTGTATCACTCATTGCTTGCATAATTCGTTCAACACGATCCGCAGTATATTGGGTGCTTAAGTTCTTTTTGAATTTTGATAATAGAACTGGAATACCTTCCTCGCGTCTACGTTTATGACCAATTGGATATTCCACAGTAACTAAATCACTTTCGGTACCATCTTTAAAAGTTATTTTAATACTGTTAGCTATAGAGCGTTTTTCAGGATCGTGGTAGTCACGAGAAAAACGTTCATTTTCAGTAACATGCATTTTTTCACGTAATGAATCTATTCTGGGATCTGCGGCAATATCATTTTCATAATGTTCTGCTTTTAAATCACCGAATAATAAACCTATTGCCACCATATATTGCAAACAATGATCCCTATCGGCAGGATTATGCAGTGCACCTTGTTTACTGATAATTCGAATTGCTGATTCATGAGTTACTAGATCAATTCGAGCAATTTCATCAAATCGATCTTTCACAATTGGATGCAGCATTACGGCACATTCCACAGCAGTCTGGGCATGAAATTCAGCGGGATAAGATAATTTAAATAAAACATTTTCCATGACATAACTGTCATAAGGACGTTGAAATTTAAATATTTTTTTGTCAAAAAGCACATCATAGAATCCCCAGATTGGGACACTTAACGCACTTGGATAACCCATTTCTCCTGCTTTAGCAATTAATGCTAACCGAACTGCTCTTGATGTAGCATCACCTGCCGCCCATGATTTTCTTGAACCCGCATTAGGCGCATGTCTATAAGTTCTAAGGCTTTGACCATCTACAAAAACTTGAGACAAAGTTCTTAGCATCATGTCTCTGTCTGCGCCAAAAAGCTGAGCTGCAACAGCAGCACTAGCAATTTTAACTAAAAAGACATGATCGAGTCCGACTCGGTTGAAACTGTTTTCTAAAGCGAAACAACCTTGAATTTCATGCGCTTTAATCATAGCAGTAAGCACATCTTGCATTAAAATTGGTGCATTCCCCTTTGTACAGTTTTGTCGACACATATAATCTGCAACTGCAAGAATGGCACCTAAGTTATCAGAAGGATGCCCCCACTCTGCAGCAAGCCATGTGTCATTAAAATCAAGCCAGCGTATCATTGCTCCAATATTGAAGGCAGCCTGTACTGGGTCTAGCTCGTATGATGTACCAGGAACACGTGCGCCACCTGCAAGACTTGCTCCAGGAACAACAGGGCCCAAAAGTTTGGTACATTCAGCAAAATTTAACGCTAAAATACCACATCCCAAGGTATCCATGAGACATAAACGTGCTGTCTCATAAGCCAAAGCGCTGTCAATTTTTTTGTTTAACACATAATCCGCAATATCAATCATAACCTGATCATAATCAGGCTTTATGTTGTCTTCTACATAACTGTGCATAATAAACCTCTTGTATCATCTAATAATGTTCTCATTAGAAAGTAGCCCGGGTTCTTTTGTTTCACTCCAAGCTACATATTCCACTCATGCTTCATGTATGGATTAACTACCCTCTCGTTTCAATAGCGGGAAATTTCTGGGGTTCAGGTCCAGTATATTCTGAAGTGGGTCTTATCAATTTGTTATTCGATCTTTGTTCAAATACATGTGCTGCCCATCCTGTAATTCGCGACATAACGAAAATAGGTGTGAACAAGAACGTAGGTATACCGCAATAGTGGTATGCCGAAGCGCTATAAAAATCTAAATTAGGGAACAATTTCTTTTCATTCCACATAACTTCTTCAATACGTTCTGAAATGTGATATAAAAGAAGATCCCCTTTCTCTTCACCTAAGCGGAATGACCATTTTTTGATGATATCAGAACGTGGATCACTGGTCGTATACACTCGATGCCCAAATCCCATAATAAGCGCTTTATTAAGAAGCATTTTTTTCAGTTCAGTTTCAGCTTGATCCGGGCTATTAAAACGTCCTATAAGCTCCATTGCGGCTTCATTAGCACCTCCATGTAAAGGACCACGTAATGTACCAATCGCGCTTGTAATTGCGGAGTAAAAATCAGCCAGTGTTGCAGCAGTAACACGGGCGGCAAAGGTAGAAGCATTAAATTCATGCTCAGCATATAAAATCAAAGATACATTCATCATCTGAGCTTCTTTTTTACTTGGCTTACGTCCATGTAATAAAGCAAGAAAATGCGCTCCCGTTGTTTGCTCATCACTTAAGCCAGTAATTTCCTTGTTATGAAAATGCCATGCATACCAATAGCACATTATCCCCGGAAATAAAGCCAGTAATCGATCTGCAATATGATATTGTTCCGAAAAATTATGTTCCGGCTCAATCGTCCCCAAAAATGAACAAGCAGTTCTTAAAACATCCATGGGATGCGTATTTTTAGGAGTTAATTTAAGTACCGTTTTTAAAGTATCTGGTAATGTTCTAAGACTAACCAATTTTTTAGTATATTCATCCAGTTCTTTTTGAGTAGGAAGTTTTCCATAAAGCAATAAATAGGCTACCTCTTCAAACGTAGCATACTCTGCCAAATCATCAATTGAGTAGCCTCTATAATTCAAACCTTTCCCTGCTAGCCCAACTGTACAAATTGCTGATTGACCAGCAACAACCCCGGCTAAACCGCCGCTTTTAACACTCATTGTCTTCCTCCATCAATTGGTCTAGTTTTTGTTCGTATTGATAATAACCAAGTACTTCGTATAATTCCTCGCGTGTTTGCATTTTATCGATCATAGACTTTTGCGTACCATCCTGAAGAATGGCACTATAGGTATTTAGCGCTGCTTGAGACATAGCTCTGAATGCACTTAAGGGATATAAAATTAAGGATACACCTACCTGCTTAAGTTCTTCTCGATTAAATAAAGGAGTTTTACCAAACTCAGTAATGTTTGCTAGAACAGGGACGGGAACCGCTTGAGTAAAGGTTTGATATTCTTCTAGACGTGTCATTGCTTCAGGAAATATCATATCAGCCCCTAGCTCCACACAAAGCAATGCTCGTTCAATAGCAGCATTCATCCCTTCGACAGCATAGGCATCAGTTCGTGCCATGATAACAAAATCAGGATCTTGGCGCGCATCAACTGCTGATTTAATCCGATCCCCCATTTCTTTCAAAGATACAATAGCTTTATTGGGTCTGTGCCCACATCGTTTCGCTAACACCTGATCTTCAATGTGAATGGCAGCGACTCCTGTTTTTTCCATTAGTTTTATCGTTCTAGCAATGTTAAACGCATGCCCCCATCCAGTATCCACATCAACCAGCAGTGGTAAAGAGCACGCTTCAGTAATTCTGCGCGCATCTTCAAGAACTTGAGATAAATTAGTCATACCAAGGTCAGGTATCCCGTATGATGCATTTGCAACACCAGCTCCTGAAAGATATATTGCCTTAGCACCAGCAGATTGTGCGAGCATAGCAGAGTAAGCATTTATAGTACCCAATACAGGTAAAGGTTTATTTTCTTTGACAGTCTGTTTGAAGGCTTTGCCCATGGAACTTGCCATTAGCGGTCACTCCTTGATCTTAATGTGAACTCATCACGCTGGAAAATCATAAGGAACTCGAAATCTTTAGTCGAGAACCCGAAAATTTAGCTTCATCCCAGCTACGGGATTAATATTATGCTCTAATGAGAATTCCATCTCAATCGATTTTAATCTCACCTCTAATTATATTTTTACGTAAGAAACGAGCAGGCGATAAAGCATATTGCAAATTCCTGGGTAGACAACCAATTTCTTTATTGATTACAGAAGCAAGCCATTCCGCACATAAAGGAATGGTTGTCAGGCCTCGAGAACCAAATCCGGCACAAGCATAAAGTCCCGGATAATAAGAACCAGCTTGGGCTATCCAGCGTTTTGCATTAGTTTCCAACTGAGCAAATTGTTGTAGAAAGTGCTTGGCTTTAGCAATTTGCCCCACTAAAGGAAGATAATCGGGAGTTGATGCTCTAACACCTGCCCAATGATTACTTACTGTTTCAGCCCACAAAACTTCAGGCGCTAATTGTTTAAGCTTAGCCAAATTACTTTGATCATCCTGAGGTTTTATTTGAGAATCTGCCGATTTTAACTCATAGGTAGCACCTAACTGATGGATACCTTTTATTGCAGGAAGCACATGACCATCTCCGCAAACAGGCAATTTTAAACCAGCGCTTTGTACCGTTGATGAAATCCCCGTCATCTGCCCCCTTATCGGTTTAACAGGCAAATACTCGGTTTCATGGAAAGAGTTAATTTTATGACCATTCGCTAAAATGAGCACTTCCGTCTCCAAATCATTCACGATCCATCTTTTATCGAAATACAATTGACTGACTGTGGTATCAGTTACTAATGAAATACCTTCTGCATTTACTAAATACTGACATAATTCTGGAGAATTAATCCATCCTGATAAAGGAATATGCAATCCGGGTTTGTCTAAAGAAAATCCTGCTAATTCTGATGCATGCTGAGCATCCACGAGAGATCCCAACTCTGGATAATGAGCAAGCCAAGAGTGTAAGCTGGATTGTGCTGCCTTTTCTTTGTCAGAGTATGAAAGTAACAATGAACCATTCAACTCTCCAATTTTTGTTTGATTTAAAATAGATTGATACGTTCGTGCAGCATATAAAAACGCGGTTAACATGAATTGTGTTAATGGAGATCTGTAAGCAGATAGTTTTGGAAATAAAACCGCTTGCTGATTTGCCGATCCTCCACTGCCAACCTGTCCCAATTCATCAATAATTGTTACCTTCCAACCTCTCTTATTCAAAGCATGGGCTGTAAAACAGCCCGCTAAACCAGCCCCTACAATAATCGCTGATTTATTGAAATATTTTTCAGGTTTTCCCACGTGCCAAGGTGTATGTCGTTTCGCAGTTTTTTGTGTCGGTAGCTTCGTGAAACGTGCACAAATCATATGCCGTTTTGGTCCAAAACCTTTCCTTTTTTCCACAACAAATCCATACTTGCTTAAACCTGATTTAACCGAGCCAGCAGCAGTATAGGTTGCTAAAGAGGTATTTTCTTTAGATAACATTGCAATTACGTTCATCAACGCCTCAGACCACATACTTTCATTTTTAGCAGGGGCAAAGCCATCTAGGAACCATGCATCAATAAAAGCCGTTCTAAGCTCCTTCTCAAGGAAAGATTCGCCACAAATTAATAGTTGTTCATAGCATTCAAGAGCATCACCTAGCATTAATGTTAATGTTACTCTACCATTACAAAATGACAAATGATGGTAGCCAGGAGTCAAGACGGGATAACTTGCGATAAGCTGCTGGGCATGCTTTTCTAATTGTGGCGAGGAAGCAAGACTTTTTGCTAAATCAGCAAGAGATAAAGGATGTTTTTCACACGAAATAAAATGCAACTTGCTGGACTTGGGTGCATATTGCTCCCATAAACTCCAACTTACTAGAAAATTTAAACCAATTCCAAAGCCCATTTCTGCAATCGTAAATCTTTGAGGTTCATCATCAGAAAATGATTGCCAACGGTTGATTAAATCATTTCCATCAACAAACACATGAAGTGCTTGATTTATTGCACCTTCAGAAGAATGGTAAATGTCATCATATTGTGTCGAAAAAGGCAGAGTGTTATGCCAACTCAACTCTGCCTTATTAATAGGTACAAAAAAATTACTCACATACAACTACCCGATTCGTAGCCATCCCTTTGGCTTCTTGTAATTCAGTTGGCTTTTTTTCCTGAATTAACTCCTTTAACTTAGGCACTAGGATAAAAAGTACAATTGAAGAACCAATTGCAAATAAACCTAACATCAAAAATACATGGCTGTAACCGCTATTAGTTACTAAAGGTGAAACACTATCTTGCCCATCAATCATTAAATTTGAACTATAGCTGGATAAAGTTGCACCAACTCCTGAGTTAAGCATCCACATTCCCATCATCACGCCCTGCAATGAGGTAGGAGCCAAATATCCTATCATAGCATAACCAATTGGAGATATTAAAAGCTCGCCAATACTCTGCAAAATATAACTCAAGATAATCCAGCTGGGATTCACTAACCCCTCATAGTTGGCATAAGCAATACCAATAGGCAATATTGCAAAAGCAATTCCAATAAACAACAATGCTAATGCAAACTGGGTTGGAATATTAATTTGCACCCCATTTTTGCGCATTTTATGCAGGAATACCCCTAATAAGGGACCACCAATAACAATAGCGACTGTATTAATATTTTGGAACCATTGTGGTGGAATAACCCCGCTTGCATATTCTCGCTGAACATTATGATCAATGAACACTGTAAGACCCATGGGAGCTATTTGATATAGCATCCAAAAAACAGTTCCCACAATCATAAAGACTGCAAATGCTACTAATTTATCTTTGGCTTCTTTAGTTGATTGCTCCTTTGCCAGATACAAAATCACCCCAAGCATTACTACACCGGTTACCAATACTAATTTTTTAGCCCAGTCCGCATATTGGAGCATTTGTCCCAAAATGAAAGGAAGCACTATAATTAGAATGCTACCTATCAGCACAGCTCTTTTTTGTGAATGTTTGTCTTTTTTAGAGAAAATTGTTTCTTTATCTGATAATTGCTGCCAACAATATAAACAAATAAGTAAGGCAATCAAATTTCCCAAACTACTAAGTAAAAAAAGTCGCTCATAATTCTGGGTCAACTGAAATAGACCGCTCAAACTAAAACCCACAAAAAAACCGACATTCATACCCGCATAATTCATGAGAAATGCTGTTTCGCGTCGCGTATCTTTTGGAGAGAAACATTGTGTTAACATGCAGTTTACGCATGTTACGTTTAATCCCGATCCGGTTAAAAATGCTGCCAAACCATAATATAGAAAAGAAACATCACCGAATGACAATAAGACGCAACCTATAATTTGCGCCACCATCCCAGCACAAAACAAGGCACGATTAGAGAGCAGACGACCTCCCCAAAAACCACCAAGCAAATGCAAGCCATAATTAAATGCAATAAAAACACCCATAATACTATTGGCAGTACTAATTTGGAGTCCTAACTTACCCTTCATATACAACACAAGTGTTGAGTACAACACACTAAAACTTAAAGTAGAAACAATCTGAATAAAAAAAAGAGGAACAATTCCTTGGGGCATTGACTTTATAAATTCCTTTTTATTTGTCATTATCGACATATGACCTTCCTTGTTAATAAGATCGTATTTGAATATGACATGAGGAAAAAACACTGTCTAGCCATTTCAAAAATATATTTTAAATTTATTATTTTTCAATATGTTATAATGATGCAGCGCAATAAAATCGGTTTTTTTAGACCTACATAAACTTCTTAAAAAACTGGGTTCCGCTTGTGCTTCCCCCAGTCAAAAAAACAGTTAGACCACCTTATTAACTTATTTTTTTAATTGACTAAGAACTTCCTCTGCAGCCATTTGTGTTTTGGTAATTTCATTTTTTCCATGAGCACTGGAAACAAATCCAGCTTCATACATTGAAGGAGCAAAATAAACCCCTTTATCCAACATTCCATGATAAAATTGCTTAAATAAAGCCTCGTCAGAAGCAGCAACATCAGCATAATCTGCAATGCGTTTCTTTTCTGTAAAACAAAAACCAAACATCCCACCTAATGAAGCCGTAAAAAATGGAATACCTAACATTTCAGCAACAGAGGCTAAAGCTTGGGTTAGATTTTGTGTTGTTTCACTTAATCTGGTGAAAAATTCTGGTTTTTCAATTTCAGATAAAGTGGCAAGACCTGCTGCCATTGCTAATGGGTTACCAGAAAGCGTTCCTGCTTGATACACTGGGCCTTCAGGCGCTAAAAAGGACATAATTTCAGCCTTACCACCTAAAGCGCCTACGGGCATCCCTCCTCCAATAACTTTACCCAAAGTAGTAATATCGGGAGTGATTCCAAATACTCCTTGAGCACCAGTTAAGCCCACTCTAAAACCTGTCATTACTTCATCAAATATCAATAAAGTATTATGTTGATCGCATAATTGTCGTAATCCCTGCAAAAACTCTGGTTCAGGTAAAACAAACCCCATGTTCCCAGCTACCGGTTCCAATATTACTGCAGCAATATCATCTGGAAATTTTTCAAATAATTGTGCCGTTTGTTCCAAGTCATTGAAGTTTGCCGTTAAAGTATGCTCTGTAACGCTTTTGGGGATTCCTGGTGTAGAGGGGATACCTAAGGTAAGTAGACCAGAACCTGCTTTGACTAGCAAACTATCACTGTGTCCATGATAGCAACCATTAAATTTAATAAATTTATTTTTTTTTGTTACACCTCGAGCCAACCTAATAGCGGTCATCGTTGCTTCAGTACCTGAATTAACCATCCGTACTTTTTCAATCGAGGGAATTAAAGCGATGATTTTATCAGCCAATTGCACTTCAAGTTCTGTAGGCGCCCCGAAACTCATGCCGCTATGTAGCACTTTATTTACAGCTTCGATTACAGCAGGATGACAATGTCCAAGGATTAAAGGTCCCCAGGAGCCTACATAATCAATGTATTCATTATTATCAACATCAACAAGATAAGCTCCTTTACCTTGTTTAAAAAAAATAGGATCACCACCTACACCTTTAAATGCCCTCACTGGTGAATTAACACCTCCAGGAATAAGTGCTTGAGCTTGATGAAATAAATCTGCTGAACGAGTCATAAAAAGTCTCCATAATTTTGCCGCATAATATTACAGACATTATTAAAAATTGGCAAAAAAAGCAGTTTATCTTTACATCGACGTCTACAATAGCTAAATTACGCCTTTTTAAATGAGTATTATCATGCAAGAATATAAAAAATTTATTTGTGTCATCTGTGGGTTTATTTATGATGAAGCTGAGGGATGGCCTGAGGATGGAATTGAACCAGGCACACGCTGGGAAGATGTACCCGAAAACTGGTTCTGCCCAGATTGCGGCGCTGGCAAAGAAGACTTTGATATGGTGGAAATAGAATAAGTTTCTATATGAACAAGATGAAGCCCGGGTTCAAGAAGTTTATCAAGTAAAGAACTCCCGGGTTTCATTGCTCTCAAACTACACATCTGGAACTACGGTTTCACCACCACTAGGATCACGATTCCTATCAGCAACAAAGTTGGAAATTCATTATAAAGACGGAAAAAACGTGATTTTTTCTTATTTTGATGCCGCGCAAAAGCCTTTAGATAGTGGCCGCATAAGAGGTGGTAAATCCACAAAACAATCACCAAACTTAATTTAGCATGCATCCATCCCGCACTCATGTAATAAGATGGATTATAGCTAAGAAGCCATAGCCCCAATAAAGTGGTTAGTATCGCAGCAGGCCAAGTAATTCCATAGTAAAGCCTTCTCTCCATTATTTTAAAACGAGTGAGACTCGTCTCATCTTGCGTATCAGCATGATAAACAAATAGCCTGGGTAAATAAAATAATCCTGCAAACCAGGCTACCATAGCAATGATATGAAACGCTTTAATCAACAACATAATTAATTTCCTGAGCGATGCTTTCGTTTTTTTCGTGAGTGTTTCACCAAATTCAAGGCCTCCACTCCCAAAGAAAAACCCATGGCAAAGTAAATATATCCTCGAGGGATATGAAAAGAAAATCCATCGGCAACCAGGACCATACCAATCAGAATTAAATAACTTAGGGCAAGCATTTTGATTGTAGGATGTTCTTTAATAAATGCACTTACAACTTCACTAGCAAAAATCATAATAAGGATAGCGCAACTAATTGCAACAGCCATTACCCAAAAGTGTGAAGTTAATCCGACTGCAGTCAACACACTATCTAAAGAAAATATAATATCCATTAATGCAATCTGAAAAATAACTGCACGAAATGTTGTTTTAAAAGGTGTTGTCTTTTCATCAGTTATCTCAAGATCTTCAGTCACATCTTGATGAATTTCATCTGTTGCTTTCCAAATTAAAAAAGCCCCACCTCCAATAAGAAAGAAATCTCGAGCAGATAAGGAAAGGTTAGCCACTGTAAGTAATGGTTTGGTTAATTTGATGAGATCCACTGCCAACGCCAGTAAAATCAACCGCATAACCCAAGAAAGCGTCAGTCCCCAGCGCCTTGCTTTTTTTCTCTGTTTGGGAGGTAGTTTTTCTGACAATATAGACAAAATTACGAGATTGTCGATTCCCAGAACTATTTCTAAAATAATTAAGACAATTAAGCCTACAGTAATATCAATAAAATCCATCAGATCCTCAGATGTCAGAAATTGAAAAACTATATGATATACTCTTAGCCTGATATTTACCTACACCTTTCTGTAAATATACAGCATAAATTTTACTGAAAGATCAAGGTTTGTAAGGACAAATGATTCACTTTATTCATTTGCTTCGATATAATATAAGTGTTTTATTAATCTTGTGAGATACAGAGATCATCAAATTTATTAAAAAGCTATTAAAGAGAAACAGGGCTCATGTGGCGCCTGTTGCCTCAGCTTATATCATCCCAAGGAATAAACATTCCATATCTAAGGCGGACATTAGTAGCAATGCGCTCAAAGTGCTAAACCGCTTAATTGGTGCTGGTTTTCAAGCGTACATTGTTGGAGGCAGCGTCCGAGATCTATTACTGCATAAGGCTCCCAAAGACTTTGATGTTGCAACCGATGCAACGCCCAACCAAGTAAAAAATCTGTTTCGAAATGGACGAATTATTGGGCGTCGATTCAAACTTGTACACATACTGTTCCATCGTGAAATTATTGAAGTAGCTACGTTTCGAAGTCATGTTGCAGAAGATGAGAGTCAACAAACAAATGAACGTGGTATGTTAGTTCGTGACAATGCTTACGGCTCCCTCGATGAAGACGCTTGGCGACGTGATTTCACAATTAACTCGCTTTACTACAATATCAGTGACTCTTCAATTGTTGATTTTACTGGTGGTGTAAAGGATGTTGAAGAAAAGCTTATTCGTATGATTGGGGATCCGACCAAACGATATCAGGAAGACCCTGTACGTATGTTGCGTGCAATTCGTTTTAGTGCCAAATTAAATTTCAAACTGGCGCGAGAGACAGAGGCACCGTTTCCTGAGATTAGTCATCTCATTACCCATGTTTCCAATTCACGCTTATTTGATGAAATGACGAAACTGTATCAATGTGGTAATGCAGTTGCAGTACAAAGGCTTCTCATGCAATATGGTTTGTTCCAACATTTATGTCCTCAAACTAATGCTCTATTGAACAGTACTCATCCAGTAAATGCATTATTAGCAATTGCTCTTGAGAACACAGATACTCGCATTCAAGAAGATAAGCCTGTAACACCAGCATTTTTATTCGCGATTCTTTTATGGTTTCCGATGATTGAGCGCGCAAAGGAACTCCAAAAAACTGGAATAGATCCACTGCCTTCTATAGAAAAAGCAATGTCACTTGTCATTGCGGAACAAAATAAGATTATTTCAATTCCTAAACGTTACACACAAATCATTCGGGAAATATGGTTATTACAGTATCGCTTTTCAAAAAGACTAGGAGGAAGAGCCTTTAATCTTTTACAACATCCACGTTTTCGAGCAGCCTATGATTTTATGGCTTTACGTGCCCTTGCAGGCGATGAGTCCATGGAGCTGGCGCAATGGTGGACAGCCTTTCAGGATGCAGATGAAGCAGAACAAGGTAAAATGGTGGCACAACTCACACCGGATATGCCTAAGCGTAAGCGTCGCCGCAAGCCAAAAAGTAATAAAGTTAGTGATCCACAATGAGGGTGTGTTACTTAGGTCTGGGCTCAAATCAGCAGGTACCTGAACGTCAACTTCGCAAGGCAATTAAATCGATAAGAGCGTTACCCTCTACTGTGGTTATCAAAATCTCCTCTTTTTATTGGAATAAAGCCTGGGGATTGCAAGCTCAACAAGACTTTTGTAATGCTGTGATTAAGCTCTCTACCCTTTTATCCCCTTTACAATTACTTAATGCATGTCAAAAAATTGAAAAAAAACAAGGGCGAGTTCGAAAAAGACACTGGGGGCCAAGAATTATTGATATTGATATTCTTTTTTACGAGAATCAATCTATTCACACTAAGAAACTGATAATTCCCCATCCTCAGATTCAATTTAGAGATTTTGTCTTAATTCCTCTAATGGAAATCAATCCTGATTACAAATTAAAAAATCTTAATTAGGAAATTATCTCTGATACACTCTGACCTTATCTAAAAAATACACAAAACAATACCAGCCATCAACCTCGAACCAAATTATTTCAAATTTTGTGATGTAAAATAGGTACTTATATCAAGGAATCTACTATTATTTACAATAATAAATTTAATTGTGAGGCTTCTATGTATAAGAATATTTTATTTGCTACGGATTTGATCAAGGAACATAATCATCTCACAGAAAAAGCAATCGCTATTGCAAAACAATTTAGCTCTACACTATATCTGTTACATGTTATTGAACTACCTGCTAGTTTTCAATTGGCACAAGGACTTGGTTTTACAGAATTAGCCAACCCAGCCAAAGATGATGCACAGACTGTATTATCTCTACTAGGGGAGAATTTTAACATTCCGCACGAACATCAATTTGTAGAGGTTGGCTCAGTAAAAGAGCATATTTTTAATAAAGTAAAAGAACTAGATTGTCAGCTTATTATTATTGGTAGTCATTCATCTGTTGGTTTGCATTCATTTTTGGGTAGCACAGCACATGCTACAGTTAATCACGCTCCATGTGATGTATTAACTCTGCGACTTTAAAAATTAATTTTTTAACATCGCTGTTATTAAAGGATTAATATGCAAATCACATTTCTTGGTGCCACTGGGACTGTAACAGGTTCCAAATATCTTTTATCGTTTAATAAAAAAAATATTTTGATAGATTGTGGTCTTTTTCAAGGTCCTAAAGGTTTACGTTTAAGAAATTGGAATCCACTTCCTTTCAATCCCGAACTATTGGATGCCATTATTCTCACTCATGCTCATATTGACCATTCGGGCTATTTACCACTATTGGTTAAAAATGGATTTAATAAACCAATTTATTGCACTTATGGGACTAAAGATTTATGTGAGATATTATTGCCTGACAGCGCGCACTTACAAGAAGAAGATGCTCGTCATGCTAATGCACATCATTACTCCAAACATCGCCCCGCTCTCCCTCTATATACGAGCGCTGATGCAGAAAATGCATTACAACTCATTCAACCCTTGGCTTATGATAAGGTAGTCAACTTACAAGACAATATCAGTTTTCAATTAATTCCAGCAGGACACATCATAGGCTCGTCCTATGTAAGATTACAGCATCAAGATAAATCTCTTCTTTTTACTGGTGATTTAGGAAGAATGCATGATCCTGTAATGAAAAAGCCGACCAAAATTGAACAAATTGATTATCTTGTAATTGAGTCAACCTACGGAGACCGACTGCATGAAAAGGAACCTCCCAAGTTGACTTTAAAAAATATTATTAATAAAACCATTCTTCGAGGTGGATCCGTAATTATTCCCGCGTTTGCGGTGGGACGCTCACAAATATTATTGCACTATCTTTCTGAATTAAGAAAAGAAAATGCAATTCCAGATGTACCTATCTATCTAGATAGTCCCATGGCCATCAATGCAACACAAATTTTATATAAACATATAGAAGATCTTCGTTTAACTCCAACACAATGTCAGGAGCTTTGTGATGTAGCCACATACGTGAATGATGTAGAAGAGTCGATCGAGCTCGACTTAGACAAAACGCCCAAAATAATTCTTTCTGCAAGTGGTATGGCCTCTGGTGGACGGATTGTATTTCATATCAGAGCCTACGCTGCAGATCCACGTAATACTTTACTATTCACTGGATTCCAGGCTGAGGAGACACTGGGAGCAGAGATTCTTGCAGGTAAAAAGTTCATTGAAGCTCATGGCAAAATTATCCCCATACATGCTCAAGTTGAATCCATGCGCAGTACTTCAGCACATGCAGATTATGGTGAGATACTTGGTTGGCTTAATCAGTTTCAACAACCGCCCAACAAAACATTTATAACCCATGGGGAGCCTGAGGCTGCTTTATCCCTAAAATCTAAAATCGAAAAACAACTCGGTTGGCAATGTAATATTCCTGAATATGGACAACAAGAACAATTATGAGTAAAAAACACACAACCTTAACGCTTAAATATTTGGGTATCAATACTCATAAGGAACCTGTTATTTACATGCGTGAAGATTGTTATATTTGTAAATCAGAAGGATTCGCTGCTCAGGCACGTGTTCAAGTCCTACTCAATGAGCGCTCTATTGTTGCCACATTAAATACAGTGGAGACCAATTTATTAAGACACAATGAGGCAGGGCTTTCAAATTATGCTTGGGAGCTGCTCGCTGCAAAAGAAGGAGATAAAATCGCAGTAACTCATCCGCAACAATTGGACTCCCTCAGTTATATCCGCTCAAAAATTTATGGAAATGAGCTCACAGAAGAACAAACAACACATATCATCAAAGACATTGTATCAGGACAACTCTCAGACATTAATATTGCAATGTATCTTGCTGCCAGTGGTGGAGATAGGCTTTCTAACAAAGAAATTATTGATCTAACCCGAGCGATGATTCATTCAGGTCAGCAGTTATCATGGGAGCTACCTTTCATTGTTGATAAACATTCTGTGGGGGGCTTGCCTGGAAATCGTACGACCCCTATTGTTGTTGCAATTGTTGCAGCCTTCGGCTTAGTTATTCCTAAAACATCATCTCGTGCCATCACATCACCCGCAGGAACAGCAGACACGATGGAAGTATTTACTAAAGTTGATCTGAATATTAATGAAATGAAAAAAGTTGTTGAGCAAGAAAATGGCTGCCTTGTTTGGGGTGGCTCTATGGCTTTAAGTCCAGCCGATGATTTACTTATCCGAATTGAGAGAACTGCAAATATCGATAGTGAAGGACAAATGGTTGCTTCAATTTTATCAAAAAAAATTGCTGCAGGTTCAAATCATCTTGTCATTGATATGCCCATAGGAACTACTGCTAAAGTTCGTTCAATTGAGCGAGCCAATTCCTTAAAAAAATTATTAAAACTGGTTGCAACAGAGTTTGATATCAGTACAAAAGTAATATTAAGTGATGGCTCACAGCCTGTAGGCCGTGGAATAGGACCTGTTCTTGAGGCGCTTGATGTATTAGCCGTTTTAAATTGCGATAAACATGCCCCACAAGATTTACGTGAGCATGCGTTAGTATTAGCGTCTCATATCATCGAATTTTCACCTCAAGTTTTACCAGGTCAAGGATTGAGCATCGCGACTCACATTCTTAACAGTGGCAAAGCATTGGCCAAATTTGAAGCAATTTGCAGAGCTCAGGGCGGCCTTCGTGAGATTAAAAAAGCGCCTATTGTTTATACTGTAGAATCAAAACTATCAGGTATCATTATTAACATTGATAATCGACACATTTCTCAATTGGCTAAATTGGCTGGGGCACCACGCTCAAAAGCAGCGGGTGTTGAGTTATTAACTCCACTCCATTCAGTAGTCAAAAAATCTCAACCTCTTTTTAGAATCTATGCAGAAACTCGAGGTGAGCTCAATTATGCCCTTGATTTCCTGAAGCAGGGTCATGAAGTATTTCAAATTGAGGCCAGTATATGAAAAATCATTCTATTATTTTTGCACTATTTGGACATGATAAACTCACAGCTACGATTCAAAAAAAATGTCATTATGAGCTAGGTAAAATCTGCTTCCATCATTTTCCTGATAACGAAACTGTCGTGAAAATTGAATCCGATGTAGCGAAGCGAATCGTTATATTTGTTGCCAATTTAGCGCACCCCAACTCGAAAGTTCTTCCTCTTTTATTTGCAGCACAAACAGCACGATCTTTAGGAGCGGCTCAAGTCGTGTTGGTAACTCCATATCTTCCTTATATGCGACAAGATAAAGTATTTGAACCTGGCCAAGGCATTACATCTGCATATTTTGCACAATTGGTTTCTTCTTATTTTGATAGCTTAATAACAATCGATCCACATCTTCATCGCTGGTCAAAATTAAGCGAGATTTATAAGATACCAGCAAAAGTCCTTCATGCGGTAAATGACATTGCCTCTTGGATTTGTCAGCATGTATCTAATCCCATTCTTATTGGACCTGATTCAGAAAGTGCACAATGGGTTAGAACAATTGCACAAAAATCTTCGTCACCATTTACGATTTTGGAAAAAAATCGGAAAAGCGATACACAAGTTGAGATTTCTATACCTGGGATAATACCCTATCTGAACGCAACACCAATTCTTATTGATGATATTATCTCAACAGGAATGACTATGATGGAAACATTGAAACATTTAAAGTCATTAAATATGAAACCAGCTGTTTGTATTGGTGTCCATGCCATTTTTGCCGGTAATGCATATCAAGAACTTCTGCTCTCTCATGTAGCAAAGGTCATTACCTGCAATACAATTCCTCACACTTCAAATAATATCGACACCAGCCAGAATATTATTAATTTTTTACTTAAGTGGGATGCTATAAATGAATAAAGTTATTACACCTGCACACCATATTAATATTATTAAAGCGTCTGGAGAAAAAGTACCATTTGATCCCTACCGGATCTATCACTCATTAAAACGTGTTGGTGCAGACGAGTCTCTCATTAATAAGATTATTAATGAAGTATCTAAATTTATAGTTGAAGGAATGACAACACAAGAAATTTATCGTATTGCTTTTAATCTCTTACGTAATGAATCAAGAAACATAGCCGGAAAATATCATTTAAAACGTGCAATTATGCAACTTGGATTTTCTGGATATCCATTTGAAAAATTGGTAGCTGAAATCATGCGCCATCAAGGATTTAATGTACTCACTAATCAAATTATTAAGGGATACTGCGTCAATCACGAAGTGGACGTAGTTGGAGAACGCCAGAATGAACATGTTTTTGTAGAATGCAAATATCATAATCGCTTAGGTCTTGCTTGTGATGTAAAAATTCCCTTGTACATCAAGGCACGATTTATTGATATTGAACAGGCCTACAATAAAAAAAATGGTGAATTAATCAAGGGTTGGCTTGTGACTAATACCCGCTTTACCAATGATGCAATACAATACGGTCAGTGCTCAGGTTTACATTTAATCGGCTGGGATTATCCACAAAAAGGAAGTTTAAAAGAGTTAATTGAATTTTCTGGCTTATATCCTATAACCTGCATTACTAACCTTACAAAAGCTGAAATTGAAATCTTACTTACAGAAAACATTCTCTTATGCAAAACAATTAATGAAAATCCTAAGCTTCTTAATAAATTAAATATTGGCGCTGCCAGAATAAAAGAGATCGTTGGACAATGCCACGCCCTCTGTAAAAATTAATGACTTCGCTGGTATATTCTAACATTGGAAAACATATCGAGACTGTGGAGTCTATAATTCGAAACCTGGTTTACAGCAGATGTCTTCATCCCGGTAAATAAAAAAATAAACTACTTATTTTTTTTGCTTTTAGCTTTCTTTTTAATGTGACTCATTAATCTTCTTTTTTTATTTACTTGTCGTTGTGATAATTTAGTCTTCTTATCTGCAAAAGGATTTGTCCCTCCTTTAAACTCCAATTTTAACGGAGTTCCGACTAGTCCTAAATGCTTAATAAATTCATTATTAAGATAACGCTTATAGCTATCAGGTAGATCAGCCAACTGATTTCCATGAATGACTATTACGGGAGGATTATGTCCCCCAAGATGCGCATACCTTAATTTTATCCTGCGTCCACTCACACAAGGAGGTGTGTGTTTCGTACTAATATCTTGAAGTAACCGAGTTAATCTCGGTGTCGAAAAAGATTGGATAGCAGAAGCATACGCTTCGTTTATATCTTTAAATAAACCACCAACACCACTGCCATGTAAGGCCGAAATAAATCTTATTTTTGCAAAATTGGCAAAGTGCAATCTTCTAGATAATTCGCTTTTTACATTTTCTTTATGCTCTTCATCTAACCCATCCCACTTGTTCACAGCAATAACTAATGCTTTACCTGATTCAATAATGAAACCGAGCAAATTCATGTCTTGATCAGTAATCCCTTCTCTAGCATCCAGGACTTGCAAACACACATTGGATTTTTCAATCGCTTGAAGTGTCTTAATCACAGAGAATTTTTCTATTTTTTCATCAATCCGAGATTTTCTGCGCACACCTGCAGTGTCAATAAGGACATAGTTTTGTTCATCCCTAACAAAAGGAATAGAAATACTATCTCTGGTTGTCCCCGGCATATCATAAACAACGACCCGCTCTTCTCCCAAAATTCGATTTATCAAAGTTGATTTACCAACATTCGGACGGCCAGCAAAAGCGATTTTAATTGCCTTATCTTCTTCATTTTCATCAATATGTACCGCAAATGGTGAGAGAACTTCTTCGAGTAAGGTTCCTATACCACTACCATGTGATGAGGAAATTGAATGCACATCAGCTATGCCTAAAGAATGAAAGTCGGCACAAACAACATCATCATCCAAGCCTTCAGTTTTATTTACAACAAGATGAACTCTTTTATTTAATTTACGTAAATTACTGGCAATTTTTTCATCAATTCCAGTCAAACCAGCTCTTCCATCAACTAAGAAAAGAACTATATCAGCCTCATTGAGCGCAATTTCTGACTGTTTGGACATTAAATTGTCGACAGCAATATCGTCAACACCGATACCACCGGTGTCAACAACGATATAGTGTTTATCATCATGAATGGCTTGACCATACTGTCTGTCACGAGTTAAGCCAGGAAAATCAGCAACTAGGGCATCTTGTGTCTTAGTCAGCCTATTAAATAATGTAGACTTACCAACATTAGGACGTCCAACAAGTGCTATCACAGGGATCATTTATTAACTCACAGATAATTGATTTAACATTCCATTGTCTGTTAATACATATAATTTTCTTCCGACTACGCTTGGAGAAATACTAACACCACTTGAAACTTTTGAACGAGCTATAATTTCACCAGTTTGGGCATCAATAAAGTGTAAGTAACCTGTTTTATCACCAACCACTAAATCATTTTTAATTAATGCAGGTTCAGTTAGTACTCTTGCCTTCAATCCAGTCTGTTTCCAATTGACTTGGCCACTGCGTTTATCAATAGACCAAACGACATCATGGCTGTCAGTTACGAATAAGGTGTTACCACTTAGAATCATATTCTTGTAAACAGAACCAGGCTTTCTCCAAATAAACTGTCCATCTGATAAAGATAATGCGCCAATATAACCTTGATAACTGGCAAGATAAACCACATTATTTTCCACAATTGGATCCGCATCGATATCAACTAATCGCTCTACATCGCTTGGTCCTGACGCATAAGCAATACTTCGTTGCCACATAACACGTCCTGTTTTGACATCTAATGCATCCAGCTTCCCATCAGAAAAACCAATCAGTACCAAATTTCCCATAGCAACAGGCGAGGAACTTGCCTTGAGGATTAAACTAGGAGAGCCATGCTCAGCCATCCATATCTGTTTTCCATCAGCTGCACTAAATGCATACACTCTACCGTCGATCGTCTTAACGATTACTTTCCCACCTAAAATAGTTGGTGGTGAGAGAATTTCACCTGTAACCTTTTTTTGCCATAACTTACTACCATTATTCTCATTTAATACTACTAATGAGGAATTATTGGTACCCACAGCAACAAATCCACTGGCTACAGCAGGTCCACTAACCAAACCATGCTTCAATGCAGTAGACCACTTCATTTTACCATTGTGCTTGTTAATGGCTTGAACTAGTCCACTGGCATCCGCTGTATAAATAGTCCCGCTTTTAATTACAGGCTTAAGTCTTAAATATTCTTTATTTTTAGATGACTTACCCGCAGCGACTGACCAGTTTTGGTCGACTTTAACTTTGTCATTAATTTGCTTGAGCTCTTTAGGTTTAGGAGTGTTGTCTTTACCTAACATGTAATCATCAAGTTTTGAACACCCTTGAATTATGGTACAAAGAATTAAAATAAATAATTTCATTTTCATGAAAATCGAACCTCAATTTACAAAACAGATCAATAAAAGCACTGACTACGTTTTAGCTCGATAGAGAGAATCTTGAAACATGTGTTTTATGACCCTATCAGGCTAATAACAAATAGTTATGCAGATTCTACTTTTTTATCTCCAGAAATCATCGAATGCGACTTACTTGCTATCGCATTGGTTTTCATTTCTAAAAATAAATTCCCCATTCCATTATTTTTTACTTCATCTAAAGCTTGTTTATAAGAGCTCATAGCCTCTTTATATTGTCCAGTAGCTCCATAGATATCACCCTTTAATTCATTAATAACTGGTAAATAAGTATTATCCTCAACGTTGCTCAATTCTTTAAGCGCATTGGTGTAAGATTTTTCTGCTGCGAAGATACGTGCAATACGAATTTTAGCAATTTGCTTTAAAGTTGGCATTTTACTATTCGAGGCAACAGCCTGTAGTTCTTCAGTCGCTTTATCCAGTTTACTTTTTGATACATAAATTTTTGCAAGGGTCATATGTGCAGCATCGGCATAAACTGTACGTCCGTGCTCATGAATTAATTCATTAGCATAGGCTCTTACTGCTTTAATATTTTGATTAGAGAGAGCAACCATCATTTGTTCATATGCAACTGATGCCTGTTGAGTAAGTTTTTCCTGATGCCAATTCCAATAGCGATATCCGGCAATACTAAAGAGCACAAGCGATAATACTACAGTGACAAGATTACCGTATTGTTTCCACCATTTTTTTATCGATTCTAATTGTTCCTCTTCAGTCATATACACTGACATAACATTCTCCTGCACTCACTCTAAATAATCTTTCAAAACCTGATTGATCGTATTTTGATCAACTGTAATTTGATCAGCCCCATTTCGCAAATCTTTAATACTAATTTGCTTAGTAGCCAGCTCATCTTCACCTAAAACTAAAGCCAATCGAGCCCCGCTTTTATCTGCTTTTTTAAATTGACTTTTAAAACTACCACCGGCCGTATTTACTGATACTTCAATTTCTGGATAATGAGTACGTATCAATTCAGAAATCACGAGAGCTTGTACCACAGCCTCATCATTAGTAGCAATAATATACAACGCATTCTTTTTATTCGTCTGCTTTAGAACACTCAGAGTTTCCATGAGAAGATATATTCTCTCAATGCCTAATGCAAAACCTACTGCAGGTGTTGGATTGCCTCCTAATTGTTCAACTAGTATATCGTATCGGCCTCCAGCACAAACTGTTGCTTGGCTTCCTAGTTTATCAGTTACCCACTCAAAAACAGTATGCCCATAATAGTCAAGCCCTCTAACCAAAACGGGGTTAACTACATAAGGTACCTTTAATGCGTCTAAACCATCACAAAAAGACTGAAAATGTGCTCGACTTTTTTCATCAAGAACATCAATTAGTTTAGGTGCATTAGCCAATAACACCTGCATTTCAGGGTTTTTACTATCTAAAATACGCAACGGATTGCGAGTTAACCTGCGTTTACTGTCTTCATCTAACTGATGTTCATGATCGGTCAAATACTCAACAAGAATTTTTTTATAACGCTGACGCTCTGATAATTCACCTAAGGTATTTACTTGCAACTGTACAAAATCCGCAAAACCTAATTGTTCCCAAAATTTACGGCACATGGAAATTAATTCCAATTCAACCATAGCACCAGGCATACCAAATGCCTCCACACCTAATTGATTGAACTGTCTATATCGTCCTTTCTGTGGCCGTTCATGACGAAACATGGGCCCCATATACCATAGTTTTTGTTGTTGATTGTGTAAGAGCCCATTTTGCAGGCAAGCTCGTACACAACCAGCCGTCCCTTCAGGCCTCAAAGTAATACTATCGCCATTTAAATCATTAAACGTATACATTTCTTTTTCGACTATATCAGTGACTTCACCTATAGTCCGTTTAAATAACTGAGTGCTCTCAATCAGTGGGAAACGTATTTCTTGATAACCGTAACTGGACAGTACACTCACAAAAACTTGTTCGATGGATCGCCATAATGCCGTCGTTTCAGGCAAAATGTCATTCATTCCTCGTATTGCTTGAATTCTCTCAGCCACCAATCTTCTCCAGAGGAGACATTTCCGGTTTAGGATTTAATAAAGATTGCATTTTTGATATATCTGTCAGTTTTAACTCTTGAGTTTCTGTTGCAGGTGTTTGATTTAGTGATAAATCCACAGGGGTACTTTTTGCAGGAAATACCTGCTGGGTATCTCTATTTTTTTGCCACCAAATTCCTACTGCAACAATCACCCCTAAAGCAAATAAAATTGTGAACCAACGAATAATATGTTCTGCTTTATGAGATTCACGTTTACTTTGTTGCCATAGCAGAGCACGGTCTGATTTTTTCTCAACCACAAACTGCTCATTGAATATCGCAAGATATGGTTCAGGTGAAGTTCCTAATAATTTAGCATATGCTCGCAAATACCCTTTAACAAAAACAGGTTCTGGTAACAAATGAAATTCATTACTTTCAATTAACTCGATAATACGTGCCCTTAAATGTAATTTATTGGCAACATACTCAACTGTATACCCTTTTTGTTCACGTATACTAGCAAGTTGTTCCCCTGGATTTTTATGCTCAACTATATTTTCATCCAGCGTGGTTATTGTATTCATTATTTACTCCACTATTGTCGATATTGGAATTCAAATTATTTATGCTTTGCCCATATTCTGCCGCAAGAGTGTATTGTCCGACTTTCTCAGAAACCTCTTTGGCCAGAGATAATAATACTCTGTCATTTAAAATTAAATCAGGGTGCTTTTGTAATAACGCAAAAGCATCTGAATCTTTTCCGCTTTTGATTTCAAGTTTCAGCAATTCATAAAAAGACGCCTTACGCGAAGGATCTTGATTTAGTGCTGTTGTAAAATAAAGCCTAGCTTTGTCTTCATTTGGAACTGAGAGCGCACAAAGGCCGGCATTTTCATAAGCTCCAGCAGTATGCACATACTTTAAATCATTCACAGCTTTTAAAAAGTAACTTTCCGCTTTTTTATAATCGCCTTGTCGACATAAAAAAGCGCCATAGTTATTTAGCTGAGCGCCTCCACTTCCTGCCAATGTAATGGCTTTCAAATAATATTTTTCTGCCTGTTCTAGCTCTTTAGTTTGCTCAAAATAATAGGCCATTGCTGAGTTAACATCAGGTGATGTAGGTTCTTGCTCTAGTGCAGTAAGAATCTTTTTTTTCGCTCTAGGCCTATCTCCTTGCTTTAAATAACCTAGGCCTAACTGTACATTATACGATGCAGCTTTACTCAGATCAGGCTTCTTCAAATTTTGTTTTTCATCTTCTTCATCATGCACACATGCCTGTAAAAACAGACAAGTCATAATAAATAAAAGACAAAACTTTTTTAACACAATATTTCACACTAAGGTTAGAAATGATTGCGCATTATAACCGCTTATAAATAAATTAAAAATGATTTGTCACAAATAATGATTTTATTGAGCGCCAACTAATACCTAAGAACTGAAGCATGCAGCAAAAGCCGGAAATCGGAGATATATTAATTGGGTCCGCTCCGCTGCTCCAGAACTACCCTCATTTTTCTACGGCGTGCTGCCCCTGATCTTTTTTGGGCACAAAGTGCAACTTTTGCCATCTTTGAGAGCGACTTGTTCTGTCCTTGACCTCCCCTGCTAATTGACCACATGCTGCATCGATATCATCACCTCGTGTTTTACGAGTAATGGTGTTAATACCATGAGCTATTAATTTATCTCTAAATGCATCAATTGCTGCTTGAGGCGAGCGCTCATATTGTGTCATCGGAAAAGGATTAAAAGGAATTAAATTGACTTTTGATGGAATATTACGCAATAACTTAATTAATTGATTCGCATGTTCGGGTTGATCATTTACCCCCTTTAGCATTACATACTCAAAAGTTACCTTTCTTCGAGGTTCATTTTTAAAATAGGTTTTGCATAAAGCCATCAATTGCGCCAAAGGATATTTCTTATTTATAGGAACAAGTACATTTCGAAGTTCATCTGTAGGTGCATGTAATGAAACAGCTAAGGCCACAGGGCTCACTTCTCTTAAACGTTCCAGATCGGGTAAAACTCCAGAGGTACTTAAAGTAACACGGCGTTTTGATAATCCATAAGCAAAATCATCCATCATAATATCCATGGCTGATACCACATTATCAAAATTTAGTAAGGGTTCCCCCATACCCATCATCACCACATTAGTGACTCTTTTGTCGTGTGCACCTTCTTGTTGTGATAATTCACGTGCAGCCAACCATACTTGACCAATAATTTCTCCAGTGGATAAATTACGATTGAAACCTTGTTTTGCAGTAGAACAAAAAGAACAGTTTAATGCGCACCCCACCTGCGAGGACACACATAAAGTCCCTCGATTGGTTTCGGGAATGAATACGGTCTCGATGCAGTTACCGCAGTCCAGCTTCAAAAGCCATTTATGGGTACCATCATTTGATTTTTGACAGGCGACTATTTCAGGTAGTTTAATGCAAGAAAGTTGGGTCAATTTTTCTCTTAACGTCTTGCTAAGATTGGTCATTTTTGTGAAATCAGTAAAACCCGCCTGATGAATCCACTGTATTAGCTGTTGCGCCCTATAGGGTTGTTCACCCCAGCTATTGAGTAATTCACGCATTTGTTGATAGTTATAATCGAGCAGATTTACTTTTTGTACAGTCATTTTTACTCCTAATTTAATGACAAAGGATAAAAAATACCATTGGAGCGTACTATAACCTGGTTAGGCGTAGAAGATAATCTATTCCACTACGCATCACCCAGGCTACTTTATACGTGTCATTAAATGTCAAAAAACCAGTTCTTATCGTACACAAATTTCATGTGGTTCAAAAAAGAAGGCAATTTCACGAGCCGCATTTTCAAGACTATCAGAACCATGTACTGCGTTAGCATCAATACTATCTGCGAAATCAGCACGTATGGTTCCAGGAGCAGCTTCTTTGGGGTTTGTTGCACCCATGATGTCTCTGTTTTTCATTACTGCATTTTCACCATGTAATGCCTGAACCATGACGGGACCTGAAATCATGAACTCAACCAAATCCTTGAAGAAAGGACGTGCACGATGAATGTCATAAAAACTTTCTGCTTGTTCACGAGAAAGTTGCATCATTTTTGCAGCAACTATGTTTAGACCAGCGCTTTCAAAACGAGTATAGATTTGACCAATAACAGATTTAGCTACTGCATCGGGTTTAATAATTGACAATGTTGTTTCTTTTGTCATCACGCACTCCATAGGGGTTTAGTTAAAGTGCAATATTATACATGAAATCCAAGCTATATGGCTAATATAAATTCATTTAAAGTCATTATAGTTTTCATAAATAGAGTAGAACCCAGAGACACACCCATATCATTTCAGAAACCGTTTGTTTTTCTTGCATAACTATTCTAATGAACCAATAGTTTTATCAAAATATAAAGGCTCTCTATTAATAGCATCTTGTTCGGGATCAATTTTGTATTCAGGTAATGATTTCATTAACTCAATAACCCGAAGAATTGTCTCATAAAAGAGAGTTCGGTAAGAATTAGCTGCTCGACTTAACTCTTCCGTTTGCGCTACAAAATCACTGATTTGCTCATCAAAATCCATATCAATTAGCAAAATTTCGGACAATATCATAGCCATTTTTCTCTTTAAATCTTCAGAAAGCGAAGTCTTAAGAACCTCGTTCATTTTCTCTATAAAAAGATATTGGTTGCTTTGTACCTCAGATATGTTGCAATAAATTAGTGCATGGTTAATTGCCTGTCGAATTTTACTTTTTTTCTCTGAAACACCGTCACTTTTTAGTAAGGTTCTCAATGTAGTAATCGCTTTTTCTATTTCCGTATTAAATGTTTGAGTCATTCTTATCAACGCAGCCTGACTATTAGCAATCAAATAATCATGTTGCCCTTGCACAGTATGGAACTCATCGCCAAGAGTAACTAATCGTTGTCGTTCATTTTCTAGATCCTCACGGGTTGAAGCACCTTGGGCCTCCTCACCTTTAGAGTTTTCTCCAGATAATAAATAATCAATAAATAATTTTTGTGTATAAACATGATAATCATTCGCTTGTTGTAGGACGATACCATTGAGTACGCTTTTTAGTGGAACCCGTAACATTCGATGATAAAAACTATATGGGCATTTAATTGCTTCTACTAGTTCACTTTGTGCTAAATTGACTTTGTATCTGCCTAGTATACGTTCCGCTGTGATTACTCCGTAAGTTGAAAACCAGTGACTTAATTCATTATCAGCTTCTTCCCCGTTCATATTTCATCCAATTTAAATGTTCAAAATATTAACCTTGTTTACAATCCTTTAGAGTAAATCTAATTTTTTTTATGTTACATAGCGACAAAGCGTAGTATACATGGGTACCAATCGAAGATAATCAAACCCTTAGGGCCAAAATAGTAGAATTGTAAAAAGGTCCTATGATATAAGACAATTTATTCGATAAGTATAGTGTATTTCGCAGATGTTAAAACGATTAGATACTGATTTACAATTATTAAATGACTTTCTTCAAGTAAAAACTCCGCAAATATGGTTGGATTATGCTGCCGACCATATACCTCTGTTATTAATTGACCATGCTCATTGTGAACGAAAGGCAGCTGCAACTGCAATTAATTTTATGAGCAAATATCCGGAAAAAAGAGAATTGGTTGATGTGATGTCTCCTTTGGCTCGTGAAGAGTTACTTCATTTCGAAAAAGTCATTAACTTTATGTCGAACAAAGGTATTGAATTTTGTCCCTTGCAACCATCAGGATATGCAACTCAGATGCATAAACACGTTACGAACAGAAATGTTCTTCAACGCTTATGTGATCAATTGATTATTGGTGCCATTATTGAAGCCCGTTCTTGTGAGCGTTTTCATGCCATTATACCCTATCTCCAAGATCAGGATTTGGTAAAGTTTTACCGTACTTTAATTAAATCAGAAGCGCGTCATTTTGAAGACTATCTGCGGCTTGCGAAATTATATGGAGGAGATATAGAACAGCGTTTACAGTTGTTTTTATCTATAGAAAATAATTTTATTTTGTCTATTGATACGGTATTTCGCTTCCATAGCGGAATACCGCAAATTCAATAAAAATTAAGATAACATTCTCAAATTATGGAGGAGTAGGAGTAGAATGTAATTCTTGTTGCTCCTCATACTTTAAGTTGGCATTATCTTTTAAGAATTTAGATAAACTCGTTTCTGGATTAGCGTTCAATCTATTGAACGTATCCTCATCCAATACAGCGCCACTCGCATAGTGTTCAAATTCTCCTGGTTTGTTTTGAACCGTGGCATAATCATTTTCAGCTAACCAAAGGGCAACCATTGATTTAAATGCTTGATTAGCCTCATTAGTTTTATCGAGTGGAATGCCGTCAGAGCGTGTTAAATCAGCTATATCAACTTTTCCATCTTTAAATTTAACTTTATGTTCTAGAGTAGGTAACTGAAGATCTCCATCTCCTTTGATTGCATGGAGCATCTTACTTTTGACCTCAGTGTATTTATCCCCTGCACCATGGATTGCACTGCCAAGAAGCTTGGTGGCCGTCCAGCTATCTTCCTTGGGATTCTTAGCCATATCCCATCCTTCTCCTGCAACTTGTTCTACTGAGATATTGACTGTTGTATTCGCCTCTTTAAGCAAATTTAACAAAGACATCATATTAGAACGCCAGTCATTAAATGCGTCTTGTTTTGAATTAATTACGTCTTCAACCACTTGATCCAACTCCTCCCAGTGAGTTGTTTCTTTCCCTGTACGTTTGCTGGTCATTCGATGTTTATTTCTTAGCTCATCCATTGATTTGGCATATCTCATCTGCTCTTCTTTACGTTTCTCAGCAATATAAGCATCCAGATCTTGTTTATTTTTTTGTTCTCGAATATCAGCCATTCCCTTAGCGGAACGTTCATTCAAATCCTTCATTTCTGTATCTATTTGGTCTTTATTTTTAGCCGCCATAACCTGCTTCTCCACGAAAATCAAAAGTGGGCAAAATAGAGCCCTTTTGTATGATCATAACACAATAACTGGGGTTTGTCATCCCAATCACTCAGAACATAACGTACTAGTTTTTGCGAGTTTTTTTGATAACATGTTATGCCTGGTTTATGGGTATGACCATGTATTAATTGTCTCACTTGATAGTGTAACATATGGTCAACTACAACTTCAGCAACTACATCCATTTCCTCTAGGGATTTGTTTTGATTCATTTGACTACGATACCGCACTTGATTTACTAATCGTTTACGATAGTTCAATGGTAAACTTAAAAATATGGTAGAAAAGATTTTGTTTCGGGTTAAAAAACGAAAACGCTGATGAGGTATATCTTTAGTGCAATATCGATCTCCGTGAACCAAAAGAACTTTTTCTTGGCCCAATTGAATTAATGTGGGCTCAGGTAAAATTGTCCATCCAGCCATATTCGCAAAGTTTTTTCCTAATAGAAAATCACGATTTCCATGCATATAAAACACGTTAATTTCTTGTTTTTTCAGGGAATATAACTGATAAGCAATCGCTTTGCTCCAATCATCGGCTGTATCATCCCCTGCCCATGCATGAAAGAAATCACCCAGGATATAAATATTTTTGACTGAATCCCTGGTCCATTCGAGAAATTGATTAAAACGTTCCTGAATGGCCTGATCTTCAGGGTGTAAATGAAGATCAGAAATAAAAACAGCTTCTATCATAAAGGCTCGATATGTATATGCTCATCCAATAAATAAATCTGACAGGGGCCATTATAAGGTTCGATCGCATCACTTAAGCGATAAAAACCAGCAATTGATACTAATTCAGCCTCAAGTGATTGACAAAAAATCCGTGCCTCTTTATCACCTGAAATTCCGGCCAAAGCTCTTCCTCTTAGAGCTCCATATACATGGATACAACCATCAGCCAATAATTCAGCACCATGACTTACTGAAGAAGTTACTACAAGATCAGCACCTTTTGCTACAACTTGCTGCCCCGAACGAACAGGGGTAGTAATTAATTTTGATTTTGTTGTTTCATGATGATTATTTTCAATTGGTCGCTCGATAATAGGTTTATCTTGGGTTGAAGAAGCATGTAGAACAGCTAACCCATGACATTGGGCTAGGGTGTTATGTAATATACTTCCTCCCTGGAGGGCAACAGGAATCATGCCGTGAGAACGGGCAAGCTGCAGTAAAGCCTGCAAATCAAACTCTATTTGTTGTACTGCAGATAAATCAAAAACAACAGGCGTATGCTCAAATAATTTAGGAGCTTTAGCAATAGTATCATCAAGCTGATGCCCAAAAGCCTCAGGATTCGTATTTAATACTTGTAATACAGTAAATGTATAAAGACGACCTTTTAATTTAAATGCTTGAGTTTGTGTTGTATTTTCACTCATGAGTATGATATCCATAACGAATATTTTTGTTTATACTAACATGTGAAAACCAATAACAGAAGGATATTAAGGTGGATAAACGGTGGTTTGAACAATATCAGAAAGGAGTTCCCCATGAAATTGACTCAAGTCAATATTCTTCCCTCGTAGATTTGTTTAAAGAATCCTGCACGCTTCATGCTAAAAAAACCTCTTATAGCAATATGGGAAGTAGTATTACTTTTGGCGAACTGGATGAGTTAAGTCGAGATTTTGCTGCCTATCTGCAACAGCTTAAATTGGATAAAGGAACTCGAATAGCAATCATGCTTCCGAATGTTCTTCAATACCCCATAGCTCTGTTTGGCATCTTACGCGCAGGGTATGTTGTTGTTAATACAAATCCACTTTATACCACGGACGAGCTTATTCATCAGTTGAATGACTCTGGAGCCGAAGTGATTGTTGTGCTGGCCAATTTTGCAAAAACTGTCGAAAAGGGATTAAATTCCATTCCGACATTAAAACATGTCATCGTAACTGAAATAGCTGATCTCTTCCCAACACCGAAACGACTCATTATTAATTCCATTATTAAATATGTTAAAAAAATGGTACCCGCTTATAGTATTCCTCATGCGGTAGCCTTTAACTATGCTTTACTTGAGGGAAAACAAGCGCCTTTACATCATGTAGAGTTAAATCATGATGATATTGCTTTTTTGCAATATACCGGAGGTACAACAGGAGTCGCAAAGGGTGCGATTTTAACTCATGGCAATATGATCTCTAATGTCTTGCAAGCCGATGCATGGATTAAGCCTGTTATAGGTACAGATGGCAGTGATATCATTGTTACAGCAATTCCTCTTTATCACGTCTTCTCACTCACCGCTAATTGTTTGACCTTCTTAAAAGAAGGAGCAAAAAATGTGCTTATTACAAATCCTCGTGATATGGGACATTTTATCAAAGAAATCAAAAAAGTAGGCTTCACAGCAATTACAGGTGTCAATACTCTGTTTAATGGTTTATTAAACCATCCCAAATTTAAGGAAGTTGATTTTAGCAAACTAAAAATTTCACTTGCCGGAGGTATGGCGCTGCAAAAAAGTGTGGCTCTTAAATGGCGTGAGGTTACTAAAACACCTGTATTAGAAGCTTACGGGTTAACTGAAACTAGTCCCGCTGCCATCATGAATCCCATGAATCTGACCGAATATACTGGAAGTATAGGCGTACCCATTCCTTCTACTGATGTCGTTATTCTTGATGATGAAGAGCATGAAGTACCTATAGGAACTAGTGGAGAGATATGCATTAAAGGTCCTCAAGTAACTCCAGGATATTGGAAACGACCCGATGAAACTGCTTTAGTATTCACTAAAAATGGCTACTTAAAAACAGGTGACATCGGTAAAATGGATGAAGAAGGCTTTATTTATTTGGTCGATCGCAAAAAAGATATGTTACTCGTATCAGGATTTAATGTTTATCCTAATGAGGTGGAGCAAGTAATTGCAATGCATCCAGGTGTTTTAGAAGTTGGGGTAGTTGGGGTTTATGATAAGGAATCTGGTGAACGTGTTAAAGCATGCGTTGTAAAAAAAGATCCTGAGTTAACCGAAGAACAAGTTATTGCATATTGCAGAGAACATCTAACTGCTTATAAAGTTCCTAAAATTGTGGAGTTCTATGATGAGCTTCCCAAAACCAATGTAGGAAAAATTCTTCGTCGAGCACTTAAGGATTCTCATTCTACATCTCCTAGCCATCCCGAGAAAAAACCAGCAGTTGCAATATAACACGTGGCCCCGGGGGATGGCACCAGCCTCCACCCGGACCTCTAACTAATCAGAGCGTTTGTTCACTACTTTTGTTTAACCAATTGTTTCATTATGCGAGCTGTTGCTCCCCACACCCAATCCTTATTCGCAGTAAACTCACAAGTGACATAATTGCGACCGCCGCGCTCAACCCTAAAATCTTTATAATTTTTAGCATCTTGTACTAGTGTCATTGGGATTGATATTAAACGTGCTACTTCATGAACATTTAATTGATAGGGTTGAACAGACTCAATGCTTGCAAACCAAGGATGAATAATACTTCCCAATAGTGTTCTTTGTGTATCCAATTCTTTAATTAGGGTTACACGTTCTGGGGAAATACCTAACTCTTCATACAATTCTCTAAGTGCGGTACCATAATAATTCTCATCCCCCTCTTCCCATATACCACCAGGAAAACAAATTTCTCCAGGATGAGTGCGCAATTGATCACTGCGTTGGGTTAAAATTAATGAGTCAGATAATTTCTCATACAAAACAACTACTGCCGAATGCATAAGTTTTTTCCCTTTAAAATCATTTAAGTCCATTAATAACCGCTGCTATTTTAATAAAACATTCACGATATTCATCTTCACAGTTTGAGTCAATAACTATTCCACCGCCAGCAGCTAAATGCAAAATATTATCTTTAGCCGTCATCGTTCGAATCGCAATATTCGTATCAAACCGCCCATGTCGTGAAAAATAGCCTATAGACCCGCAATAAATTCCTCGCGCATAAGATTCATGCTCGTTAATAATTCGCATGGATTCTATTTTGGGTGCTCCGGTAATCGAACCACCCGGAAAACAAGACAAAAAAGCTTCAAATGGCAAAATGGTGGGCAAACATTGAGCTTCAACTGTACTTACTAAATGATGAACTGAATTATAACTTTGCACCTCACATAAATCAGTTACCTTAACTGAACCAGGTTGTGCAATTTTCCCCAGATCATTTCTCAATAAATCAACTATCATTACATTCTCAGCTCGATTTTTTTCACAAGATGTTAATTTATTTTTTAATCGCTCATCTTCAATATCATTTTTGGATCGACCAATTGTTCCTTTAATAGGCGATGTAGTTAATTTACCTGCGTCATAAAAAAGAAAACGCTCCGGTGAAAAACTTAAAATATCAGCATCGGCAGTTCTTAGAAAGGCTGCAAAAGGTACAGGGTTTTTCATACAGATTTTTTTATAAAAAGCCCAGCTATTTCCCTCATAAGCAGCATGAAATGGTTGAGTAAGATTGACCTGGTAACTTCGTCCCTCTTTTAAAAATTGATATATGGAAGAAAACGCTTTCATGTAATCCTGTTTGCTCATCAAAGAAGTAAAATCACTTTTAATGTTTGCATCACAAGACTGTTTCGTATCGGTATTCCATAATGTCAATACTTCTTCCACTACCTTGTGAGTGGATTGGAGCGTATTTGCTGCGAATAATGTTATGTTTTTCTGATTATGATCTACAATAATTGCCCAATCATATAATCCAAAGTTCAACAAGGGCATATTCTCTAATGTAGGTTGTCTACAAGAGTCTATCCCTAATAACTTTGCACCAAGATCATAAGAAATATAACCAAGAGCACCACCTTGAAAAGGAAGATCCGCTACGGAAGGTATTGGCGATAAGATTTCGCTGATTTTCTTTAATAAACCCGGAAAATCATGAGAATTTTGATCGATTTCAATAGAATCATAAGGATAAGCACTGATAATATCATAACGTCCATGAAAGCGATCTGTACTCTCAAGAAGAACAAAACCAGGTAAATGGTGCAATTTTTGATAGTACTCATGTAATGAATCGTGATACTCCAGTGAATATAATACAATTTGACTCAAAATATTCCTCTTTACTAATTATTATAAATCTTACTTCAATCTAGGCCGGACAAAGCACAACGCAACCCAGGAGATTAATATTTTAGACCTTTCCTTGGTTCCGCTACGCCTCATCCAGGGCTACAAGTTTCTTACTTATTCTCTGGTTTTTGAATTAATTTGTGAGTATGCTATGCAAACGCTTTATTGACAAGGAGCCTTATATGTCAACAGTTGCTCAATTTGATATTACATATACTCAGTTTTTAAATGAACATGGAAAATTGGTCGGTCAATTACCCCTTTTTGCCCATGATCATGCGGTGCTTAAAGAACTATATAAAATCATGGTTCTTACACGAACATTTGATAAAAAAGCAATTGCTTTGCAGCGAACTGGTAAAATGGGAACTTACGCCCCGATTAATGGACAAGAAGCAATTTCAGCAGCTATAGGTCATGCAATGCGTCCTGAAGACGTGTTTGTTCCCTATTATCGAGATTATGCTGCTCAATTTCAACGCGGCGTAAAAATGTCTGAAATTTTGGCATTCTGGGGTGGCGATGAACGTGGCAGCCAGTATTCATGCAATTCAGAAGACTTACCTATATGTGTACCTATCGCCTCTCAGTGCTTGCATGCAGCGGGAGTCGCATTTGCATTCCAATACAGAAATCAACCACGTGTTGCTGTCGTATGCCTTGGTGAAGGGGGGACTTCAGAAGGAGATTTTTACGAAGCAATGAATGTTGCAGGTACTTGGAAGTTACCTGTTGTCTTTATAGTTAATAACAACCAATGGGCTATTTCTGTCCCTCGAGATCAACAAACTGGTACACAAACGATTGCCCAGAAAGCTATAGCGGCTGGTTTTACAGGGATGCAAATTGATGGAAATGACATTCTAGCAACAAGACAGGTAATTGGCGATGCGATAGAAAAAGCTCGCCGTGGTGAAGGACCAACTTTAATTGAAGCCCTATCTTACCGTTTATCAGATCATACTACTGCTGATGATGCGACACGGTATCAACCATGTCAGGAAGTTGAAAAGGCAAAACCGAAAGAACCTATCTCACGATTTAAAGAGTTTCTTACAGAACAAAAGATCTGGAATGCGCAAGATGAGGAAAATTTAGTAATCCAATGTTCTAAAGAGGTAGAAGAAGCCGTTAATGAATATTTAAGTATGAAGACACAACCGATTAGTAGCATTTTTGATTATCATTATGCAGAACTACCTGAATATTTAGTGGAACAACGTGCAATAGCTATGGAGGAAGCAACTCATGCCTGATATTACTTTAATCGAGGCAGTAACTCAGGCTTTGGCTTATGAGTTAGCTCATGATGAAAATGTCGTGGTTTTTGGAGAAGATGTCGGTAAAAATGGAGGTGTCTTCCGTGCCACAGTAGGATTACAAGAGCGATTCGGAGAAAAACGAGTTTTTGATACTCCTCTGGCAGAGTCAATGATTGCTGGATTAGCAATTGGTATGTCAATACAGGGTCTAAAACCTGTAGCCGAATTCCAATTTATGGGATTTATCTATCCAGCAATGAACCAAATTATTTCTCATGCGGCGCGAATGCGTAATAGAACTCGTGGGCGACTGCATTGTCCGCTCGTTTTTAGAGCCCCTTTTGGTGGTGGTATTCGTGCTCCTGAACACCATTCAGAAAGTACTGAAGCATTATTTGCTCACATTCCTGGTTTACAGGTAGTGATCCCCTCCTCTCCACGACGTGCTTATGGCTTGCTTTTAGCTGCTCTTCGTAATCCTGATCCAGTAATTTTTCTTGAACCAAAGCGAATTTATCGTTTGGTTAAACAGCCTGTTGAAGATAATGGAGAAGCTCTTCCTCTAGGCAAATGTTTTACTTTGCAACAAGGGGATGACGTCACTTTAGTAAGTTGGGGTGCTAGTATTCACGAAACACAACAAGCAGCGAAACAATTGGGTGACGAAGGAATTTCATGCGAAGTAATTGATGTAGCAACAATTAAACCACTAGATATCGAGACAATTTTAGCCTCAGTAGAGAAAACGGGGCGTTGTGTTATCGTTCATGAGGGAGCAAAAACTTGTGGAGTGGGTGCCGAAATTTCAGCACAGATTATGGAAAATTCTATGTCTGATTTAATGGCTCCAGTTCAACGGGTGACTGGATATGATACGGTAATGCCGTATTTCCAATTGGAAAAACAATACATACCCAGTGTTACACGTATTAAAAACAGCGTTATGAGCATAATGGAGTAATAATGAATATATTCAATCTACCTGATTTGGGTGAAGGTCTACCGGATGCAGAGATTCATGAATGGTTTGTCAAAGAAGGTGATAAAGTCATAGCAGATCAACCTTTGGTTTCTATGGAAACTGCAAAAGCAGTAGTTGATGTACCCTGTCCTCAGTCTGGAACTATTAGCAAATTATACGGTAAACCTGGAGATGTAATTAAAACGGGGGAGCCCTTGGTAGCTTTTGAATCAACCAGTGCCAAAACTGCAGATAAAGGAACCGTTGTCGGTAACTTAGAAGAAAGCAGTGAAGTTTTTGAAGATAACTTCACCATTGGTGCCCAACATGGTACAAGAAATCGTATCAGGACAACACCAGCTGTTAAAATGCTTGCTAAAAAATTGGGGGTTGATTTATCTACAGTTAAAGGAACTGGCGAATTTGGTGTCATTACTCGTACTGATGTTCAAGCGCAAGCAGATAAAAACTCTGAAGTTCCTGCGGGTTTTGAGCCCCTGCGCGGAGTAAGACGCGCAATGCTCAACAGCATGGTTCAATCACACGCCGAAGTAGTTCCGGTAAGTATCTTTGATGAAGCAGATATTAGTACTTGGAAGCCTGGTACCGATATTACCGTTCGCCTTGTCCGAGCAATGATCAACGCTGCTAACAAAGAACCTGCATTAAATGCATGGTTTGATACAAAACATAGTGCACGCCAATGTTTTGAGCAGGTACACCTCGGATTAGCCATGGATAATGAAGAAGGTTTGTTTGTACCTGTTATTCATGATGCAGCAAAACTTTCCGATGCCGATCTACGAAAAGTAATTAATGATTTTAAAAAATCAGTAAGTAATCGAGAAATTACTGCAGATAAATTGAAAGGAGCAACGATAACTCTTTCTAATTTTGGAAAGTTTGCTGGTCGTTTTGCAAGTCCGATTATTGTTCCCCCAATGGTTGCCATTTTAGCTGTAGGTAGGCTCTATCAAGGAGCAGTTGTCAATAGTACGGGGAATGTTGAAGCTCACAACATACTTCCCCTATCACTAAGCTTTGACCATAGAGCAGTCACTGGAGGCGAAGCCACTCGTTTCTTAGGTGCAGTGATGGAATCATTACAAAAGGAATAAGAGGAAAATCCTCTCCCCTGAGGGAGAGGGTTTAGTTGTTACTGTTGCATTTTATCTTGCATTTTACTTTTTATTTTCTCAGCTATTTTCATTTTGCATTGTTGCAATTGTTCTGCACTAAAATTGGTATTGGGTAATTGTTTATTACCCATTGCTACAGGTAGAACACAGTCTTTAACTAACTCTTTACCTGCATTCTCTCCGCCCTTATAGTAACCATTTTGCATACAAGACATTGCTATGGCTTTACAAGGTCCTGTCCAACCGTATAAAGAAACACTCATTAATAAACCCAATATACTAATCTTTGCAAATAATTTATTCATTTTTATAATTCCTTTTTATTTGAGGATAAATCCCATTTTTTCAACAATTGCCTCTAAAATATAGCACAGGATTTATATTCTGTTTTTCTCCATTTTTTGAATGCACAATTAATATTTTTAAAAAAATCTTCACAGCTCGCTCAATTTCCTGAGCTATATTTAATTAACGCTCCTTTATTGTAAGTACAAATGAAAACTGCAGTAATTTGGTCGAATATAGAATATACTGACATTCCTTTAGGCCACATACACCAACTTGATAAAATTGGTATTTCAAATCATATTATTTTGTTGAGTGAGCATGAATATGAAAAAGCACATGAAACTCAATTTGTGGTTTTTGATGATACTGAACCTCAATCAATAATCGAACATTATCAGTCTCAAAATACCCATCTAAAAATTCAAGTTTTAAATACAGGGATAGCGACTACAGAAGAAGAAAAATTGAATTTTTATTTGAAGAATTATGCTGATCAACAATACCAGCTCTATCTTTATCTCTGTAAGGAAGCCATACCTGGAGCAAGTAAAGAACTAAGCGCTAAACCTTTGATAAATGGATTTACTAAATATTCATTAATTCCATTTTTTACTAAATTAAACCGAGCTCGGCTTCCTTTATTTCAAGCCCCCTGTTCATCAGATCTAGCAATCAAACTCATGCAAAACAATATAGCTCCCTGTCTTTGTTATAGAATAGATGTATTCGATTTATTACATTATCAATGGCTGTTTAATATTTTTGTTGAACTAATTAGTTTACAAATAAGATTCCATGAGGATAAATGTGCGCCCTTCTCAGTTCAGTTGAATAAACTAATTAATGAATTCAATAAGAATATCTTAGCTTTAGAAAAAACAGAACACTCTTTTGAAACAACCCATAAAAAAGCATATTCAACATTTAAGAAACCTGGCAAGCTCACACAATGGCAGCATGGAAAAAATGTGAAGAAGAAGGAACAACTCGAGAATAATTTTCCAAAATTAATAGCCAAGCTTGAAACGCTCTATGAGCAATTGCAAGAGAATTTTAACGACAGCAAAATAAATCATTTTACGCAAAATAAATTTTAAATTTATCGGGCATGATTTGAGCTTTATTAAAAAATTATGTTTGAGCGATCTTATTAAGCAATGCCGCTAGCCTGCATCCTGCATAAGTAACCTGTTTTTGCGCTAATAGTTGAGCATTTTCTTGATATTTATCACTAGGTATTTCATTAGAATTTATTTGATAAGCATTTCTTAAAGCCAGCTTATGAGACATTTTTGCCCATTTAGCAGGTCTTATTTGGGCATCAATGATCGTAGAACAAGGTAGTTTTTGTTCCAATTGCTGCGCGGTACTTTTAATTCGTGCCTCATCATATTGGCCCAGAAAAAAACCAGCGCCATTATCCCAGTATTGATGTAAATTACTTCCTACTGGATTTTTCCCCAATAAGAATAAATTACCACCTAAGTCACCCATAGGATGTTGTGCGCTGACTTGTGTTACGGCATGTAAGGGTTGATGAATATCACCAGCGATATGAATTAGCATACGTAATGCAAGTTTTTTGTCTGATGGATTCGTTTTTTTAGAGCTAAGAACAGCCGAGGCTTGTTTAATTGTTTTGATTGCATTAGTACTTTCAATGGGAGGCAAGCGAGTCCCGTCGCTGGAAAAAGGGATATCGATATAATGCATTACATCATACCAATATACTCCTCGCCACCTTATGTCATCCATCCAAGTCGAAGCACTAACAAAACTTGAGTTAGGTGTGTTATGCGTGCGCGAACGAAGGTATTTATAGCACATGTCTCTTGCTTTTGGTGATAAATTATCATAGGCAATCTGTGCCACGACCTTGTGGCCTGCCGCGTTCCAAGCATAGCTATTTATAACCCCTAAACACAAAACAAGTACATAAATAATTCGTGTCATAATTAACTCAAATAGGGAGACCACGCCGGCTCTTGTACATCTCCTTCTCGTGCGGGAAGTCTCATTCTTATTCTACCGTCCAGAGAAACGATACCCAATACACCTTTATCTTGATTATGGGTCGCATACAGAATTAAACGACCATTGGGGGCAATAGATGGAGATTCATCACGGCCAGAGAATGTAAGGCTAGCAATAGGCCCACCACTTGCACTTTGCATTCCTATGTTAAATTGCTTATCGTCACGGTGCAACATAATGATATTTTTCATATCAGGTGTATAAGAGGCACGCGCGTTATAGTTACCCTCAAACGTTATTCGACTTACTTGGCCATTAGCTAAAGATAAACGATATATTTGTGGCGAGCCTCCTCTACCTGAGGTAAATAATAGACTTTTTCCATCTGGGGCATAACGTGGTTCAGTATCAATGGCATCACCAAAGGTTAATTGCTTCATGTTACCGGTGTTGATGTCTATACTGTACACTTTTGGTGTCCCACTTTTAGATAATACTACAGCCAATTCCCTGCCATCGGGAGACCAAGCAGGTGCGCCGTTAATTCCTGGGAAGCTCGTGATCAAGCGTCTTTGGCCTGTCTCAACTGAAACAGTAAATATTTGAGCTCTTTTTTTCTCGAAAGAAACATAAGAAATATTTTTACCATCAGGAGCCCATGCTGGTGACATAATAGGTTCGGATGAAATCAATAAGCTTTGTGGATTATGTCCATCCGCATCAGCAACTTCGAGTGAATAACGAGTGCTGCTGGTAGTTCTTTGAACCGAAATATAAGCGATACGGGTAGAAAATATGCCTTTTTCTCCCGTTAACTTTTGATATACTTCATCGCTAATGTGATGTGCTAAAGGCCTAATTTGATTTGCGTTAATCTGATATGTTTTTGTTAATAAAGTTGCCCCATTAGCTACAGCATCAGTTAAAGTAAAACTCACCTCATAATGACTTCCTACTTGGTTAACACGTCCAGTTACAACACTGTCCGCACCAAGTTGTTTTAACGTGCTTACTGATGATTGCGCATTCGCACCTTGGGGACCTGAAACAATTCGAAACTGACCTGATAAATTTAAATCGTTTTCAATAATTTGTCCGATTTCTTGAGATGTACTATTTGAGCCGAAAGAATTGATTGCTATTGGTAAAGCAGAGTTAATCCCTTGGGTTAATTCTAAATCAAGAGCAAAAACTTGCTGCGTAAAAAGTACTAAGAATAGTGTAATAATCCGGTTAATCACGAGTTTTACCCCCTCACTTGTTCTGGTCGAACGGTTAAACTTATATCACGAAACAAACTAAATGTTTCTTGATCTGCGGGCACAGGTAGTGGTGATGCCTTATAAATAGCTGTTTGTGCTGAACGATCAAGCAATGGATCACCGCTACTGCGGGTTAAAGTAACTTCCAACACCATTCCATCGGGAGCAAGGCGTATTCTGAATTGGCTTGATAAACTACTGTCAACATTTTCAGGTAATATCCAATTTCTACCTATAGCATTAACAATGAGTGCTTTATATTTGTCAACTTCACCAGCTATACGTGCCTGTCTCTCAGCATTTTCTGCTGCTTGTGCTTGTTTCGCTGCAGCTGCGGCCTCAGCTTGTTTTTTTCTTTCCATTTCTGCTTTTGCAAGATCAGCCTTTTCCTTTCGGGCTTGTTCCTCTTTTAATTTATCAGCTTGCTCCTTCTCTGCTATCTTTTTCTTATTCAACTCAGCAAGCTTTTTAGCTTCCAATTTCTGTTGTTTTACCAACTCTTCTTTTTGTTTTTTTAAATCTTCAATATGCTTTGCTTCCAATGCCTTTTGCTCTTCAAGTTTCTTCAAACGCTTTTTATCTTCCTCTGCTTGTTTTTTACGTGCAATTGCTATTTTATTAGCTTCTTCTTTAAGTCGAGCTAGCTGTTGCTGCTCTTTTATTCTTTGTTGCTTTGCCGCTTCAGCCTGTCGCTTGAGTTCATTCTGTCGATTAACTTCAGCCTTTTTTTGTTGCTCACGCTCTTGTTTCAAGCGATTGACCGTTTCCATAACTTGTTTGTTATCGACACTCACCGCCTTTACTATTTCCTTTTGTGGAGTTACAGCAATTGGCTGCTCTACTCCAGGCGTATTTTTCGTTTCCGCCGTTAAAACAGGTCGTTGGCTTGAGCTATCGGTCAAAAGCATTACCACTAAAAAGAGATGTAAACCAATTGCGGCAAAAAAAGGTTTACGATAACTTGGACTTATCATGCTTGCCCCTCTGATTTTTCTTGCTCTGAATCAGTCAACAATCCTACCTGTTCTGCCCCTGCTTGCTTGAGTAAAGCCATTGCCTGAACAACCTTACCATACGCAACGCCCTGGTCTCCCTTAACTAAAACGTTCAGCTTTTGACCTGATTGATTTGCTAATTCTAACTCTGCAGCAACACGAACAACTAAAGCTTGAGACTCTATAGGCTCAGCGGGGGTAGTGCTGATGTTAAGAAAATATGTACCTTGTTGATTTACTGAAACAATAATAGGCTCTCTATCTGTAGGTGACAGCGTCTGGCTTGCCGCTTTAGGTAAATCTACAGTTACTCCCTGACTCAGCATTGGTGCTGTGATCATAAAAATAACAAGTAAAACCAACATCACATCGATATAGGGTACGACATTAATTTCTGATATGGGGCGCTCGCGCTTGGTTTTTGCTCTGATCATTTCAAATTCTACCCTCTTACAGTATCACTGTTTTGTTGTTCTATAAGCGATATTAATTCTTCCTGAAATAAGTCAAATCGATTTAATAAATCATTAGCGCGCGTTGTATATCGGTTATATGCAATAACTGCCGGTATTGCTGTAAATAAACCTAAAGCGGTGGCTACTAACGCTTCAGAAATACCAGGAGCAACCATAGCAATAGTTGCCTGTTGAGCATGACCTAATGCCTGGAAGGAGGTCATTATACCCCAAACAGTACCAAATAATCCTACATAAGGGGCAATAGATCCCACGGAAGCAAAAAAAGGCAAATGTTTTTCCAGCTTTTCAGCTTCTTTGGCATGGGTAATTTGCATCACCCGTTGGATGGGTTCAATAATTACGTTGCCCAGTTTTCTAGAACGTACAAATTCTTTAAAGCCGGCATGAAAAATAGCAGCCATACCATCCCGCTCTTCTGAATTACTATCAATATCGGCATAAAGTCTGCTTAAATCACCGCTGTCCCAAAATCTTTGATTAAAGGAATCTGTGAGCTGTTTTTTACGATTAAAAAACCAGGCGCGTTGAAATATTAATGTCCATGAAGTAATGGAAGCAGCAGCGAGTAACATCATGACTGATTTAACAACTAGACCTGCTTGCATAAAGTACATTAATACATTTGCTTGATTACCCATTTATATTATCTCCAGTACCAAGATCTTATTTTATAAATCATCATCGAATTATAGTTTTATCTATACCCCGATAACGATAACAACTCATTACTCAATGTGGAAATCGCTTTGGTTTTAAATTGCTATCCACACAAACAACTTGAATTTTAGCTTCACAAACTATTTTGCCTTGCTGATTTTGCATGCTCTGATCAAATAAAAAACTACAAGCTCCTAATTGCTGAACTTGTGTTTTTACTGTTAGCAAATCATCTAATCGAGCTGGTGCTTTATAACGAACATGTGCATCATATATGGCAAAAAGAGTATCTTCTTTCATTAAATCAGAGAGGACCAGATTATTCTGTCTTAACATTTCTGTACGAGCCCGCTCAAAATAACGAAGATAGTTCGCATGATAAACAATTCCCATGTAGTCTACGTCTTCAGCGTAAACACGAAAGGAATGCTGATACACGGTTGTAGCATCCATTGATCAATCCTGTTCCACTGCATTTAAACCAAAATGCTGATATGCTCTTGGTGTGGCTATTCTACCTCTTGGAGTGCGCATAAGGAATCCTTGTTGTATTAAAAATGGCTCCAAAACATCTTCAATTGTGCCTTTTTCCTCACCAATTGCAGCCGCTATACTATCCACCCCTACAGGACCTCCATTAAATTGTTCAATCACTGCTAACAGTAATTTCCTATCCATGAGATCAAAACCATGTTTGTCTACTTCCAACATTTCTAGAGCTTTTTGCGCAATATCAACGGTAATAATACCGCCACCTTTAACTTCTGCATAATCTCTAACACGTCGTAGCAATCGATTTGCAATGCGTGGTGTGCCTCTTGCGCGTAATGCAATTTCTCTTGCTCCTTCGGGTTTGGTTTTTACATTAAGTAATTGCGCTGACCGAGCAACAATTTGGGTTAATGAGTCAACAGAATAATATTCTAAACGCTGTACAATACCAAATCGATCTCTGAGAGGGGAAGTAAGTAACCCGGCTCGCGTTGTTGCTCCAATCAAGGTAAAAGGCGGTAACTCCAATTTGATAGAGCGTGCAGCGGGCCCCTCACCAATCATAATATCCAGTTTATAATCTTCCATTGCTGGATAGAGTATTTCTTCTATTACTGGACTAAGCCTATGGATTTCATCAATGAAGAGTACATCATTTGCTTGCAGGTTGGTAAGTATTGCTGCAATGTCTCCTGCTCGTTCAATCACAGGTCCCGATGTTTGGCGCAAATTCACACCCATTTCATGGGCAATAATATTGGCTAAAGTAGTTTTACCAAGGCCTGGAGGTCCAAAGATTAAAACATGATCCAAAGCATCCTTTCGCTTTTTAGCTGCATCAATAAAAATTTGCATCTGCGAACTTACTGCATCTTGCCCTATATACTCACGAAGACTTAAGGGTCTAATCGCACGATCAATGGCCTCCTCCGAGGCAGTACTTTGAGTACTGATTAAGCGGTCACTTTCCAGCATAAAGTTCTTTTAAGAGTTCAATTGAATGTTAGCATTTTATCATATGTTTTTTGAATAGCAGCTTATTTGTTGAATATAAACCAAGAAAAATCTAAAAATTTAATCGACGTTCTATGTTGAAATTACATCATAACCAAGTCCCGGATAACATCTGGCTTTATCCGGGGTTTATTGTGTCAAATATTTGTTTAATAAATTGAGGTAGTTAATTTAATTGAGGGTATAGTTGTGCTTCTTTTTGAGGGGCATTGGGTTCGAATACTTTTTGCGGCGACTCAGAAGTTGGCAGAGACTTAAAAAATGATACTAAATTTTTTTCTCGTTTAAACTCCTCTTCGATCGGAGTGAGTGATTTAAATTCATCAATACAATCAAAGAAGTTGACTGTTGAATAGATTGCGGCCATGCAAGCAATTGATATCACGGCTAGTGCAAAAAAAGGATTAACGGCTACAAGTGGCGGCGCCATAAGAACACAATAAGAAAAAAATGCACCTGAAAGCAAAGCCCAAGATAGTAATTCTAATGCAGTAAGAATATTTTCTAAGACAATGTTCGATTTTCTTAGGGATGTTATTTCACCAAGTTCCTTTAAGACGGCCTCAGAATCCAGCATGCCGTTTTTTACTGCCTCAAGGCCAGCTGCAAGAATCCCATACATTTGAATATGCTCTTTTTCAGCCGCTTCATCAATCGCGTCAAGATATAATTTATGATAATAAGTTTTGATTGCCTTTAATTGTCTTTCAATTTCTTCATTCATCACTCCTTTGAAGAGGTCATCAATTTGTTTATCATATTCATTTAAACGTTTTCCCAATGAACCAGTCATAATTCATCCCTTAAGTTAACGAAGAAAAATAAAATCGGCTTGATTAGTAAATAATCGGAATGTTTTATATCATAATTAAAAGGACTATTAAAGATGATGCAAGTAACTGAAAAACAATTAAAGATGATATTAGTTTTCTCTCAAAGCTAACTAAATATTGGATCCAAATTTACCACCTCCGAGCTGACTTCTTTTGATTCCTGTAAAGAGGAAATGGCCGGTTTAAAAAACGATACCAAACTTCGCTCGCGTTCATCCTCGGCAAGTAATCGCGTACAAGATTTGAAATCATTGATACAGTCAAAAAAATTATTTATTGATTTTAACATGAGCGCAGTGAAAATGATTGTAAGACTTATTCCACAGATGGGGTTAGGTACGCTGACTGAGACAGCACTAAGTAAAAAAAAGGGAATGGCAATCGCCCAAAAAGTCATTTCCAATGCCTTGGCAATATTATAGAAGACAATAGCTAACTTTCTATTAAAAGTGGCTTCTTGGATTCCGGCTAATGCTTGTTCTGCAGAAATCTCACCTTTTTTAACTTTTACCAAATATGACACAAACAACTCATAACTTTCTATAATTGCGTGAGAACTCACTGCTGATTTCTCAAATGAATCTTTATAGTACGTATCCACCTCATCTAATTGTTGCTTAATTTTTGGTTCAAAATCATTGTTTCCATAAAATTGATAGTCTAGATGAAGTCCTAGAAGTATGTTTCGACAGCTTGCTAAACGAATTTCCAGAGAATTAGGCATGAGTTTAACTCTTTATAATATTTAGAAAACAACTGACTAAAACAGTCGAACATTGCGCTCATATCATAATTATGGAAAGAATAAATGTCTATAAAACAAATTGACCTATTGAATCCATGATCAATTTTCGTGCTCTAAAAATACGTGATCGAACAGTTCCTATTGGACAATCCATTTTTTTTGCAATGTCTTCATAAGATTGGCCATCTAGAATGTACATACCATAGCAGAGACGTAACTCTTCGGATAAAGTGGAAAGAATCAGCTCCAATTGCTCACCAAACTCGATATTAATTAATAGATATTCAGGAGATAACTCTACCGCTGGATAATAATTATCAGCAAATTCTGCTTCCAGATCCATACGTAGATTAGCAGCTCGATAATGATTTTTAATTGTATTTTGAGTAATTCGATACAGCCACGTAGAAAACTGGCTTTTTTCTTTAAAATAATGCAAATAGCGATAAACTTTGATTAATACTTCTTGTGCCAGATCACTAACATTTGCTCTATCTTGAATATGTAAGTGAATAATTTGTTGTATTTTATTGTTATACCGTGACAACAACAGATTATAAGCTTCCATGTCCCCTTGTCTCGCCAAATTAATCAAGTCCTCATCACTATAAGAAGTTTCTTTACTCATCACTTCCTCATAATTCCATTATTTAAATGACTGGCCTTTATTTAAACCATATGTACAATTATATACTACTTTGGCTTATTTTGAGATGTAATAGACGTAATTGATGAGGTGTAATTTGATCCAGAAATAAAACAATTCGTTTTTTTTGTCTTAAATTTGCAAATTCAATAAGCTGGAAAAAAGGATTATGAATTAGGACTACTGCTTGGATATATGATTCCTTATTACCTTGACGCATTTCTAAAATCCACTTATTACCAATAAATTGAATTTTTCTAATTGATGAGCACGGACTTTGCTTTATCCTATCAATTTTCAAAAAAATGAAAATAAGGCCAAGAAAAAACAGTTTAAGCAATAGATATATGGATGAAAAAAGTATTAATGTAACGGTAATGAGATAAACCACTAAAATCAAACGCAAATAAATCTTTGACTTTCCGGGTTCAATTGTTATTTCGGATAATAGTAACAATTTCTTTTAACTCTTTATCTTGAGGATCATCATGCCCCATTAACCAAGCAAATAACTCAGGATCAGTACAACTTAATAATGAATTAAAAGCAGCGAGCTCTTGTATGGATAAATGATCAACTTTTTGCTCAAGAAATCGTTGTAAAATAAGGTCTAACTCCAGCATTCCTCGGCGGCAGTGCCATGCAAGTTTTGCTTTTTCCTTCACATCCAACATGGTAAATCTCTTTGTGATCTTATAACGGACAAATGATACACTACTGTCTTTATAAACGGAAATCATTAAGTTTCCCTTTAGAAACCATTTTATGATGAGTTTAATCCGATAAACTCTGCAAACTTTACTTCAACAGTTACCAATAATAGAAAAGTAACTGTCTTATTTAGGTTAGAATGATGAGCACGACTTTTACCCATTTAATTAATAACAGAGCCTTAACTACCTTTAACGCGTTGGAAAATGAGTTAAAGCTCTTGCCTCAAAAAAATTATTTATTTGATTTATCTTATCTATCTACTATTGATGTTGAGGGAAATAAAGCCATTGACTTTCTTCAAGGCCAATTAACCTGCGACTTAGGCTCCATATCTGATATACAAATGATTCAAGGAGCCCAGTGCAATCTTAAAGGACGGATTCTCGCTTTAATGGATATTATTAACTGGCACGGAGTTAAGTTAGTACTCCCCAAAGATTTACAAGAATCAACAATTCATTCATTGAGTAAATATGCGCTTTTATCTCGTGTCAGCCTTAAGTCAACCATCCAATTTAAAATTTTTGGATTTTATCTACAAAATCAGGAAGATATCCTTCCCGATACGGATTTTTTTCCTAACGCACTTTATGCACAATCATACACCGCTCACTCCTGCTTCTATCATTTAGGTAATGGATTCTATATTTTTCTAGTACAAAATGAGCATACACAGGAGATTCAAGAACGTTTTATAAGAAAAGAACAATTTCTTGGTTCACTAACCTGGCATACTTTAAGGCTATTTCAACAACAAATAGATATTTATCCCGAATCTCGCGGTTTGTTTTTACCACATAGGCTCGATTTACAAAAAACTCCATATATTAATTTCAACAAAGGTTGCTATAAAGGCCAAGAAATTATTGCGCGTATGCATTACAAAGCTACTTTAAAACATCAAATGAGCGTTTATCAAATTAAAACTGAGCATAAGATCTATTCTGGACAAAAATTATTTGAGCAGCCTGGGGGAAGTGAACTGGGTGAGTTAGTTGACTTTTCTATTCTGGGGTATGGGCATTACTTAATTGCAGTCAGTATATTGAAAGGAACCGGACAAACTGTATTTCTTGATGGACATGATCAACCTATAGAGTTGGCAGAGGCCTCAATAGAATTATCCAATCCATTAATGTAGCCTGAGTGTTTAGGCTTTGTAATCTCGAGCGCAACAAGGGAGCTCTCTTGTTGCACTGGAGTTGGGGTGTTCCACTTCAATATTACAAAAAACTTAGATAGACCGATACAGCCCGCTGGGTTCTGACTTCCGCCATCCCCCAGACATTAACTAATATTATGCCTCTTGCTCAATTAATTCGTAGGATTGCAAAGTAGTTTGAGTAAGATCGAGTAACTCTCTAATTGCAACAAAGAACATCGTATAGTTTAGAACTGAGCTTGCTTTCAGATCGGCTAAAATAAAGCGCCAACGTTGAATCAATGCACGATGCGACTCTCCCCATGAAGCAAGACGAGCCTGCAAATCCGGGTTCCCACCATCATAGTTAATCAATCCAGCAGTGAGTTGACGTTGTTGCCAATCCAAATCATCTCTTAATGCTTCTCTGGACAAGGATTCCCAATGATTCTCACTTGGGTGCATAATAATCTGTTTTCTTATCCAAGCAAGATCCAAGAACTCACCGACTCCTAAATAGATTTCAGCAACCTGAGCTACCTTCATATCTCTTTTATCAGCGATATCTATAATATCTGTTGCAGCAAATAAACCACGAGCAACAGTCAAATCATGTGCTAGAGCTGGTGGAATACCTTCATCAATAAGCGATTGATAATCCTCATCGAATTTTACTCGTCGATCTTCACTTAAGATTGCTGGTATGGACATCTTCAATTCAACAACCCCTTGTGCGTAGAGTTTCACAACATCAGAAATATCAACAGATCTACGCTGACTACGCAAGAACCAACGGGTAATACGACGAGCCAAGCGAGCATAAAGCATCATCATTTCTATTTGCTTTTTAGCACTGATCTGCGTGCCCAACTCCTCTATTTGCTTCCAAACAGATTCGAGATTAAGCACAGCGCGAGTAATGACATAAGCTCTTACGATTGCAGAAACAGGAGCACCAGTTTCATCTTGCAATCTATACATGTAAGTAAAGCCCATTTCATTTACAATAATATTGCTCAACTTTGTAGCTATAATCTCTCTTCTCAATGGATGAGATTGCATTTGCTTGCTAAACCGCTCTTGCAAAGGCTTGGGAAATGAACTACTTAAAAATTGCGTCATATACCCTTCTTCAGGAACACCTGAAGCCAGAATTTGTTCCTTAAGAATCGTTTTGCTGTAACACATTAATACGGCAATACTAGGGCGCATCAGACCTTTGCCCATTAATTTACGTTCCATAATGATCTTTTCGTCGGGTAAGTATTCTAGATTACGATCGATTTTTCCGGTTCGCTCTAGTTCACTGATGTAACGACTTTGCAGATCCAACGCCTGAAGAGGTTGCGATGCAGATAAACTAATGGCTCGTGTTTGCAAGAAGTTGTCACGAAGTACCAATTTACTTACTTCATCAGTCATTTCAATTAACAACTCATTACGTTGTTTTGGAGTTAAATCACCGACGGCAACAATACTGTTCAGCAGAATCTTAATGTTTACTTCCTTGTCAGAACAATTGACACCACCAGAATTATCAATGAAATCGGTATATACCATTCCGCCATTTAGCGAATATTCAACACGGGCCAATTGGGTTAATCCTAAGTTGCCACCCTCACCCACAACTTTACAACGTAATTGTTTGGCATTAATCCTAGTCGTATCATTGGTTCGATCACCAACATTAGAGTTAGACTCAGTACTTGCCTTAACATAAGTACCAATTCCAGCGCTCCAAAGTAAATCAACCTTGGCTTTCAAAATCGCTTTAATTAGTTCATTTGGTTCAATTTCAGTCTGCTTAATTCCGAAAACAGCCTGCATTTCTTTACTAACAGGTATGGATTTGGCATTACGATTGAATACACCGCCTCCTTTGGAAATAAGCTTTTTATCATAATCTGTCCAATTTGAGCGAGGTAAATGGAATAAACGCTCACGCTCTTTGAAACTCACTTCTGCGTCAGGATCAGGATCCACAAAAATATGTATGTGATTGAAGGCACCCACTAACTTTATATGTTTGGACAACAACATACCATTGCCAAAAACATCTCCCGCCATATCGCCAATACCGACAACTGTAAAGTCGTTATTTTCAATATCTATATTCAATTCATAGAAATGACGTTTTACTGATTCCCACGCACCTTTGGCAGTAATACCCATTTTCTTATGGTCATAACCTATTGAGCCACCTGATGCAAAGGCATCACCCAACCAAAATCCATACTCTAATGAAATGGCATTGGCAAGGTCAGAGAACGTTGCAGTACCTTTATCTGCAGCTACAACGAGGTAAGGATCATCCTCATCAAAGCAGACGACATTTTCCGGTTTAACTACCTTCCCTTCAACATAATTATCAGTAATATCAAGAAGACCACGAATGAATAATTGATAACAGCCTATCCCTTCAGCCATTATTTCTTCACGAGTGCCATTTACAGGTAAAAACTTTGGTACGAAACCGCCTTTTGCGCCACTAGGTACAATTACTGAATTTTTTACTTGCTGCGCTTTCATCAAACCAAGTATTTCTGTACGGAAATCTTCTCTTCGATCAGACCAACGTAAACCTCCGCGAGCAACTTTGCCACCTCGCAAGTGAACCCCCTCAAAGCGTGGAGAATAAACAAAGATTTCAAACATAGGATGTGGTTTAGGTACCCCAGGGATGATCTTACTATTTAGTTTTAGCGAAATATAAGGTTTATGATGTCCGTCTTGATTTAATTGATAAAAATTAGTACGCAATGTTGCACTAATCGCATGAATATACTGTCTAATTATTTTATCTTCATCCAGATTCGATACAGTATCGAGATCATTTAATATTTCAATAGACAAATCAGCAAAACGATCTTCTCTATTTGGATCCTCAGCAGGATTACAGCGAATTTCAAATAATTTCACTAACTTTTTAGCAATTGCGACATTATTATTTAATGCCATTTCCATATAGTCTTGACTAAATGTAATACCAATTTGCTTGAAATATTTAGCATAGGTACGTAACACTGCTACTTCACGCCAATTTAGACCTGCTGCCAAAACTAATTGATTAAAACCATCATTATCAGCTTGACCAAACCAGACTTTAGCAAAAGCATTCTGGAATAATTCCTTTATCTCATCCAGATCAAACTCGATCGGTTTATTATATTGCATGGCAAAATCATTAATCCAGGCTACTTTGCCATCCTCAAATTTTAATGAATATGGGCGTTCGCTTATTGCACGTAAACCAAGTTTTTCTAATATCGGTAAAACATCAGATAAAGGGATTGTACTATCGTGCTGATATACTTTTAACCTAAAACTATTTTCTGATTCATCTAATGGTTTGTAAAAATTGATGCCTAAGGGTTTTTCAGATGTGAGTAGCTCAATGTGTTTAATATCATAGACAGCCGTTCTCGCAGGAAACGTATCACTATAAGCAAGAGGAAATGCATTTTTATAACGTGCATAAAGACTATTTGCTTGTTCCTCTCCATATGCCTCATATAAATGAGTTTGTAAATCGTCTGTCCAAGAGCGCCCTGCTTCGATTAGTTTTCTTTCAATATCTTTTAAATCATATTCAAGTGGGATATTCGGATTAATTTTAATAATAAAATGCACGCGTGCTAAAACAGACTCGGTAAATTGAGTTGAATATGTAGTCTCAACGGAGTTAAAACTATCATCAAGAATTTTCTTCATCGCCATTCTTAATTCGGTATTAATCCTATCTTTAGGCACATATACTAGGCAAGAAACAAAACGACGATAAACGTCAACTCGCGCGAATAATCGAATGCGCTTTCTGTCTTGCATGTAAAAAATACCCATTGCAATTTCCAGAAGCTCTTCTTCTGTACCCTGAATTAAATCATCCCGTGGTAATGTTTCAAGAATATTCAATAAGATCTTACCCGCGTGACTGCGTGGGTTTAATTTGGAATTTTCCATAATGAGCGCCACCTTACGTCTCAAGAATGGAATTTGTTTGGGGTTGGTATGATAAGCAGCAGAAGTATAAAGCCCGATAATTCTTCTTTCCCCAATCACTTGTCCTTGGGCATTGAACCGTTTAATTCCTATATAGTCAGTGTATGCATCACGGTGAACACTTGCTAATGTATTTGTTTTTGAAGTAACTAATATGCGTGGAGATAAGGTAAATTCACGGGCTTCAGGAGTCATTGCAGAAATACTACGTGTCATTGATTTAGTAACACTTTCACGCAAAAGTCCTAATCCAGTATTCGGAACAGCTTGTAAAATTGTTTCTTTCCCTTTTTCTGCTAATTCGTAATCTCTCATTCCTAAAAAGGTAAAATGGTGATCTTCTATCCAATGTAAAAATGCTTTGGTTTCTTCCACCTCATCCAAATCAAGCACAGAAGATACTTTATCAATCTCTGAAATTGCTTCTCGAACTTCGGCACGCATTTTTTCCCAATCTTCAAAAACGACTCGGTTGTCTTCAAGCGCGCGCTCGCATCCCCTGTGCAGCTCTTCAAGCACCTTGGGATCAGTTTGTCGATCTATTTCGAGAAATATTGGTGCTTCATGGATAACACCTTTCTCATCTAAAATTTGAGTACGAGGTAAGATTTCACAGACACGATTTTTTTTATCTCTTTTAACACGAATACCGCCCATATGAATAGTTAGATGAGAAGACAAGCCCATTCGGTGAATTACCAAACGGATTGAGTCAACCAAAAATGGCATATCATCACAAATAACCTCAACTACAGTATGGGTAGTTTGCCATCCGTGACGTTCATAGTCAGGATTATAGATTCTAATTTTCGTCTCATGAGGGGCTCGCTCACTAATTAAAGACCAAAAATTTACTACAGCGCCATAAAGATCATCAATACTCCATGAACTCAGGTCCTCCATTGCTACAGTACCATACAACTGTTTGGCAAATTCGGCGCAAAACTCAGTTTGATCACCTACCATAGAGCTTCTAATTTTATCTACAATGGCTTCAATTAATACATCTTTACCCTCTTCAAATTTATAAGACATTGTTGTTTTACCTCGTCGATTTTTGCCTCAGCCCTACAGCGAGAATTATTGTTTAAATAAAAATAACCAGCCACTCACACTGAACCAATAAATAAACCAGTTCAATGAGAGTGGCCAAAAAATCATATTGTAGCCATTTGCGCTTTAAGTAAATGGCTGCAAACTTTAATGTTATGAATCACTAATGGCTATGGTTTTTGTATTAACAAACTCTAATATACCTTCCCTTGATAACTCACGGCCAAAACCTGATTCTTTTATTCCACCAAATGGTAATCTGGGGTCAGAAGCCACAAAAGCATTAACAAAACAAGCACCAGCTTCTATTTCCTCAGTAGCTATGCGCTCCCCCCTTTCCAAATCGCGAGTAAACACCGCGGCACCTAAACCATATTGACTTTGATTGGCATAAGCAATGGCCTCTTTTTCACTATTGACAGTAATAATAGCAATAACAGGTCCAAATAACTCTTCATCAAAAGCTGGCATGCCAGGTGTCACATGAGTCAACAAAGTTGGTGGATAATAAAAACCTTTTCCTTCGGGAATTATACCACCTAGCAATAATTTAGCACCTTGTTTTAGTGATTTTTCTACTTGAATATGCAAGCTCTCACGCAAGTCTGAACGTGCTAATGGGCCAAGCTTGGTTTCCGAATTAAGTGGATCCCCCATTTTAAAGGTGGAAACTTGCTCAATTATCTTCTGGACCAGGGCCTCTTCAACAGATTTTAAAACAATGATACGCTTAGCAGCAATACAAACTTGACCTGAATTATTAAGTCTTGAATTAACAATACAACGTGCAGCCAGATCCAGATCGGCATCCTCTAGAACAATATAAGGGTCGCTTCCACCAAGCTCTAACACCGCTTTCTTTAAAAATTTTCCAGCATGACTTGCAACTGCACTTCCTGCACGCCCACTTCCAGTCAGCGTGACTGCGATAACTGAAGGATGCTCTATAATTTTAGCAGCACCGTCATTATCAACAATTAAATGCTGGAACACATATTTAGGGAATCCCGCATCCAGGAATAACTCTTCAATTTTATTACCGGTTCCAGAAGATATAGGTGCATGTTTCAAAACCGCAACATTACCAGCCATAAGAGTAGGAACAGCAAAGCGAAAAACCTGCCAAAATGGGAAGTTCCATGGCATTATGGCGAAAACGATCCCAAGCGGTAAATGACATACTTTGGATTTTTTCATATCCGTTTGCACCACTTTTTCAGCGAGATATGCTTCTGCATGTTCTGCATAATGCTCACATAACCAGGCACACTTATTAATTTCAGCAATACCAGCAGCGATCGGCTTACCCATTTCAACTGACATTAAATGAGCTAACTCTTCCGTTTTTGATTTTAACAATTGGGCAAGTCGCAACATTAAAGCTTTTCTTTTGCTAAAAGAGGTTTTTTTCCACTCCAGATATGCTTCATGCGCTTTATTAAGTCTTTCATTAACTTCCTGCTCACTCAAGCAATCATAGCTTTGAAGTACCTCTTCTGTTGCGGGATTTACAGTTTGAATTTTCATGATGTCTCCATACAGAATAAAGTATATTTAATTAAAGTTATCAACTCTCCTTGCGTACTACTTTTGATTATTGATACTATTTTTATATTTTTAGCTTTTCAGAAAAAAGCAACAGTAGTTTAAACCAATATGTTAGTACAATTAATAAATATTTCAGAAATCCATAATTAAGTGCGACTTTTAAGCAATGGTTTCTATTAACACTAGGATAATTAATGAACTTAAGCAAACAGCAATTCCATCCCTTACAGTACGTAGCGGCTTGGTCAGTGCATCTCTTTACTGCAAGTGCAGCCTGTATTGGTGTCTTTTCATTAGTAAAGATGTACCAGCATGAATATATTTTTGCTTTATGGCTTATGCTTATTACGGTTGTTATTGATGCAGTTGATGGAAGTCTGGCTCGTTTAGTCAACATTAAGGAAATTTTACCCAAAATTGATGGTGCATTACTTGATAATATTGTTGATTACTTAAATTACGTTATTACTCCTTGCTTTTTCTTGCTCGTTAAGCCCGGTATGCTTCCGCCTACTTATTCAGTAGTCCTGATCGCAGCGGTATCAATTACTTCTGCTTATCAATTTTGCCAGTCTGATGCCAAAACCCCAGATCATTTTTTTAAGGGATTTCCTTGTTATTGGAATGTTACTATTTTATACATGTTCATTTTTAATACGTCTGCCACGACTAATGCAATTATATTGACAATACTTTCCATCCTTATTTTTGTACCTGTAAAATACGTATACCCTTCAAGACTGGACTATTTAACAGAATCTAGAGTATTAAAAATACTGATGCATGTTTGCTCTATTACTTATGCTATTAGTTCGATTTGTTTGCTCATTAGTTATCCTAATACAAACGTGATTTGTCTAACACTTTCCTTAGCTTATGTTGGAATGTATATATTTTTAAGTTTTTACAGAACTTACTATCCTATGATTAAGGCAAAAATAGCGGCACAAAAAGAATAGATTCTTTTATTCGGGATAGACTTTGTATTTTTTATGATTAAAATAACCCACAAAGTTTACTTACTGAGGTATTTATGTCTGTGTATCACCAAATGAATAAATCGATTATTTTATCTGCTGTACTAATTAGCGCAGCACAAGCTCAAGTTCCAAGTACATTCCCAAGAGGATGTGAAGTTACAGGTTTCGGTTATAGTCAAAATTATTTGATTTTAAATGAGACTGGAAACCAGTCTTACTATTTAATACAAAATCATTCTGATTCTAAAATTGAAATGGAACGTGTAAATACGGAGGAAGCATTTATGAGCCCCCCTTTACATGCCACATTGGATCCAATGAGCTGGGGCGCATTTGCTTCTGATGTCAGAAACTTAAATTTTAAATGTTATAAACGTGTTGATGAAACTACTACTCTTGTGGACTGTCGTAATGTATTAGAAGTATGCCAATACCCAAGAGTTAAGTTTGCTCTGAGCAACATGGGAAATTATTGGATTTCATTTAACAAATCCCAAGGTGCAATTATTCAAGAATCAGTGGCCAAAGGGATTTACTTAAAATGGTGATACGTGACTAAAAAAATATTTATTTTTTTGGGATGCATAGGCTCAGTTATTATATTAAGTGGCCTTTTGAAGTTTTTTGGAACTACTACACCTCAACTTCATTCTCAACTTTATTATTTCATTGGCGGTGTAGCTTTACTTATTACCGCCATTTATTTTAGATTGCTTTTTTTCATAGCCCTACAATTAATACTTATTGCTGGGCACGCAGCAATTTTATTAGGTAGTGGGCCTTATACTCAGTTTTTCTTACCTATATTAATGTGCTGTCAGCTTCTCACGTTTTATTTGATGTTTGGCAAGGAAAATAGTGTATTTTTAATACTTGGAGTTTTTGGCATAGCTTTGCTTTCAATGGGGTTTGCCTACAATGATAAATGGATATTTTTTTCAGGAAGTACATTTATTGCCATTTATGCTTACTATAGTGGGTATAAAGGATTATATCCCTCTTATATTTGGGCAGTTTTAAATACAATAATTGCACTGCTTGCCCTCTACCGAATACTTTTAGTATAAAACAAGAGATTGAAGAATAATTTTAGGAAAACCTGGGTTACGCAATGCGTTTGACCCAGGTTAGAAGAAACTTACTTAGCAGGAACAATCTCAACGTGCAATTTAGCAATAACATCGCTGTGAACATGTATTTCAACAACGAAATTACCAATTGAATGCAAAGGTCCCTCTGGCATTACAATTTCACGCTTAACTGCTTCGATACCTTTCTCTACTAAAGCATCTTTAACTTCATTAACACCAACGGAACCGTATAGCTTTCCTTCGTCACTCGCCATAGCGTTAATAACGATTGTAGTATCATTCAACTTAGCAGCACGCTGCTCAGCAACAGCCAAAGATTGTTGCGCTTTTTTCTCAAGCTCAACACGACGCTGTTCAAATAGCTCAATATTTTTTGGTGTAGCAAAAACCGCTTTATTTTGTGGTATTAAGAAATTACGGCCATAACCTGATTTTACATTTACTTTATCACCCAGGTTACCTAAATTTCTCACTTTTTCTAATAAGATAACTTCCATCTTAATAACCCCTTAAATTGACTCGCCAACCCTTGAAGGGAAATACGATCTAAAATTAACTAAACTATCTAACAAACCAAGGATGATGTAGGTACATAATACAAAAGTTGGCTTCAATAATATTAATAACATTAATAAAATGAATACCTTCACTTGTCTCTTTTGAGAAAAGATAAAATAAACCAATCCAAATCCAGAAGCCAAGAAATAACAAAGCACAATGGGAAGCACATTCAAAGCCAAAGGAATTTCATAAAAAGTTGCCAACGAAACGCCCATGAAGACTAAAAATGAAAGTTTACCACTACGAAATACCATCAACTCATTCCTGAAACCACCAGGTAAAAATAATTTTGCTTGCATAGCTCGCGCAAACATCAAGGAAATCGTTGCAGAAACAATCACACTTAATATCTGAATTCCGAAGAATAATTGCGCTAAAATTACTGAGTTTATGCCATTAAGAGTGGAGTCAACTAGTTCCTGGTATTGTGTCAAAATCATTTTAAATAGCTTAAATTGTTCGACAATAAAACCAGGTGCTAAAAGTTGAATGAGTAAGCAACCCAAAAATGACAGTGTAAAAAATACCCCTGCAGCCACCTGCCATTTTTCAGTGTTTCGCAAGCTCAATGCTGCAAAATAACACGGAAGATAAGCAATAAGAGTATTAATTAGTGCTCCGGACAACGGTATTAACATCATCAATGGAACAGAATGAATAACAAGTGCAGGCAATAACACATCAAAACCAGATCGCGCACCTTTTCTTAATGTCACTAAACATACTAAAGCGACGGAAAGCCAAGATGCAAAAGGCAATACCGAAAAAATTGCAGCAAAAACAATTGCTTGCTGTTTACTTTCAAGCATTAACTTACATTGCTTTATTATAAAATTGCCTGCGCGCATCATTATTATTTATCTGTGGCTATCACAATATGGCAACAGACCAAGAAATCTGGCTTGCATAATTGCTCTAGCTAATTGTCTTTGAAAACGGGTTTGAGTACCAGTAATACGACTTGGTACAATTTTACCAGTTTCAGATATGTAATTTTTCAACAAATTGATGTCTTTATAATCAATTTCATTGCCGCCTTCTGCGCTGAAACGGCACATTTTTTTTCTACGAAAATAAGCTGACATAATTAAAACTCCTCTTAAGCTGATCTGGTTTCTTTTTCTTTCTTCATCAAAACAGATTCAGTAGTGATCGCTTGTTTTTGACGAGTGATTAAGTTTCTAATAATTGCATCATTAAATTTGAATGCATTTTTAATTTCTTCCAGAGCTTCAAGGCTACACTCAATGTTTAAAAGAATGTAATGCGCTTTATGTACATCACAAATTGGATAAGCTAACTGGCGACGACCCAAGTCTTCTTTACGATGGATGACCCCATTGTGCTTGCTTATGATCCCTTCATAGCGCTCTACCATTGCTGGTACTTGTTCGCTTTGATCCGGGTGCACAAGAAACATAATTTCATAATGTCTCATGATTTCTCCTTATGGATAAAAGCCTCCTGTTATTCGAAACAACAGTAAGGCAAGGTTTAAAAAAAGCTGCTAATTATAACCATTTTAGTCGCATCATACAATTCTCAATCAATTAAAAATAATTTAATTAGGGTGTAAGACAAATGAAAAACTCTATTAAATTTTTTTTTATTGATTTTCTATTGAATTTTAGTGACAAATATCTATGAATTAGGTTACCGTGCATTAAAAGTAAATGTCATTGATTTATAATCAACTTATTTGAAAGTACAGAGGTTTTTAATGGATATAATTTCTCTTCAATTTGAAGAACCTTTAATGATTCATATTGGTGATACTGCTATTAAAATTTTAGCTTTTAAAACACAAGAACATGGAAATATAAAATTTGGTGTTGATGCTCCCAGATCTGTTAATGTGCATAGAGAAGAGATTTTTCAGGCCATTAAACAAAAACAACTTTTAGAAACAGTTGAATAGTTAATCTAAAATGAGACAAGTGTCATCACGTTCACTTATTATCCTATCTGGTTTAGTCCTGATATTATCCTCTATTGTTTTTACAATAAATCATTTTTTTTATAAATATCCTGGTAATAATTTTTTTCCTGATGGTATCCCATTTCTGGCGCTCTTTTTAACTCTTCTAAATCTTGGGCTCATCCTCAGTTTTCCCAAGGACAATAAAATCCGGCAAGTCGGACGAGAGCTTATCTATTTTTTTTCCGTGATGTGTTTTATTGCTATCGCAACAAATGCAGTACAATTAACCCCTTTCCCAATTATTGATCCCTTCATTAACACACTCGAAGAACATATGAATATCGATATGGAAGCGATATTAGCCTGGACACACAATCATCCTCAGTTTAAATATTTACTCGGTGTAATTTATGATAGTCTCATCTATCAAATGAGTATTTTGCCTTTGCTGATCATTGTCACCTGTCGCTTTCATTTAATAAGAGAGTATTATTTTTATTTGTTAAGTACGGTCTTGATTGGCTTTGGATTTTATTATTTTTTTCCTACTACTGCTCCTGCGAGTATAATCAATAGTCCTTTTTTCTCACCGGAGCAAATTGACACCGGCCTTAAGTTCAGACAAATTCATCATTATATAAACCCCACTACAAATGAAGGAGGATTAATAGCACTTCCCTCTTTTCATGCAATTTGGGCGTTATTATGTGTGAATCTTCTTAGAGAATGGCCCATTCCTTGTTTTCTACTATTTATAATTAATCTATTTCTTATTGCATCTTGTGTTTTATTAGGATGGCATTATTTAATCGATATTATAGGTGGCTTTATTGTCCTGCTTTTAAGCTACTATCTTTTGAAATACTGTAGCATTTACAGAGAAACCTAGGCATCTTAGAGGTTTGTACTCAAGTTACTTAGATTATATCGATAACTTATATTTTACGTACGATACCTGTTGGATGATAAAGCTCATTTTGAATTACTTTATTGCGACTTAAATTGAAAATATTATGATCTTTTAATTGCTCTTGTACTACTGATTGCAGGGGCTTACCATGTTGTTCACTTAAAAGAGGATGGATTTGAATCACCCATGCGCCATCCTGTTTACCAATTTTTACTGGCTCATTAATTACTCTTACTGGTGTTCCTATTGGAACCATTCGAAATAAATATTCGATATCATCAGGAAACATACGAAGACATCCCGCACTGACACGCGAGCCAATTCCATTAAGTCTATTCGTACCATGTATAAGAAATGTTGGCCACCCTAAGCGCAAAGCGTGTTGACCTAATGGATTATATGGTCCAGAAGGAAACTCATCAGGAAGAAAATCACCATTTTTCTCTGCTTCGTCACGCAGTCGTTCTGTTGGTCGCCACTTAGGATTTGCAACTTTGGCTACAATTTTGGTTTCCCCCAAAGGAGTACTCCATCCTTTGCGGCCAATACCAACGGGGAAAGTAATTACCACATTCTCATTTTCAGGAAAGTAATACAGTCGATATTCCGCTAAATTGATTACAATTCCCTTTCGAGGAACATTAGGCAAAATATACTGTGCAGGAATAACAAGCCGAGAATTTGCAATTAAAGATTGTCTGGCATCGATTTGAGGGTTTGCTCTAACAAGCTCATCATATCCCACATCAAAACGTCGTCCTATCTCATCTATTGTTTCATTTGCCTCAGCTAAAGCATATTGCATCTCACCAACCACATTACCTGTTGTTGGTAAAACCAAAGTGGTCGCATGAGATATAAATGCGCAAAAAAATTGAAACATCAAAAAAAATAATCTTTGGTTGAATAAGATCATTTGTAATGAATTAACCATAAATGCGATCTGGTACTGATATCCTAACCTAGTTTTGAGGATTCGTCATCCCGAGTGCAGTGAAGGCTCTCCATAAGATGGGTATAAAATCAGGAGATCCTTCATAGTAAACTTCTCAGGATGACGTTGTCGTAAATGTCTCGTAGAATCAAAATTACAAACTTTCATCTACCTTAAATCGCTCACCATACTTGGATTCTAGGGTCTTAAACAAATTTTCCAGATTATTTGTTCCAAAATCTTTTGCATAGTTCATTGGGCCACCACGGAATGGGGCAAAGCCTGTAGCAAAAATCATTCCTGCATCAAGCAAATCAGCATCCGCAACAACTCCCTCGCGCAAACAGGCAGCCGACTCATTTACCATTCTCAAAATTAACCGATCGGCAATATGAGGGTTAATTGGTGTACTGGGTTGTTTTTTAACCGGCTTACCATTTTTGTACTGATAAAATCCTTGACCTGTTTTACGACCCAGTTTACCGTCTTTAACCATATCACGTAATTTTTGAGGAACAGTTCCACCAAAATGAGCTGTTAAATTTTCAGCAACAGCAAGACCAACATCTAATCCTACTGTATCTGCAAGCTCCACAGGTCCCATAAACATACCAAATGATAATGCAGCTTCATCAATCGTTTCAGCACTATATCCTTCATCCAGCAATTGGACACACTCCATAAGATAGGGCATTAACACTCGATTGACTAAGAATCCAGGGCTGGATTTAACAGGTAAAGGCAGTTTGCCAATTTGATTGACAAAAGCACATGAATCAAGCTCAACCGTTTTGGAGGTTTTTACACTACTAACAACTTCAACCAAATCCATCTTAGCAACTGGATTAAAGAAATGGATACCAACCAAACGATTCGGATTACTCATCACACTACTCATTTCATCCAGTGGAATACTGGATGTATTCGTCGCAATGATGGCGTCCTTTTTAGCAAGCTTTTCAACTTTTTTCATAATTTCTTGCTTTACTGCAAGATTTTCGAAAACAGCCTCAATAATTACATCGGCGCGAACAATACCATGCCCCTCAGGATCAGGAATTAAATTATCCATCGCAGCTTGTATGAGTCGTGGCTTACGTAATTTTTTCTTATACAAAGTATGAGCACGGCCAATTGCAGGTGCAATTTGCGCATAAGATTGATCTTGCAAAGTTACTCGCAGACCACGTAGAGCACACCAAGCCGCAATATCGCCGCCCATCACCCCTGCGCCTATGACGTGTACATGAGTTGCTTTAAAGTCACTACCTTTTGCAAAACCTTTTAAACGCTCACGCAAAGAAAACGCGCGGATCAAATTTTTTGAAGTAATTCCAGTAGATACTAAATGTTCTACTGAGTCTATTTCCTTCAAGTAAGCCCTATCGCCCATACCCCCTTCATTTTCCCACAAATCAATAATGGCATAAGGCGCAGGGTAATGTTCCTTTCGTACTCTTTTCGCAACGTTACGACGCATTAAAGCTGCTATAGGTTTTCTCATCCATGCACTGTTTGTTAATCCTTGTATGAATGAAGGTCTATGCTTTGGCGGCTTGTTTTTTATAAAATAAACAGCAGCTCGTTTTAGCTGACGTACGGGAACTACATCATCAACCATGCCTAAGCTTTTGGCTTTTACAGCATGCACTGCGCTTCCAGTCAAAATGATTTGTGATAAAGCATTAAAACCACCAATCAATTGAGGTAATCGTACAGAGCCTCCCCAACCTGGATGTATACCTAACATTACTTCAGGCAAACCGATACGAGTATCTTTTTCGTCACTAGCAACACGATAAGTACAGGCTAAAGCCAACTCGTAACCACCTCCCATGCAGAAACCATCGATCATAGCCACGCTAGGAATTGTTAGCGCCTGTAATCGAGCAAACACTGCTTGTCCTTTTCGTAAAAAATCTACCGCTTGAGCTGGAGTTTCAAATTTTGAAAAGGCATTCACATCAGCACCCGCTATGAACCCTTTTTCTTTAGCTGAATAAACAATTAACCCTATAGCATTTTTATCTTGTGATATTTCATGCAGAAGACTGTTGAGTTCGTCTAATACTTCTTCATTAATGCTATTTACAGACGTATCTATTCTATCCAGTCCTAACCACAGAATATTGTCGCTATCTTGTTTCAAGTCCCAATGTTTGTAATTATTCATGTCCTTTCACCTCAGTCACTCGTTCAAGATACATAGCCCCGCCCTGTCCCCCACCAATACAGATAGAAGCCATACCTCGCGACTCATTTCTTTGTTCCAATGATTTTAAAACGTGTAATACGATACGTGCTCCACTTGCACCTATAGGATGTCCTGCTGCAATTGCTCCGCCATCACGATTAAGCTTGTCCAATGAAGGGCCACCCAATGCTTTTTCCAAACCTAATTGAGTGCGGCAATAATTCTCATCATTCCAAGCAGCAACACAACCCAAAACCTGCGCAGCAAATGCTTCATTAATTTCCCAGCAATCGATATCATCAGTTTTTAATTTCTGTCTTTGTAAAATAGGAGTAACCGCATGCACAGGGCCTAGTCCCATTTGTGATGGATCCAGGGCCGACCATTGCGAGTCCACTATTCTACCTATTACCTGTAAACCATATTTTTTCACTGCATCTGCGCTAGCGAGTAATAACAAGCACGCACCATCCGTTATTTGCGAGCTATTCCCAGCCGTAACCATACCGTACTTTTTATCAAAAAAAGGCTTCAATTTAGCTAATTTTTCGACTGTTGAATCTGCACGTAGACCGTCATCTTGTGGATAGACACGTCCTTTATAATCAATAATCGGTGATACTTCAGTCATTCTATTTTCGCTATAAGCTTTTGCCAACTTTAAATGGCTTTGGTTCGCAAACTCATCCATTTGCTCACGAGTTAAGTTAAAACGGTAAGCGACTTTTTCCGCTGTTTGCCCCATATTCATACCAACAATAGGATCAGTAAGACCACGTAGCAAAGCAATAACAGGAGCAAGATAAGCAGGTCTAAATTGAGTAATTAACCCTAATTTTTGACTAAAACTTTTAGAACCATACCAACTAGCCAACCAGGAGGCCATTTTTTGGTTAAATAATAAAGGAGCATGACTCATAGAATCGGTCCCCCCCGCAAGCACCAAGTCACTGCGCCCGCTCGCAATTTGGATTGCTGCATTATCCAGCGCTTGCATTCCAGAGGCACAATTTCTCATTACTGTAAACGCGGGCACTTTATCACCGCATCCTAAGCGCAAGGAAATCACTCGAGCAATATTTGCTTCATCTGGACTAGGCATAGCACAACCAATAATCACTTCATCCAATTCAGTTGGAGCAAAAGGTTGTCGATTTAATAATGTCGTCCCTGCAGCTACTGCCAAATCAGATCCAGTAAAAGGTCCTATCCCTTTGGCCTTGAGAAATGGTGTTCGACTGCCATCAACTATATACACGTCTCGACCATGTAAATTCGACTTCTGCTTCATCGATCCTCCTTATTTTTAAATTGGGGCGCAGCCTTGCAATAATGTTTTGATAAAAGAAAAGATACTCCAAAAAATCAATGAGTTCTGTTACCAAAGAGTGCAAAATCTTCTAAATTCACGCCCTTACTCCTCACTGAAACTGGCTTTGATTTATGAATGATAAAGAGTAGCAGTAATCATGAAAATTTGGAAATTTTATAAAGCATTATATAAAAAAATATTAAACTAATTTCTTGAAATATTGAGTAGTATCCAGATAAGACAGTAATTCACCCCTTATTGAATAACTATAGACCATACTGAGACTTATAAAGACTACGGTATCTATTAAGTTTTAATTTATAAGTAATGGATATTGACGGCATCAAAATACCTGATATACTCCGCAACCATTGATTGGAGAGATGGCCGAGTGGTCGAAGGCGCTCCCCTGCTAAGGGAGTATGGGAGAAATCCCATCGAGGGTTCGAATCCCTCTCTCTCCGCCAGTCAACGCGCCCGTAGCTCAGTTGGATAGAGTATCTGGCTACGAACCAGGGGGTCGGAGGTTCGAATCCTTCCGGGCGCGCCATTTAATCCAGTACAATCAAGAAGTTTAGTTCCATTTTGTAGAGACTAAAAAAGGTGCTGCAGCAAATTTGTAACACTTTTTTAAAATCCTACTACATTATGGACTTCTTCGCTCAAAAAATGAAACTATTCAAAAATTAAACATTATAGACCAAGAAATTAAGACCAGAACTAGAGAGTCACATTTTGATCAATGGCAACTCAATCCTGCTGTTCATTATAATGAGTGGGGAAATTTTTCAAAAAATGATATTCCACATTTAATCGACTCGATGGAAAAACTAATTAATTCTTGGGTTTATTGTTGAAGGAACTCACAAAAATTCTTTATTAATTGATGGTCAATATTTTGCTGAGATATCTATGGCTTTGTTTTTTTAGATTTTTGGCATTAGAAATGCTCGGTTTTTACAATTGGGATTTGTGCCGTTCCATTACTTAACTAGCAAGGGAATATCTAGATTACAATTAATTCTGGGATCTAGATCATGAAACTTTGATTCCATTATAATCTGTAGAAAATTCTTATCTTTTGAGCATTATGTGATAAAATAGCGTACAGTTTAATCTTTAACTATGAGAATGCATTTAAATGTGGCAACGTTTTATTAAAGAGGAAGACTTACCGTTTTCTGTAAAATTTATGAGTTTTTTTCTTAGAGGCAAAGATAAAATTTATCGAAGTCAGTTAGCTGAAGTGGTTCAAACGTATGAACACCATCAATCTGCATACACTAAAGCTGCAAGTAATAACTTAGATGCTTGGAAAAAACCTGCAGAAGCAGTACGCCCTACGTGCAAAATCTCTGTGAGTACCAATGATTCGCTCACTGAAGCACGAATCCAGACCCAAAAAACGGGGGAAACTCAAGTTGTGGTAAATTTTGCGAATGCATACCATGTGGGCGGAGTCTTTCAATATCGAAGAGGCAGCCAAGAAGAAGATATCGCGCGTCGAACCAATTGGTCTTTCACGATTAAGGATGATGATCTTCAGGATGCGCACCATTACTCACCCGGCATGTCTCGTTTAATCAATGGCGAGGACGGGAGAGTTTATTTTAATCCTTCTCAGCTTACCCTCATTCGCGATAGTGATGGTACGCTTCTAAATCCCCAAAGCAATGATGGAACAATTTTTTCTTTCTTTGAATTGCGTGCCGCAGCAGATGATTTACGTAGAAGAATTTTTGGCATTCCTCTTCCATTTTTTCCTCATCCATTTAATGAAGAAAGTATGAGAAAAAAAATACACGCCCAGCTCGATACTCTTGTTGAAATGAATCAGAAAAATATCATATTAGGTGCGTTTGGCTGTGGTGCTTTTTGTAATCCTCCTGATAAAGTCGCTCATTTGTATCAAGAAATTTTAAGCCAAAACCCATATAAACAATTTTTTACACATATTGTTTTTGCGATTAAAGGAAATGGTACTGATGCTAATTTTAAAGCATTTCAAAAGGAATTAGGGCATTTAGACAAGGATACCTCTTACATCCCTATGATGCACAATATGCCGGGTTCTGAGGATACGTTAACAAGTACTATGAGCAATCCTCTCCATAAGAATGTATTTAGTACAGAACCTGAAAGAAAAGTTGTTACTGCGAATAAACAGTCGTTAACCAATTCCGTATAAACTTTGGTTCCTTGATGCGTTAGTTTAATGCGAAGCGAAGAGCGCTTGTTTTATTTGTCGTTGCTCGGCTCATTTTAAAGTAGCAGTACTTTTGCTCTAGGCATGCCAATTTACATTTTTGAACCAGCAAGATAATGCTTGTCCATTATGGTCCTGAATTCAATACTCTACCTGCATAGGTTGGTAGGGAGATTGCAACTTTTACGCTATTTCCTTAATCATACCTTAATAAAGCAAATGATATTCTCTAGCATACACCGCACCAATTCCAGTCTGGTGCACAGCTCTAATGTTTATTCGCAGGAGAATGCCATGCAAAGCAATTTAGAACTTAATATCAGTTATTCTTCTTGGAAAGAAAAATATGCCATATATCTTAAAGAAAATAATTCAGGACGGCATGGCTATCAACATAATTTTTATGCAAACTTACTTATTGAAAATTTTGAGAACATTTTTCCCGACTTCTTTTCCATTAAAGTAAATGAACAATTTACAGCTCTGGTTAATAAGTATTCTTTTGAGCTAAGAGTAGCTTATGGTTATGAATGGGACAAGTCAAAAGTAGAGGCCTCAAAGCATCCCAAGTTTTTGGAGTTTTTAGATGAGCTTAAAAAAAATGGATTTTTATTTCAACCAGAAATAAAAAAACTGGCGCCTCATCTTGCTCAAGTAAGCAGAACGTCTCGTGATAGTTTTTTTGGAAAACTACCTCAAGACTATCTCGATACCTTGGCAAATTATCTCGAACCGCAACTTTCTTTTCATGACTCGGCTACGAAAATGAAGGGGGAATTGCAAAAAGCACATGCTTTTTATGATAAAATTCGCCTTTTTTCATATGAAGAAGATGATATAGCCTTTTCGCAAAGCACAGGTACACACGTCGTTCTAACCTCTTATGATTCTTTTAAGAATTGGTTTTCCGAACTTCCCTTGAGAGAAAACATTCCCCTTAATCCTGACTTTGGAATGTATAAAGTTAATGAAAACACCTTGGCTATAAATAGTGGGCCAAAAACTCCTGGAATCCAAATTCAAAAAAAGGGCGATACATTTATAGTCTGTAATAACTTAACTGCAGATACCGCAACCAGCAAGATGTCACCTGACGAATTAAATTTAGCAAGAAAAAACCATCTTGTAATGCTATTAACCGCGCTAAAACAGACCTTACAAGCAGAGCCTAAAAAGGTTCAAACAGAAATTAGAGAACAAGAACAAGAGTCAGTACCCAAAAGCGAAGAAATTTGTTCAATACAATAAACTCTGCTAAAAAAGCCCTCCTTTAAGACGCAAAAATATTTGTGCATCCTGGCATAAAATCAAATTTTTTGCGTCTATGGCTTCGAAAGTAGCCAAGCAACTGTTACTTTTCTGTATAATACATCCCTATACTTATCCATCAGAGAATTCGTACTTGAATCACGAGAATCAAACACCCTATGCGCAACTCAATCCCAATACCATTTTGGATGCAATTGAAAGCACGGGGGTTCTTTGCACAGGCAGCCTAATCGCACTCAATAGCTATGAAAACCGCGTTTATCAAATAGGCATTGAAAATGCCGAGCCTCTCATTGCTAAATTTTATAGACCGAATCGCTGGTGTTCAAAAGCTATTATAGAGGAGCATCAATTCTCACTTGAGTTAGTACAACATGAAATTCCCATTATTGCCCCCCTAATTATAAACGACCAAACCTTACACCATCATTGTGATTTCAGATTCGCACTCTTTCCTAGGCGCAGCGGCCATGCACTAGAATTGGATAATAGCGAACAACTAGAATGGATGGGACGCTTTTTAGGGCGCTTACATAGAGTTAGTGCATGCCAGTCATTTCAACATCGCATCCAATTAAATCCCCAAAGTTATGGCCATGATCCCTACAAACTTCTCCTTGAACAGAGTTTTATTCCTGATTACTTAACCTCTAACTTTTGCAAAGCAGTTGAAACAGCATTACATAAAGTAAATCAAATATTTAAGTCTATAGGTGATATTGATCAAATACGCTTGCATGGCGATTGTCATGCAGGAAATGTGTTATGGAGCGAATCAGGTCCTCATATCGTTGACTTAGATGATTGTCTGATGGGCCCTGCGATACAGGATATTTGGATGTTACTTTCAGGTGAACCAAAACAAATGGATTTGCAACTGGAGAAGATTTTACAGGGTTATTGTCAATTTCATGATTTTAACCCGCGTGAACGTCATTTAATCGAAGCATTGCGTACACTACGCATGCTGCATTATTCAGGATGGATCGCAAAACGTTGGGCCGATCCCGCATTTCCTTTGAGTTTTCCATGGTTTAATACGCCGGTATATTGGCAAAATCTGATGATGAATCTTAATGAACAGATTGAATTATTAGATCAATTTGAATGCTAGTTAGCGCGGCAGAACAGACGATTTTTCCAGACTTCATCCTGCTCTTACTGCAAAAAATTTTAATGAATGCTTGGTGTCTTTTAAAGCAAGCGTTTAATTAAAATTTTTCTTGATTTTAAGGTCAGTACCTATATCAGATCCCGAGAAAAAAAGGCCAGTATCAGTGTCTTATTATTACCATAGTATGAAGTGCTGTATTACCTACCATAACCAAGTTGATTTTACCCTTAATAAATCAATGTGCATCTTTGCATAAAAACCAGCTAGCTACAACTCAGCCACGTTGCATCCTGTTTTAATTCTGTCTTTTAAATTTAAGCAGTAAAACGCAGTAAGCGTAGTCTCACTTCCATTGAGTTAAGGCATAATTTGATATTATATGTTTGAAATTATGCCCTAGGGCCACACAAATCGCTGTTACATTTAGCTTGCAAATATATGCTATATTTTTATGAGAAAAAGATCGGAACAAGTCTAATTCATAAGCTCATTTTTCCTATTCGTTAAAAGCCCTGGGCAGAAGGAGGTAGGAATGACAACTGCTGCGGAACACTATAAAGATTGCCCTAGAGGCATGACTATTGACGAATGGAGCGCACGTATCGATCTAGCCGCACTCTATCGTCTTGTTGCCTTGAAAGGTTGGGACGATCTGATCTTCACTCACATATCAATGCGAGTACCTGGGAGCAAACACCATTACCTGCTAAGTCCATTCGGCTTGATGTTTGAAGAAGTGACCGCTTCAAGCCTGATTAAGGTTGATGTAGAAGGCAATTTGATTGGGTCGGGAAGCAAAATGATAAATCCAGCAGCTTTTGCCATCCACAGTGCAATCCATAAGGCACGTGACGATGCAAAATGCATTATCCATCTTCATACTCTAGATGGTGTTGCGCTTTCTGTGTGCGCAGAAGGGTTATTACCACTAACGCAGCATGCCATGATTATTGGTGGCGAGCTTGCCTATCATGACTATGAAGGTATTGTACTTAATTCTCACGAAGGGGAGCAGCTGGTTAATGATTTAGGCTCCAAACATCTCATGTTGCTTCGCAATCATGGAACGTTAGCGGTGGGGCCTAACTGTGGGGCTGCCTGGTTACTGATTTACTACTTAGAATCTGCTTGCTCCATACAGTTGCGCGCCACAACTCATAACAGAGAACTTAATAAACCAATCCAGGGCATTCCTGAAAAGGTTCAAAAAATGACGAGCGCTTGGTACGATGGAACCTTGGGTACATTTGCCTGGCCTTCTTTTTTGCGAAAACTTGAGCGCATTGATCCCAGGTACCGAACCTAAAGAAGTCTCCGTATGAAAACATATACCGCTTTAGAACAAGGCATTCATTTTCTTAATAGAAAACATACGTCAATTCCTACACAAGAGCTTAAAGGAGAATGCGCCTGGAAAGTTAAGGAAATTGGACGTCTTGAAACAATCGCACATCATGTGTCTTTAGCTGAAATAAACGCTATAGATACTTTAATTGATGAAGTCGAAGCAGCAGATATCAGGTTTGATGAAATCGGTCCCGGAGACTGGGGTAATACCAATTTACAATTACTTATTGATGAATGTTGCACTGCATTGTTTAAGGGGCGAGGATTTATCCTGATCCGCGGTATTCCGATTGAGCGTTGGTCAATATCACGCGCTAAATTATTTATGGCAATTTTCGGCAGTCAATTTGGCCATTTAGGCATCCAAAACCTACAAAATGACATCATTGGGGAAATATGTAACCGCCCCGAGGCGAATATCAACTATGCACGTAATTATCTCACTAACCGGGAATTTCGTCCTCATTGCGACGGCGCTGACCTACTTGGGCTTCTTACCATCCGACCTGCGGCACAAGGTGGGGAAAGTCGTTTGACGAGTTCCGTTTCAGTATTCAATGCATTACGTAACGAATCACCACATCTGATACACCGATTGTTTGAACCTGTATTACTCGACTTACGCAACGAACAAGCTCCAGGGACTCCCCCGGTTGTATGGATAACACCTTGTGCACACCATGAGGGTCAACTTAAAACGGTTTATCTCTCAGATTATTTCCGAAGTGCAGACCGCCATCCCGGAGTTACAATTGATCCTGAAGCGAAAACTTTGTTTGACTTATATGATCGTCTTGCTACTCACCCTGATCTAGAATTACGCTTCACTCTGAAAGCAGGAGATTTACTAATTATCAATAACCACGTTATTCTCCATGCACGTGATGCGTTTGTCGATGTACCCCATGCAAAACGACTTCTGCTTCGTTTCCTGGTATCCTCTAATCTCATGCCCTCTCAATTCGGCAATCCCTAGTCTTCTGCTTTTTGGCAGACTCAATCCAACAGAATCATTCATTGCGGGCAAGCGGTGTAATGTTCTCTTATACAGCTAGCGCCTTCGTATCAGAAGATGATACCTTTTGAAAATCCATTGGCAAATTATGCACTACACCAATTGTGATGTTCTTTCGAGTCATTATCTCTATGAACAAAATTTTTATCGGAAATTTGTGTTTTATATGCTTCCAATATAGGAAGCATGACACGTTGAACCATGGTTGCAATCAGGATCAGTATCACCTAATAAAATCGATAATTTCTGCATCGAGATCGCTACCCTTTAACTTATTCATAAGCGCTTAACTTTTTGAAAATAAAACGAGTTCTGCGTGAGATTTTTTAACCTCGATAGGATGTTGCATCCCTATATGACATCAATAATGTCCAAGCCAGATCCTAAGAGCCGTACACTTTAAAATTGCAATTAATCTTGATTGACAGTTTACATCATTAAATTAATCTCGTTATAGTAATAGAGTAAGTGTCTACAAATTAAGGATAATTAGTGAAAAAAAATATAATTTATATTATTTCGGGTCTAATCTTTTCTGGAAACTTATTTTCAGGGACCATGGGAACAGATACACCACTCAGAAATTTATATATAAGGGGTGATTTAGGTTACAACTTCTTTAATGACCCCTCTGCCATTACTGCGAGTTATCTTTCAAATACTCAAATCAGTGCGCTCGATACGCATATAGAAGACAGACTGGGCTATAGTGTTGGGATTGGTTATCGGTTCATGCCGCAATTGAGAACTGATGTTACATTTACTTATCGCCCTTCTATTTCGTTCCAAGCAACGGATGATGCACCTGAAATAGGTACTGCGAAACTCAAAAATTATACCGTTATGGCTAATGGTTATTATGACCTGGACATAAACCTCCCAGTTATGCCTTATTTAATGGCGGGTATTGGCCTGAGTTCTAATAAAACCAATAGCATTTATTGGCCTTTCGTACAGCAAAATGAATTCGGTCATACAGTAAATCACTTCGCTTGGCAGGTAGGTGCCGGATTATCTTATGCTCTCTGTGATCGTTTGTTACTTGACTTTAATTACCAATTTGTAGATCTGGGTAAATTTTCCAATACCGGACACTATGATACCGGAGGTCCTTTTAATATTGGTTTAATTGGAACACCAACCAGTTTCAACACCCTTTATAGCAATCAGATTCAATTGGGATTACGATATTATATTTTATAAAGCCCATGGTGATTGTGCTAATATTCGAGAGAATTGTTCCTTGTATCAAGGCTTTTTAGAAATTAAAAATAAAGAGTAACGATCTTAGAAAGATTGATGGTACTCATTTATTAAACAAATACTCTATACTCTTTAAATGACTTCTGAAATTTATTTTTGGAGATGCAATGAATAACACGGCTCCCCCTTATAAAAAGCTTTGGCGATCCCGGGATAATAAAATTATTGCAGGTGTTTGTGGGGGGTTGGGAGAATATTTTAATTTTGATCCATTTTGGGTTCGTATTTTATTTATTGTGTTTTTCTTAGCTGGAGGGGCGGCTTTTCTTGCATATGTAATTATATGGCTTATCGTCCCATTGGAACCTTTAAACAAAGAAAAGAAAATCATTAACCCGGATTTGTAAAAATATTTTCTTAAAGCTAAATCATTTAAGAAAACTTTTTGGTAATTTTAAATACCAAAAGTTTTTCCATTATTCTCTGTGAACTATTATTTCGATATTCTATCTTCCGGGCGCGCCATTTTTCGATAAAAACAATAAAAGCAAAAATCACTCCAAATAGTAGCCAAGACCTCCTATGTCTTTGGCCCGGAAATATTCGAACCGAACGAGGTTCGAAAAAATGCGAACGCGAAGAGCACAAAGCGTGGCGTTTTGATCTAACAAATAATCTCGGCTCTTCCCCAAATCCAGGGGCACTTCACTCATCCACAAAGCACTCTAACTCTTTATGTGGATCGATGACCTAACCTACGCCTGGTATCGAAGATCAAAGAAAAAATATGAAATATCAGATCTAGAAAACCGGCTACTGAAATGTAAGTATTCAAATACATGGAGAAGCTCAATAGGATAAATTATGGACCATGGAAACCAATACTTTCTTCGTCTTCTTCATCGGTAAAAGGATTAAATTTTTCTTGCTCTCCTTTTTTATTTTCACTTAGGGTTGGAGAGACCTGAGAAAAATTTTGATCATCTTCGTCATCCTTGAAAGGATCAAAATTTGGCGGCTCTACTATCTCATCTCTAGTTTTTGTTTGAGAGAAACTCAAATCCTCTTCCTCATCTTTAAAAGGATCAAAATCTGGCGGCTCTACCACCTGATCTCTAGTTTTTGTTTGAAAGAAACTCAAATCCTCTTCCTCATCTTTAAAAGGATCAAATTCATAGGATGTTACATTTTCTCTTTTAGTGTTCATTTTTGAAAAGGTATAATCAGGCTCTTTGTTGTCACTTTTATTAAATCTATTTTGTTCATTCGATTCATGTTCAATGGAAAAATGTGATGCCGTTGATGAACCACCCATCATTGATTCCATCTTCTGATGGGACGATTTTATCTCAGCTTCCGGATTTTTAGATGGGGCTTCCGTAACTAAACCGCATTGTTCCGCCTTGGTAATTATGTTTAATAGTTGTTCAGTGCTACCATGTTTGCCACCAAATAAATGAAAAACCACTTTTCTGTCATCAATAAATACCTCGATTTGTCGATAATTAGGATTACTCTCAAGTATCATTCCTTGTTCGTCCAACAAAGGAAGATGGAGACGGCCAAACAAACCGAAAACTAATTGGACTTGCGGATTGTTTTTCAAGTAATGGATCATATTTTCCTTAGATATGGTGTTAGAGATTGCAATGATATTTTTAGTATAAGATTCACATCGCGCCTTGAATTGCTCTTCGTCGCTTCCAAAATATTGGGTGATAACCCCTCCAACAAATTCTAGAGAATTTTGAGGATTTATTTGGGTTACCCACGTAGGAATTGAATCAAAATAGTTATTTTCAACCAAGAATTCAAAAGGGTCTATTATGGCTTCTTTAATGGCAATTTCTAGGTTTTTCTCGGAATTGGGATTATCTTTTCGTGTAAATGTAGACAATAAATAAGCAACAAATATTTTTTGTTCCTCAACACTCGATGTTTTTAAAAACTGTGAAATTTGTTCTACAGTATAAGATTCAATCGGATCATAGATTTGAGCGTTGTTTATCTCAGCAAATGACATGGTCAAGTCAATCTCTGGAAATAGAGCTCCTGTCCCATCTTTAAATGTTCTTAATCCTTCTAAAAAGAATGCCGTTGTCTCGCCCATAACACTCCACCTCTACATATAAGTATAGATTTAGAAATGGGAGTAATACATAGCCATGTATCAGGCGAGCCTTGATACCGCCAAGCGAGATCAAGGTTTGATTAAATCATAAGAATAAAATCCAAAGATCTAGGAATTCAATTGAAACAATTAAAAAGCTATTTCTTTCTGAAGGTATAATTACCAAAAAATTAATCAAAATAGGTTATTACATATAATTCTAGAATAGAAAAAATACTGATTATGCTTCGCGCCATCAAAGCTATTATTTATGTTTATGGGTGTCGTAATATAGGGATTATTCCTAAGTTTACAAGAGTAATCTTTACTAAAATTTTTTTAAAACCAGCATTGAAATTTCCCTTAAATGTCTCTATAGATTAATCAACAACGCATTTAATAAGGAGGATTAATAACAACTACTTAGTAATATATGAATCATATCTCTTACCATTAAATTGAAAATTTTTTTGTTTTAAAAATTAATTTAAATTAAGAGGATTTAAGCTATGTCATCAGTTCAAATAATATTTCGATCTATTTCATACTCATCAGCAATTGAATGCTATATCGATAAGCATTATAACAAACTCAAGAGATTCTATAGAAAAATAAATCATTGCCGAGTGGTCATCGATAGGGAACAAAATAATCGACTTAAAGGGATAATGTTTCGTGTAAGCATTAATATGACTTTACTTGGCAAGGAAATTAGCAGTAGCAAGCAGAACCCCAATTTATATATTGCTCTACGTGATTGTTTTATGGCAATTGAAAAATTACTGGAAAAACAGTTCAAAAGAAAAATTAAAATATCTAAAAAACATTTTTTTACTCTTAGTGATCATAAGATTCACTCGGAAGTACAAGCATATTAAAAATAAATCAGGACTTCTAAATATCAATATTTTATAGAAGTTATTTGGAAGTCCGGAAAAAAGCTCATAAGCAACGAATCTATCCTTTCCTTGAATCTTGAACAACAAAAAATTTTCGATATTGCCCTTTCTAAAAAATATGTGAGATAGTTCATTAGCTTAGATTAAATCAACTAATCGATTTTTCTATCTCGTAGTCCCCTCAGAACCTATTATCAATATATGGCCTATAATTTAAACATGTTGTATTAATTTGTATCCAGCCATGAAACTTAAAATTGATCCCACTTTGATTAATAATTCCCAACAAGAAGCACAAGCATTAGGTGATTATCTGATTAAGAATGATTCAGCTTTTCTAGAAAAGAAGGGAGAACATAAGGTAACCCCCTCTCTCGAATTAGAAATAACTCATAATTTGATTCTTGATCAAGAAAACACCAATTCTAACATTAAAAGGTACTATGTTATAAGTAAAGACTTCCTAGGAAAAGGAGCTTTCAGTAAGGCTAGAGGAACTATGGGTTATATTGAGGTTGATAAAGCGAGTGGTGCGGTTACCTATACACCAAGTGAGGAAAAAGCTATTAGAGTAAAAAACACTCACTATGCTCAAAAGAACATACTGGATACAGGTGCAGCTCCATATAGCCACTCAGAAGCAGTTGCAGCTTATCAGCAAGCGAAAAACTTTAGTCATCTAGGCATGCAACCTCCTATCGAGGTTAAAAAATCACACGCTCAACTCGGTTTATTTTCAAAAAGTTATGCACTCATGAATAAGTTAAAAGGTAGCGATCTAGACACAGAAGTTGTCAATTTCATTGCTGATAATGATCCTGATACTGCAACAATGGTTAAACGTGTCATCCTCCCTATATTGGAAGCATATAAAACACAAATTTCAGATAAAAATTTTGTTCACAGAGATATTAAATTAGAGAATATACGGGCCTATTTATCTATGACGGATTCTAAAATTAATTTTTTAGATGTAGATAGTGCTTTAAAAGTTGGTGAAAAGGATACTATTTATGGGAGCCCTGCCTTTTTACCCCCAGAGCTCGCTCAGATAACATCTTCAAATACCATCTTAGTAACTCCTGCAAGAGACATATTTCAACTTGGGGTGTTGTTAATAGCGTGTCTAAATCCAGATTTAGATCCTAACTTTTACTTTCCTGAAAAGTTAAATGCACAGAGTGGTGCGGAGGTTGTTAAATTCGCACTTGATCAAATACACCAAAATGGATGTTACGATCCAGACAAGATGGGATCTAATTTATTTGAGTACATCCAAGGCTCACAGGTTATTCCGTTATCAGAAGAAACTGACCTACGTAATGAGATAAAAGAGATTTTAAAAGAAATGACAAAGGAAGATCCGACTCAGCGTCCTGACATTGGTACTGTTATTTCAAAACTTAATGAAATATTAATTAAGTTAGAACCACAGCAACCGCAACTAGGTGTCACACCTTAGAAGCTCGGTTCCTAATCCACATTAAGCGTAAATCAGCATTAATGTGCGCCCCGCCCCTGCCCAATAAGGAGAGCGGATGTTCGACAAAATACGAAGTGAAGAACACGAAGTGAGTGCAACATTTTAGACGCGCTTCAGATTGTACGGATATAGTGCTCACTTGAATCCTCTAAAAAGAGACCAATAATGAATTAATTAGTAAAAATTTAATTAAAAATGTTGTCCGAACATCTAGGCTAATCCAACTAAGCCACCAATTATCAAATTACGAATTCGTGACTATGTGAATGATCGGATTTGCATGCATCAGACAATATAGTAAAGGGGTAAGTGACAAACATAGTTGCTAATGCAAGTACCGCTGCAATAGAAGCAATTGCAATAGTTACGGAGCTAATTGCTGGTAAAATAGGAACGATAGTGGATAAAACAAGACAAGCACCGATTCCTAAAGCAAGGTCATTTGGATCAGGATGTTCAGAGTCCAGGAAAGCCTTAATTGTTAATCGATAGGGGGAAATAGCTAATTTTGTGCAGTTCCAAAAAAAAGATCCATAAAAATTAGTTAATCTTTTAGTAGCTGACATACATTGTTCTCCATTACAAACTTGTTATTTAAAAATAATTATAAATGAAATACTTAAAAAATATTAGCGCTTTATTTAAAGCGGGTGATCTAATATAGACCAGTTCTTATTTAAATTAAGTTTTCCTCGTACTGAAACCAATCTCTATTAACAACCACTGTAACTAAATTTTGTAGAGGGTAATAACTCACGATGAGACGCTTGAATGGTCTCCCTATGATCTTTTAGGTGTTTAAGATAAAAATGACTATATTTTTCTAAATCAAAATTATCCACTAATTGATATTTTAGTTCTTTATATGAACAAGAAGGGCCTTTTCCAAATTCCTTTTTCATTTCTTTAACTATTTCTTGAAATATAAGATCACTAAGTGTTGAATAATTTGGACCACTCATGAAAAACATAGCTAATGCTTTTGCATTACAATAACTATCAGTATGACTATCAAAATAACTCCCAACGCTCGAGCGTCTTGAAGATCCCCACATACTTCCCCATGATTGTGCTTCATATTTTTTAAATGAAGACATAATTAGACTTTTAAATGTGGTTTTAGGGAAACTATCTACCCAATCATAAACAGCACGATAAAATAATGACATCCCCACCTCGCTATAAGGATGGGTAAATCGTTTATCATTCTTAGCAAAAAACTCTATATCACGAGTAAAATTAGATATTTCTTGTTCAAATCTTTTATTTCTAATTGCAATTTCTATATCGGGTATGAAATGCCTCTGCAACATTAAAGGAGTAAGCTCCTGGATGAGCAGCATATTTAAAGCTCCACTTTGCGCTCCTGAACATAAAATATACGCTAATCGATTATCACCACTTTCATGCGTACTCGCTTTTAAATACTCTTTTACAGGAAATGTTCTTAGTCTAAAAGTAGAAAGTGCAGGAGCATATTTTTTATCGATAATTTCAGTAATGTAGTACTCGAGTTCGTCTGGTTTCAAACTTTTTGCCCAAATAAATAAAGAGTCATGGTATTGTTTCTTTACTTCATCACCAGTAATTACCTCTAGTTGACACTTTAATGAAGTCAACTCCTCTTCCTTGCAGTTTAATTTTTCAGGGGTAAATTGAGTGAAAATAATATCTAGAAGCTTGTCTGAAGGAAATAGCGTGGCAACAGACTGCAGTTCTGAGAGAGAACAAATAAAAGAATCCAAACGGAATAAATTTAAAAATCGTTCATAACTGGAATTAGACATATAACCCAAACATTTTTCAAATAAACCTTTGGTGTTAATGAGTGATTTAAATTCGGTAACAAGTTTTATGCGTCCTTCCTCATTGGTCGCCTTTAACAGATCAAACAATACATTACTATCAATTATATTATTCTTAAATTGAGAAAAAAGTTGCTCTAATAATAATTCTTGAATTGCGGTATCACTTTTCCAAAGCATAAAATGAGTTTTCCATGCTTCAAAGGAAATACAATGATTTTTTATTTGCTCTGCATATTTTTGTCTGAAACTTTTCTTTACTGACTCGCCCAGTTTGGACATTATTAATTGATATTTTTCCGGTGTATTATATTCCCCCGCCAACTCTGAAAATTTTGACTCTACAATGACTTGTTGTTGCTCTTCAGAAAAAAATGAAAGCAGTTTATGAATTTTAGTCATATAGGGCAGTTTATCCAGGCGTGACTGAGCACGTGTGGCTACTGTTTTAAAAAGCTCAGGGGTATCGGTCAAATAGTTAAAATGTTCATAATCTTTAATTCCCGGCGCTATAAAATCGGCTGCAATGAACACATTATATCCCGTGCTTTGACGCACTAATCGAATTAATAGGGAAAATAACCCGCTATCATCACCATCCAGCATTTGGGGACGATGAGCTAAGACTTTTAATACCCCATCCAATAAAGAAGCCAGAGAGGGTAAATCCTCTTTCGCTTTTGTTGCTTCCGCATGAATAGGAATTTTATAGAGTTCAGGGTATTGATTGAGAAATTCGAAAAGACAATTGGAAATTTGAAAGGCGCAAGGGAAAATATCTTCTGCCTTTTGTTGCACAAATTCTTCTTCAGTGAGCGGACAATCCTTATGGCGTACGAATAAAGCCAGTAAATAGCTCTTAATCGTAAGATTCGAACCCCCATAACTTTTAAGGCAGAGGTTACTAATCAGAGTTTTGTGCGGTTCAGGTAAACTGATATCTTTGGGAAGTTTGCGCCAAAGTTCATAAAACGTTTTAATCGCTCCTGCAACAACCTCATTATCAGCCCATCCCTCACTACCTGAATCAGCAACTGACGCTTTTTTAAGCTCCAAAGCCAATTGACCTAGAGCAAAACCGAATGACTTATCGTCATATCTATTTCTATGGTGTTCCTTCAATACTCTGATAAATGTTTCACTGGCTTTTCCTGCAACCTGCTCTAAATTTAGCATGTCTCTACCGCTCAATTGATAGACTACTTGGTTCTCAGGTGGTTGAAAATCAGCAATCACGAGATTACTATCCACTTTAGCCATTTGAAAGACTTCTGATACAGGGATTAACCTGTTATATGCATGATTAATAACATAATTCTCAAGCTCAAAATGCCCCTCTGTCTCTGTTTCAAATTTAAGATCAGCACCTTTTCGATTTAAGCCAACAAGCCCAGGCATTAAAATTTGACATATTGCTTCGTCAGGTCCGGCAATAACCTCCGCTATTTTGAGACAGAACTGATTAGCAGGTAAAAAAGGATGACGGGTATAGACTAGATTCGATTTTTTCAGTAGCTCCCAACGATTCTTGAAATAACGCCTAATGTGACTAATAATCTCTTGGGGAAGAATAGTATCCTCGTCCCCATGAGTGAATTGATTAAAAAAGAAGAACACATAGTCAGACTCTTGTTGCATCGCATCCAGAGTTTGAGCATCTAATGTAGAAGAAAAAATAGCTTCTTGTTTTTTATAAATATGCAGGAGGTTTTTTAATGTTTTTATAGTAAGCATGGTGGGTGTTATTTAAAACGAATGTTATATTTTATTGTTTTCTAAAGATATTTCAATAATCACAACCAGCGGAGATACATAAAACATTTGCATCTTTTGAAAATTCAAGGATTGGATTCCCGCCTTCGCGGGAATGACAATAGCGATAGGCGCTAACCCTGGACCTATCTATTCCGGGGCGTGCCATTATTCAATTTTTATCTAATTACAAAGCGATTGATATTGCTAATTTGCATATTTGCTTTTCCAAAGGAAGGCGCGGGGAAACCCGGTATGCTAGGGTCATACACACCTATTCCTTCACCACCAGCAGCAAGATTAACATTCAAATAATAACCCTTGTCAAATCCATGGGTTAATGAGTCGAACATCACTTCCGCTTCGGTTAAAGGCATAGGAACACTTAATGCTAGATTGCATCTGTTTGATTCAACAGTACAACATCTTGGGCTAGAACTTGTACACCATATTAATTGCTGTACCCCGTTTACTTCTCTTTCTGCACTAAAAATCATATTACCTGTGGTCTCACTTTTACAACGAGTTATTGTAATAGAAGTGTACTTAATACCATCATAGTACCAGCTGAGAACATAACGAGTAATCGAGGTTCCATCCTTTTTCTCCCAAATGAAGCCATAGTTATGCCAGTTAGATGAATCTGCTGCAGGATATAAGGGCATTATTGGTCGGTCAAAATCACCTATATTATTGATATAATTCCATGAGGTTGCAGTTGCGTTTGCTAAATAACCATAATGTATTGAACCAATAATAGGAGTAGTTGCCGTCCAACCGCCGTTGATTAATTCCAAAATATCAATTTCCATAGCAGATGGCCAAAGATTTTTTGGTGTAAACTTTTCTGAATTAAAGCGAAATGTATCATCTATGTAGGGTGACATTATCCATACAGCAGGCCACGCCCCTTTTTGATAAAGCTGGTCCATTGTTAAGTTGGGATCATCTTTTTCAACTCTCAATCTAATCTCTATACCACCATGATTAATCGTTTCACCCTTAGAACCTTTATTAACATAAAACCCCTTACGATATGAATAAAAAGCTCCTGACGTGTAAGTGCATGTTCCAGTAGATACTATAGCCCGATTATTTGGATCTACGTATCCCCTTCCAATACAAGGAAAAGCACTTGAAGGTTTCGCTGATAATTTAATAAATGACGGATTTTCCTTATTTTTTGGGATAAAAGAAACATTTTTTGGTAGGTACTCTTGGTATTCTTGTGTCCCAACATGATATCCATTAACTATGGTAAAATAATTATCGAAAGTTGACTTTTCACCACCAAAAACCGAGAGTTTCTCCGTACATGAATTTGTATCACATAATGATTGTATGTTCTTTATATTAAGTAAATTTTCTTCGCTTGGTTGATAACATTGATGGGCGTTGCCTTGGGTGCATACTTTTGGTCCGCCAACTACATTACCTTTCAAAACCCTGCCATCGATATACAGACTTAAAATGCAAGACTCTTTATATCCTAAGGTGAATACGTCTGTACAATATCCAGGGCTTGTTAATTGACTTATACCTGGTATAGGCGTCATTACTAAAGAGTGTGTTTTTTTCGAGTGGTTCGTGACTCTATATTTTATAGTTTGTTTACTATTTCCAATGATAATTACTTTAGTGTCGGTCAAAGGAACAAAAGTCCATAAAGGATTTGCAGAGGAAGACATAGCCATGGGCGTAGAAAGACACATCCACAACACACAGAGTTTCTTGTTCATCAAATAATATTTTTTCATAGCTGTATCCGTACATAAAAAAGTAAGTATGGAGTACAAAAATCATGAGTGAGTTAGAGCTAGAGTCCATATATGGTCAGGCGACAACCTCGCATTAATCAAACCATCATCACTTACTTTTTTATCTCCATCAAACATTATCAAGGACTTGATAATAACAGTCAATGCGACGTTTTCCATAAAACGGGTTGATATTAAAATAGGAGAACCTAAGGGAATAACACCTAATGTGAAGCGCAAAATGAAGTACTTTTTAATGATGACAAGTGTAATGTATTTCCATTTTAACGAAGTAGTAGCCCTTCTATATATTTTATTTTTGTTGAAAATAATGATTCAATTTAAAAATTAAAAAATGATTTTACATGTATTGGATGAGAAACTTGGAACAGAGGCTCTATTTGGGCTGCCACACGTTGCAGACATAATGGGATGATAAAATTGAAACAGAAAAAACTAGCACTCCGACTCCATTTCACGTTTATAGGAATGTTGTTGCTACTTCCTTGCACTATCAGTTTTGCGACAAATAAGCCCATTGATGTGATTGTTATTGGCGCTGGAGTTTCTGGAATTACTGCTGCCCGTCAATTACAAAAACAAGGATTATCTGTTCTAATTCTTGAGGCTCGTGATCGTATCGGAGGTCGAGTCTGGACTGATTATTCCCAATTAAAGCCTTTTGAACTAGGGGCTGGCTGGATTCAGGGGACAAAAGGGAACCCTATCACCGCTCTTAGTAAACAGTTTGGGCTACAAACGCTTCCTTACAACTTCGATAATGCAAAAATATATAATGCTCATGGAGTACCTTTGAGTGATAAAATAAACGCTTACATGGACAAATTAGAAAATCAATTCATGCGTTACATAAATGAGCACCAAGAAAATGATAACCAAGATATTAGTGTAGAAAATGCATACAACGATTATGTAATAGAGAAAAACTTAAATGAAGAAGACGCTCGCTTGCTTCATTATAGGTTGCTTGCCTCTATTCAATATGAATACGCAGGTGACTTATCACAACTTTCTATGTTTGAATTCAACCAAGACGATAGTTTTGAAGGCGGGGATTTAGTTTTTCCTAATGGTTATTCGCAATTGCCTGTTAACTTAGCTAAAGGACTCAAGATAGAACTCAATAAAGTAGTGCAAGACATAGACTATCAAAATCTCCCCATAATTGTTTCTACTAATCATGGACGCTATAAAGCGCGCTATGTCTTATGTACCGTTCCCTTAGGTGTATTGCAAAAAGGGATTATTCATTTTCATCCCGATTTACCTGATACTAAAAAGATGGCAATGTCTAAATTAGCTATGGGGGTCTTGGACAGGGTTTATCTGCAATTTTCTCATGTATTTTGGGATAGTGCGGTGGATGAAATCAATTACCTTCCTGCACAAGGCGCGCGCTGGCTCGAAATTGTCAATCTTTACAAAATCAATCAAAATCCTGCGCTTATGGCTTTTGTCTCTGGAAAACAGGCAGAGCAAATGGAACTGGAAAGTGATGCAGAAGTAGTAAACGATTTAATGGGTCATTTACGCATTATCTATGGTGAGAAAATACCTCAACCTAGTTATTATAAAATTACTCATTGGTATTCTGATCCCTTTAGTTATGGTTCCTACTCATTTATTAAAATAGATGGTGATGGTAATGCATACAATGTCTTAGCCCAACCTGTAAAGCAACGTTTGTTTTTTGCAGGAGAAGCAACTAATGCTAAATTCCCCGCCACAGTACATGGCGCTTACCTATCAGGCCTGCGAGCAGCAAATGAAATATGGGTAGTTGAGAATGAAAGCAAAAAATCGAACAACGTATAGCATCAACAAAGTGGATATATATGAGAAAGAAAATTGAAAACCAAGATACTGAAAAGGAAAACGAAGAGCAGCAGAAACCCAGAACCATTATCACCTCCAACAATTCGACCTATACAGAAGCTATGCTTCTAAATCGTCTTGCTGAAACGGGGTTGTTAGACGACTATATTAGCGGCAGTGAAATTACAAAGCAAAGCGTGAAGTGGGTTGAAAGTTTTTCACGAGACGATCTAGTAAACATATTTACTACGTTCCCCAATGTATATGCACGCTGTATAGAGCAAATGAGCAAAACTCTAGGTCCGTCAGTAAAAGATACTGTATTATTCAATGAGGCATTTTGTAATCTGTTTGAAAATATTTTAAATAAGGCCAAAAATATTCACCTTAAACATAAATGGGCTTTTTCTGGAAATACTCCTCAATTCCATGAGTTTGAATTTGCACTATTTTTATTTCATACCTTTGTAGAGGAGGACTATCAAGTATCTACCCCCAAAGACTCGAGCTTAATGAGAGCATTAAATAGATTTGCCGACTCTGATTTTGTTAATTTGAGAAACATAGGGGCTCCCATATATTCTCAGTTAAATGAAATTATTGAACATGGAACTTGCAGTGCAGGACTGTCGGAACAATTATCCAAAATTTACACAGCAATGATGCTCGCGCGCGCTTTGTTATTTTATGGGAATGTGCTCAAACAACAACGAAGTGAACACTGCAGCGAACACAATGACTCCAAGCTATGGAATTATCCCCAGGCAGCAGCATTCTTCAAGGTAAAAAAAGAAATAAAAAAAGAGATGAAATTTCCATTGTATCACGGCAATATTGATACCGAGGCCGCGAAGTGTTTACTTACCAATCCAGGTGACTATCTTGCCAGATATTCATCTAGTCAAAAGAAATATTACTTCACCATACTTCTGGAGCCCAACATCAGACATAATAAGATTGTACTTAACTTTGTAATATCCACAGATAAAGTGAAGTCCTGGATACAAAATCCAATTGAAAATCATGCAGAAATAGAATGCTACATTAAAGAACAACTATCTATGGAACAACCAAAAAATATTCAACCATATGTAACTAATTTTCTCCTAAATGAAAAATATTCCCCTGTATTTAACCCTATATGTAATGCAGATATGCTCAACGCATCCCTCAGAGCAGGATAATCCTACTCTAAAAAATTAAATGATTAGGGGCGCTATAATTTACAGTTTAGAGGCCCTTTTTTTATCTCAAATAGTTGCCCTTAGATTCAATGTTTATTACTTGTAGGGCTAAGTTTTAAGTGATTTTCCAAGACGTCTATTATTTTTGAGTACGATTCTATGATTTGCTTGTTGCCCCCACCGCTCTCACGATATTGCTTTAGATTATGTTGAGCTATTTCAAGCGCTGTTTGGCCTTCACTTTCACTATTTTTATTTTTTAAATTTAAATCAGGATTATATTGAAGTAGTAATTCTACTCGTTCAAAATCCGCTTTATCAATAGCAAACATTAAAGGTGTATATCCAAATTTATCTTGAGCGTTTAGGATTTGATCTAAATAATTTGTCGTATTAAAAAAAAGTGAAGTGTTTGTTGTTAGCTTTTTTACAAAGTCGAGATAGTTTGCAATCGTGCTTAAATCCGCCTCTGCAACTAGTATATGAAGTAGTCTTATATCGTTATAACTAAGATAGTTAATGCACTCTTTTCGTGTGGGATCGTGGATAACTTGCCAAGCAGCATCTTTTTTAAGAGTTTCCTTTATTACTTCGACTCTTGTAGTATCAGCAAATATTGTAGAGGAAAAAGCAATATACTTATCTACATCTTTTCTTACCAGGGCGTTAAAAACCCATTCAGCAAGCTTTCCAGTATCTGGGGTTCCATCGATTAAATAGTCCTTTTTTATGTCCTCGCTGTTGGATATAAACCATTTTTTAGTTGTCGTATCATAACCAATACTAATGGAGTGCGTAGTAGTCCCCATTAAAAAGGAAACTGCAGGATTAGGTGATTCGTTTTCTTTTGTGGGTTCTGTTTCTAATGCATTATGGAGACGATCAAAGTAATGTAAAAATTCTGTTTTATTATATATACCAACCGAAAACTTTTCGACGCTACACTTTTTATATTCTTTTGGAGTGAACATTAAAGGATATACCAGCTCAGCAACTTGGCCAACAGGCTCTTTAGGAGAACCTTCAAACAAAGCAGTAAACGACGCTGGATCATGGTAGACCACTAGTTCTTGTGCAAATGAAGTCAAATCGTTAAGAATAGGTAGATCACCATTTACAAAAAAAGAAGGTTCTTGACTGTTGGTCTCTTGTTGAAGAGACAATACAACTTCTCGAATAAGGTCCTGCATATGCTCAGGAACCGTACTTAAAGTACTAATAGAGGACGTTTGGTCCTTTATCTTAAGTAATTCTCTGATGATTTCTATCCGTCGATAAAAATCTGATCTCCCCTTCTCACCTTGGCGCATGCTATTCATGAATAAGCTGGAAAATCCATTGCAGTGTCCAAAGCCTTCCATTTCATCTGCTAAGTATGTACCCTCAAACATATATTTTAAAAACGATGTAAGTTCCTCATATTTCAATACAATACCTGTTGTTTCAGTTGGAACCATAGTAATTATCTCAATCTATACGCTTGTAATTTCATAGCTCATGAATTTCACTGCGTGAAGAAAATCCCACACTTATATATTAGACTAAAATCTGTTCAACCATCTGAAGCAATGGTAGTTTATGGAACCTAATAAAGCATATCGCTAAAACTCATCGCTTGATCGCCAAAGATAAGAAACCTACAATAAAATCATAGGTTCTTTGTATAAAAAGGGTAACAAATGCACAATGTTTCCCAATTGATGGTTGATTATATAAACCAACATAAATGGAGCACAGTTTTTTTCCTAATCTTTGGAATATTTTGGGCTATAACCCTGCCTTATATGGCCTATCTATTAGGAACGATCATCGATCAAATCAAAAACAATGGTTTAAATGGAATGTCAATTTGGTTTGTCGCAGGTGTTCCAGTGGGTTTGTATATCACTATTCATATCTTACGTAGTCTTGGCTATTATGTTCATGCACTGTTCATGTTGTTCAGCATGACAGCCCATAAGTCGCACATGATAAATAAACTATTTTCCCATTTAACGGATCAATCCATTGCCTACTTTGAGCATCAACAATCAGGGTTTCTTTCCAATAAAGTGACCAATGCATGCATTAGCCTTGAACCCATAGCGCAAAATATCTTTACAATTATTTTCCCACAATCACTAGCCATCTTAATCACGGGGATCCTTCTTTCTACAGTGGTTCCCTATTTTGGCTTGGTGTTATGGATTTGGGGGAGTGCTATTATCATTTATACCTATCGAGCAGCCAAAATTGGCCGTGAAAAAGCTTCAATTTTTGCTAATGCATGCAGCCTCTTTAATGGACATATGATCGATGTGGTAACGAATATTCAAACGGTAATCCAAAATGTGACCATTGAAAGCGAATCAAATTTATTGCAAAAAAACATAGACAATTTAGTTAAAACCGAACGTATTCGGAATAAGCATGCGGCGAAAGTAATGCTCATTCAACATTTAGCAATGAATGGATTAGTTGCTTTTTACTTGATTGGTTCTGTCATAGGCTATGAATATAAGTTGGTTAGTGTTGGAGAACTTGTATTTGTGATGACTTCTGTAACCGCAATCGCAGGACTAACCAATAGTCTGGGCAATGCTTTTCTAGAACTCATTTATAACCTTGGCTTGATAAAAGATGGATTAAGTCTGTTAGAAGATAATCCTGATGTCCAAGACAAGGAAAATGCAATAAACCATATTATCCAAGATGGGGAAATAAACATTCAAAATGTATCATTTGCTTATCCAAAAATGCTTTCGGTATTTAATGACTTTAGTTTAACTATTCCTGCCAAACAAAAAATTGGTATCGTTGGAAGTTCTGGAGCAGGCAAAACAACATTAATTAAATTATTAATGCGATTGTATGATACAACATCTGGAGCTATTTATATTGATGGGATTGATATCACGGATTTTAAAAAAACGTCACTTCGCTCTCAAATCTCAACTGTATCTCAACATCTCAATTTATTTCATCGCAGTATCTTTGAGAATATTGCCTATGGTTGTGGAAAAGTAACTAAAGAGGAGGTAATTGAAGCAGCCAAAAAAGCAAATTGTCATGAGTTCATTATGAAACTAGAGCAAGGCTATGATACGGTTATTGGTGAGCAAGGTGTGAAATTATCAGGAGGTCAAAGACAAAGAGTTGCTATTGCTCGCGCCATTTTAAAAGATTCGCCCATCTTATTGCTTGATGAAGCCACCTCCGCACTTGATTCAGTCACTGAACAAGCTATTCAGCGAGCACTAGAAACTTTGATTTTAGATAAAACAGCCATTATTGTGGCTCATCGTCTCTCGACATTGAAAGCTATGGATAAAATTATTGTGCTTGAAAATGGTAAAGTGGTTGAGTCAGGCTCACATCAAGAATTGATCGATGCAAAAAAAGTATACTATGAATATTGGAGCCATCAATCGAATGGATTCATCAAATAATTTTCATCTAGTTATATCAAAAATCCCAAATATCTATCCATCATGAAGGCAAACTTATTGAGTTTTATGCTGAATAATAATTATTAAGAAGTATGCAATGTATAGAGTGACTCCTATAATGAAACCTGAAGAGTTGATGGCAAAAGAGCAACTCTTCTATTTCAATAGTATGAGGCATAGATTGTTTGGATAGCCCCCCTTTTATATGCCAACTATTTATATTTAAGAAGTTGATTTATATCTGGTTCCGCTTCAACAATATTATCTAGATTATTAATACTCTCATTTTTATCCTTAACTGCTTCTATTTCTGAGTTCTTTAAATTTTTTTCTTCATCTAAGACTTGTTTGGACGCACCTAAAAAAGACCATTTCTTTGATTTATCGCTAGATTTTTGCGCATCACTAGCTGTTTTCGATTTCATATTAACTCCTTGTGAATAAATTATGACATTGGATCAGGTTATATATTAAACTAAGTATATAGGTAAATTATACTTTAAATGCCAAAGAAGCATCTTCCGTTGGATATTTAAGTTCGAAACCCCTCTCAATTAAAGGACCAAAATATTCGTCAGTTGCACGAACCGGTTTTTCTATATATAAAGATTCACCTGGTCTTGCTTTAGGATTAATGTTTTCTTTTTTAATCCAATTTTGCATCATTTCCTCATTATAAATAATAATCTCTTTCTCTCTCATATTAACCGAAGCAAACATAGTTAATTCTCTTGTAGGACTATTGTTATCAAAAATCGCCACAGATACATTAGAACCCATTAATTCCTCTTGATTTAATGACTTCATCATTTCTCCAGGAACAGCTTGATGAGATCCTAGTAATCCCTCTGTATGCTCGTATCGTTGTGTATCTATCCCTCGACCATGTGCTCGTCCGATTGCAGCAGCTGCATCAGTAGAAATCGCGACAATATCTACTTCCCCATAGCGTTGATTCGCCTCTCTAAGCTCATCGGGTTTTAATTTGGTTTGATCATGAAGGAAACAAGGATACCTTTTTCCACCCAATTCACTGCTTTTTTTTGCAATAATTTGCATCACTCTTTCTTTAACCAATAAGGCTTCTTCATAGGTAAATTGAGAATATCTCAGGGGATCCACTTCTGGTTTTTGCAGAAAAGGCTTCAGTCTATCCGCATTATGATGAACGAGTTGATTCCATGCAACAGATTGGGGTTCATATTGTCCTATAACTTTTGCCACGAGTTTAAGACAACTTCCTTTTCCAGAAGCAACTCCTCCAGTAGTAAATAATGCTACGGCTCGTTCTTTTTCTAGATACTCTAATGGCTCTAAATCACCTTGTTCACAAAGATCATGAATAACACTGGTTACAATAGGTTCAATTATTGCCCGTGCTCTTTGAGTATAAATCGATGCCATAGCTCGCTGAGCGCATATCGTTTTAAGTAGTTGTTTATTGCTTTCCCAGGGTTCCTTTCCTGAAATTGACGAATAAAATGATTTCATGGACTCCAACTCATCAGAGGAAAAAGGGTATTTTTCTTTTAATTTTCCAAGTTCTAAGTCATCAAAAAATTTTATAATATCTACGTAGAGATGGGCATGTAATATAGTTATTTTAGAAGTAATTCCATCATATACCTCTCCCTCTAATTTTTTTTGTACTTTGGTAAAAGCATGTCCAAATGTATCCATTTCATCATCAACATGCTTATCCAATTTTATGGTTGCTTGTAACTGAGCGAGTATCTCATGTTCAATAAGTCGCTCTGGATACAAACATACTAAATTTCTAACCATTTCTTTGGGAAAGGCAACCATAGTTTGTTCTAATAACTCAATGGAATGTTCATCGTTACCTGAACTAGAATAAGCTATTATGGTAAAATCTTTTGGAGTAACTTCCTGTTTTGACTTTATTCTTTCTTTTAGTTCAACTGTCGGCACAAAGAATCGCCCTTCATATGATGTTTTGACCACCTTTGATAACATTAAACACCCTTTGAATAATTAAAGAGCTTATATAGTATAATATGTAGATTAAGTGCACATTAAGAGCTCATTAAGTATTTTTGATGTAACATGGATGTGGCTTGATGAGGCATACAGGGGAAATGTGTCATAAAATGTTTACTTTTAGATGCTTAACCCATTATCTTCAATCTTTCCCTGTAGGTTATTTTTAACAAATAAAATCCTAGCGCTAATTGACGAAGAGAGTTTAAATTTAAAGGCGGATCCATAAGGACTAGCGCTTTCACCATGGAGGGTTGAGTTGCAGCAAGCATCCCTCCAATCATTGCCCCTAAAGAATGTCCAATTAATAGTACAGGTTCTTTTATCACCTCTTGGATGAAAAATTGAATATCTGCCAAATAATCATCCAAAAAGTAATGACCTGTTTTTTTTTGGGATTTGCCATGACCACGAAAATCCGGAGCATAAACATGAAAAAAGGTACGTAGCTCGAGCGATATGGACGAAAGAGATTGCCATCGATGTGTGGCTCCATGAAGCAATAACAGCGGCATACCATTATTAGGCCCCTTGCATAATTAATCTGAGCCAAATGATTATGATGCAAATATTCTTTCATTCGAACCTCTAGAAAACTATTAAATAAACAAATCAACATGTGTTCTTATTCTCTGTGTCTAATTATAGTCAAATACAAATAAAGGTTTAAAAAGCTGGTCAAATGAGTAATTTATAAATTTGGACGTTTAGTAGTTTGATCTTGGAGGCGTTTAAAGTTCTTAACGTTGAATTAAACGTTTCGACGATATCACAGTATCCTTCATACCATACGCCTCTATTGTAAACACAAATAAACTGTGCAATTTTTTATCAGTTTTCTCGAATGAGATCTATAATTAAATAATACCAAACATTATTGTATGGTATTGAATGAGGGATTATGGAAAAGATCTTTGATTATAACAAAATAAGTCTTAGCCAAAAAATTATGATGATGTATGTATTTTTAGTCGTATTTAATCTTGTAGTATGGCTTTGGACTTTTTACGCATTTTATAATTCACCCTTGCTATTTGGAGCTGCGGTGATGGCCTATAGTTTTGGCTTGCGCCACGCGGTAGATGCCGACCATATTGCAGCAATTGATAATGTTACACGTAAAATGACGCAAGAAGGAAAAAAACCGGTTGGGGTAGGTTTCTTTTTCTCCCTAGGCCATTCTTCTGTTGTTCTCATAGCAACTATAGTAATCGCCTTATCTACTAAAGCATTCATGAATTCCAACTGGGCTCAATGGCATGAAATTGGAGGTATACTTTGTACTTCATTCTCTGCCATATTTCTTTTATTTATAGCCTTAATAAACGTTATTATTTTTCTTGATATCTATAGGATTTTTAAACAACTTCGTCAAGGGAAGATATTGACCGAAAAGGATACTAATGAAGTAATTGATCAACAAGGATTTCTTGTTAAACGTTTTCGTAGATTCATCAGTCTCATTTCTCACAGTTGGCAAATGTTCCCTTTAGGACTGCTCTTTGGGATTGGTTTTGACACCGCAACTGAAATAGGTCTTCTTGGACTATCAGCCTCACAAGCAGCGAATGGGATTTCAATATGGTCCATACTTTTATTTCCTGCTCTTTTCACGGCGGGTATGGCACTTATTGATACAAGTGATGGGGTTTTAATGTTAGGCGCTTACAGATGGGCGTTTTTTAATCCAGTGAAAAAGCTTTATTACAATTTAACGATCACACTCGCTTCAGCTCTGGTTGCTTTTTTTATTGGAGGAATAGAGGCATTGCATTTAATAGCCGAAAAATCGGGTTTAAAAGGTTCACTTTGGGATTTCATTAATCAACAGAATGCACGATTTAATAGTATCGGTTTTTTCATTGTTTTGTTTTTTATTCTGAGTTGGATTATCTCGATTCTTATTTACAGATGGATGAATTTTGCGGTTTTGGAACAAAGAGTCGAGCAACAGAGTAAAGTAGTTTGGAAATAGGAGGATATTAATATGTCTCACGCAGCAGAAAATTACACATCTTTAGTGGAGATAATTAGGAAACTTGTTCCCGTATCACGGGGGGAGATGGACTTACCCTTTTCATTAACCCCTGAAGCTGCTCAAGCGATACTCCATGTAGTTCATGATATTGGTGGTCAACCCGATGGTCCTCTTGATAAGTCTCTTCATGATACCGAACTTTGGGAAATGTATACACATGCGACTGCTGAATGCTTGGCTTGGAGAGGTCATTGGGTTTCAGAAGAGCGTAGACGGCGTGAAAATGACTTGGGTGTAACTCTCTATTGTGGAACACCTTATTACGCTCGCTGGTTATTGGCTGCAACGAAAATGTTACTTGATAAAGGCTTGATAACCCCGGATGAATTGATGTTGAAATTAGATCAAATTAAGAAACGTGAGGAGGCCTGTAAATGAGCACTAAATATAAGGTTGGCGATAAAGTAAAGGTTATTGATTTACCCTCACTCTTTCATACACGAACTCAGGGATATACTCGCGGAAAAATAGGCGAAGTCGTTATGATTAGACCCTCTTGGGTTATTCCAGAAGATGAAGCATGGGGTAGATATGAAGGACGAAGAGAGCCCTTTTATATGGTTCGTTTTAAAATGACAGAGCTGTGGGAAGACTACGGCGGTCCCGCCAATGATACGTTAGAAACAGAACTATCTGAGCGATGGATTGAGAAAATATAAATATATTTTTGGAGAATTTCATGACAAAGAAAGCTAAAAACTCAACTTGTTGCGAGGGACACGATCATCATCATGAACACAATCATGGAGATGAGTATGTCAATCTGCACCCGATAAAAGAGCGTGAAGAAGCTGAAGAGTTTACTATTTTAGAAGCAGCAATACGTGAACTATGTATTGAGAAGGGTTTATTTACGGCAGACGATCATCGTCGTTTTGTGGAATGGTATGAAAGTATAGGCCCTATGGGTGGCGCTCGCTTGGTTGCTCGCGCTTGGGTGGATCCTGAGTTTAAAAAAAGATTACTCAAGGATGCAGTAGCTGCATGCCTTGAAATAGGTATCGATTGGCTCAAACCCACTGGCGAAGGAACACCCAGTGACTATACATTCTTACTGGTATGCGAGAATACCCCAAAAGTTCATCATACTATGGTATGTACACTGTGTTCTTGTTACCCAAGACCACTACTCGGCACATCACCAGCTTGGTATGAACGCATGAATTATCGCCGTAGAATGGTACGTTGGCCTCGCCAGCTTCTTGCTGAATTTGGCACAATTATACCCGAGGATGTTGAGGTAAGGGTTCATGATTCCAATCAAAAAACTCGTTATGTAGTTTTACCTATGCGACCTGAAGGTACTGAGAACTGGACCGAGGAACAACTTCAAACGATAGTTACACGTGACACTCTGATAGGAGTAACTATACCTAAAATTGAACGGTTGAAGGATTCTCATCCAGGGAATCAGAAATGAAGATAATCGCTTTTGACAACTGCTCTGAAAATCGGTTCAGTTGTCAAAAGTGTGTTCCATGTCCTTGCTATCAAAATCTTACCCTTATAACTTATAAGCAGTAAGAAACAAACGGCCTTATAAGAACTATCAATACATTAATCTATATTTGAATTTATTGCCTCTCTTTTAGACAAAAACGTCAGTAGCTGCTATACCTTATCGTAAGTCTATAAATTAAGGAAGAATCATGAACTGGATTATTCGACTAACTTTATTTCCTCTCTTCTTATTACTAAGTTTTTCGGCTTTAGGTGCTGAGTGCAAAGGCAATGCCGAACATTTTGAATCGGGAACAGCAAATCATGAGAAATGGAGATTAATCGGTAATAGTTATAGCAAATCCACCAGACAAGCAATTTTATTTAATGAATTTAAAGGAGGAATCGTAAAACTCCCTAAAGGCCACAACCATCCCAAACACTTCTATAAACAGAAGTTACTGGTTGTCATCATGGAGGGAACGCTTCACCTTCATCTTAATGGTAAAACAACGACCTATAAAAAGGGAGAATATTTTATTCTACCCGCTTACACTTGTTTTAGTAGCCATACTAAAACTGGTGCAACAATAGTCATTGTGGGGGCGAAACCTGGAGATAGTTATCCTGCTAGTAAGGAATAACTAGGCAACTACTTTGTCCAATACGAAGGGCTTAACTATTGGGGCCCTTCTAACAAAGTAGGCTTAAGCAGGAAAACATACATATATTCAGCCACCTCATCAACTAAATGAAAACTTTGGTAAAAGAGTAATCTATGGTTGGGATACAAAGGAAGAACTAAAGTCGCCGCTTGCTCCCCATACTGTAATTGTCGGTGCAAAAAAGATTACTAATGAGTCTTACGTATATTTTTTAGATCCACAGATGGCAGTTCGGAGAATAATCCGAAGAAATTGTATAAATTTCCGTAGGGAAGATTATTACTCAATATTCGTAATCTTCATAGCCAAAATTTATTTGAGACCGGCACATCAAATAAAACTAATATTTCCGGGCCTTTTGCTTATCAAAATGAAAAAAAGATAAGCTATGTAAAAGAATTTTATGACTCATTAGAAACGTTTCTTGCAAATGACTCTATCGATGAAGGAACAATGCAGCATTCAGGGCTTATAATTGCGTAGAATAGATACATAGGTTTGGTTAGACTGGGCAACAAACTCAATCCAATTCATTCCTATTGAGATTTTTATACATAGCGTAATCAAGCCTAGAGGGAAGCCAATAATTTTGGTTATTTATCGATGGGGACAGCCAGGCCAATAACAAGGACGGCGCTTACCTTTTTTAAGGTCATTACATGCCTTCTCAATTCGTGGCTCCCTGGTCTCCTGTTTTTTGGCAGACTCAATCCAACATATCCATTCATTACGCGCAAGCGATGTAATATCTTCCCAAGGCAACCAGCGCTTTAATGTCAGAAGATAATGCGTTTTGAAAACCCATGGTACTTTATGTACTAGAGCAATCGCACTTTTTTCGAGTCATAAATTTAGTCCAAAATATCAAATTCATACGGTTGTTTATGAAAAAACTATATCAACCAATTATTGAGGGATTGATACACTATCACTATTAATTTTAATAGGGATACTTTATTAAAACTAAATGATATCCTTAAATGAAGAAATCTTAGGTCTGATTATCAAAAGAGCCCACCAATGAGAGCTAGATTATTTAAATTGTTAAAATCACTCACTAAGCTTGTTTGCTTATCTCTTGTAATTTTACTCGGGTTAAGGATATTTGATTCACAGCGTGGCCCCTCCTTAGAACTATGGCATACTTATGTCCCCAAAGAACTACATGCGAAAGAACTAGATAAAATTAATTGGTTCCAATACATAAAAATAGAAAATGCTCTTTTTGATACGATACGAATTGAAGTAACTGAAAAATTAAACAGCAACGAGCGTGTTCCGATTAATCGATATTTCGCCGGAAGCCCAGTTTATCCCGAAAAATTTTCCACTGATTGGAATCGGTCTTATATACTTGAACCGCAAAGTCCCCCTGTTGGGGCGGTTGTATTTTTACATGGACTAACTGATTCACCTTATAGTCTGCGTCATATTGCCAGACGATATGTCGCCCATGGTTATGTTGCCATTGCTATTAGACTACCTGCTCACGGCACAGTACCTGCTGCCCTAACGGATGTGAAATGGGAAGATTGGTTAGCTGCAACCAGGCTTGCCATACGTGAAGCTCGAAGACGCATAGGTCCCTCTAAACCTCTTCATCTCGTAGGTTTTTCTAATGGCGGAGCACTGGTATTAAAATATGCTCTTGATTCTCTTGAAAATAAACAATTAGCACGACCGGACAGAATTATCTTAATTTCACCCATGATAGGAATCACCCGCTTCGCTCGCTTTGTGGGATTTGCGGCCCTACCGGCTATCTTGCCACCATTTGCAAAAGCAGCTTGGCTCAGTATACTTCCTGAATTCAATCCATTTAAATACAATTCTTTTCCAGTTAATGGAGCACGTCAATCTCATCGTTTAACTGCAGAATTACAACAACAAATAGTTCGTCTTGCCAATGAAAATCGACTAATCGAACTTCCACCTGTATTGACGTTCCAGTCTGTAATGGATTTTACAGTGAGTACTCGTGCAATAATTACTGCTTTTTATGCCAACCTTCCTGCAAATGGTAGTGAATTAGTATTATTTGATTTGAATCGAGCTGCTAAATTGGGTCTTTTATTACGTCCTTCCGCAGATATGGCAGTGACAAAGCTTTTAAATGCCCCTCCGCGAAAATTTCGCACCGTAATCATCACTAATGCGAATCTGGACAGTATCGATGCTGTCGAACGAGTCACTGAAGCTGGAACAGTAAATGAACGTGTTTCCCCTATAGGATTGGCTTATCCACCCGATGTTTACTCCTTGTCACACGTTGCTATACCGTTCCCTGTAACCGATAGTCTATATGGCATTTCCTCCGAAACGAAAAAATATGGTATTCAATTAGGAACCACCGCTTCGCGGGGTGAACGAAATGTACTTATCATGAGTTTGGATTCAATCCTTAGACTTTCATCCAATCCGTTTTTCCCCTACATGATTAAGCGAATAGAAGAATATATTCCCTCAACTCCGAATCACGCAACAAGTAGAGTGCATCAATGAAATTTAATGTATATATTAAAATTTTAACTGCATTCTTTGTGATATTTTTAATTTTTGCTTTGGCATTTTTTAAATATTTAAAGTCGGTTGAGTCAGCGATTGTTAATAATGCAGGGAAAACGATGTCACAAGGACTTTTAATTAGTTTAGAAAATAAATTAATTACTAATCCAACATCAAACTGGAACGATATAATAAAGAAAGAAACGAATAATGATGTCCATATCATAGCGATCGACCGCCTGAATCTCACCTCTTCACAAAATAATCAGTTAAAGAGTGGTGAGATAATTTACTTATCAGGTACAACTTACCAATTTCTCAACTTAGTACTCGTACAACATACCGCATATAAAGAAATTGGCGACAGTTCTTACGCTTTAGCTTATTATTTTTCGGATCCAGGCCAAGTCATTTTTCATTATATGACCCCTACTTTAAAACAAATCGTTAAACATTTACTATCAAAGCCCCAAAATACCTGGGCTAAAGAACTATTAAATTTAGAAAAAATATATGGTTTCCCACTTCATGTTTATAAAACCAATAGTAAACTCCTGCCAAGTACTATAACTAATTCTTTATTAACAGATCGTCTTGCATTTGAAACAAATAAAAATTCGTCACAAATTAGTAGTCTCTACTATGGTTTTAGGGGTGGAATACTCAAAATTGGCCCACTTAACTACCTGCCAGTTACAACAAGAATTAGTGATGTAATGTACTATTTTATCTTAGCTTTCTTTTTCTTATCTCTTTGTCTTATTACATTTTTTTCTCTGCTTTTTGTGAAAAACATGAAGAAGGTATACCAGATAACAAAGCACTTTAGTCAAGGGAACTTCGACTTTCATCAGAAAATAGGGACCACATCTGTTTTGTATGGGCTTTATATAAATATCATCCACATGGGTGGGAGATTAAAAGAGCTCATTGAATCACATAAACAACTGTGCCGATTTGTCGCACATGAAATTAGAACGCCTTTGTCAACCATACAAATGGCGGCAGAGAATATCAAAAGGAACAACGCAGAAGATGGATTACTCAATAAACAAGTAAACAGCATCCAGGAAGATATTGCTGATATGAACCGCATCGTAAGCACCTTCTTAATCTACTCAAAAATGCATTCAAGTGAATTAAAATTAAAACAATCCAGAACAGATATCATAGTATGGTTAAGGATGTTATTAGAACCTTACTCTTCATCAAGATTTGAAATTACATTTCATGTTACGGAGTTAAATTATTTAGAAGCGTACATCGACAAAAATATTTTAAAACATGCAGTTACTAATTTGATTACAAATGCCATGAAATTTGCAGTGCGTCACATTTCTTTGACCCTATCCCAGGATGATAATCATATTTTCATTCACGTCGATGATGATGGCCCAGGTTTACCCCATGATAGTGTGGAGGACATTTTTTCTGAATATACCATTGCTAAAAACGTCGAAATTGGAGATAAACATATTGGGTTAGGCTTAGCTATTGTTAAGAAAGTTGTTACTCTACATGCAGGAAAAGTCATGGCTACACAATCACCGATATTAAACGGCGCACGATTCACAATTGAGCTACCAAGACAAAGTGTTTAATTCTTTGTAAAGCTCACAAGTAAAACTCGGATTTTGTCTCTGTATTCAGATCACCTGGCTGTGATTCCCTTAATTGTCTCATTTCGTCCTTATAGTGTAATAATGATTTTGGTGAGGGGTCTTTTGATAAAAATTTATCTCGGCCACCGTGGATATAACTAATGATCATTTGCTCTCCATCAAATCTAATTTTGAACGATTGGTCTTTTTCAGGTAGAAAGTCAGTTTCAGTTATCCGCACCAGTTTCATCTCTTGATCAAATTGTTTGAAGATCAAACTACCCTCTCGTATAGACATCTCCACATCATCGTTATAGCGATTTTTGTAATTTCCAACCAACGCGTTTAATGACGAGATAAATTTTTTCGCTGGAAAAAGATAATGTATCGCATTAAACCATTCTAAACGTCTCAGTTTGGTTTCATCCTTAGGTGCTAACTCCGTGGCTCTTTGAAAAAAACCTCTAGCCTCTTCAAATTGGTCCTCAACTTCAGCAACTTTTCCTAGAATTGTTTCTTGCCATCCTGGCTCATCACTTTGAGTATAATGTAAGTGTTTATAAAGCTCTTGCATGTTTCCAATAACTAGTAAATCATGGGAGTTGAACACTTGATTTGCAATACTCATCCCATTCTCTGAGTTCGTAAAAAATACGGCCCCCTTTTTTGTCGTTAGATTAATCGCAGCAAAAGCTCGAGTATTTGGGTTTTCACCAAATTGATATACAATTAGCTCATCTTTATGTCTATAGATATGCCAGCCTAAACCACATGTCATGAAGTCTGCTGTGCTCCTTGGTTCAAATGCTTGCTTTATAAGTGGATCATTCATATTCTCTAGCCAGGCAGCCATAAATTTCGAGAAATCTTCCCCCGTAGTGAGTAATGATCCAGCCGCATTAAGATGAGGGTCGCCCACATAAATTGAAGTCGGTTTTCCAAGCTCAGTATGAACAGTTACAACATTGGTGTCGGCCTCAGATGGCGGCATAAATGTAGAACGTCCCATTCTCAAGGGACCAAAGACATACTCTTGAGCTAACGCTTCTAAATCTTTACCCATTTTGGTTTCGATGACTTTTTGCAAGTATAGAAAAGCGTCACCTGAATAGGAGTATCCCTTACCCAGCTCCGACTTAGGATCAAAGACGAGCGCTGAAGATAAACTTCCCCCAAAATTCGGCAAGCCTGTAGTATGTGACAATACATGTCGCGCCGTTAGTTCCTTAGCTTTCTTTGGATATTCACCGTCCACTAAGAATCGCTCATATTGTAATATATTATGTAATGGTTCGTCCAAATCGATTTGCTTATCCTTGACTATCTGCAATACCAAATAAGTAAACACAATTTTGCTGAGGGAAGATGCTGGAAACCTGGTTTTTTCATCAACGTCCATTTCAGAGTCGTTAGATTTTTTGCCAACAGACATTGAGGTTCGTATAAACTCATGTTCATCTTTTTTTGGAGATTGAACACAACCATAACTAACAGCAGGAACATGACCAAGTTTAGTTATTACTTGTAATGCAATCATTAAAGGAGGAGTAGCCATATCATCGAATTCCACTTAAAATAAATTTGATATTTTAATTTTATCAAGAATTCTCGAGCCAAATGTATATAAATTGTACATCCGTTGTTTTTAAATATGCTACAAAAATTAACTCCTCATTCCCAAGCCTCTGACACAAATACATATCCTTTTTTATGAATTGTTTTTATACGATAAGGCTGGTTATTATTATCGTTTAATGCTTTCCTTAAACGAGATATTTTTAAATCAATACTTCGGTCAACTCCATCATATTCGCGTCCAGAAAGTGCATACATAATGCTATCCCTACTAAGCAGCCTATCATGATTCTTAACCAGCAAAGCAAGAACTTCAAAATCAGTAGTACTTATTGAAACTTCTTCACCAAAGAGATAAACACTCTTAGTACTAAAGTTGATAGAAAAATTTCCAAATTGAAATTGATTTTGAATATTAACTAAATTAGGTCGGCGTAATAATGCTTCTATCCTTGCTTTTAAAACCCCGTCTGCAAAAGGTTTGGTTAGATAGTCATCTGCCCCTAAGTTTAAAGAGGATACTTCACTTTCAATGTCATGAACTGCAGTTAACATGAGTATTTTTCCCAAATAGTCCTCTCTAATGGTGTGACATATTTGATCCCCATTCATCCCAGGAAGCATGATATCTAATAGTACTAAGGCGGGTTGCTCACGGATAATGCGATAGACTGCTCTATCACCACGTTTTTCAATAGAAACATCATAACCGGCTTCCTGGAGACTTTCTTTAAGGTAATTTGCTAGTTTGATATTATCCTCTACAAGCAATATGGATTTATCGTTCATTCGTTCTGCCTAAGCTTTCTTTAAAATAACAAAAAGAAAAGAGTTTCTGAAATACTGTCTCAATTAAGTTTTACATAGATATATACCTGGAAGCAAACATACGACGTCCAATGTACATTTTATATACAATTGATTTTTAGTAACTCGGTATACTAACAGATAAGTCGATCTTTATTCGAATTATCATTATGAACGTGTACTGGAGAATTCTCATGAAAAAAGCCAACGAAAAACATCCGCCTGTTTCGAAATCCATAACGGAAGATGAACCTAAAATCTCTTCTATAGCATTAGCTTTACAACAATTTAGAAAAGAAACAGAAAAAAAGGAAGCCGCGGAGGAAGCTGCAAAAGTACGTTGTCGGGTTTGTTTTAAAGAAATCGCCCCTAAGCCTCTTTGTTCTGGACATGGAGGCGGTAGCGCTGACGGTAAAAGCGATAGTGCCAAATCTGATAAGACACCCGAAGAAAAAGCTCGTCTTGGTGAAGATAACTTTCTAACTAAACCTCGCAAAGTAGTAGAAACTCCAGAAGAATTGATGGTCGAGTTTGCTCCGGAGTCTTTAGGTGAACTAAGTTTTGACCCTAAAGTAATTGAGGCATTGATCGCTCAAGGACGATTGCTGGTTGACAGTGATCGCGAATCGAAGACGCTTACCATTAAATTGCTTTGTGAACCTAACTCATTAACGGAAGAACAAAGAAGAGAGTTAAAAAAATTCATGGAAGCGATTATAAAAGACTTCCATAAGTTTAAAGAAGAAAATCATCGTTCCGATGACTATCCGCGCATTACTCAAGATAAAGAAGGTAACATAATTGCTCTTCATATTAGCATGCCCACGTTAAACTTATATGATGCATTTATTCAACGGCTAGCCAATAATTTAGTGCCAACATCACAATTAAAAGCCCCATTCACAAAGGATCAAAGTTGTGCTCCAAATCCTCTTGCCATGGAACCACAGCCTACTTCTATAGAAGAGAAAATTGAAATGGATGATGAAAAACAGGAACTATTTAATCCATCGCCTTTCAAAATGCAGCCATGGTAAGAACCTTAACTTCAAAGGAATTATATAAAAGCTACTGTCTTGAACAGGTTTGTTCAAGACAGTCACTAAATCCATCAATCTTTTTAATAGTTCTATACTTTAAGAATATACTGAATAAAGAATGGAGTCTGTCATGCATTCCAAATATGATAAACTCATTTACATCAATCTGACCCAAGATCAAATAACAGCAAATATTGATACGCTTATAATACATGAAGACCCCGCAATACTCGTAAAATTACCCAATGGATGCGATCTTAAAACTTTGCAGGGTCGTGATTTCTTTCCCAAACCGATTACAAACCATACCAAAATATATTTTTCAGCACATGGACGTGAAGAATTAGTTGATATGGTACTTGATAAACAAAAAGGGGATGCAACGATCTACACTTTAAATGATGTTGCTATTTATTTTGGAAAACTCCTAACAAATCCTGAATTTAAAGATCCTAATGTCATCCCTCGGTTGACACTTGTGATGTGTGTATGCGAAGGAGTAGGTTTTGCCAAAAAATTACAAAAAAAATTACTTGACGACTTTGGACTATATATTGATGTGATTGCCAATAAAAATGTATTACACGAGCAATTTGTAAAACCTACTCCTGAAAAAATGGTGTATCTTACTCATAGAGAAACATCCATAAAAGAAGTGGGTAGAGAACACAAACGACAGCATAGTAAGGTTTTATTGAGCATTGATCGAACAGGTGCACAACGAGAAATTGATGCTTATGAATTAAAATGGATTGAAAATGTTCTCAATATGACTCATCAGCAAGTACTAACTTTTAGCAGATGGGCTGATTTCGAAAATCCAGAAAATATTAGAATATTAGAAGGACTCACTGCATTTTCTAGGGATGTTCATACCCTCATTTCGTTATCCATAGAACAAGATACTCATTTGACTGCTAATAATCTCTTTGCGTTATTACAAAGTTGTCAGAAAACCTCTACCGAACCGCTATATCAACAAGCAATGAATTATGAAATGTTTCAACTCATAACCAAAAATCTGATTAGTGAAGGAGTAAAATATATTAATCCAAACCCGGAGATGCAAGAATATCTCCATGCTCTTGAGGCCTTAGAATCACAGAAAACCAAAATAATTCGTGATGCAGTTGTCCCTAATATATTCAAGGCAAAAAAAGCAATATTTTCTGGATTACTTTTTGAGGCTTCAGAATATGGTATAGAATCGGTATTAGAGAAACTTGAAAAAGCTATGCAAGACCTACTCCAGGGGATGAATCCCTCTTAACATCGAAAAAGCGTAGGTCGAGGCAAGGATTCAGGCTTAATTATTGGAACAAATATATAGAGGTTGTTTCATATGACGAAACGATACCTAGATAAGTTAACAGTTGCTATCTAAATTTCAGACCCAAATCATCAAACTTCTACCAATATGCTATCTATTTATCACTATAATCTAAAATTTAATATAAAATTATGGGTGATTTGGATTCAAAATTGATAGTTTTAATATGCAGTATAAATTTTTTTTAGATAATACCAATCAGCAATTAAGTGCCAAAAGCACATTCGCTCGCATACAAGAAAGAATAAGGAAAGGAAAACTCAAAAAACATTACTGTAAAGATTTAGCACATGAGTTGATAAATTATTTATGCGGAAGACAACGATTTGAAAAGCAACCAGAACAATTTTCTATCCCATATTTTCTTGAACATGTACTGCAAGAAAAACTACTAGACAATAAATGTGATAATAATATATTTCTGTTACAGATAGGCAAAGACTACCATTCGTTTGTTATAGAAAAAATATACAATGGAGAAGAATTAAAATTTATCATTTACCAATCTTGGTATAGTACGTTTACTTTAGCTTGGTGGTTGGGAAATGACAAAGCGTCTCATCAAACTTCGGAAGAGCAAATTTTATTACGTGAACAATACGGTAAAGGAAAAGAATTAACTATTGATGATTTGAAGAACTTTATCTTGCTCCTTAGGAACCCTAAAGACCAAGCATTCTCAAAAAAAATAGGTATCGTTGGTGCTTATAAATCATGTGAATATTGCTTTGAAAACAACAAGCCACAATTTACTTAATGACAAGTAGATGCAGCTAATCATTGATGCAATAAAAGGATATAATTGACAAAGAATTTCAAAATGATTGAAACGATGCAGAGCGAACTAGACGTACCTTTTACTTATAATTACAAACAACCGGACGAATATCATTTCAGTCTTGATTCAATTCAGCTTGCAAAATTTGTTGCAACACAATTGAAAACCCAACCAGATCTTGGTTCATTAAGGGTATTAGATCTCTGTGCGGGCTGTGGAGTCATAGGATTCGAACTATCATGGCACCTTCAAGCAATACGACAAATTGATTTTATTGAAGTCCAGGATATTTATACTGAATATTTTCATCAAAACATCGCTACCGTCAATCGGCCTGAATTACAACTTCGGTGGCATCTTTTAAATTATGATCAATTACATGAAAAAAAGTGGGAAGGAAAATATGATTTGACAATTAGTAATCCACCCTATTTCCAATTAGGCCACGGAGTTCTTTCCCCTTCCCAATTTAAAAATCGTTGTAGATTTTATTTAGATAGTTCTTTTGAGAGTTATATTCGTGCGCTAGAAAACTCCCTTGCTAATAATGGTAAGGCTTATTTTTTATTACGCTCATTAAAACATCATGGTCTTGATTTATTTTCAGATATACAAAAAATCCTACAAGATCCGTTAGTAACAGCAAAAAAAATTTCCCATATCCGTGGCTCAGATATTATTTTATTAGAAAAACTGAAATGAATGGTAGCCTGCGTGCCCTGAGAAAGACTTAAGCTACTCAATGCCTATGTTAAAAAGTGACGTAGGTAATACACTTTAGTGGGTTTTAAGCGTACCAGAGCAAGGAGGTTAGGTCATTGTGACTAATCCTCCTTGTTATCCAACATGAACAATCATTACTTTAATTTATTGGCAGCTTTTGGTTGCACAGTGCAATACCTTGATATGCTTAGCGGTTGGAGTATAGTAACTAGCAACCGGATTATTATTTGCATCAAGCACTAATGCACTATCGTACCTTTTGTCGTTGGATCAACAGCCGTTATTACATTCCCGGTAGTACATGATGCATTACCACAATACCGTATCGACATCGTAGTATTTGTTCCAAAGCTCACCATTGGATACCCTGTTGAACTATCGATTTCGATCGAAGATTGTAATCCAGTGTTCGCCCTAGTTACAGGCGATGCAATAGTATTACCAGCGTTACATGCAGGAATTTCCACAATACAAAACTTTTAACGCAGAGTTTTCGGTATCCCAATATGCTGCAATCACTGGGTTGCCACCAGCGTCTAAAATAACTGATGTAGCACGGTGATCGGCGGCTTGAGCGCCTGGATCCAGTACTGTTAATGTATTATTTTGCCCAGCACAATCAGCATCCCCACAATGTAGCAATTTCAATTGGTTTTATCCGCTCGATAAAAACTAACCACAGGAAAACCTGTTGCATCAAGCACTAATGAGACACCACGAACATCAGCATTAAAGGGAAAAGCCGGAGAATCCGGGGAGAGTACTTGGGATCAATTAAATCAGCGTATCACATTGAACATTACTTCAAAAAATCTTTTTATATTAAATGCCTAATTTTTTGGATTAAAAAAAAAGCCCCATCAGTCCACAACTGATAGGGCTTTCTAAAATGTATTAACGTGCTTACGCCATAGCAGCAGCTTTCTTTTCCTTTTCTTTGGCGATTACTGCTTCAGCTACGTTGTTTGGACAAGCAGCATAGTGAGAAAATTCCATTGAGAATTGACCACGACCAGAGGTAAGAGTACGCAATGTACTAATGTAACCAAACATTTCTGAAAGTGGAACATCAGCCTTGATACGGACACCAGCTGCACTTGGTTCTTGACCCGAAATCATACCACGACGACGGTTCAAATCACCAATCACATTACCAACATCTTCTTCTGTACTATAAACGTCAACCTTCATGATTGGTTCAAGCAATTGTGGAGCAGCTTTGGGTATTGATTGACGGAAAGCACCCTTCGCTGCGATTTCAAATGCAATTGCTGAAGAGTCAACAGCATGGTAAGCACCATCAGTAAGGTCAACTACAACATCCAGTACAGGGAAACCAGCTAAAGTTCCTGAGTCCATCATTGAACGGAACCCTTTCTCAATTGCAGGGAAGAATTCTTTAGGAACGTTTCCACCCACAACAGATGTAATAAACGTAAATCCAGTGTTTGGCTCGCCTGGTTGAATTGTATAGTCGATTTTACCGTATTGACCGGCTCCACCTGATTGTTTCTTATGGGTATAGCTGTCTTGAACCATTTTTGTAATGGTTTCACGATAAGCAACCTGAGGCTGACCTACTATTAACTCAACATCGTATGTACGTTTCAGAATATCCACTTTAATATCAAGATGTAATTCACCCATACCACGCAGAATGGTTTCACCAGAATCTTGATCTGTTTCTACTCTAAACGTTGGATCTTCTGCAACCATCTTACCAATAGCAATAGCCATTTTTTCAGTGGCGCCTTTATCTTTTGGCGTAACTGCAATAGAGATTACTGGCTCAGGGAAAACCATCGCTTCCAGTGTACACTCATTATTTGGATCGCAAAGAGTATGACCGGTGCGAACGTTTTTCATGCCCACTATCGCGATAATGTCGCCTGCTTCAGCACTTTGCAATTCAATACGATCATTTGCTTGCATCTCAACCATACGGCCGACGCGTTCAGTTTTACCAGTAAAGGAGTTAAGAATCGTATCACCTTTATTTAGTTTTCCTGAATAGATACGTATGAACGTTAGCGCACCAAAACGGTCATCCATGATTTTAAATGCCAAGGCACGGAATGGCTCATCAGCAGAAACGATAGCGAACTGGCCGTTTGGCACACCTTCAGCATCAGTCAAAGGTTGTGGATTAACTTCATGTGGAGCCGGTAAATAGTCAACCACCGCATCCAATAATAACTGCATCCCTTTATTTTTAAAGGCAGAACCGCAATAAGTTGGGAAGAAGGCTAATTCAAGCGTGCCTTTACGGATACAACGCTTAATTTCTTCCAATGAAGGCTCTTCTCCTTCTAAATAAGCCATCAGCAATTCGTCATCCATCTCAAGTGCGGTTTCAATTAATTGCGCACGATAGATTTCAACATCGTCCTTCATATCGGCTGGAATATCAGTAACTTTGTAATTTTCTGGCTGGCCAGATTCGTCCCAAACATAGGCTTGGCGAGTTAATAAATCGACAACACCTACGAAGCTGTCTTCGAAACCTATAGGCAAAGTCATAATTAATGGATGTGCACCCAATACTTTTTTAATTTGCTCAGTTACTTTTAAGAAGTTCGCGCCAATACGGTCCAATTTGTTTACAAAAATCAAACGAGATACTTTTGAATTGTTCGCATAACGCCAGTTAGTTTCAGACTGAGGCTCAACCCCACCAGAACCACAGAAAACACCGATACCGCCGTCGAGAACTTTTAGTGAACGATAAACTTCTACAGTGAAGTCCACGTGTCCTGGGGTGTCGATAATATTGAAGCGATGACCTTTCCAGAAGCAACTAACCGCAGCTGATTGGATGGTAATACCGCGTTCCGCTTCCTGTACCATAAAATCGGTTGTTGATTCACCATCGTGAACTTCACCTATTTTGTGGATTTTACCGGTGAGCTTTAGAATACGCTCGGTAGTGGTGGTTTTTCCGGCATCTACGTGGGCGAAGATACCAATATTTCTATAAAGGTTTAAATCATTCATAGCGCTCTTATTTAAAGTTAATGGATAAAAACTAGTCATATATTGTACAGTATTTTATCCAGATTTGCAGCAAAAAAATGTTCCAATCATCATTTTTATGATGTTTTTTCCTATCTCCATAGGGCAAAATAGCTAATAATCCCTAAAAATTAAAAGAAAGAATACAAATAGGAGTGCTTATTAGTAGTTGGCATACATAATCTCTGCTAAAAAAGGATTTAATGGTGTTCAATTTTGGAATTGGTGACTTAATTATTAAAGATCCTTTTCCTAATCCAATTAATAATCAGCCGGTTATAGAAAATAATATATCTTTATGTTATTACCTGATTAAAAAAAAACAAAGTGTTGAATGGTACACGGATAGAAGCATAGATCATGAAACTCTATGAATCTTCCACATAAGAACATTATTTTTTGAATTATCGAAGGGAGACTCCAAAAGAATGAAAGCGAAATTATTTGACCCGAAAAAAACGAGCACAAAGACATGCCCATACTCCCTAAATACAACAAGAAAGTCAGCAACGTCTCCGCATGAAGCATTGCCTGACATATCTGAAGCAGAAACAGCCTCTAAAGTAGTACCTCAGCACCAACAAGGATGGCGTAACTTAGGACGTTTATTGGATCAAGGAGCCTCTCCTTTCTTTTACGAGATGGCTGCACGCACAAAACAAAAATTTTTTAAAATCTTCATCGGTACTCAATGCGTATACATGGTAACAGATGGCAAAATTGCAAAAGAACTGCTGACAAAACATCCAGAACTTGGGCGTGGAGACATCCTTGAACCTTTTACGCATATGGTAGGAAGAGTTTTTTTCGCGGAAGATGGAGCAAAGGCTTCTGAGCCACGCAAAGTTTTTTTGAATACTATTGTACGTGGATCGATCAATTTCGAAAAAATCGCTGCAGTTAATAATCGTACCTTTGCCTCCATGCAACTAACATCCAATGGAGGATTTGATGACCTGTATGCTTCTGTCGCATGGCATACTATAGGTTGCATTGCTGCATGCTTTGTAGGTACTTATGATCTGTCCGCTCTACCATCAGATACACACAAAACGTTCATGGAAGCAACTCGCCTAATTACAAAAGCAAGTATGGATCCCTTAAGCCGTTTAGCCCATCCCAGCCTACGATCTGACTTTCGGGTGACCAGCAGAGCAATGGCCGATATTGCACAGAAACTTCTTTTTTCAAATATTGAAAACATTTGCAAAGGAAATAATTACATTTGGGATTTAGGTGTATTTCGTGCCGAACAATTGCACCCACAGATAAATTTTGATGAATGCACACACTTTGAGGAAAGCAATTCACAAGCAAAAATTGTGCGGGACCTTATCGAAAATGATCGCTTTATACGTGAACACGGACCTCTCACGATTTTCGCCTCTTCTAACATAGGGGCAACGATGTTTTATATGCTCGACGTGCTCAGCCAAAGACCTGATGTTGTAGACAAGATGCGGGAGGAAATCACTCGTGTTTTGAATAAAGAACCCTTTACATACAAACACATGGCCCACTTGCCCTATGTACGTGCGGTTGTTCAGGAGGCGCTATGGCAAGCAACTCCTATTCCCAATTTTCCTCGAGCAGTACTCAAACCATTTCAAACGAATATTAATGGAGAAACAGTATCATTTCAGAAAGGCGAAATGTTGATGTTTCTTTTTAGACCTATGCAGGGACCAAATCGAACGTTTTCTCCAGAGAAATGGCTTGAGGGCGATGCAGACCTATTCTCGTTTGGAGCCGGGCCCAGACATTGTCCGGCAAATCCATTTGCAAAACAAATGTTGACTCAATTCCTGGTGGACATGACGCTACATGGACTGCGAATTATGCCAACGAGAAAAGCCACCTACACCACGCGCAACGGTTTGTTAGGACCCGATTATCAGCCAGATCAGCCATTGGCCGCAGAGGTGGAGCATATTACAGAAGAGGAATATCCGAGAGTAAGTGCAAGATTATAACCGTTAACCAAGTTAAGTCGGGCTTGGTCCGACTTATGCTAGCTAAACCCATTATAGGATTTAACTCTGTCCAAGGTTTTCTCTATCAGTTGAGTATTTTTAATATACGCTTCATTTCTCTCCATCTTTGCCCAAAAGTTATTTCTAAACCCTGCTCCTTTTTTAGATTCTGAATCTCGCAGATATTGGTTATGTGTTGTCAGATAAAAGCCAAGATATTTATGTTGGAACTCGCTGATCGATTGGAAATCTGTTTTTCCACTCGTGTCCACTTCAATGGGTAATTTTTCATTTCCATCCAGTAGCACCGCTTGAGCATAAAAATGAGTATCAAGATTGATGTATAATGTGCCTTCATGTTCTCCAATGATCGTTCCACGTTTTTTTATGCCGTGATCTGTGAATATTATGCGGTCTAAAAATTGAAAATGGTAATTTTGCAGAGTTTGAACATTGAAGTAAACATAACCCTTTTCCTTTAAAGGAAAATAGAAACTTTCCCATGTTCTTACTGGCTCAGAGATATTTCTAATAAATTCCAGTATTTCGCTGTCTACTATGGGAGATTTATCTTCTACTTTTGCTTTCATAATATTATCTACCTTTTGCAATCACAGGCAGATTCTAATGGATATCGATAAAATATGCACATTTTCGTTTTTCGGAGTGTTCATTGAATTTGTCACAAGATACTGTTCCGGCAGGATAAGATCTTTAAATTGCATAAGAATCTCAAATTCTGTTGATGTATTTGTGTATTTAGATGATTTGCGCGTATTTTATGCGCTATAGTATAAGCAACATTATATGATAGAGAGTATTATGGTAAACGTCGTTAATCTTAATAAAAAAAGAAAAGCTAAAGTTCGTTTGGAAAAAGAAAAAACCGGTTCTGAAAATCGTGTTAAATTTGGAAGAACCAAAAAAGAAAAGCAACTCGCGAAACAAGAAAATGAACGCGAGGAACGTCATTTAGATGGTCACAAGTTGGAAAAAAAAGAGAAGTAATCGAAGTGCGACTTTTTTGATAAAAGAAATAGTTCCTTTGAAGGTCCAATTTGAGAATAATCAAGACCTGAAATAAGTACACATTAGTTATCAAAATAAACTATCAGATTAGACACTCATGCAGTTAATGTAAAAATTAACTTAATGCAAAATGCCTAAACCTAAAATGCCCGCAATAATAAGATAAATAGCGACAATGTAGTTTAATAATCGTGGCATAACCAGAATTAAAATTCCAGCAACTAATGAAATAATCGGTGTAAGATTATCAATAACCATTATTTATTCTCCTCCGTAAGCTCAATGCTATTATTATAGCATTAAAAGCAACTCCTGAATTTTAAACATTAATTAACTTGAACTACTTGTATCGAGCATGGAATGAAGCTTTAAAATTTCAACTCCACATGCAGGTTTCTTTTCTATTAAACATGCCCCATATCCCCCTGTACTATACTTTATAAAACCCTTTGCTTTTTAGGTATTGCCATGAAAGCACGATATGAACAAATAGTTGATCCCAACAAGGCGGTTAAGAAGGAGTTTAAAAAGGCTTATGATCAAAGTGGAAGTAAGTTTGATATAGCTTTGAATACGACTAGTTTTGTCATGTTTACAGATAAAACTTTGCGAGGGCAACGTGCGAATGATATAGGTACAAATTGGAAGGCCCATATTAGTATTCATCCTGACGATCTCCCAAGAGCCTGGGATTTAATCCATGATAAGCTTTATAATGGCGCGCAACAGTTTAAAGTAGTCGATTTGAATAAACTTCGTGAAATAAGGGAACAACACTATAAAACATATATGGAAGCTGACGAAAGGCGTCAAATATTTACTGAAAATTATTTAAAGGGAGCCCTCGAAGCACCTGAATTAGAGCATCTCGCTGAAGGCCTCTTCCCCACCGAAATTGATTCTCTGCGTGCAAGAAAAGATACTTTGTCTATCGACGAATATAAAAGAACGTTATTTCAACGCATAGATGAGAAATATGCGGCTGATCTTCTTAAGATGCGTCCAATTCTTGCAGAGGACGAACGACTTTCAGAGGGCATGCAGATTTCAGTCTATATGTTGCCTGGCGAAGAAGAAGATCATGAGGAATTGTTTGAAGAAATTGAAGAGATATTACTTAAAAATAATATAAGACCGGGGCTTGCATATCCAACAGATCGTAGATTAGGCAATTATGTCTCCATTAGACATCCAGGTTTAACTTATCGTGATGCGGTCACCGCAGGATCTTATAATCCGGATAATCAACAGGATCCGTTTTCAAACTTACCTGTAAAATATGTAGAAGATTTTGAAACGCGAGTGCGTCAAAACATTGAGCTTCTCAGATCATTCAAGCCACATGAACGCATGACCGAAACTGAGAGACACAATACGGAAGTGAAACATGATTTGGCAGATTGTTTAGAAGAAAAACTTAACGAGTTCTCAAGAAAAAGCATGCACCAAAAGACTCAAGATATTTATCAGTTTCAAAATGATGTCTATGATGCAATCGAGGGTATGGACTCTACTCTTAAAAATGATTCAAATGCAGCATTTTTTAAAAATATAGCTATGCTAGTCAGTGGGGTAGGAACACTTTGTGCCCTTATTTCTCTAGGCAACCGTTTCGTTACAGGGCGTTATTTATTTTTTGATGATAAAGAATCGCTTTTTACCCCACCGAAAGCGCCCATATATTCTTCCCCCGATCCGGGAGTTGGATCGAGCATCGCGTCATCCGAATCCAACCACGTGGATAAATTCAAAGAACAAGTATCCGCAATGAAATCTGATGGCAAAGGAGTAGGATTGTCGGATTCTGAAAGTATGAGAGAACCACTTCTGAGATCATCCTCGTTCGACATATCATCGCATTCATAATATCTTAATAATTGTAATGAAAAGGCGGGAAAAGCCGCCTTTTATTTGGCTGAACTTTCTCATTGATTGGCTTGAGCTAGCAAAATTGGTCAAGGCCCAACATACGTTTTATGGATATACACGTAGATTTAAGGCGAGAAATCAGAATCAGAAGACAAAGTATTATCTTTCACTTTTCGTAAGGTTGCCATAGTTTTTCTAAATTCTGTATACGTTTTGGCCGCTTTATCTTCAACGATCACCCCACTTTTTTTATCAACCTCTACTTCACCAGGCTTGCCCCAAAATCCCCTAGGCCTTGCCATTTCCGCTAAAACAGGGAAACTTTTTTTAGCGGGAGACTCGTAATCAAAGTCAAGGTTTCGTTCTTCCACAGGAACATTTACCAGAGCCTCTTCAATACTTTTTGCTTTAGCACTCGCTCCAAACTCCATTTTTGCGGAAAGATCCGTGAGTGTTGTTTTTAGGGCATCTGATACAGGTTTTAATTGCTTATAGATATCATTTAAATTTTTATGAAGCTGAACTAACTCGTTTAAATTTGTGCAATTTGCTATTGCTGTTTTTTTAGCGCGAATAAACTCAGTCATTCCTACATCATCATTAAATCGGCATGCATATATCTGAGTTAATTTCTGCATGCATTTTTGCCTATACGCACCCTTTTTTTCGTCTAATACTTCGGCAAGTAATGTATTAAATTGAACCGACGGCATAGCCAATTCCTCTGCAGTTTTTCCATTTGCATCTCGTAATGAATCATCCGCACCTGCTCTAAGTAACAGTTTTACAGTTCTTTTATCCCCCTTTTCAGCTGCCAACATCAGTGGTGTTTTTTGAGACTCTCCAACATGATTTATAAAAAGACATTTAGGGTCAGCTGTTACTAATTTTCGCACCATACCAAAATTATGGTTTTCGACTAATGTTAGTAATGCGTCCCCAGCTTGATTAAGCCCTACCTCATGTAATATCTCTCGAAATGCCATACTGTCCCAATCCTCAATTTTTTCGAGAAGAAACTCTGAATTTGCTCCTGCTCTTAGCAAGACTTTTACCAGAGGTATATTTGTGTTTTCAATCGCAAATCGCATGGCGTTATATTCATTTTCTTTCGCATTAACATCTGCACCAGCTGAAAGTAATTCTTTTACAATATCGATATGATTATGTTTCGCTGCAAGGATGAGTGCTTGATCGAACTCCTCTTTAAGAGGTCGATGTTCTTTGGATTCCGCCCTAGAACCCTCTAGTGCGATTAATTGTTGTACACTCTTGAGGTCGCCCTTCTTTACCGCGGAAATAAAAGGAGAAGAGGTTTTAGGTTTTGGAGGTAAAAGTGAGGCTTGTTTTTCCAAATCTTTGACAATATCGGGTGGCAATAAAATTGTGCCATCCGAAACAAGGTCAAGAAGTTCTACAGGATGCTCCGATAAAGCTTTACCTGGATTTTTCATATACCAGGTTTGACTATCTTCACGCCAATGTGGCGTTGCTTGTTTTTTATGGTTATATACCAATAACCATTGATCTCGTGAATATACAGCATTTTGATCCGTGGAAAAATCAGACGAGGAAAATTCGTGAAGCCCCATATCCAGATCAAAGAGTTTAATACCATCTTCGGTATAAAATTCATTTTGAAAACTCGTATGATAGGGAGAAAGGCAATAGTCTGGATGCGCATACCCATGCTCGTTTGCTATTTTTAGTGCATGAATAAATTGAATTAATGAATCATCATTTATATGCTGAGTTTCCTCTATTTTAGGCATAATATATTCAATATGAGCATGTTCCCTATCTAACTTTTTATCCAATGCCCTTTTATTATTATGTAAACCGATAATGAAATGTTTATCAATTTTAAGGTGGTGCAGATCAAATTTTTGATTTAAAAGTTTCAGATTCATTTCTTGAGAATCGTGCAAGTTTTTTAAAGGATCGTCATCTTGATAGCTCGTTTTAAAATGTTTAGCAGCTTTATCTTTTGTTTTTGTAAACACTACTCCTTGCAAGCCTTTATCTAAAGGGACTCTTGAATGAGCTGATTCTTTGTTATGACTCCGCCACATCGCAATGTATTCCGTCGCTTTAGGTGGATTATCGTCATACCTGACAGCATATACGAATCCTTGATGGCGAAATACTTTATACTGTTGTTGGGGAGCTAGATAATGACCGGTTATATCAACTCCTTGATGAACAATCGTTTCCAATCTCATTCTCATATCACTAGCCTTCCATGAGTGTTACTGTGTGAGAACAATAAATTTCCAAGCCGAATCAGTTTTTGCACTCCAAAAATTGATTGTTTATATCTACTTAGTATAGTCTAAAATAGTTCGTACCCCGATGACGGCTCTATAGCTAAGTTTGATCATACCGAAATGAGGAACTCTCATATTCTCGTGTTTTATTCCATTCCAAATAATGCCCTTTTACTTCCTGAAACTGAGAGAGCGCATCGGCAAAAGTGGCTGCTTCCTCACTACTCAGACGTGATAAAAGCTCTGCTGTATCAACATTAGGGGTTACCATTTCTTCACTTGAAATATAGTGTGGAAAATCCAGGATTTTCTCCATTTCTTTTTCTGCTCGTAAATACTCGTCTACAAGCTCTCTTACGGAATAGCCTGGAATAATATTTGAATTAACAATTAAAACGGGCAAAAGATTTTCACGCATTAATAAGTATTGTAATAAAAGCATGGAATAGGTGCGACCAACCCCATCTTGGAAGGGATGATGTAATACATCATGCTTTAAGTAAGTAAAAATTGCAGTCAATTTCTCTTTTTTGGTTTCAGCCTTTTCTAATGTGTCCTCTAACTCATGAATATGCTCTGAACATACGCTATGTAGAAACTTACTTGAATCAACCTCTTTTTTTTCTCGAGCATTATAGTAAATAATCGCTCCATCCTTTAACGCATTCCATATTTTATTAGCTAGTAAATGAGTATCTTCAGTGAGGAAACTCGAGATATCTTCATCCCCATCCTTACTTTGTATATAAATATCGAGACCTGCGGTTCCCATTTTGGTCTCTACTGATTTTAGATAATCAATCGTTTCGATTAATCCTTCGAGTGAATCCATTTTAGAATCCATTTGCCATGAAGCGCCCCTACTGCGAAATTCACCCGAGATTTGAGCCAACATATTTTTCACCCCTTGAGTACTGGTTTTATGCAGATCCTTAATGAAATCTAAGGTAAAGGGTTCTCCAGACAATACATTTTCAACAACAAAACAAAATCCTTTAGTGACATTAAATAAATAGCCTGGTTCATTATCTTCAAATCCCAGCCAACCTTGATGTTTATTAAAAAGTGAAGCAATGCGCTCATCTTTTCTATTTTGAGCATGAAATAAATTGTTTAGGGCAGTTAAAGCCTCGTGGTCACCCAATTGGTCTACAAGCTGGTATACTTGACCTATCGTGATGTCCTTTACAAGATCTTCAATTTCAGAAACTGGGATTTTTTTTGCATTTTCTTCAGATATCCCGTTCATTTTAGCAAACAATTTTCGATATAACTCTGGTCTAAAATCATATCGCGTTCGTTCCACAAAAAATCGCCAAAATTCATTTTCGGGGAAATGATTAAAAAATCGTTTTAGAGAATCCTCTTTAGAGGTCTTGGATTCCTTCATCCTAAAAAAACTTTGGCGCATGATGTTGGATCATTTTAAATGAAATTAAGATAATTATAGGACAAATAAATAACTTACTGATCATTAAATGTTCTTTAATTGAGTGAAATAGAACTCAGCCCCATACTTCAAACTGAGCAAAAATAGATCACCCCCTAATCGTAAACTATAATTAATAAAAGATGTTAATAATCGATTCCAAGCAAGTAACTTTGAGGTGGAGCAAATTATGAGTTTCAATAAAGTTGACAAGGAAACTCAATCTGAGCAGCTAATGGCACAGATTGGGAATTATAAATCGTCATCTCCAAGCAATGCTGATACGAATCAAAAGGAAATAGATAGTCATTTTGTAGCTTCTCGTCTTTCATCAGAAAGTACAGAAAAACTTTATGACGGGATTGTTGAATATAAACTTAAGTATGAAGATAAAGTTAAGCAATATAAGCAAGAACACGGTATTCCAATTGATGAGGACAAAGAAGAAGTCAATGATCCTACCTTCTTTAGAAAACAGCTTATAAAATTGATTGCAGAAAAAAATGCTTCAAAAGATGGCAAATATGGCGGAGATCCCAAAACACGAGAAACTAATCCCGACCGGGCTACTATTTCAATGGAGAAGTTTCTCGGTAAAGATGGTGTTGAGTTGTATAAAAAAGCATTAGAAGAGGAGATGAACAGTACTGAATACATGAATGCAGTTTTTAGAACATCGACCACCCATTATGAAGGAGAGAAATGGACACAACGTCCTGTTGTTATTGTTGCAGGTCCCTCTGGTAGTGGAAAGTCATTTGCCGCTAAAGCGGCTGTAGAGAAATCAACAGAACTTCTTCCTAAAATAGAAGGTGATACATCTGGAAATGATGTGGTATCTGTTGATGGTGGTGTTATTCGAGAAGTCTCTCAAATGAGAAAATTAGTAATTCAGGCTGCAAATAATAAAGGATATACAGGTATTTCAGATTTACACTCAAAAAGTAGTATCTTGGAGGATGTCAAAGATAGAGTGCGGGAGGCAGTCTTGGTTACCCCCTCGGATACCAGTGGTTTGCCATTACTCGGTGTAGTCATCCCCGAAACGTTTTCATCTAATCTTAATCCAGCAAGAGGTCCAAAATTACTTAAGGACATTGAAAAATTACCTAATACAAAGCCCATATTTTGCCGAGTTGATGGTGAAGACTCATCTTTATTTCGAAAAGTTGTTACATTTATGGGAACAAGAAGAGCCTGGAAAACGTCAAATTTCCCCGAGGGAGACCCACCAAATCCTCTTGATTTGAATAATACTGAAATTCCTGAATCCAAGGCCTATGGGAAAAAAGGATTTAATTTCGGGCAATGGGGATCAAAATTAGCAGAAAAATGGTTTACAAGTCATAGTAAAGACAATCTAAGAATGATTATCACCAATGATCTGGTACTAAAGAAAGAAGATCCAGAAGGTTCTCATCATTGGATTGATGCAAAGCCCGATGATAAAGGGACCATTTTAGTTTCAAAAAGAGTGTTCCAAGGGTGGTCCAGCGGAGATGAAATCTTTGCACCAGGGCAGAAACGAGTATCATTACAGGATTATATTAAAGAGTTTAAGTTTGGTTCCCTAATAAATACTTCAGCAGAGATGGATCTCGCTATAGCAAAAGAAGAAATTAATATACGAAAGAAGATAGTTGAAGCAGATAAAAACAAAGCATCAATAAAATACGGACCTCAGCACCGTGAAGTAGAGAAATTAAATGATAAATTACAGCATTTAAATATTATTTTACAAAACATTGAGATTGTTGGTAAAAAAGATAAAGGCGGTGTAGATACAGTACGGAAACAATTAATAAGCATGATCGAGGGAATGGAAAAAAATGATGAGTTTGGCTATTTCAGCAAAACTAAAAAGGCTTTAAATCATGCAGTTAAAGCTTTAGATAAATTATCTTATGAGTTAAAAGATGCTGAGAAAAGTACCCAACTTCAACAAGATTACAGAGAAAAAATGCAAGGTCTCAGAGCATTATCCTCAGATGCGACAGAGACTCTCAAACCTACGGGGCCAAATATAAGCACATAGCCGTATCTAGCCCATCTTACTTCATCAACTTTGTCTTAATTTGGTATCGAGTACTCCGCCCTCCTCCAGGCAATTTTTCAATACACCCTTTCTCTAGCAAATCCGCAAGATGCCTAGTCGCTGTAGCCTTACTTACTTTGGTAATTTTCTTATATTGTGCTGCACTTATTCCATGTTCGAACGCTTTATCTCCATTATCGAACATCAGATTAATAATTTTTATTTGTTCCTTGGAGAGCTCACACTCCTGAAAAGTTTGCCAAAAACGACTTTTAGCAAGGGTTTGGTCAATCTTATTGATTGCAGTTTGAATACTATTTTCTAGAGTTTTTAAAAACCAAGAGAGCCATAATGTTATATCTGTAGTCTGGCGCTGACTTTGTTCTAATATTTGATAATAATCATTACGATGAGCAAGAATGGTGGCCGACATAGCGTATAAGCGGATACTCTGCTTATCCTCTTGCGCTAAAGCCAAATCGGTTAGAGCTCGTGTGATCCGCCCGTTGCCATCTTCGAATGGATGTAGTGTTATAAACCAAAAATGGGTAATCGCTGCTCTTAATAATGGATCAAATGTTAACTCCTTCGCGCTTTGGTTAAACCAATCGGTAAACGCAGATAATTCTTTTTCCAATTGTGCTTTTGGTGGTGCTTCATAATGCACAGTAGGATTATCGATACGCCCAGAAACAACCTGCATAGGCTCTTCACCTCGTAGATGTCCTGCTTTGATTGGATATAACAAAGACTGTGTATTATCAGGAAATAACCATTTATGCCATTGGAGTAGGCGCTCTAGTGATAAAGGTGTGTTTAAATTATAAATGGCATCCAACATCATTTGTGCTAAACCTTCCGAGCGCTCAGTGGTCGGATAAGGTTGCTTTAAATGCAATCCAATGCGTTTTGCAAGCGAAGAACGAACAGATTGTTCATTCAATTGTTCCCCTTCAATTGCTGAAGAAGCAATAATATTTTGTAATAAAGTATCCAGAGCCGATTCTAAAGAGATATCTTCCGTTACCGCCCCAGTTTTGCCTATGAGAATCCCCTGCTTTAATCGTACTTCTCGTAGCAAAGGCTGTATAATCGCATCTTGCCAATGAAATTTTGGCCAATCTACGGATTGCCAAATCCATTCTATATTGGTGTTATTCATATGTTATACCTTTGTGAGCCAATTAATCATTTTATTCGGCTCATTATTTGATTTTAATAATAGACCTATTCGGCTCATCACTCAAGCCAATAAAAATATTTATTCGGCTCATTCCAATATAATCGTGAATAACATTTGTTTAGCTAAATTAGCTTAATCATGACTTAATAATAGAAAGCTTTCGTCTAGCGACAGTTTAAGCGAAATTCAAAAAAAAGAGATACATTTATAGTCTGCAATAACTTAACAGCAGATTAATCTCAGAGCAATATAAGTCCAGAGCAATTAAAGGCAGGACGAAAAGCTAACCTAGGAGCAATGCTAGATATACTCAAAAAAACATTACAAATAATCCCAAAACAAGAAAAAACACCCGGTGCTGAACTGGAGCAAGAGAAAGAATCCCCGAAAAATTGTTCAATCCAATGATAAGTTAAGGTTGGGTCAATGAATTAGAGAGAATCCTTCCTTTCAATTGAGCCTACCGAACTTTAATAGAACCAATAGAATGTTTCACGTTACAAATAGTAGTAATTATTATTAAAAATAACGTCGGTATAACTTCAAATAAGTCCCATCATTTTCTAATTCAATAAGATATTTGTTGATGGTATCAATGAGATCCCTATGGTTTTTATTAGCCATAAACCCATAACCTGCACCAATTGGAGCCCCGACCACTCTAAGTCCCCCACTACTATTAGCAAGCCAAAACTCAACCACACCCTTATCGAACAAAGCTACATCGACCTCTTCGTTATTGAGTGCCTGCAATACCTCATTTAGAGTATTATATTCTTGCACTTGAGCTGAATCACCAAATTGCGATGAAATCCAAGCCTTGAAAACAGTTCCCTTTTCTACTCCCACAATTTTGCCATGGATATCATTAATTTCTTTAACTGAACTGGAGGCTTTGGTTGCATATTGCCCACCACCAATAAGATAAGGCAAACTGAAAAGAAAGTTTTTTTCCCTCTCAGTAGTAATAACAATCGAACCTACTGCCAAGTCAACTTGACCATCTTGTACTTTATTAAATAAATCATTGAAAGTTATGCTCGTGAAATGACAATCTAGTTCTGCACGTTGACAGATTTCCTTAATAAGATCGATTTCAAAACCATAAAAATGGGCTTTATCTTTTAATAACATTTTAAAAGGAGGGCCTGAGTCTGATGTACCAATAAGTACAGGTTGCGCAAACAAATGCATTGAGCATAAGAGGCAAACTAAAATTGCTTTTAGATGCATGAGACTTCCTTATCTATTTACTTTTCATTTTAGACTAATTTTGAGGCACTTATGGAACAATTATGCTCAATTTTGTTCTAAGTTTTTTTAAATCACACTTTTGTTAATTATATGTTCCAATTGAGGCTATAATTTGATCAAAGAGTATAGGGATTGACATGCTTCAGTTTTATAAAATGAAAATGTATACAGGTTGGCTCGATAAGGCCTACCATCATCTTTTCGATGAATCACCCATTTGTAATTGGGGTTACATGTATTATGACTTAAATGGTAACTATTTCCAGGTCATGTCGGAGCAATATTTATTAAGTGATTTTTTTCATAATGAGCTCTACGCAGAGCAAATACTAAGTGATATTGAGATACTGGATCATGAATATTATGTCTCCAGCATTGTCGGAGATAATTTATTAGATGATAAACTGAAAGGAGTTGTGACAGCCCGGGGCTACACTTTTTTTTATGATTTTATAAAAAGAAATAATACCCCTAATAAATTTTCTACAGAAATAGTTACTCTCGCTTCTACTTCTGATCCAATTAAGTCAAATAATTTTATATTAAATAATTTAGGTATATTAGATAAAGTTTGTGAAGACATAACAAATAAATGTCGTAGGCTCTTAAGTAAAGAAAATTTATTAATATTACCCAAAGACCTCACGATAAAAGTGAATGAAATTTTTGAAAATAAAAAATCCCCAACACTCAATTTACATAATAAAATATTAAGTTACGCGAATAAATCGCAATCATTATCTGAATTTTTTGATAAAACCTTTGATTTTACGCAGTTGCCATTTAGCTTTTTAGCATGTAAAAAACTGACTCATAAAGAGAAGGAAATTATTTACCTATATTATTTTGGTTTCAGTTTGCCTCGCATAGCCAGCATACTAGAAATTTCAAAACGTACGGTAGACAAGAATTTTGAACATATAAGAAAAAAACTCCAATGTGAAAATAGCAGTCAAATTATTCCTGCCTTATTAAGATTTGATAAATCGATTATGTTTTCCACAAAGAATCCTGCCGTTTAATTTTTTACGCAGAATCATAAGTTCGATTGTGAGCACACTTCCCTGAACGTTAAATCTTTTGGGAATAATCTCAATTAATGTTCTTAGATCAAATAAATTAGAAAAAAACACCCTTGTTTTCATTCGTCTAGCTATAATTTTACTATTGGAGAACAATTCCACATCTATGGAGATATGATGAAAATTTCCCGGCATATGATGAATAAAGCCATTGAGGCTAATATTATCTCTGAAAAACAAGCCAATGATTTAATTGAATTCATAAAAAACCTCCCCGAACAAAGCCCAGGATTTAATTTAACGAATGTTCTTTACTATTTAGGTGGGCTTATAGCCATAGGTGCTATGACAATATTCATGAATTTAGGATGGGAAATGTATGGAGGCTGGGGAATTTTATTTCTCTCATTGTGCTATTCCATTCTAGGTATCGCGCTGACTCACAAGTTACATGATACGGGTTATAAAATACCGGCAGGAATATGTGCAACCTTTGTAATTTGCCTTACCCCGCTTGCTATCTACGGACTACAACAAGGTATGGGTTGGTGGCCACCAGATAATACGGTTTATCAAGACTATCATGCCTATGTCAAATGGAACTGGATCTTTATGGAGCTTGGAACTCTTATCGTTGGAATTATAATGGCATGGCTCTATCGCTACCCCTTTATGATTATGCCCATTGCAGTTACTCTTTGGTACATGTCTATGGATCTTACTTCCATGATTGCTCCAGATACTTATACCTATGAACTAAGTGCTATGGTTTCTATGTATTTTGGAATAATTACCATATTAATTGCATTTTGGGTGGACGTTCGCTCAAGCCAATCAGCAGACTATGCTTTCTGGTTGTATATATTTGGAGTTATGACCTTTTGGGGAGGTCTAAGTGCCCAACATTCAGATAGTGAACTGTCTAAATTTATATATCTATGTATTAATCTCTTACTGATCTTAATTGGGGTAATTTTAAATAGAAAAGTATTTGTAATATTTGGTGCTTTAGGTACCTGTTGCTATCTAGGATATTTAGCATTCCGGGTATTTAATTTCAGTTACTTATTCCCTGTCGCTTTGACTGCTATCGGCTTCGCCATTATTTACTTAGGAATTATTTGGCAAAAAAATGAGGCACAGATAACACATAAAATGCGTTCGATACTGCCTCAACCTATACAGGATTTATTACAATCTAGAGATCAAATGGAATAAATTGGATGATAGGACAGTTCACTTTGTTTTTCATTTTTTTTGCAAAGCCAAATAATGTCTATAATTAGTACATGGTGACATCGAAAATACGCACTCTACTTTAATCAATTTCGATTATTGAAGTATTTTTATTTATCCGGAGTGGTGGTATGAGTATTGGAAAACAATTCCTCAGTTTTTTTAAAACCAAACCACAGGTTATTAGCAAATTAGCCTCAACAATAGATCATAATGTCCCCTATTATAGAATTCATGGCACTTTTCCTGATAATGGCTTACCAATAAGAGGAAATTTCGACAGGGTAACCATTGAAGCACTCGCAAAATACATCTCAGGTAACAAACCACTTATTACCTATGGAGGAACAGTTGTCCTCGATGTTTTATTTACAAGCTTTCTAAAAGACAAGGAAGTTGAAAATGGAACAAGTGGGCTTATTGTAGGAGTAGCAGAACGAGTTATAGAGTTATCTTCTTTATACGAGCCCCTAGTAGATCATTTAGTCGATTTAAATCCAGAAGAATCACCTAAGCAAGTTTCTCATTTTGTAAAAAAATATGAAGCCATTATCGAACGCTTACCCGAAGAACGCATTATCGCTTATGTAACTGATTTAAAAGACTTTCTAAACGGAGAAGTAGTAAAAAATCATTTTGCAGACGTGAACCCCCTTCTGCCCCCAGCTGTTACGATACATGAGTTAGAAGATTCCGACTTTATTCGAGATTTATGGGAAGATGTTATGTCTTCTAAAGAGACATTAAAAAATGAATATTAAATAACCGTTAGCTCCAGCCTCAAACACGCTTTTATCTTTTTTATATAATTAAAAACCATTTTCTTTGCTATTGGTTATTTTATAGACATTATTTGTATTTAATATAAAATATTTTCCGAGATTAATCGCATACCGGAAAAGGTTTTATATGAAATTCGAAAATTCTACATTTGAAGAACGCTACAATGATTATTGGAATGGAAATGTAGTTAGGTTGGACTCCGCTATTCGAAGATGCACATTAGGCCTTAATTTATTTGAGATGAACTCCAGTGTTCACCAATTGATTGAGGCATACCAACAGCATGTACTGAATATTTTATCAAATTTAAAGCGCCAGATGGGTTTGTTCGAAGATAAAGAGTATGTCAAGGAGTACATTAAAAATACGGTGAGTCAGACTATTGAGGACCTTTCTTATTATCAACACATATTCCCGGAATATAAAGAAATTCCTAATAAATTTTTAATAACGCTTAACAAGTTTTTACCAGAAGAAACTGCAAAAAATATCGGATCACATGGCTTTATCTAAAATATATTTAGAATCTTTCATGATAAGCGACATTTATTTGCAACAATTTCTCGGTATTTTTACGAGTAAAGGCAGCACCTTATTACTTCATAATCTGGAAGAATATCTTCATTGAAAAATGGGTAAAGCAAAGCCCATTTAATCTTCATAAATTAAGCCGAAATATCTTTTTGTGCCCTTTCTACAGATAAATAAACACTGATTATAGTAATCACAGCCATAATAATGAGATATACCGACACTGGCCAAGTATCTCCATGAGCCCATTCTACTAGACCAGTAGCAATCAATGGAGCTAATCCACCAGAGAATGCAGCGGATAAATGATATGCAATTGCTGTTCCACTGTAACGAATACGTGTTTTAAAAAGTTCTGAATAAAATGCACCCTGAGCGCCATGCATCATTGCATGGGGAATACACATTCCAAAATTTACAGCAAAGAAAATCAATACTGGATTTTTTGTTTGCAATAACCAAAAGAATGGAAATGCAAATAAAGCCATTAATAAAGCACCTGTAATATAAACCGGACGCCTTCCTATTCTATCAGAAAGTGAACCAAAATAAGGAATCAAAAAAGTTTCAAAAATAGCTCCCACCATCACTGCATAGAGAAGAATTGATTTCGAGATATGCAGTTCAAATGTTCCATAGCTTAAGATAAAAACAGTTAGAACGTAAAATGAAGCACTTTCAATTAAACGCGCTCCGATTGCCAATAAGAAGTTCCTAAAGTGAGATCGTAGCATTTCTAAAGCAGGAGTCTTTGGAGGGCGCTTATGTTTTGTTGCCTCAATAAAAATCTTGCTTTCCATAATCTGCAAACGAATATAGAGGCCAACAAGAACAACAATGAAACTAAGTAAAAAAGGAATACGCCATCCCCAAGATAAAAATTGCTCCTTGGGTAGTGCGGAAAATACGAGGAATATTGCGATGGAAATGACTAATCCAAAAGGAGCCCCTGAGTTTGGCCAACTTGAATAAAACCCTCTTTCTTTTTCTCGACTCATCTCAGCAGACATCACAACGGCGCCAGCCCACTCACCACCCACTGCGATTCCTTGAATGCAGCGCAAAATCACCAGTAAAAACGGTGCGAACAGTCCTATCTGCTCATAAGTAGGAAGTAATCCAATTAAAAATGTAGAGCCTCCCATAAGACATAGAGTAAAAACAAGCATTTTCTTTCTGCTTATCCTATCCCCAAAGTGACCAAAAATAAGCCCTCCAAGGGGTCTGGCAAAAAAACCGACTGCATAAGTCGCATAGGCAGCCATAATTCCAGCGATGGGACTAATTTTAGGGAAAAAAAGAATATTAAAAAATAAAGCGGAGGCAGTCCCAAAGAGATAGAAATCATACCATTCAATTGTAGTTCCAACAAAACTGGCAAAAGACACTCTTCTTGAAGCTTTTGACTTGGGATCTTGTCGTATTATCGCCATAATTCCTTATATAACAATAGAGTAGTTCACTCATATCCTATATGAATTAAAAAAAGAAAGCGAGGAGATAACGGCACAATTATAATGTGTTGACCTAAGTTTCATGTGCCTCACACAACAAATCGTATTATTTCAAAAGATTATACAGATTGTACTTATTACTTTCTTTTCGGATTTTTTGCTACACTAAAATCAACAGTTCGGATTTAACTATATACATATTAATTAAGATAGAATAAGGAAATTCGACATGAACTATTTAGAGCTTATTCTAAAAACTCTAAATAAATTTGCGCAAAACATTATTGCTCTGATTCCTAACATCATTTTTGCAATTTTTTTTGCAATAATAACCTATTTTGCTGCGAAATTGATCAGTCGTCTTGTAAGTTCGTTTTTGCCTAGAATGGCAATTCGCGCCAATTTAGTAACAATTTTTCATAAATTAACTATTATCATTGTATGGTTTATAGGGATATTAATTATTACAGCCATCTTAATCCCATCAGTTACCACTGCAAATATTTTAGCCACTTTAGGATTAACCTCTGTTGCTATCGGCTTAGCATTCAGGAATACTTTTGAAAACTTTTTTACAGGCATCATTTTATTACTCAGAGAACCATTCAGCATTGGGGACTTTATTAGCATTGACTCACAGAAAGGCTATGTTCAACGCATCTCTGTGCAAAATACCCATCTGCGCAAAACAGATGGTACCCGGCTATTTGTCCCCAATTCGAAAATATATACGAGTACAGTGCAAGTATTTACCGATACAAAACTAAGACGTGTAAAAATTAACTGTAGTGTTGATTTCAGCACTGATGTGGAAAAAGCTCGATCTGTTATTGAAAAAGCAATGGACCGATGTAAGACTGTTTCTAAAGATAAATATATTCAAGTATATGTTGTTTCTTTTTCCTCTAATGGAATTGATTTCACTATATATTGGTGGACAAATCCCGAACCTAGTCAGCAACGTCGCTCACTTGATGAGGTGCTCACAACCATTAAAAAAGCACTTGATAAAGAAAAAATCTCGATGACCTACTCCACTTCACTTAGCTTCATTGAACCATTGTTGATTCAAAATAAAGAACAAAATAATAAAGATAATGATTCTGAATTATCTTAGAGAAATCTGTTGATAATTATCTTTTAGGGCTTCTGTACTGTACTGAATCAATTAAAAAGCATAAAATCTTCCTTTTATTACCTCCATATTACTCGGCTGCTTAACCACCTTTGGATATTCGAAATGAGCTCGTTCCTAGACCTTTCCCTGCTTAAAAAAAATCGTGATTTCAGATTACTCTATTTGGGGCAATTCATTTCATTTATCGGTACTATGATCAGCAATGTTGCGCTACCCTATCAAATTTATCAAATTACCCAATCGACCCTCGCAGTCGGATTACTAAGTTTAGCTCAGTTATTACCGCTATTAATCACCGCATTAATTGGTGGGGTATTTGCCGATCGCTACAATCGGCGAGGTTTATTGATTATCAGTGAGTTACTTCTTGCCGTAGGATGCTGCCTGCTTGCACTTAACTCCTATCAAACGTCTCCTTCTCTGAGTCTCATTTTTATCGTTTCGGCTTCGATGTCAGCAATTACCGGATTACATCGTCCTGCATATGACAGTGTTATACAACAAATTGTTAACCCCAATGATTACAAAAAGGTAGGAGCTCTGGCTACATTCAAATTCAGTTTTTGTATGATTATTGCCCCAGCTCTTTCTGGGCTTATTATTGCTCACTATGGCATTGTGATCACATTCTTTATCGACTTAATGACTTTTTTTCTATCATTAATTGCTTTAATCAGAATCCATACTATACCTAGACCTCTCGTGCAGGAACATCCCTCCATTTTATCTTCTCTAAAACAAGGAATTTCTTTTGCCTTTAATCGGCAAGAATTAATGGGTAGCTATATTATCGATTTTATCGCAATGGTTTTTGCATGGCCAAACTCTTTGCTTCCTGCCATAGCCCAGTCTCTAGGTGGAGCCAAAACTTTAGGTCTACTTTATTCTGCACCAGCTTTAGGAGCATTGATTGTTTCATTTTTCAGTGGCTGGACTTCAAAAATAAATCATGATGGCCGAGCCATTGCCATTGCCGCAGCCTTGTGGGGCGTATCCATCATTGGGTTTGGTTTATCAAACTCCCTTTGGTTTGTGCTGTTTTTCTTAGCACTCTCTGGAGCTTTTGATGCGATAAGCGGAATATTTCGAACTACGTTGTGGAATAATACAATTCCAACAGAATATCGTGGGCGATTAGCTGGAATTGAAATGATCAGTTATTTAAGCGGGCCTAAATTAGGTGATACACGTGCTGGGTTTATTGCTGCCAGTTTTAGCATTCCTGCTGCGTTAATATCAGGTGGTATATTATGCGTTATAGGTGTGGCAGCTTGTTGTTTGGCCTTTCCGAAATTTTGGCATTATCGTTTACATCAAACAAATATCGAAGATATATAATCCATACTTTTAAAACAAGATATTATCTCATTTCTTGAGAGGACCATTTTCTGATTGACGATTCGTATAGATTAAATATCTATTTTTCCAATCATAAAAATAGTTATAATGCTTAAGTGAAATTACTAAAACTTTAAACGCAATAAGGACATGCATGAGACGAATTACATTATTATTACTTTTATCTTCCTTGATATTTGGATGTCATACACAACAAGCCGGAGACGGAGAAGCAGCTCACACCAAACAAACAGGGTATGGGGGAATTGGTGGTGCGGGCGGGACCGGCGGCACAGGTGGGCCTGGCGGTGGTCATTAAATATCCCTCCATCAGGATGATGTTTAAGAAATTACTTGCGGGTTTTTTACTTAAACTTCATTCTGAAATTATAATAAAATGAACTTCATAAATCTCGCTTTATAAACTCAGTAAAAAGTTGATGGATACAATATCCGTTAGAAAATTGGGAACCCCAAAACGTCGAATGTATTGATTCATATAGCCAATTTCAGTAGTAGCTTTCGGATTTATTTTATAACCCAAGCCCACAAAAAATCGATTCTGATCAAAACCACTACTGTTTCTACCTACAAAATTATTCTTATGAAGAAATAGTTCATCGCTAGTGACAAAACTAAAATTGGCATATTGTTTGAGTGGAACCGAAACTTTAATAAGTTGCCTAAATCGGTACGCTGTTTTAGGGTTATTTTCTAAAAATCGCTGTTCTGTGCGCGTTCGACTAGTAAAGGTCAAATATCGATTGGTTTTGGTCCATAAAAGCTGCTGCCAAATACGATCTTCCTCAAATGGGTTAGGGGTAAAAGGTATGCCTGTATAGATCCATGCATAGCCCAGCCATATACTAAGATTATCTGTTAACGCATAACCTATTCCTGGGCGAAATAATGTCTGTGTGAAGCGGCTACTATCGTCACCAAAGCGCTGCTGCCCTTCTAACCAATACCGTACACGCCCTAGTATTTTATTTTCACTATGAGTTTTTCCAATAGCTGTGATATTAAACCAAGATTGAAAATCACGCTCGAGCGCACATTCTGCATTATTAGGCCAAATAAATATTCCTATTAAAAAACAGAATAATAAAGCTATTCTTTGCATGATTATTTTTTCTTCATTATAAAACGATCTATATTAGTAGGTGTTGCTCAGATTGAAAAGCGTATTAGCAAGGAAAAAATATAATTTTGAAAGTTAAGTGCACCTAGTGAACTAAATTGACGAACTGATCCTTGTAGTTCAGGGATCAGTATCTTTGGTCTCAACTAAATTTAAGTGGGATACTTCAACCAAATGGGCATCACTTTGTTAAGGTATACCATAAACTTCCATAAACCTACTTGAGACTCTACGTTACCGTACGTGTCCGCTTTAGTTTCTGGATATGCAATACCTAGACCAAATAACCCTGGACCAATTATTCCTACATAGGGATTGTGGCGAGAATATTCATAATCACCAATAACAATGCTTTTACGTTGCTCAAAACCTACCGCATAAATTACTTGGTCACATTCAGGTAAAAAACGAGCAATGTTGGGTTCGCTGACATTGTATCGCACCAAATTAGGAGGTAGAACACCATCGATGTGTTCTCGAGCCCAGGCAGCGCTCTGTCCTTTTAGTCCAGTATTATCAAAAAGAATCCACTCACCCATATCAATCGCATAACTGCAAGGAGACCGGTAAAAATTGATGATCTTTTTAACATCAAGCTCTACAAGATGTTTTAAAATAATAATTGCAGAGTGTGAGGAGCCAAATACACCATAAGTTTCATCACGCCGAGCTACAGAAGAGAGCTTTTCTTTATCAATTGCTATATCAAAAGGAATTACTTTAAGGCCTGGATAATTTAAAGCTGAAGGCAAGGCACCTGTTGCCAATATTACATTTTTAGCTTGGTAGGTTTGTGAGTCTGAACACAAAGACCATAAACGCTTTGATAAAAACATATTATGGATTGTTGTTTTTACTGCTTGGACTTTTTGCACAAAATGATCTGAAATCCACTGTAGAGGCTCAACCACATATCTCAAGGTACATGTTTCTTCTATAGGCAGATGATTTAATTGAAAATCGGGAGCCTCTAGGTATCGAAAAGATTGGACTGCCAATAAAAAATTTTTAAACAATTTGACCTTAGTATTACTTGAAACATTTCGCCAATACAGACCCAGATCTCCGACTTTAAAATAAGGATCACACCATAAAATATGTTCTGGCGAAACTCCATTGTCTAATAATTTTCCCACTGCGGCGATCCCTGAAGGCCCCGCACCGATTACTGCCCATTGATATGTTTTTTTATTCATATAATTATTCTTGATCACATGTATTTACCAACGCACAAGTACCTGTACTACAATCATCTATAGTTTGACACGAAGGATCATAATAACCTTCATCCGGCACCCCAACAACCTCATCCGTGTTATCATTCAAATCATCATCGTACAAAACCCCATCACCCCAGGTATTCACATTTACACTTCCCCCATACCATCCATTATTATTATGATAATTGTTGTAATTTTCATCATAGCCATTGTGATAGCCGGTATTGGGGGGTGGCGCACCATGGTAGCCGCCTCCGACGCCGTGGCCTTCAAAAGCAAAAGCAGAAGTACTTATCAGGAAACTTAAGGCAGATATACAAGCATATGTGCGGGGTTTCATTTTCTTTTCCCTAAGAGTTAGGCACCAGATTTTAATAAAGTATAGTACTCGAAATGAAAGTAAGCGCAATAAATTTCATGACATAGAAATGTGATTTTTGAATGTTTATGATACACCCGGCAATTATTTGGCCTTATATGGAGATACTATGATTTATATAACAATTCCCCCGGGGATAGTTTTAAAAAAATGGGAGTGGATACACATAGTTTGATTGAAGCCGAAAAAAGAAGACCGCAGGAAAACATCTTATCTCCGATATGAGTATTCGCCCGGATTACACACGACATCCGGGCTATCATTATTGCCTTACTTTGGCCAGGAGAGTTTTTTCTCTTTGCTTAAATTCAGTGAATCAATAAAGTCTACGTCCAATTTCAATTTAGGACTAGTTAAAAGTGTTAATAGTGCGCCTTTTTCATCTTGATCAAACTCATTTATTAATTTTATTAATAAATCTTTACCGATTTTCTCTTCATATTTGCTGCCATAATTAAAATAATCCGTTCTGAAATAATCAGAGCAAAGTCCAAGTAAAACAGACGCTTTTTCAAAATCTCTATTCGCAAGACAATACACGAAAATATCCTGATCATTTTTATCAATATAGTCTAATACTTCTTCAGGATTGAACTGTTTTTGCCCTACAATATGGCCCATTAGTACTTTGAAATCCCTTAAAGAAAGAGTATCAATTGCCTTATGGAGAAACGTTTTATCTTCTCTATCGTGAACGAAGATATTTGCTTGTGATTCAATCAGAAAACACAAAACATCCATGTATACCTGTTGTTGCTTTATTGTCTCAGAAGCTTCATAACCCGATAATGCAAAAAATAATGCACAATTTCCGGAATGGTTTTGTTGTTGATCTATGTTGGCATGATTCGTAACCAACCATTTCACATTTTCTACTTGCCCTAAATAACTGGCCAACATCAATGCAGTAAATGAATCAGTCTGATTAAAGTCCAGTACCTTTCCTTTTAAGTCTGTTTTAAGAAAAGGAAGATTAATATCATCTTGGATAACCTTTTTTTGGTCTAGTGGTAGTTGTTTACCAGAAAAAATGGCTTCACCAATTTTAGTGACATACAAACCATCTTTTTCCTTTAACTTTAATAAAGGAAGCGCTGTTTGCATTATATAGAATCGATATGCACTTGCTTTAAGGTCAAGCACTTCCTGTGAGGATCGCCAGCTGTCCTCTGGACTAAGAAAAAAAAATTCCTTGGAAGCTCGCTCATCGTAACAATTATAATCAACCAGAAGCTGTTTCCCTTTAGGAATATCTTTTGTAGTAATTACTTTGACGCATTTTATACCATTTATTACATCTTCTCGAAATTCAACATTGGCCTGAGCATCAGAAAAGTTGATATATCGCGTAAAATTCCCTTTATCTTTCCCATCAATGACTTTATACCCCAAAGTCATTGCATAACTCCAATCTGCCCCCAAGGTTTCCTCTACATATTTTTTAAATGAGGTTGTTGTCGGATATAGTTCTCCAGTATATTCCCCTAAACATGTGCCAACTGGAATATCGATTTGAGTATATAATCCTTGACCACCAAACTCTTTTAATAAATTAACTGGCATTACTTGAACTAGCTCTGGCTGGTCTACTGTAGAGGGAATATAGTTTTCAGCCGACATGTTTTCAATACCAAGACTTTGTATTAATTTCTTTAATATTCTCAAGTTATCAGCTTCTTTTTTCCATTTTTTTGAAAAGAATGAACTCTCATGTATTTGATTCGATTTGAATTTTACGGGAAATGAAACCTCCCTTTTTTCTTTTCGATTTCTTGCAATGGTTGTTTTCAATTTTTTAGGCATAGATAAATTCCGATCAAAAATCAATTAGTATACAGTGTGATCATATTAAATCCTAGCCAGGCAAAATTAACACTTATTCAATGAACAAAATCAGAATTAAACCTACGAATTTGAACAAGAAATCTGACTCAAATTTGGATTCGGTGACATATATAATCGGTTATGCTAATATGACGTTCGTTCCAAATCGCTCGATACTTACAGCTCTTTGTTAGCCTACACTATATATATTGGAACAAAATATATTGAACAATCAAATAACACTTTTGGATTCACACTCTATGGCAGTTACTATTAAGACCCCTGATGAAATCGAAAAAATGCGCGTTGCCGGCAAACTTGCTGCAGACGTTCTTGAGATGATTGGTCCTCATGTACAAGAAGGTATCACTACCGATGAACTTAATACCATTTGTCATGATTACATTGTGAATACACAACAAGCAATTCCAGCTCCTTTGAATTATAATGGTTTCCCTAAATCAATCTGCACTTCAGTTAACCATGTAGTATGTCATGGGATCCCAGGGAAAAAAGTTTTAAAAGACGGTGATATTATTAATATTGACGTTACTGTAATTAAAGACGACTATCATGGCGATACCAGTAAAATGTTCATTATTGGCGCTCCATCAGTCAAGGCAAAGCATGTAGTCCAAGTAGCTCATGAGTGTTTGTTTATTGGAATTGAAATGGTAAAACCAGGAGTTCATTTAGGTGATATTGGTCACGCCATCCAACAACATGCAGAAAAAAATCGTTGCTCAGTGGTCCGCGATTATTGTGGTCATGGGATCGGACGTATTTTCCATGAAGATCCGCAAGTGTTGCACTATGGGATACCTGGAACAGGAATGAAGCTGGAACCAGGCATGACCTTCACTATAGAACCGATGATCAATGTCGGAAAGTATCATACCCGATTATTACCGGATCAATGGACCGTAGTTACTAAAGATCATAGTCTTTCAGCCCAATGGGAGCATACCTTATTGGTAACCGATAATGGTGTAGAAATTTTGACTTTGCGCGATGAAGAACGAAAGTAAATACATAAAGGATCATCCCTTTTCCCATGCACAGGATGCAGAGAAACAAGGGATGACTCCAGAATTACAACATCTTAAAAATAACCTAAAACAATTTAAAGAAAAACTACGCGAAGAATTCGATTATAAAACCAATATCACCACAATCATTCGTAAGCTAGTAACCTTCATCGATGAGCTGGTCATCAATTTATTTACTAAAAATCAGCTGGATCATGACGTTTTTTGTCTTTTAGCACTAGGCAGCTATGGACGAAGAGAGCTACTGCTCTATTCTGATGTAGATATATTATTGTTACATTCTGATAAGGTTTCTAAAGCCCAATTAAATCGTGCACAAAATTTTATCCAGGATTGCTGGGATGTTGGTTTAGATCTCAGTCATCAAATCACTAGTGTTTCCTCATGTGCTGAACTTGCGAGTCAAGATGTTACCGTTGTTTCCAGTCTCATGGATATGTTTCTATTATGCGGACGTGGCCCTTTAATGGAGGAGTTAATTTATCAAATACATCCTCTACACATGTGGATTAGCCAAGATTTCTTTTTAGCTAAACTTCAAGAACAAAAAAAACGTGATGCTAAATATGGTGAAACAGCTTATAACTTGGAGCCTAATGTTAAGTATGGCCCTGGTGGCCTACGTGATTTGCAGATCCTGCTCAGTATTGGTAAGCGACATTTTAATATTAAAAAACTAGCTGATGGCATCAATTATGGATTCATTACGGACAAAGAATATGAAAAGCTTACCTATTGCCAGCATTTCCTTTGGAGGGTACGTTTTGCTTTACATGTATTAGCTGAAAAAGCAGAAGAACGACTATCCTTTGATTACCAAATCAAATTAGCTCAGTTTTTTGGCTATAAAGATAAACCTCATTCATTAGCCATAGAACAATTCATGAAGGACTACTTTAAAGTAATTAAACGTAACAGAGAACTTAATGAGATGTTATTACAATGGTTTGATGAGACCATCGCTCATTCTCCCAAGCAAAAGCTGTTTCCTCTAGATAATGAATTTCAACTGTCCAATAATTACATTGAAGCAAGAAACACACGCGTATTCATTCATCATCCACAAGCCCTGCTCAAATTATTTCTTTGGATAGCAAAACGACCTGATATTGAAGGAGTCAGAGCCAATACTATTCGATTAATTAGAGAATCACTTTATCTGATGAATAAACGTTTTAAAGCATCCTCAGAAACAACAGAATTATTTATGAGTATTCTTAAAGTCGAAGATGGACCATATGAAGCATTGCATCGAATGAGCCGATACGGTGTTCTGGCACATTATCTGGAATGTTTTGCGCTGGTCACTGGACAAATGCAGTATGATTTATTTCATGTATATACAGTAGATCAACACACACTATTTGTCATTCGCAATCTGTCTCGTTTCAAAGAAAAAAGCTATGCAGAGCAATTTCCACTCTGTGTGCAAATTATGTCTCATTTAGACAAACCTGAACTGCTCTACTTAAGCGCATTATTCCATGATATTGCCAAAGGACGCGGCGGTGATCATTCAGAATTAGGCGCGGTTGAAGCATCATATTTTGCAAAACATCATAATATTGAAAAAGAAGACGGTGATTTATTGGTTTGGCTTGTACGCAATCATCTCCTTATGTCACAAACAGCTCAACGACAAGACATTTATGATCCCAATACCATAAAGAACTTTTGTCAACTCTTACCCCAGCCCCACTATTTGGATTATCTCTATTTACTGACAGTTGCAGACATATGTGGGACTAATCCTACTTTGTGGAACTCCTGGAAAGATTCTCTACTTAAAGAGTTGTATCGTGCTGCAAAACATATGTTACATCGAGAACAAGAGTTGATGGATGAGACTGCGCTTATCAAAGCACGCAAGCAACATGCTTTATCAATATTACTTAACGAAGGTGTAGCCGAAAAGACCGTTGACGATTTGTGGAAACAATTCAAAGACAGATACTTTTTGCATGAATCCCCTGAAGTCATCGCACGCCATACCAAAGCAATTCTTGCTTGCACAAAATTCCCCTTGGTCATGATTATGCCTCATCATAGCCAGGGTGGAACCGAGGTTTTTATTTATATGCCTCATCGAGATGATCGATTTGCTATTGCTACTACTGTTTTGAGTAATCACAACGTTACCATCCAAGAAGCAATGATTCTTACCTGTAACAATCAATATGATCTAGATACCTATATTATTTTGGATGAGCAAAACCAAGCATTTTTTGATAAACAGCGCTCTCAAGATATTCAACACGATTTATGCACTCATCTAGCTAAAACGAATCAATTACCTGTCGTTGTTCGCAAGAGACTTTCTCGCGCTTTAGCCCATTTTAAAGTCAAAACTCAAATACATTACTATGATGAGCGATCATATAATCAAACCCGTTTATTTCTAGTTACCGCAGATAGACCTGGATTACTGGCAACAATAGGCAGAGTATTTTCAACATTAAATATTCATTTGCATAACGCAAAAATTGTAACTGCTGGGGAACGTGCAGAGGATACTTTTTATATTACAAACCAACAAAATCAGTCACTAAATAATGATGAGAAAGAAGTTTTAAAACAAAAACTCATCCATGAATTATTAGTCAGTTCAAATTAAACCATGTTACATCCCACAGATTATTATACGAGCCAAATTTATTAAGAAATATATAATCTGACCTTTAAACTTGCTTACAGATCATAATTTAACTAACCTTAAGGAAAGAATCCAATTTCGACATCGTATGAAAAAAAAACAGGTAGCATCAATATTGAGAAAATACAGGAACTTCAATATTGAGGAAATTGAAGAGCTTAAAAAAAGCTATAATACTTTAGACTATCTTGGTGATGAAGAAGAAGTCCCTGATGAAATAGAAGAAGAAACTCACCATGTTTTAGAAGTAATAACAAACCCCACTGAACCTCATTATCCATTTTATTTAAAAGAATTTATTCCAAAGATTATAGAAGAAAACCTAGATACCCTTTTAGATGGGTTTGAAGAAGGAGATCTCGTTTATGGAATAAGTGGCTCACGTATTAGTTTATTTTATTTTTTGAGGGGAGAAGGGAAAGATGTTTTCGCAACCAGGGTTGATGAATTATTCAATGCAACTATTGATCCCTTTCTTGAACCTCTACTCGATCCCAGTTTTGCAAAATCTACCAATCCCTTTTATGACCCTGCACAAAAATTTAAATCGTATGCCAGTATTTTAAAAAATGAAATTGAACAGTTTTCACCCTTAACAGAGCGAAATGATAAAGTGCCCTTCATTAAAAAAATGTCAAAGATGGGTATTTTTTGGGTGCTTAATAACGAGCATAAGCTACATTTTGTTTTGAACAAAATAGATTATAAGATGTGTTTTGAAAAAAAATTCGACAAGATTACTTTTGCTGAACTTCGCTTTCTTTATCGCTATTGGGAGCAATTCAAACCCTATTATGAACGAGGGCAAATCAATTTTTATTTTTTAAACAAAGATGACCAATTAAAAAAAGTAGAGGCACCTTGGGAATCAAACCCAGATATAGTTAGTACTTATAAACCCAAAAATAATCCCAAGATGAAATACCATGCATTCTTCAATAGTTTTGTAATTGATCTCATCACTAGTGAAATAAAAAATGGAATATGGAGGACAGGCCTTTTTGGTTTAGGAGGGGGCAAACCCATTATTGTTGATGGAGAGGAGAAGATTGTTCCGCACCGTGTTGAACGTATTTTCAAAATTGCTACTGACCCTATTTTAAGTCCAGCTGAAAAATACGTAAAAATTTTAGCAGTTGCTGAGAAAGCCTTACATAATCCAAAAAAATTACGAAAGCCAGAAACAACTGACTTTTATCAAGCAATTATAAATTTTGATAAAAAAATGGCGCCTGTCGAACACGATACCTTAAGATTTTTTAGAGGGCAGTCGGTTGCGAAAAAGGAACAGGAATTACCGGAAAGAAACCAGCCTAAACTGAAATAAAGAAAATTTCATTCTATAATTTTGTACCTTTCAAATTTTTAGTGAATATCATTATCGAATGACTCATATTTTATCCATATATGAAGCCCTGAAGATAATCCCTAGCCTTAATCTCTAATAGAAGAACAGCAGCTCTCAAAAAATTTATCGCAGTATCTGAAAGAAATCAGTAAGTAATAGAGAACATTCCGCTTGCATTATCCCCTCATCAATTTGAACTTTATGATTTAAAGGGTAGCCCTGTAATAAGTTATAAACCGACCCTGCAGCTCCTGCTTTAAAATCTCGGGTTGCGAAAACCAGTCGTTTAATCCGTGCATGCACAATCAATCCAGCACACATGGCACAAGGCTCAAGAGTCACATAGAGCGTTGTATCTAATAATCGATGATTCTTTAACTGTTGTGATGCATATCTAATTGCACACACCTCTGCATGATCTGATGGATCGTGACTTTTTTGGATGGAATTTCGTCCTGAACTTATTAACTGATTGTCTTTGCTCACTAATACAGCACCAACCGGGATTTCCCCATCAGCTTGGGCGAGAATTGCCTGTTCGTAGGCTTTTTGCATCCAATAGTGATCGTTCATTATTTAGTTTAAGTTAATGGTTATAAATCTTATTCTACAGCCCGCGGACAAACCGCAGGATGTAGACACTTAGTTCTTTAACTTAATGGTCCACTACTCCAGGGAAATTACTCCCATTCAATAGTAGCAGGTGGTTTACCTGAAATATCGTAGGTTACACGAGATACACCGTCTACCTCATTGATAATTCGATTGGATACATGGCCAAGGAAATCCCAAGGCAATTGTGACCAATGTGCTGTCATAAAATCAACGGTCTCTACAGCACGAAGACAAATCACGTAATCATATTTACGTCCATCCCCCATAACGCCAACACTTTTGACCGGTAGAAATACAGCAAAAGCTTGACTGACTTTATGATAAAGATCGGCCTTCCTGAGTTCCTCAATAAAAATAGCATCCGCTTTACGCAATATATCTGCATATTCTTTCTTAATTTCTGCTAAAATTCGAACCCCTAGACCTGGACCAGGAAATGGATGGCGGTAGACCATATCATGAGGCAATCCTAACTCAAGGCCTACTTTACGAACCTCGTCTTTAAATAATTCACGAATAGGTTCTAATAATTTCAAATTCAATGTTTCTGGCAAACCACCCACATTATGATGAGATTTAATTACCACCGAGGCACCATTTGTGCTTGTTGCAGCCGATTCAATAACATCCGGATAAATCGTTCCTTGTGCCAACCAGGAAACACCCGGAATTTTTAGCGCTTCTTCATCAAATACTTCAATAAAGGTACGTCCAATAATTTTTCTTTTTTCTTCAGGACAAGTAACCCCTTTTAGAGCATTAAAAAATTTCTCTTCAGCATGGACAGAAATAACTTCAACACCCATGTGTTTGCCAAACATCTCCATAACCTCGTTTGCTTCATTAAAACGCAACAAACCAGTATCTACAAAAACACAAACCAATTGTTTACCAATTGCTTTATGTAATAAAGCAGCCACAACAGACGAATCTACACCGCCCGATAAGCCGAGTAAAACTCGATCAGAACCAACCTGAGCACGGATTGCATTAATTGTTTCATCAATAATGAGGGTAGAAGTCCAATTAGTCGAAGCCTTGCAAATATCTACAACAAAACGATATAAAATGCGCATTCCTTGTAGCGTATGGGTTACTTCTGGATGAAATTGTACTCCGTACATTTGGCGATTTTCATCAGCCATTCCAGCAATTGGAGCGTTTCGGGTCTCGCAAATCACCTTAAAACCAAGCGGTAATTTAGTCACTTTATCCCCGTGGCTCATCCAGACATCTAATAATGCATTACCATCACCATTCAGTCGGTCTTCAATTTGGGAAAACAATTTGCTGTGACCATGCAACTTCAACTCAGCGTAGCCAAACTCTCTAATGGAGGAAGACTGCACTTCACCACCTAATTGCACTGCCATGGTTTGCATCCCATAGCAGATTCCTAAAATAGGCAAACCTGCAGTAAATAACCACTGAGGTGCTCGTGGGTTCTCATGGTGGGTTACAGTGGATGGGCCACCGGATAAAATGACACCGCAAGGATTAAGCGCAGTGAATTGTTCTTGTGTGATATTGAAGGGATGAATTTCACAATAAACACCTAATTCACGCACTCGTCGGGCGATTAATTGTGTGTATTGAGAACCGAAATCAAGAATCAGTAAAGGATGTTGTTTTAAATCACTCATTATTAATTATCCACCTGGTAGTTTGGTGCCTGTTTTGTAATACTGACATCATGCACATGTGACTCCCTCATTCCTGCATTAGTCACTTGGACAAATTCTGCCTTGGTATGTAGTTGCTCGATATTTTCACATCCTGTATATCCCATACAAGAACGCAAACCACCTAACAATTGATGAATAATTGTTTGCGCCGATCCTTTATAAGGAACACGTCCTTCAATTCCTTCTGGAACTAATTTTTCAGAACCTAATGATGCGTCTTGGAAATAACGATCGCTCGAACCTTGTGACGAAGCCATAGCCCCAATTGAACCCATACCTCGATAGCTCTTATAAGTTCTACCTTGATATAACTCAATTTCACCTGGTGACTCTTCTGTTCCTGCAAACATACTTCCAAGCATTACAGTATCTGCACCAGCAGCAAGAGCTTTACCAACATCACCAGAAAAACGTATACCACCATCAGCAATTATTGGAATTTTTCCTTTAAGTTCTTGTGCCACATTTGCGATAGCTGTTATTTGCGGCACACCAACACCAGTTACTATTCGCGTTGTACAAATAGAGCCAGGACCTATACCCACTTTTACTGCATCCGCACCTGCAGTATATAAATCACGAGCCGCAGCAGCTGTAGCTATATTTCCTCCAATCACCTGTATCTCTGGATGGTGCTTCTTAATCCATTTTACACGTTCAAGTACACCTTGTGAGTGTCCGTGCGCTGTATCAACAACAAGTACATCAACACCTGCCTCAATTAATGACTCAATGCGCTCATCAGTGCCCTCTCCCACGCCAACGGCTGCGCCTACACGTAACTGTTCTGCAGCATCTTTACATGCAAAAGGATTTTCTTTGGCTTTTTGTATGTCCTTAACTGTGATCAATCCACGTAGTTGAAAAGCCTCATTAACGACAAGCAATTTTTCTATACGGTGTTTATGCAATAAGCTACGCACCTCTTCACGACTTGCCCCTTCTTTGACGGTTACCAATTTTGTCTTAGGAGTCATTACTTCTTCTACACTCAAAGATAAATTGGTTTCAAAACGAATATCACGACTGGTTACGATGCCGACCAAATTCTCACCGTCCACAACAGGAACACCAGAGAAATTATATTTGGCCATGACATCAAGTAATTCTTTAACGGTGATATTAGGAGTCACTGTAATCGGATCTCGAACCATACCACTTTCAAATTTTTTCACTTTTCGGACTTCATCAGCCTGTGCCATAATGGTCATATTTTTATGAATAATACCTATGCCGCCCTCTTGTGCCAAAGCAATGGCTAAACGAGCTTCAGTTACAGTATCCATGGCGGATGATACAAGTGGAATATTTAGGTTAATAGCACGAGTCAATTTTGTTCTTAAAGACACATCTTTAGGAAGAATTAAAGAGTGTGCAGGAACAAGAAGAACATCATCGAAGGTTAATGATTGCTGCACAATAGAAAGAGTCATTTTATTCTCACTAGAGGAGTTAAATTAACCGAATAGTTTACTATAAATTGTGGACAAATTAAACAGATAATTTACAATAACCCAACATTTTACATTATAATTATAGACTTATTATATTTGTGTTTACCTCAAACTTCTTATATTATCATTTGCCTCACTTTCCTCCAGTTTCTTAAACAATCAAAATATCAATAATATGTTACAAACTGTTAAAAATTGTCGCTAACCTCCATTTATTTTTTGGAAAATGTTTTTCCAAAGATCACTCTGCACTACTTGAATTATTTATCAATAAACGTGTACACTGGTGGTTAAATATTGTGTTGAATCAAAAATAATAGGAAGGGTTCAGCGTTGGCTAAAATAATCGTGATTACATCAGGTAAAGGCGGAGTAGGAAAAACTACTTCTTCTGCAGCTATTTCTTCGGGCCTTGCACTCTTAGGGCATAAAACGGTCGTTATTGACTTTGATATTGGTTTAAGAAACCTCGATATTATCATGGGTTGTGAACGTCGCGTTGTCTATGATTTTATTAACGTTATAAATGGCGAAGCAAATCTTAATCAGGCCTTAATTAAAGACAAGCGAATTGCAAACCTTTCTATACTTCCTGCATCACAAACTCGAGATAAAGATGCATTAACCATTGAAGGTGTTGAAAGAATACTTAATGAGCTTGCAAAAGAATTTGATTTTATTATTTGTGATTCCCCTGCTGGAATAGAAACTGGCGCATTAATGGCTATGTATTTTGCTGATCATGCAATTGTAGTAACGAATCCAGAAGTTTCCTCTGTACGTGACTCAGATAGAATACTTGGAATACTTGCTAGTAAGACTAAAAGAGCAATTGAAAATAAAACACCAATTCAAGAACATTTATTATTAACACGCTACGACCCAGAGCGAGTCGAGCGTGGTGATATGCTTTCTGTTACGGACGTAAAAGAAATATTAGCTATTCCATTAATTGGTGTTATTCCAGAATCAAAATCAGTACTTAAAGCTTCAAATACAGGTACACCAGTAGTTCTTGACGAAACAAGTGATGCCGGTATTGCCTATCAAGATGCAATTGCTCGTTTTCTTGGTGAAGAAAGACCAATGCGCTTCATAAGTAATGATCGCAAAGGATTATTGCGTCGCTTATTCAGCAAAAACAAGGAGGAAGTGACGGTATGAGTATTTTCAATTACTTACGTAGAAGAAGTGCTACGGCATCTGTTGCTAAAGAACGTTTGCAAATAATAATTTCTCACGAACGCTCTCAACGTAATACTCCTGATTATCTACCTAAGCTTCAGGAAGAAATTCTCGCTGTCATTGCTAAATACGTACATGTAACGCGTGATCAAGTGAGTGTGAACCTTGAGCGTATGGGAGATAATTCAGTGCTTGAACTAAACATCACGATGCCAGATGATGCTAAGGAAAACGCTTAGGCTTTCATACAACCTTATATTGAAATAAGGGATATTGCTCCGAAGTCGATTCGGCCAATGATCAACTATTTTAAATAATTCTTTTTTTCTTTTACAAAGCAAAATTTCTAGAGTTTATTTCTTTAACAAAGTAAATATTAGATCATGTTTTGAGTTATTTTAGATGATTTCTTTATAATGGAATTAAATCTTGTTTGATGGGTTTATTTGAGAAAATCCTAAATGTTGTCCATGTCCCTGAGTTCTTTTCCCTCTTGAAAATATATCCATATCTCACTTCCAAATGAGCACCATCAATCTCAACACACCATATCTTCTTTTGATGCTTTATAAGCCTTTTCTATGGCTTAACTATTGGCTGATTTTGTATACCTGAAGCAGGAGGCCTCTTAGGTTTTTGGTGGATAATTGGCGCCGGTGTAGCGCCTGTACTGGGTTGAATTTTGGGACCAGGCTAAATTTTTGGACCCGGTTGAATTTTGAGTCCTGGTTGAACATTAGGATTTGGATATACTTTTGGCCCCTGATGAAGAGTTGGACCTGGCTGAATATTCGGTCCCGGTTGTACATTTGGATTAGGCTGTACATTAGGATATGGATGCACTTTTTTACCATGAGGAAGTTTGGGTCCTGGTTGAACATTCGGCCCCGGTTGCACATTCACGCCTGGCTGTGCATTAGGATATGGATGCACTTTTTTACCATGAGGAAGTTTGGGTCCTGGTTGAACATTCGGCCCCGGTTGCACATTCACGCCTGGCTGTACATTAGGATATGGATGCACTTTTTTACCATGAGGAATAATTGTGCCGGGTTGCATATTTGTACCTGGCTGTCCGCCTGGAGTTTGATAAGTACCAGGAACTGGATGAACCAATACCGGAGGTGATTGCTTAATAATAGCCGGTTTACCAGGTGCAGCAGGTTGAACAGCTTGGAAATTTTTTCCAGCTTTTATATTCTGAATCTCGGCTGGAGTTAGAGGTTTACCTTTATTTTTTAAAAGCAGAGGTTGTACTTTTGAAAAAGGAGGTGTTGCTGAAGAAGGTTGTGTTTTAACTATAATTGGCCTTGATATTACTCCGGCAGGAGGTATTGCCTTACTAAAGCCCTTGCCTCCGTATACACTATTAGATTGTGGGCTCAAAGGAGCAACATTTAATTTTTTTGCATTAATAAGTAATTGATGAGGGACGCGTGAACGAAAATTATTGACCAGCCTGGAGTCAATAAAATCTTTAGTTGGTACAACGGTAACTGCATTAGCAATCTGTGCATTTTTGTAATTAATTTTAATATTTTTATTTCTATAAATATTATTGATGTAAGCAACATTAATCACTGTGTTACTCAGATTGATCTGATTAAAATAGTTTTGGCTAACATAATAAGGAGGAATATAAGGTTCACCTGGGGCTAGAGGAAACCAACCAATGCCATATCCACCATCAAGCATAAATTGTGGGTTATTACCGCCAATGAATACGGTCAATGCAGGGGCATAAATAGGACGAGCTCCTATTGGTCCTGGTACCCAACACCATCGATTTTCAATAAAAGCCCAACGTCCGTAATGAAATGGTGCAAATCCCCAAGGTTGATTGTCCACCCAAGTCCATCCCCAAGAACTTAGCCATATCCACTGCCCCTCTTGGTAAGGAGCCCAATTTTCTTCTACATTATTTGGATACCAAACTGGACCGTATTGTTTATCTTCAGTCCAGGATCCATAATTACCGAGATCTTCATATCCTATAGTATCTGGAGAAATATATTGTGTTGAGACTGTACCGGTCATTTTATCGCGTTCTAAACTCCAGCGTTCAAAATCATCGGCTTCCTCAAGAGTAGTACACTGAAAGTTTTCCAAATCAGTACCAGTGGCAGTGCATGAAGAACCAACCCCAACTGTATTTGAAGCATTTTCTCCATATGCTACCCCTTGTCCCATTCTCACACTTACTGTCGTTGTATTATCTTCGGTGGTGACATCGAAAAGGTAATAACCAGGTTCTGTAATGACAAAGGCTAAATTTGGTGTATCAACTTCATAAGTTTGATTCGCATTGATGCGTCTGATGCTTAAAACAAGGGTTCCTTGTGTAATCTGAAATTGGGCCGTTTCGTCATCTAGATTCAAAATTTTTAAATTCGTTTGACTTCCCATACGTACAGCAGCTCCCGACAATTGCATTTCAACAAGCGCTCCGGTATCTGACCATATCTGATCATTGGTGATGAGAGGTCTATTAAGGGCTGCATCAACCCATTCAGTTTCCCCAGCGGGTACAAAACTCACACTTCCGTTAATGTAGCTTAATCGGGCGACTTGATTAGGAGGATCTGCAAACGTCAGCGTGGATATTAGTAGCATGAATAAACCCACTAGTCTGGCCACCGTGATATTGTCCTTCACTGACCTTGGTTTCATGCTAACCTCCATAATTTACATTATCCCTAACATTAAGGAGTTCTGCTTGCAGACAATCGTATTTACTATGAATGAATAACTTTGTCTAAGTATAGTCTATTCGCTAATTAAAATGAAAAAGAACAGAAAGTCTATGGCAGGATATCGTAATAAAAAAAAGGGGCCACTGCTGACCCCGGTCTGTACTAGTTATGAATTCCAGCGAAATACGCTCTCCGCTGCAATCAGGAATTAAATCATCTCTGATTCTATATCGTCTTTATTAACTACAGCTTTTTTTGCTTTATTGGATTTTATTGTATGAGGCCGGCGCAGGTCCTCATCATTGAAATCATCCACCTTAATTACATCTTGTCGTGCCAACTCGGCTTCTTTTAATTGCTTAGCCTCTATCTCATTTAATAACCCACAAGATAAAGCTTCATTGATCTGATCAAGCAAGGTAAGTGATTTTAAAACATTATCTTTGACTGCTCGCATTACCTTTCTTTCTAACTCCTCAGCAGCACAAATTTTATGGAAGGCTTCCTCCATACGCCCTAAAGGACAATTGTCTCCAGCCTTACTATAAACCAAACGAGTTACACGAGTACGAGTCTCTCCTGGTTCGATTAGCATTCTAGCTAATTTATGACCTAATTGGTCATTTGGTTTGTTTCTTAGATTACCCAGAGGTTTGATTATCAAGCGTAAAACAATTCGTGCCCAACGCGCTGGAAAATTCACAATGACGCCATGCATTGCTGTCTCGCATTCGTACAATAATTGCTGACAACTCCACTCAACTAAAGGTAAATCTGCTTTTGGTTCACCGTCTTCATGAAAACGTTTCAAGACGCCTGAAACCAAATATAATGAACTCAGCATATCCCCAAGACGTGAAGATAATTTTTCTTTACGCTTTAAGTCCCCGCCTAGAACAGTCATTGAAAAATCAGCAAGAAATGCCAAGTTAGCACTGTATTTATGCACGAGTTGGTAATATCGCTTCACACTACTCACCGGTGCTTTGGATAGGTATGCATCAGTCCATGCAAAGATGACTGATTTGGTAAAGTTAGCAAGAATAAATCCGGCATGAGCAAAAAATGCATTATCAAATTCAACCAAGTCATTATGTCTAATACTTTCAAGTTCTTTAAATACATAAGGATGGCAGCGAATTGCTCCCTGACCAAAAATAATTAAACTACGAGTTAATATATTCGCCCCTTCAACGGTAATTGCAATAGGTGATCCTTGATAACCTCTTCCTAAATAATTATTAGGACCAAGGCAAATACCCTTTCCGCCATGGATATCCATAGAGTCACAGGAGACTTGTCTTGCACGCTCGGTGGTGTGGTATTTTAATATAGCACCCACTACAGAAGGTTTAGCTCCATTATCAATGGCAGCAGCCGCCATTGTTAAAGCAGCATCAATAATATAAGTATTCGCAGCAATTCTGGCCAAAGGCTCCTCAATCCCTTCAAACTTACCGATTGGTTGATTAAATTGTTTGCGAATGCGCGCATAAGCTCCGGAGGCTAGAGCAGCTGCTTGTGCACCACCGTTCGCGCTCGAAGGTAAGGATATTGCTCTACCAGCACTCAAACACTCCATTAACATGCGCCAACCACATCCAGCCATGGCCACTCCACCGATAAGGTAGTCCATTGGAATAAATACATCTTTGCCTTGAGTTGGACCATTCAAAAATCCGGTATTTAATGGAAAATGGCGGCGACCCTTTTTAATACCTGGGGTATTTGCAGGTATCAATGCACAACTAATACCTATATCTTCACTTTTACCTAATAAATTATCTGGGTCAAATAGTCTAAATGCTAATCCAATTACTGTCGCTGCAGGGCATAAAGTAATATAACGCTTATCCCAATTTAATCGGATACCCAATACTTTTTCACCATTCACTTCTTGATGGCATACTATCCCTTTATCTGGGATTGATGCTGCATCAGAGCCAGCATTAGGTCCAGTCAAAGCAAAACATGGAATTTCTCGTCCATCAGCCAATCGTGGCAAATAATAATTTTTTTGTTCTTCCGTTCCATATTTAAGCAATAACTCACCTGGGCCTAGTGAATTAGGTACAGAAATCGTTGTAGCAGCGGTTATTGAACGACCATAGATTTTAACTAAAATCGACATTTGTGCAGTAGCAGAAAACTCAAGACCGCCATAACGCTTCGGAATGATCATGCCTAAGAATCGATTTTCTTTAATAAATTGCCAGATTTCTGGAGGCAAATCAGTAAGATTGTGAGTTACATCCCAGTCATCGATCATAGAACATAGAGTATTTACAGGGCCATCAAGAAAAGCTTGTTCTTCATCAGTCAATCGAACAGTGGGGGCATTTCTCAGTATGGAAAAATCGGGGGCGCCACTAAATAGATCACCTTCCCAACTTACAGTACCAGCTTCCAAAGCCTCTCGCTCAGTTGCTGACATAGCAGGCATAGCTTTACTTACCGTTTTAAAAAAATATTTGGATAATAATATTCGTCTTAAAGGCTTTATTGCACCCGCAATTAAAATCAGCTCAATCAAAACAAGTATTATTTGAGTCACCAACCCCGGAGAACCATAAGCAAAGACAAGAGCAGTAAATAGAGCAAAGCTAATAGCCCACACTGAAATTGCGGCCTGCCTGGTAAGCAATATCCCTGCAGCTCCAATAACCATGAGCGTTAAAATAGCATGTAGCACATTATTCTCCTTAATTATTTTGGGTCTTCTGACCCCAAGTACTATTTCAGTTTAAACCAGACACAATTTTTATAATCTGTTTTGCCACGACATCCGGGTGCTCCATGGGAAATAAATGGGTCCCTTTGGTTTTAATGCTTGTCACATTAAAATATTTTTTCATATAGCGCACATCCATTTTACCAACCACAGTACTTTTGTCACCATAAATTAATGCTGCTGGAATTAATAACTTACCTTCAAAATGTGGAATGACATGTGGGATAGTGCGATAAATTTGATATTCAATATGTCTATCAAAGCGCAAATAATAACCATCATCTTTATACTCTAAACCGTAGGTAATGTAATCATTTAAACACGCATCTGTAAAAGTCTTAAATAAATCTCTCGTCTTTAAATAATCCATTAATTGATCATGATCTTTCCAATACATCCTACGTCCTCGGGTTCTAAATGCAGGAGTAATTCGATCAATAATACCCAGGGCTTTTGCCAATCGAACCATACTTGATTTAAAAGTACCAATTAAAGGGGAATCCAGCATAATTACCGCTTTGAATAATTCAGGTTGCTCGATCGCCGCCAATAAACTTAGAACACCACCCAAAGAGTGTCCAACAGCAATAACAGGACGATTGGCTTGCTTTTTAATGCTGCTTAGTACTTCTGATATTAAATTGTGCCAATTTTCACTAACTGGGAATAAAGGGTCATGGCCTATCCTGTCAATGTAACAGTAATCAAATTCGTTCTCGAGATGATTTAGCATTTGCTTATAACATAAAGCGGGAAAGCCATTTCCATGTGCAAAATGAATCAACTCTTTCATGATGTCACCAATTGTCTATACCCCATATAAAAATTCTAATTAAAATTTTCGAAACAAATTTGACCTCAATTCAAAGTTGGTTTAACAATCTATTATCACCTTATAATCGAGCAACTCTTCTGCTTTCTGCGCGTAAAGAATACAGGGAAAAACTGTAATATATGACAAGTAATGCAGATAAAATGAAGCCTGAACCTGGAAAAAGAAAATTAAAAATTAACAAAATGAACAAGACTAATAACATAGGAGTTGAAGCAACAGCCAAAAGTCTACATGATTGGGCAAATCTTACATTAAATGAAAAGAATACGTTCGAAAAAACTTGCCCTAAAAATCCTAATACAAGGAAAATAACTAAAAACATAGAAAAAAACATAGCTACAACCATAGGATAAATCAATAGTTCTGAGAAAAATTTCAGTTTTTGTATTGAACTATTTTCCGCATACTTTTTACCATCAAACACCACATTTGTTCCTTTATCAAAGGATTGCACTATAGGAGCCCCTCTGCTTGGCTTTGATTCAGGCATATTAAACAAAGTAAGGCTTGGCACTTTCAAAGAAATTTTATTTTTATTAATCAAAATCGTAAGATAAGGGTAATTCGTAGTAAAATCATTGATTTTGTCAGTAGTATCAATAATCACAACTACTTCACCTTTGTCATTCTTGACAAAATATGGCATCGGCTTATTAAGAAATACTTCGCCATTTTGTATATAAAAAACAGGGATTTTTGATAGAGGATCGGTAATTTGTTCTCTAAAAGATTGATCTAAACTGAAACTCATTCTCACAGCAAATGGGATAGAAAATACGGCAATAGCCAACAAAAAATAAAAAATACCTAGTCCCCTCCACCGTTTTCCAACATCTACATAAAGAAGGCGTGAATAGAAAGACATATATAATGCAGACCAATAGCGATAAACCGGAGTATCAATTGGTTTTAATTCGTTTTTTTCTTTACTCACGCCATTCTCCAATACGTTTTCCAGATTTACTATGAAAAAGATGTAACTTAATTTTAGGTAGCTCCACCCACAGTTGTCCACTTGGGATGGGTTGATCCGCAGCAACACGCAAATTAAGGGCTCGATCGTTTTTGATGCATTTTGCATGTACGAGCTTATCTGCCCCCATATCATCTACAAACTCAACATCGATTGGGATGGCTTGCGGATTATTTTCAGAACAAAGCAAAACATGCTCAGCTCGAATCGCCAGAACTAATTCATCTCTATCTTCAAGATTTTGCACTAGCTCAGGAACTGGATAATGAACCCCGTAATCTGTATGTACAGTGTGGCTCGATTTATCATAACTACCAGATATTAAGTTCATAGGATATTGTCCTGTAAATCCTGCCACAAATAAAGTAGCTGGTTTTTGATACAGTTCCTGGGGAGTTCCTATCTGCTCAACAATACCTTGATTAAGTACCATAACACGTTCCGCCATGGTCATTGCTTCCGTTTGATCATGTGTTACATAGAGACTGGTAGTATTTAGTTGTTGGTGTAAGCGGCGAATTTCATGACGCATTTCTGTTCGCAATTTTGCGTCAAGGTTCGATAAGGGCTCATCAAATAAGAAAACTGCTGGTGAGCGCACCATAGCCCTTCCCATGGAAACTCTTTGCTTTTGTCCTCCAGAAAGTGATTGGGGGTTTCGCTCTAAATAAGGGGTTAAATGCAATAATTGTGCTGCTTCATGTACTCGGCGTTTAATCTCTTCTTTTTTAAAACGCCTCATTTTTAATCCATACGCCATATTATCGAATACGGTCATATGAGGATAAAGCGCATAGTTTTGAAAAACCATAGCCATATCTCTTTTTGCTGCAGGTATCTCATTAACACATTGATTATTAATTTCAATGGATCCAGAAGTTATATCATCCAGACCTGCAATTAAACGTAATAAAGTAGTTTTTCCACATCCAGAAGGGCCAACAATTACCATAAACTCGCCTTTTTTAATGCTAACGTTTATGTTATTCAGAATCGATGTTGATCCAACACTCTTCGAAACTTCAATTAGACTGACTGTTGCCATGCTTATTTTAACCCTTTTTCAAACCAGCGCTGCATTAACATCACCACCATACAAGGTGGAATCAAAGCAATCAATGCAACAGCCATAATGTAATGCCATTGTGGAACTTGATCTGCCACTCCTGCTAAATAACGAATGCCCATAACTACTGTTGCCATTTTTGTTTCAGTAGTAATCACTAATGGCCAAAGATACTGATTCCAACCGTACACGAACAAAATAACGAATAATGATGCAATTTGAGTTTTAGATAAAGGTAAAACAATATCAAAAAAGAAACGGACGGCCCCTGCTCCATCTAGTTTTGCTGCATCAACAAGCTCAGGAGGTATGGTTTTGAAAAATTGCCGAAACAAGAAAGTTCCTGTTGCAGACACAAATAGAGGTAACGTTAATCCGGTAAAGGAATTTAATAATCCAAAAGAAGCAACCACCTGAAATGTAGGTACGATTCTGACTTCTATGGGCAACATCATGGTAGTAAAAATTAAGGCAAAACATAATTTTTTAAAAGGAAAATCGAAATAAACTAAAGCAAATGCCGAACCTAGGGCAAAAATAATCTTCCCCACAGCAATGGCCATAGCCATAAAAAAACTGTTCAATAACATGGAGGTAATAGGTTCCCCACCTGTAACTGACAATCCTTGTGTCATCACGGCCTTTAAATTTTGGAATAATAAAGAACCTGGAACTATAGGAATATGAGACTGCATCATGACGCTGCCTTCATTACTGGCAGCAACAAATGCCAAATAAACAGGCAACAACATCAAAAAAACAAAAAAACATAAAAATCCATGTGATAAAATACGAGCGACATATGATTTCATGCGTAATGAACCTTTTTTTCGAGGTATTTAAATTGCACTAAAGAAACAATGATGACAATAAACATTAGCAATACCGATTGGGCTGAGGAACTTCCCAAATCCATTCCTTCAAACCCATCCTGATAGACTTTATAAATTAAATTTGTCGTACTATTACCAGGGCCGCCATGCGTCATCACTTGAATAATGCCAAACGTATCAAAAAAACCATACATCAAATTCATAATGAACAGGAAAAAAGTAGTTGGTGATAAAAGTGGAACAATAATTTGCCAAAAGCGTTGCCATCCAGAAGCACCATCGATAATTGCTGCATCAATTAAAGAAGAAGGAACTGCTTTAAGTGCAGCGAGATAAAATAAAAAATTATAACTGAATTGCTGCCAACTTGCTGTAAGAATTACCACAGCAAATGCTTGGTTGACGTTATTCACATAATCAAAATCAATCCCTAAGGACTGTAAAATATGGGTCAACCATCCTAAGGTAGGATGACATAAAAAACGCCACAAAATTGCTGCTACTGCAGGAGCTATGGCATAAGGCCAAATTAATAAAGATTTATAAACCCCTTGCGTCCTACCTCTATTATTCACTAATATGGCCATAAAGAGCCCTAAACTCATCGTGAAAAAAGTCACGCTAATCGCAATAATAAAGGTTACCCCTATTGCTTTGCCGTAGCTCGGATCGAGAAAAAGATCCACGAAATTGGAAAATCCTGCAAATTTTTTATGGAGGCCAAAAGCATCCGTATAAAAAAAGGACTGCAACAATGCATTACATGCAGGCCAAATAAAAAACATCAGGGTAACAACAAGTTGTGGAACTATAAAAAGCCAAGCAGAAAGACGTTGGTGATTGAATTTAGCCATTGCCCAATATATAAGAGGGTCTGTATAAGCATTATATAGGTATGGATGTTTAAGTAAAGTAGTAAAAATAGCCTGAGTACAGCACAGTGCAATCAAGGAATGCTCGGTTACTAAAACTCCTTGGTTCCGCTGGACAAACCAGGGCTCCAATTAATCGTTAATCAAGGAAAATATTTTGCGCTACGTACACATAGAAAATCCTGGACCACACAATCGATTGATCATTGAAAACGGTCCTAAACCTGAATGCAGTAAGTCGCAAATTTTAGTTCACGTTAAAGCAACAGCCCTCAATCGAGCTGATATTATGCAACGTTATGGTAAATACCCACCACCCACTGGTGAGTCTGAGGTTCTTGGCTTAGAGGTTGCTGGAGAAGTAGTTGAAGTCGGGCCAAATATAACTCAATTTAAACCTGGCGATAAGGTTTATGGATTAGTTGGTAGTGGTGCCTATGCTGAGTTTTGTCCTGTTGAAGCCTCTCTAGCTCATCATGTTCCTGATTCTTGGAGTTACGCGCTTGCTGCGGCACTTCCTGAATCATTAACCACCGTGTATGCCACTTTGTTTGATCTAGGAAAGCTTAAATCAGGACAAACCTTACTGATTCATGGAGCAGGAAGTGGTATCTCTTCATTGGCAATTCAAATGGCAAAATTAAGTCATGCACATGTTATTACTACGGTAGGAACTGATGACAAATTGGAAAAGGCGCACAAACTCGGCGCCGATCAAGTCATCAATTACCGTAAGCAAGATTTTGAAGACTTAATTGAGGATCATAGTGTAGATTTAATCATTGATTTTGTAGGTGGTGATTATTTTGATAAACATCTGCACTTACTAAAACCTAAAAGCAAACTCATCCAGATCGCGTGCATCAAAGGAAGCAGAGTGGAATGCAATCTCGCTCTGATTATGCGTAAAAGATTGCAAATTATTGGCTTTGTGCTCCGCTCCCAATCTCTTGAAGAAAAAAACAAACTGTGGAACGAAGCGCATAACGCATGGGATGCAGATCTTAGGGCAAAAAAATTAACTCCCATCATTGACTCAGAGTTTAAGCTGGAGCAAATTGAAGCAGCGCACCAACATATGGAATCAGGTACTCATTTCGGAAAAATTGTCGTGCATATAGATTGATTTTTTAAGCTTATATATTGTAACAGTGGAGCCGGGTGAAGCGACGCAGAACCCGGGTTTTCGAATACACAAGATCGCCCTTAATTCTACTTCGTTTCATCCAGCCTACAATTTCGTCAATAACTTCATTATTTATTTAACTTCTTAGCATCCAAACGAAGAGCGCGATTTAATAATTGCTCATAAATCGGTCCATTCGGAGTAAGCTGTAACACAATAGTTGCGGTAATACATGCCATCATCACTGGAAAAATTAGATAATAATTATGAGTCATTTCCACTACCAATACTGCTCCGGTTATTGGAGCGCGGGTTGATGAAGCAAAAAGTGCAGCCATTCCGGCAACTGCAAACATCCCTGGTTGGGTTAATAAATCAATATGTAAAAATTCTAAAATATGGAATATGGCCAAACCAAGAAGAGTTCCTATGGCAAGGATAGGAGCAAAAATTCCTCCTGGAACCGATGTTCCATAGCATGCCATCGTTCCTATAAATCGTACTACTAAAAGAAAGCATAAAAGGCCAAATCCAGGTGACAAGGTTAACGCCTGGTGAATGATATGCATTCCACCACCAACGGCGGCTGGATGATAAACTGCTAAGACACCAATCAAAAACCCTACGATAAGGACGTAACATGATTTTTGTTTTGAAGTCAGTTTATCCAGCAGAGTTAGGGTTTTCATCAAAGAGAGATTAAATAATAGTCCTACAAAACCCACCACAATGCCAAATAGAGCAAACAACCATAACGAATCAAGATGAGGAAACTCAAATACATCCATTGGAATCGTTGGTTGAGAACCAATGATTAAATCAAGAATAACTGTAGCGGTAAGGCAACAAATAACTACCATACTGAAACTGGTAAAAGAATAATTGAATTGATTGCGCATTTCTTCCATGACAAAAATGACTCCTGCTAAAGGAGCATTAAATGCAACAGCTAAGCCCGCAGCAGCTCCTGAAGCAATCAAACTGTCCTTTCTACGTCGGGTCAGGTTAAATAAGCCTCCGAGCATTTCCCCCAAACCACCACCTATATGAATTGTGGGCCCCTCTCGCCCCAAAATCATCTGGGCAGAAAGTGCTAAAATTCCAAAAAAGAATTTTACAGGTAATAATCGACGCCAAAATATGGTTTTTAAATGAAGCAAAGTGCCCTCAATCTCAGGAACACCACTTCCCGATGCTTGAGGAGCATAATGCTTTACAGCAAAATAGGCAGCATAAACCATAACCATAGATACCAACCCCGAAATCAAACCAGCTGGCCATCCATGAAGACTAAGAAACTGAAAAAAATTATTCAATAAGTTACCAAGTATGTCGATTGATAATCGAAATGTTGACCCGACAAGACCAACCACAATACCCAAAACAAAAGATACAGCATAAAGCATCAATATCTTATTGCGCATTGTCTTAAACCATCCCCATCAAATTGTTAATAATTTTTAGCCCTGCTTGATTAACTAAAGACAATATAGTTTCAGGATGAAATTGAACTGCGTGAATGGGCAATTGCTGATGCGAAATGGCCATCACAACACCATCATCACTCATAGCAGTAACTTTTAATTCTTTCGGCACTGCATTCAATCGTGCATAAAGGGAGTGATACCTTCCCGCTTTAAAACTGGCTTCCAGGCCAGAAAATAATTCTGGTTTATCTATCACGTTGATGATTGATGGTTTACCGTGCATGGGATACGTTAAAATATCCAAAATCCCACCAAAATGCTCAACAATTCCTTGCAAGCCCAAACATACCCCAAATAGAGGTATACCCAGTGAAACAACAGTTTCGATTGTTTGGGATAAATTGAAATCACTTGGTTTTCCAGGCCCTGGAGATAAAACGACAAGATCATATTTTTGATTTTGTAAATACTGTAAGGCTTTATCAAAACGAACGGTACTTACTTCCGCCCCGGTTTGACGGAGGTAGTTCGCCAGAGTATGCACAAAAGAATCCTGGTGATCAATTAGTAATACCTGCTTGCCTTTTCCCGTTAATGGGAAATGTTCTGTAGTGCGCGGAGGATTGATTCCACGTTTTTGCAGCATATCTAAAAAAGCAGATGCTTTTAAGCGGGTCTCTTGCTCTTCAGATTCGGGAACTGAATCATAAAGCAAGGTGGCTCCTACTCGAATTTCGGCCACACCTTTCTCTATACGCACAGTTCTTAAAATCAAGCCTGTATTTAAATTTCCATTAAAACCAAACCAACCTACAGCACCTGCATACCATTTACGAGGAGATTTTTCATGTTCCTCAATAAAATTAAGAGCCCAAATTTTAGGCGCACCAGTCACAGTAACGACCCACATATGAGTTAAAAAAGCATCAACCGCATCAAAATTTTCTCTCAAAGTGCCTTCAACGTGGTCTACGGTATGAATCACTCGAGAATACATTTCAATTTGTCTGCGACCTATTACTTTTACAGATCCCGCTTCACAAATACGCGACTTATCATTTCTATCTACATCAGTACACATAGTTAATTCAGATTCTTCTTTTTTTGAATCCAACAAGATCTGTATGTTCTCCGCATCCTCAATTGCATCTGCACCACGTTTAATAGTTCCAGAAATTGGGCAAGTTTCTACTCTTTTTCCTTGGACCCGCACATACATTTCTGGAGATGCACCAACCAAATACTCTCCATCACCTAAGTTAATAAAAAAACCATAAGGAGATGGATTTAATTGACGCATTTGCTTGAATAAAGCTGAGGGTTGCTCCTCATAATGAGTGTAAAAAGTCTGACTTGGAACTACTTCAAACAAATCACCACACGCAAAACGCTCTTTAGCTTTATTTACAACCTGGGCGTACTCTCCGGGTAAATGATCGCATACTTTTTCAGGTTTATTTGGTGATTGGTATGCTGCAGATGCACCATCCCTCTTAAATGATTTCGTTGATTGACCTTGAAATTGGAAATCATAACGAAGAAGAAGTGCTTCTTCTTTGCGATGGTTCACTACATAAATTTCATCAGGTAAATAAAGAACCATATCACGTTGGGATAGTTCTCTTTGTTTATGTTTTGGTAAATCCTCAAATTGAAAAATCAAATCAAAACCAAAAGCGCCATACAACCCCAAATAAGACTCATCTTCTAGTTTAAAAAAGGCCAGTATCAGACGAATTACTGTAAATACAGAGGGTTGATGGCTACGCTCTTCTTCACTAAAGACTTCACTTGAAGATTGGATTTTAACTTGGAGTACTGCATCACTGTGCGATACGAGCTCTAAAAACTGTTCATGTTCCAATAATGGACTAATAAACTTTAAAAGGATTTTACCACGTTGATTTAAAGCATCAATTTGAATTAGATTCTGCTTGCAAATAAAAGCTAAGGGCGGATTATAAAAACCTATATCCCAGCATGTATAGCGTCCTGGATATTCAAAACTTGAAGCAAATAAGGCCCCTCTTTGTGAATCTAAATGTTCAAGAAGATTCTCTATACCCTGTTGATAATCTAGGGTAATTTGAGAACACTCGACTTCAACGCCCCCTTGGGTTTTGTAATGCAACATGAATAACTAACTCGATAGAATAATATGGTGTACATGTCATTCTACTTTAAAAATGGTGTTCTGCAAGAAGCTCGTAGATAGGATGAAGCTTAGTTATTATGAAATACCCTCTCCCAATAATGGGAGAGGGCTAGGGTGAGGGCAATTATTCATCCATCATCGCCCCTCATCCAACTGAAGGGCACATTCTCCCCAAGGGGGAAGGGAAAAAACATAATGGTTGCGCTATATTCAGAACGATACAACACCCGTGTTAAACACTACAAACTGTTGTTTTTAATAATCTCATCAAGAGAGCAATTTTTATCAATTGCGGCCTGAACCCACAAACCTACCTGATGATGTGCATCCCTAAAAGGCACTCCTTGTAATACCAAAGACTCTAATATCGCAGTGGCATTCAAATAGCCACCGTTGGCTTTTTGTTCCATTAACTTGGTATTGAATTGCACGCTCCCCAGAAAAGGAGTGATGATATCCAAACAAACAGCCAACGTATTTACTGTATCAAACAAACATTCTTTGTCTTCTTGCATGTCTTTGTTATACGCAAGGGGTAACCCTTTCATTACAGTTAAAATACCCATTAAATGCCCAAAAACTCTACCACTTTTACCTCTAATTAACTCCAAGACATCGGGATTTTTCTTATTAGGCATCAAGGATGAACCCGTTGCAAAAGAGTCATCAAGAGTAATGAAACCAAACTCTTGTGTTGCCCAAAGAATTAAATCCTCAGCCAAACGTGACAAATGCATCATAATGATTGAAGCAGTAGCACAAAATTCAATGATAAAATCTCGATCGCTTACTGCGTCCAGAGTATTCTCAATCACCCCATCAAAACCCAGAGTTTCTGCCACCCACTTACGATCCAAAGGTAAAGTGCTTCCTGCTAAAGCCCCAGCACCTAAAGGAGAACGATTCATTCGCGCCTGCCATTCCTGCAAGCGCTCTAAATCACGTTGAAACATTGCTAAATAGGCACCAAAAAAATGTCCTAAATAAATGGGTTGAGCTTGTTGTAAATGCGTATACCCTGGGATTTTATCATCAGCATGGAGTCTAGATAGCTCTTCCAGAATCTGGTTTAAATTTTGGAGAAGCGTATTAATATGTAACCCAGCATCACGGGAGTACAATCTTAAGTCCAGAGCAACTTGATCATTACGGCTGCGGCCTGTATGCAGCTTTTTTCCAACTTCACCAATTTTAGTAATTAACAATTGTTCTACAAACATATGAATATCTTCACTAGATGCATCAAATTCATGGACACCCCGTTCGATTTCATGACTTATTTCGTTCAATCCATTACAAATCAAATCGGCATCACTGTCAGAAATAATCCCTTGTCGTGCAAGCATTTTAGCATGCGCTTGACTGCCCACTATATCATGGGCATAGAGCACCTTATCAAAAGACAGAGAAGCATTAAAATGCATGACTCTAGGATCGAGTTCCTTCTTAAACCGCCCTCCCCATGTTTTATGCGTCATTATTTCTCTCCTTTATGTACCTTGCCATACACTTGCGCTGATAAAGAGAATAAATTGATGAATCCCTCAGCATCCTGTTGATTATAAACTTCATCCTCTTCAAAGGTCGCCAAAGCAGGATCATGCAAACTAAATGGCGAATGCATTCCATGAGGTATTATGTTCCCTTTATATAACTGCACACTGACGGTTCCAGTCATATGCTCTTGGGTCACATCAATCAACGCATCCAATGCATTTTTGGCTTGAGAAAACCATCGTCCCTCATAAACAATATTGGCATAAGTTTGTTGTAAAGATTGTTTTAAATGTAACGTTGCACGATCAAGGCATAAACTTTCGAGCATCTGATGTGCTTTATAAAGAACTGCCGCTGCAGGTGCTTCATAGATGCCTCTGATTTTCATTCCCACTAATCGGTTTTCAACAATATCCGCCACTCCAATTCCATGAGAGCCAGCAATTTTATTGAGTTCTTTAAGTAGCTCCACCGAACTCATTTTTTTTGCGTTCAGAGCGACAGGCACACCCTGCTTAAACTCAATGCTCACTAACTCTGAATGATTTGGTGATTGCTTCAAAGATGTAGTCATCAGCAATAAATCGTCAGGTTGAGGTTGTGTTGGATCTTCTAGAACGCCCCCTTCATGTGAAATGTACCAAAGATTATGATCACGAGAATAAGGAGATTTAGGCGTTACTGGTACCTCAATTCCATGCGCTTTCGCATATTCAATCGCCTCTTGCCTTGACTTAATCTTCCAAGATCTCCATGGTGCGATAATTTTGAGCTCAGGAGCTAAAGCTTTTACCGTGTATTCAAAGCGAACCTGATCATTACCTTTTCCAGTAGCCCCATGGGCAATAGCATCTGCCTTTTCCAGCATTGCAATTTCAACTAATTTTTGGGCGATTAAAGGTCGTGAAATCGTACCTAAAACATATTGATTTTCATAAAGCGCTCCCGCTTTGACTAAGCGCCATAAATACTCACTCACAAATTCATCTTGTACATTCATCACATAGGCTTTTGAAGCCCCACTTTTTAAAGCCTTTTCTTTAATGGCCTCCAAATCTTCACTTTGTCCTAAATCACAAACCATGGCGATGATTTCTGCTTGCTGGTAATGCTCTTTAAGCCATGGAATCATTACTGAAGTATCCAGGCCTCCTGAATAGGCAAGGACAATTTTTTTAATCGATTCAGTCATGGTTTACTCCTGATAGTATTGTTTTAAATGTAAAATAGGTTCAGCCAATTCCTTAGGTATTACATCTGCAACTAACTGCCCCCCTTTTAGAACAACCAAGCGATCTGATATTTTACTGAGAAAATCGAGATCATGGGACGCAATAACCATTGTAACTCCTAAAGACTTCACTGAATTTAATAAGATAATCACTTCATCAATTGTTGCCAGATCCAGGCCAGATGTAGGCTCATCACAAAGTAATAAATTAGGTTTCATCATTAAACTTCGTGCTAAAGCAACGCGTTGTTTTTGTCCTCCAGATAACTGATGAGGATAAGCAGAGGCTTTATCACTAATGCCTAAACTCAGAAGTAAAGCCTGTGCTTGTTCTTCATGATTTATTGTTTTGTTTTGTAAACGAGGTGCATACACCAAATTTTGCATCACTGTCATGTGTGGAAAAAGCTGAAAATCCTGAAACATAAAACCACTATGACCGGCTACCTCAATTGTGCCTGAATCCAAAGTTTCTAGTTGCTGTATACAACGCAGCAACGTGGATTTTCCGCCTCCCGAAGGTCCTGCTAAACCCAGTACCGTATGAGCTTGTACTTTTATGCTGACATTATTTAATACAGGTAGAGCACCAAAATATTTACTCGCTTGGTTAATGGCTAACATACAGCCTCCTTTGTTCCAATTTTTTTCCTAGGAACTCAATCAAGAGAACCATACCGTAGTAAAAACAACCTGCAATGCACAAAGGGACAAAATAGGTAAACTGCTCTGCGGCAACTGATTGCGCCCTACGCATCAAATCCATTCCCCCTATAGTCGCGATCAATGCAGTTTCTTTCAGCAAAGCAATCATTTCATTAATGAATGCAGGAAAAATATTTTTAACCACTTGAGGTAAAACAATATCTTTCCACAAATAAAAGCTAGGGATTTGTAACGTTTTTGCTGCTTCAAACTGGCCTTTAGGCAAATGCTCTATTCCTGATCTCAGTATTTCTGCAATATATGCTGAACTGTTCAAGCCGAAAGTTAAAAGTCCTGCCACTAAAATATTGGCTTTGACACCGATTAATGCAGGTACAGCAAAATAAATAAAACTAAGTTGCAGAATTACTGGAGTTCCTCTCATTACCGAAATAAATCCATTTATTATAGGCTTCATAATCCCTTGATATCGTAGTAACGCCATTAAAGTTCCCAGTAAAGTCCCTATCAATAAACCACCAGCTAACAGTACCAAAGTAACTAAAGTTCCCTCACCAATATAAAGAACATTTTGTTTTAACTCTTCCATTTTGTGTCCTCCAGCCATTTCTTCTTGAGTGCAGCCAACTCACCACTTTGTTCCAGTTCGTGCAAAACATGATTTATTTTTTGAGTTAATTTAGAATTCTTTTTTAGTGCTAGACCATAACCATCGGCTGATTTAGCTATAACAGCAAAGGCTAATCCAGGATTTTTTTTACTAAATACTGCACCTTGAACTCCATCAACCAGGACCAAATCTACATGACCAGCTTTTAGAGCAGCGATAGTTTGATTATTATTATCCATTACTAGAAGTTTGACATTTGGCATATTCTTTTTTAACCAAATTTCCATCGTACTACCTAGTTGCACCGCTATTTTCTTATCCGCTAATTGTGACACATCGTTAATCGGCTTTTCTTCAGGAAAAACAGCCGCCATACTTTCGAAATAATAAGGTTCGGTAAAATCAAAATTCTTTTTTCTCTGTTCGGTAATGGTAATCGTAGAAATTGCTGCATCAACCTGTCCCGAGCTTAAGGCAGGTAAAATACTGCTGAATTGCATGGTGTCAAAAAATGCATCCTTTCCAAGTTTTTTTGCAATCAAACGCGCGAGATCTACATCAAATCCTTTGATTTTACCATGATCATTATATTCAAAAGGTGGATATTCTGCCGCCACAGCAAAATGAATATACTGAATATTATCCTCAGACACCTTGGCATAACAAAGAGAAACCAACAGGGCAAGACCGGCTAAAAAAATAAAAAATATATGTTTCATTGAATATAAATCCAGTTTTTATGCGTTTTTCAAATTTATCAACCTCAACTTGCTCTGTCAAGAGATTTTGAATATAATTTCATTTAAAATGGTTTTGTATTCACTTAATCATAAATAAGCGGAGATATGAATGAGTCAAGATGCTGCTCTAGATGGGCATATATTAAATATTGTGCAAACAGAGAAAATTGCAGAACAAATTGATTTACAAAATAGCTTAAAGGAACGAGGTTTCACTATCCCCCAGGCAACTCTATCGCGAAGATTGAAAAAATTAAAAATTGCCAAAATAGGCGGTACTTACCAAGTAGTGGATTTCAGTATGCCCAACCTGCCTTTGGTATTGAACATGCAAATATCAGATTATGGACTTATTGTACTTCATACACATCCCGGGAATGCGAATAGCTTAGCGTTTTTTATTGACCGAAAATTTGTTTCGTATTCTCTTCAGAGTACCCAAAACACAGGTATATTAGGCACAATTGCTGGCGATGATACCGTACTTCTTATCGTAAAAAGTAAGGACCAATTAGACAATGTAATTCAACTATTGAATGATGAGTTCCCTTACCTGAAAAAGTAATGCATCGTTTTTATTAATCTGGGCAAGCAGAAACCTTGCTTCCCGGATTTTTCTCAGTTCATCCAAGCTATTAATAGCGTTCCTACTAAAATTAGGTCCCTATAAATTAACGACTCATTTTTATACCTTTAAAACCATAAATTTTATCAATAAAAATGGATTACATATTCTTTTAATTTTATCTTTAAAACTGGGCCAACGCCTTGAAAACAACATAGAACACAATTGATTGTATTTTTTTCACTTTGTATATTTTATCGCAAGTCGTTGTAACTATTGAAATTTCCATTTTAGTTAATAAATCCTTAATAAATCAGTAATTTTTCCTTAATAAATACACTTTATAGTTGGCTTTGAGCCTTATTATTTTGAATTGTTTAGCATGAAAACCAAATATGAATCTGTCACTACGACACAAAGTCCCAATTCGAAAATTTTAAAATTAAAAAGCGAATTTAATACATTAAAAATTAAAGAGTTGAGCGATTTTAATGAATCGCTTCTTCAACGTATAAAAAAACGGTGCTACGCTGATGGCGATTATGAGGCAGAAAAAGTAAAACAATTGGTTCTAGAGGTTTATGAAGGTCTTGAATACGAAGAGTCTCGAGAAGAGTTGTTAAAGCTCTTAAAAAACAAGGATAGAACCCTTGAAAGTTTGATAATGGAATTAATAAAAATTATTTCCAGCGAAATGTTTGAATACTCTGCGTTCTCATTAACTATGCCTCACTTTTTTAAAATAATTGACACTGACGAAAAATTGCAATTATTTTTAAATAATCCGCAAAAATACATTAACGATAACATCAAAAAATTATCTTCTTTTGAATTACAAGTCCTTGAGTTAGTGATAAATGATCCGTTGTTTAGTCAATTGCCCTCAATCAACCGTCAACACAATCCAAGCATTTTTATTGCCTCGCCAGTAACTACTCAATTATGGCATTTAAATCTCGGTCAATATGGCTCCCTGGATGCGGCCAGATTTGATCAATGCATTGAACCATCTGCAAGAGAAACTGTTTTGGCAAAATCAAAACAAAATATTAAAGGTCCACCTGTTATTGGATTAGGAGGGGCTCTTGTAAGCTATGATCGAAGCTCGATTGCCAAAACAGCGAACACAGTACGAAGTATGGGGATGGGTGCATGTCATACATTTGCTCAGTTAGCAGCCGATCATTTATTAGTTGCAATAGAAAAAGGGCTATTACCTCCTATACATATCAAGATGGTAAGTCATCAAAACGACTTAGGCTCTCATACATATCTTCTTCTCGATCATAATTCAGATAACTTAACAGATTTATCTCAATGCACCATCGTAGATCCATGGGCTGTAGTTATGGGCTTTACCAAACTAGGTTATGGCGCCTTTTTGATGAGTAACTACCCATATCCCGATATGACAAGCAATTTGGTTTGTTGCTATGACTCACAGGAAGTTAAGCACAGCAAAGCAGAAGATACCGCTGTTTCAAGTATGTCTTTTATCCAACAGCTAACAAAAGCATCTTCTACAAGAGGAAACTTCTTTTGCACTTCTAAAACAAATCAGCCTGAAAAGCTGGATAGAAAACAACAAGTTGCCATCACATTTTTAGATTGTTCAAAAGAATTTATACAAAATACATCGAAGAACTGTGTAAAACTCGATTTACTTAACCTATTAAGTACTCAAGTAAGAAATAACGAGCTTACCCCTGAAACAGCAATAAAAATAGCGACTCAATCAGTATTTGCACGGTGTATTGAGAGAAATTCGAACAACTTCATATGGAAAGGTGTTTCATTTAATAAAAATGAAGAATCCTTATCCTCTTTATTACCTGCATTTGATAAATCAAAGGGGTTTTGGCTCTCATATCTCAAAAAACATGATTTAATTCAGTCTAATGAGACCATCAATCCAACAAACCTGGATGTTTTGAAAAAAATTGTTGATTTTTTAAACGAAAATGAGGAACATTCATTTTCTGCAGAAAGCCAAAAAACTTATAAAGTTTAGTTTGAACTATGGCATACCTGTAACAAGATACTTGGAGTACATTTTATGGGTATACCTAGTTTAAATCTAAAGCTATTGCAACACATGGATATGATGAAACTTCCACAAGAAGTTTTATTTCAAATTCTTGATCAACTCTCATTAATTGAAATACAAAAACTGAAAAATGTGTCCAAAGCATTTAATACTTTAGCATCTAATTATTTAAACGATGAGTTAAAAATAAAAGAAATAAGTTGTGGGCAAGACTTCACTCTGATTCTTCTAAGTCGAGGACGTGTTTTAGCTATAGGAAGTAATTCACGAGGACAACTTGGACTCGGTTTAGATATCAAACAAGTTAGTGTATTAACCGAAACTCCTCTTCCAGAGCGTATTAATCATATTTCAAGCGGATTTTCACACTCCATGCTATTAAGTATGTCTGGTAAAGTCTTTGCTATGGGTAGAAATGACGAACAGCAAATAAAACCAGAGTCTAATACCTCAAGCTATTACGTACCCACTCTTATAGAAGTACCATCGGTAAAAACTATTTTTACTGTAAATCATACAAGCGCATTATTTTATACCGACTCATCCGGTAAACCTTTTGAGTTAATGGGTAATAAATTAAATAGTTATCAATTTGGACGCATTACACTCTTTTTACCCGAATGGACCCCCATACCTCCGACTAACTTAGACGTTGCAAATATTTCAGTGTCTGATAATCATGCTCTTCTTTTAACTACAATAGGAGAAGTCTATGTATGCGGAAATAATGAATCCGGATTATTGGGATTAAACCCAGAAAATTTGTTTATTGATACTTGGACTAAATTACCAGATATTAGAGCAGAACAAATTAAGGCCACTGCTTTAGGTTGTTTGATAATGACTCATGATAAGTCATTAATTGCCAGTGGGTTGAATACAAAAGGACAATTGGGGCCCAGTCAAAACCATAAAGGGTTCACTTGCATCGCTTCTGATGTAAGGTGTTTCGATGCGACAGATCATCATACTGTTTATGTCGATAACAAAAATGAATTGTTTCATTTTGGGGCGATGACCATCAACGGGCGCGAGTTAAGAACGGTTGAAAATGGACTTCTTCCTATCCAGGGATATCAATTTCTTGTCAAACCACCAGCCTCTCCTACTCCAGGTGTCAAAGCTTTGGTGAGTGATTTTTTTAAAAGCAAAACCAATCATACAAAGCAAGTACATGATGAAACGAAAAATATTTTTTCCCTATAAATAAGCATTACGACATGAAAAGCTATTGTTGCAATAGAATACTTATATTTGCACTTCAGGCTATAATTATATTTTTTAGTTATAACATCATCGGTATAATGAGATGTTAACTCTTTAAGGTATTTTTTTATGACCATCTCGGCAAAAGATTTAGAGAAGATTTCTCACCTAGCCTATCTGGATACAGATTTAGAACACTCACCAAAACTCATTGAAGACATTAATGCAATAATGAATTTTGTCGACCAACTACGTTCTGTTAATACCCAAGAAGTAGAACCACTTTTTCACCCTCTTGCTTTAAATCAACGCTTAAGAACTGATGTGGTTACTGAAGAAAATTGCCTGAATGAATTAGAATCACTCGCCCCCAAATTTGAGCAAGATCTTTATTTAGTACCTCAAGTTATAGATCAGAGTAAATAATCATGGAAAATTTATCCTTAAAACAATTATCGCAGGCTTTACATCAGGGCAAACTTTCTAGTGTTGAATTAACCCAACATTATTTAACGCAAATCCAAAAGCATAAAGACTTAAATGCATTTATCAGTATAGATGAAGAACATGCGCTTCTTGAAGCAAAAAAAGCGGATCACGAATTAAAAAAAGGCCATAGGAAAACATTTACGGGTATCCCCATGGCGTTGAAAGATTTATTTTGCACCAAGCGGATGCCGACCACCTGTGCTTCCAAAATGCTGGAGCATTTCCAATCCCCGTATGAAGCAACCTTATCCAGTAAATTACGCGAACAAGGTTCCATTCTGATTGGTAAAACCAATATGGATGAGTTTGCCATGGGATCTTCCAATGAAAACAGTTACTTTGGTGCTGTAAAAAATCCATGGGATAGAGAACGTGTTCCAGGTGGATCGTCTGGAGGCTCAGCCGCTGCTGTAGCGGCTGGCTTAGTTCCTTTCGCTATAGGTTCTGACACTGGTGGTTCAATACGACAACCTGCTGCCTTATGTGGAATTAGTGGTATTAAACCCACTTATGGACTCATTTCCCGCTATGGCATGATTGCTTATGCATCCAGCCTGGATCAAGCAGGTCCATTGGCTCGAAGTGCTGAGGATCTTGCATTGGTACTGCAAGCTATGGCAGGTTTTGATCCCCATGACTCTACTTCTGTTGAGATCACAATTCCCGATTATTATACGGAACTCAATAACCCCCTTGCTAAACTAAAAATTGGTTTGCCTTCGTGTTTTTTTCAACCGCAGGTAGAACAAGAAGTACAGCAAGCGATTCGCGAAGCAGTTAAGGTTTTTGAACAGATGGGAGCTGAAATTATTCATTTGAATTTGGAGCTTCAACCTTTATGGGTACCTTGTTACTATGTAGTTGCGTGTGCTGAAGCTTCCTCCAACTTATCACGTTATGATGGCTTACGCTTTGGCTATAGCAGTGACAATGCATCTACACTAACAGAGCTGATTCGAAATACACGAAGTGAAGGCTTTGGGATTGAAGTGAAGCGTCGAATTCTGACGGGTACCCACGTACTTTCATCGGGTTATTATGATGCATACTATTTACAAGCACAAAAAATTCGTCGTCTTATCCAGGACGAATTTGTTACTACACTTAAATCTGTTGATGTTATCCTGGGCCCTACAACCCCAACATGTGCGTTTAAACTGGGTGGAAAAGTTGCTGATCCAATTCAAAATTACTTGGCTGACGTTTTTACTGTCGCTGCTAATCTTGCTGGACTTCCCGCGATTTCCATACCCGCAGGCTTTGCTAAAGGGTTACCTATAGGAATGCAACTCATGGGCAAACATTTTGGTGAAAGTCGTTTGCTCCAGATTGCCCATCATTATCAACAACAGACCAACTGGCATTTGGCCAGTCCAAAGCAATAAAGGTGAATTATGGAATGGGATACAGTCATTGGCCTTGAAGTCCATGCTCAGCTAAAAACAAAATCAAAGCTCTTTTCTGGCGCATCTACTGCATTCGGTTCTGCTCCTAACTCTCAAACCTGCTTTATCGATGCAGGATTTCCTGGGGTTTTGCCGGTGTTGAATCAGGAAGCAGTAATTATGGCAATTCAGTTTGGTTTAGCTATCCAAGCAGACATTAATGATCAATCTGTTTTTGAGCGCAAAAATTATTTTTATCCTGATTTGCCCAAAGGATATCAAATCAGTCAATTTCAAAAACCTATAGTGAGTAATGGTAAATTAGCAATTACTTTAAGTGACGGCAGCAAAAAAGATATTTTGATTGTACGCGCCCATTTGGAGGAAGATGCAGGTAAATCATTGCATGGAGTGCATTCGGGCTATAGTGGTATTGATCTTAATCGTGCCGGCACCCCCCTATTGGAAATAGTCACTGCTCCTTGTTTGTTTTCAAGCCATGAAGCCGTAAGCTACCTTAAAAAACTACATCAATTAGTGCAATTTCTAGGGATTTGTGATGGAAATATGCAAGAAGGAAGTTTCCGTTGTGACGTTAATCTATCCTTAAAACCTAAAAACTCTTCTGTATTAGGAACACGAACTGAATTGAAGAATTTGAATTCATTTCGTTTTATCGAGAAAGCCATCGCTTATGAACAAGCACGACATCAGGATGTCCTTGAAAGTGGTCAGAAAATAATCCAAGAAACGCGTCTTTATAATCCTGACACGCATACGACACATCCGATGCGTAGTAAAGAAAACGAAAACGATTACCGATATTTTCCAGATCCTGATTTATTACCAATTCAAATCACCCGATTTCTCATTGCGGAAGTAAAAAATAATTTACCGGATTTACCTGATAAAATTCATGCTGAATTAAAAAATATACCGTCTCTAAATGAAGAAGACATTAATTTTATTCTGTCATCCCCAGCAGCTTATCAGTTCTTCAAATCGATTAAAGCACACTGTCGTGCTTCTGAGAAAGTGATTATTAACTGGTTGAAAGGACAATATGCTGCCGCTCTAAATGAAGAGAGCTTAACGTTTAATACCCCACGTATATCCGCGGAACTCATGGCGCATCTTTTAAATAAATTACATGACGCAACTATTTCTCTAAACAATGCACGCGCTATTTTCGCTTTACTTTGGGCAGGTGAACAGGATATTGAAGCCATTATTGAACGTGAAGGATATCAACAAGTAGATGATACTGCGGCTTGGGAAGAAATGATTATTAAATTAATTCAACAATATCCTGAGCAGACAGCAGATTATAGAGCAGGAAAAGAGAAACTACTCGCATTCTTTGTAGGCCAAATCATGAAGCAAACCAAAGGAAAAGCGAATCCCGAGCAAATCAATGTCCTTCTAAAAAAACATTTAGCTGGTGATGGATAATACTCGAACAAGAAAAGAAATTAGCTCGAGGACTCTTTATTCTCTCTGATTAAACCTTTGCCTACCCTACACGACTTGTTTGTGGGGCCAAAGTTTTAGAATATCTGGATCCCGCGGACAAGCCGCGGGACGTCGAAATAGAAATGGACTAGTTTTTCAGCAAGTGTAAAAGCGTCAGGAACTCTTTGTCAGCAAAACCAGGGTTTCGCTTCGCTACATCCAGCTACCCTGACAAAAAATGAGTGGTCCCCGCTTTTTAAGGCAATATTCTGAAATTGACGTTTACTTCAGCTCGTTAACGCGCCTTGTAAAATAATTTCTGGAGTCAATCTGGGTGAGTACTTTCGAGATCTTTATGGCATAGTCCATTATATAAAGATAAAACTTAAGACAGTAAAAATGCGCTCATCCCTGAGTTCAAAATAATTGAGGTTAAGTATAAGATTGTTTCTTGTTAGAGGCCTCAGGTGGGAAGGCTTTATCTCTTAGTTCATGGAATTTCTCATCACTTCCAATTCCGCCAAGATAAAACTGTTTCACAGTCGCTCGTTCTTTCTCAACGACACCAGAGGACTTAAGCCCATGAAAATCATCACGAATTGAAATTCCAAAGAGTTTGGAGTGTCCTTTTCCCCAAGCGTCATTAATATCCAAAAGCCTTTGTAAACTAAGCATGCGACTAGTACCAAAGTAACTGCCCCCTTTGGTGATCTCCTTTTTAGCAATCTTGTTCTTGGAGTCTTTGATTATGCTATCATGAACCTCATTAATAATTTGAGATATGTTGCTCTCAGAAGTTATAGTATCAACTTTCGATCCAAGTTTTATTTCTAATAACTTGCAGTATTCAAGTTTCGCTTGATTTCGTGATTGATGGAAAAGTGTTATGGAGCATTTTTTTTGTTCGCCGTCTAGAATCTCTTTATATTTTGTGATCAATGAAATCGCTTCTCTCAGTCTATTTTTCAGTCTCTCTTTCTTTTCTTCTGCGAGTGCTACTTCATTATTTACTTTCTCACCTTCCCCATTGGAACCTGGGTCCTTTTTTTCTCTCTCTTCGACACTGGAACCATTCTCGGGTACTTTACTTACTTCTTCTCTAACTTCTTGTTGCACTTCAATTCGTGCATGCTTAATTTTCTGCAAATCAGACTCAGCATTTTCCTTCTTTTTCTGAATGGATTTTTCAATTTCCTGAATAGTCTTGGCAGTCTGAAGAGGAATTTCCCCTTTAAACCCTTGTTTGTGCTCCTTTATTTCTTCCAATTTAGCGCTGGTAAATTGGATAAAGGCTTGAAGACTATCAACATCTTCTGGTTTTAACTGGTCCTCTTGTTTTTTTACAGCAGCTTCAATCGACTTGATTTGTTCAAACAGAGCTTTTAAGTTTTTTAACTGTTCTGCTTCCTTTAGGATGGATTCAAATTTGCTTATAAGACCATTGAGTTCGTTTTGTTCCTTCCTAATCTCCTCAGGGCTTGCTTCACATTCCTTTAAGATCTCATCCATGCTGCGTTTTTTTTTATCAAAACTCTGTTTCCATGTTAAAATAGATTGAGCACCAAAATAAATTTCAAAGTTCTGCTCGAACTCTTCAAATGCCTCTGGTGAATAGTCTGCTTTTATAAGTAATTCAAAATAGCGTTTTTGAATTGACTCTAGATTTCCATTATTTTTAGCCAAATCTTCGGTTGCTAATATTACTAAAGACTTAGCTTGGAGGAGCAATTTTTGATTTCGAATAGCCTCTAACTCATTTTCGGCCTGCTTCTTTCTTTCCTGAATGGATTGTTCAATTACTCCAATAGCTTGAAGAGTTTTTGTATGTATTTCTGAGGTACCATTAATTTTTTGTTTTACACGCTTTATTTCTTCTTCTTGAGCTGTAATGAATTTGAGAAATTCCTGAAGTTTGATGGCATCTGAAGGTATTAATAACTCCTCAGCACTTTTTGCAACCTGGGATTCAATATTTTTTATTTGTTTAAGCTGGGCCATTAAACTCATTAAATCTTCGGCTTGTTTCTTACTCGCTTCAAAGCTTTCTCTTTGTTTAGCTAGCTCAGTTTGCTCTTTCTTAATCGCTTCTGCATCAACAGGGTTTGCTTCACATACCTTAAGAGCTTTATCTATAATGCGTTTTTTTTCATCAAGTTTTTCTGCTATGGAAGAAAATTTCTCAACAAACCAAAGCTGAAGCTCCTGATCAAACTTAGTAAGTGATTCAAGCGAATATTTTGAATTTGCAATCAACTGAACGTAACTCTTTTGCTTTGATATCAAGCTAGCCTGGCTGTCAACGAAATCATCGTTTGCTGATTTTACTAAAGACTTAGCTTGGAGGATTAGTTGTTGATTTCGAATTACCCCTAACTTTTTAATAAATGCATCAAGTCGTTCGCTAACATTGCTTTTGAGAGTCTCATTTTTTTCAACACTTTTAATACTTTTATATAGAGGATTTGTCCTTGCAGAATGTTCATTTTTAGCACGAACCTGACGAATAATATCTGTATTGATATCCTCTTTTGCTAAAGACAAAGCTGAAAGCATGGAATTTAGGAAATCCAAATAGCCCTCAGTGTATTCTGTGGGGGACATATATAACTCAATTTTATCTGCTTTTGACTTGATGTCTTCTTCGAATTCTTTATTAAACCCTATTTCGGCAAGCTCCTGAATTTGCTCAAGGAGCGTCGGCTCAGATAAGATTTCACTTGGGTTAATATAAATGGCTCGTAGCTGCTGATTTTGCATTTGTAGCTGCTGATTTTTCATTTTAAGTTTGACGTATAAAAAACATGGTGATCATATTATACACTATTTGTATAATTGACTGAACATATTTCAATCATTATGGATAATAATTAAAGGGAGGGATCAATATTTTACTTAAAAATAGGGGCTGCCTGAACTGGGGAAGCTCCAAGCTTATAAAAAAGAGCAAGGTCTTGCCTTTGAGGATAATAAAAAATACCTAACAGTTTGAAGATTTTGAAATTTAAAGAAATAAATTAAAACAGCGGAAAGATGGTTGGGCAATGAAGTAAAAGAGTCAGTCGATAAGCCGGGTTCTGTCATGGACAATCATTCATCTGGGACATGCGTCACCGCATACCTCAAGCGACCTACCCGAGTCCCGTGCGGGTCACACGTAATGACTTTTCAGCCAAATGGACTCCTATTTGGTCTTGCTCCGAGTGGGGTTTTCCCTGCCACGTCTGTTGCCAAACGCGCGGTGCGCTCTTACCGCACCATTTCACCCTTACCTCAAAGAGGCGGTATATTTTCTGTGGCACTTTCCGTAGGTTCACACCTCCCAGGCGTTACCTGGCACTCTACCCTTTGGAGCCCGGACTTTCCTCCCTTTGTAAAACAAAGAGCGATTGTCTGACCAACTCTGTTACCAATAGTAGCAGAGTGCCTAGTCAAAGACCACTATATTGCTAAATTTAATATGAAAAAAACAGGGAAATAGATTGCTTTAATCAATTAGAAGTCACGAGTTCCAATAAATTCGTCATCGAAATAACGCTTTAATTTAGTACGCAAAGTACCACGGCTTACACCAAGAACACGTGCAGCTTTTGATTGGTTATAACGAGTTAATTCCATTACAGTGCGAAATAACGGCGCTTCAACTTCTTCAACGATTAATTGATATAAGTTTAAGTTAGAATCTTTATTACTAACACTGGTTAAATAGCCCTTAACAGCATGAATTACTTGATGAGTAAGTGCTTCGCTGCTTTGCACCATTGTATCTGTGCTCATTTAAGTCTCCTAGTACAAATTAATTAAATCAATAAAATTATGCCCAGTACATACACTCACCGAACACTCTGGACTATATAGTACCAAACATCTCAAAGAGTGTAAATATTGTTTTAATGATATTCATTTCTTAAGGAAATATTAAGAAAAAAAATTTTACCACTTTACAAGTTAAATCGACAAGGCGAATTTAGTAATTAATTGGTTTATATCAGCTATTTCTTTCCCATAAGCGTAAAATAATCAGAAAGTTTGTTTATTTTTTCCTCTAAAAATTGTAATTTTCTTTTTATTTTAGAGTTATTCTAATAAACTGAGATTTGATTTTTAAGGACAAATATGACAAAAAAACATACAGGTGACTTGCATTGTCACCTTAATGGCAGTTTTAGTTTGGCTTTTCTAGAAAAGGTAGCCAAAAAAAATAATTGCATTGAATTATATGAAGAATTAATTCGTATACGCTCAGAATACCTCCTAAATACTATTCAACAACCAGAAAGTGGCTATTCTAATGAGCTAATCGCAATCATTTGGAAACAATTTGGGCTGGTTCACAAAATTATTCAAACGCTTGCTGATATTTCTGATGGTGTTGTCGATGTAGTACAAAGCTCAGAGGCGAAGTACCTCGAGATCAGAACAACTCCAAAAGAAATGGAACATCAAACACGAGATAAGTATATCGATGCATTTGTATCCGGACTAATACAAGCCAATCAACAGATAACTAATAAAAAAGCTGTTGGATTATTGAGTCTGGACAGAACCATTCATACTTTAGAAGATGCAAGCTATTTTATCGATCGCATATTAACAAGTCCTAATAGAGTATTAGTAGGTTTAGATATTTCAGGAAATCCTGTAGCAAATAGAACACTTGCAGGAGAAGATCTCACGAAGTTAGTTCATCTAGCTTTAAATAAGGGTATCGCGATTGCTATTCATGCTGGTGAATCTGATAGTGAGCGAGAGCGACAAGATACCGATTCAGTTTTAAATGCATTAGAACAGTGGAGATCTCTGCATCCTAGTGAAGATAAGAATCCATTGCATGGAAAAGTACGCTTAGGTCATTGTATTTTTCTTACTCAAGAACAAAAAGACCGTATCAAAAAGCTTGGGATACCTATCGAGGTATGCCCCAGCTGCCATAGTAAATTGAACTGGCACCTCGAAAAAGAACCCCACCCAGCATCACTCATTTATCAGGATCTAAGCGAGCCAGTGGTTCTGGGTACAGATGACGAGCTAATTTTTGATGGTTCTGTCAAAAATGAATTTAATCGATTACTAAGCTTTTTTTCAAATAAGGAGCAATTAAGTAGGAAACAACTTAAAGAACATCAGTCCAGTTTTCGTTTTTCCAATAATTGACGCACTGTCAATCCAAATAACCATACGTCATGCCGAACGCTCCAATTTACTTTAAGTTTTATTTGAGAGCTACAGAGCCCTACGTGCTGCGACCTGTTCGCAGCATCAAGGAAAAAGCGAACTTAGCGCCTCAATCCATGAGCCGCGGGACGTAGGTATTGTTATAAGGCACGTAAAACTTAAGATGAATTAGAAGACATGATGAGGGCTCTCCATTCGCTCAAATCAGGAGTTCACCCCTTCGCTCGGGGTGCATTCTAATCTACTGTAAAACTTTCTCCACATCCACATTGCCCTGTTTGATTGGGATTATTGAAAATGAATTTATAATTTAATCCCTGTTTTACATAATCAACACTCATATTTTTTAGAAAGGGATAACTGGACTTATCAATGCATACACCATAATTTTCAGTTAAAGGAAGCACCAAATCACCTTCCTGAGGGGCCAGTACATAATCCACTACATAAGATAAACCAGAACATCCAGTTTTCTTTACTGACAAACGAATCCCAGTATATTCAGAATTTTTCTGCAAATAAGAAACCAAATGCTTTACCGCTGCTTCTGTAAAATTGATTTCAGGCACTGTACTTTCTACATGATGCACTACTACACTCATTTGTTACCTCTCGATTCGATTTATCTTCTTCATTAAAAGCAATACTTCTTTATAAACGTCAATAATCCTTAATGCTATGGGATACTGAGCGACAGGGATATCTAATTCGTTCACAATAAGCTGATAATCAATCTGTGGTGCAGCATTTATGGTCTTTCCTTCCAGCTGCCTGCATAACCACTCCAAGCTCGCAATTACATACGGATTACCATTGGTTTTAAAACAAGCTCGTACAATTGTACCATCTGGATTACACAGCATATAGAGTTCAATAACACCCTGACCTTTTTGGTTGTTTTTAACAACTACCGAATGATCATTTAAAGCGACAACACCCACATGTTTTGGTGCAAAAAAACAATCTTGTACAGTTTTATTATACATCATGATGGTGACATTTCATGTAGCCGAGTTACCTGGGTACAAATAACATTTATTGCATGCTCCACTTCTGTTTCCTTAGTAAAGCGCCCTAAAGATAATCTAATTGTACTTTGTGCTAACTCATCACTTAATCCTAAAGCTCTCAATACGTAAGAGGGTTGAATACTGGCAGAACTACAGGCTGATGTTGTTGACAGAGCTAAATCACTTAATGCCAGAAGTAGCGAATCCCCATCTAAGCCAGCAAAGCTTATATTCAGGTTACCAGCGATTCGTTTTTGTTCATCCCCGTTAATCTGAATGCCAGGTAAATGTTTAATGCCGTTCCATAAACGCTGACGATAGGTTAAAAGTCGTGCTTGCTCTTCTTCTCGTAGGCGCTCGGCTAATGCGAATGCTTCTCCCATTCCAACAATTTGATGCGTGGCCAAAGTTCCTGAGCGTAAACCACCTTCATGCCCACCACCAAAACTTTGTGGTTGAAGCCGAATTCGTGGTTTATGCCTCACATAAAGTGCCCCAATACCTTTAGGACCATAGTTTTTATGTGCCGATAGCGCCATTAAATCTACAGAAAGATGAGTGAGGTCAATGGGAATCTTTCCAGCACTTTGCGCGGCGTCCACATGAAAAATAATTCCTTTATTACGTAATAAAGTACCAATGGCCTCAATATCTTGGACTACACCAATTTCATTGTTCACATGCATGATGGATACCAAAATAGTATCGGGTCTTAATGCTTGGCCTAGCTTCTCAATATCGAGTAAACCATTTGCTTCAGGAAGCAGATAGGTTATTTCGAACCCATCTTTTTCCAAGCGGTTAAAACTATCGAGTACTGCCTTATGTTCTGTACTCATAGTAATCAAATGCTTCCCTTTATTCTTATAGAAGTGAGCTGCGCCTATTATTGCCAAATTATTCGCTTCTGTAGCACCTGAAGTAAATACGATATCTTGTGTCGATGCATGGATTGAATCCGCGATCTGTAAACGTGCATGCTCTACTGCAAGAGCAGCCACTCGCCCGTATTCATGAGTTACAGAAGCAGGATTGCCATAATCCCCATCTGGTCCTAAATAACGGATCATGTGCTCTACTACACTCGGATCAACCGGTGTTGTTGCCATATAATCAAAATAGATTGGTATTTTAATTATCTCGCTCACTCCCGCCCCTTTTGCTTGCCCATTCCAGCGATTTCTGTACTTGGCTTAACATACCACGTAATAAATTGACTTCCATTTTTTCCAAATTTATGCGATTAAATAATCGTCGTACGCGTTGCATTAAACGACGAGGATTTGACGCTTTTAAAAATTTAATCTCAATAAAAACATCTCTTAAATGTTCATAAAACTGTTCAATTTCATCCGCTGTAGCATATTCATCCTGGCGTAATGCAACTTCTGCTTTAGGCGCTAATAACTTCATTCGCAATTCATAAGCAACAATCTGTACTGCTTGTGCCAGATTAAGCGAACCATATTCAGGATTGCTAGGAATATGGATATGATAATGACATTTTAGCAGTTCTTCGTTAGTAAGACCTGCATGTTCTCGCCCAAAGACTATCGCAATTTGAGTATCTTCTGCTTGCTTACTTACCAAATCTGCACAGGATGCAGGAAGTAAGCCCGGCAAAGACAACCCTCTTGGTCTCGCGCTAGTCCCTAAAATTAGCTGACAACCAATTAGGGCTTCCTCTAAAGTCTCAGTAACTACAGCACTCTCTAAAAGATCATCGGCACCAGCGGCCATTTCTTTTGCTTTATAATCAGGAAACGATTTCGGCGTAACAAGATAGAGTGAATTTAATCCCATTGTTTTCATTGCTCTGGCTGTAGAGCCTATATTACCTGGATGAGATGTTGCTACTAGAATAATGCGAATTGAACTTAACTTCATATACAAACTTTTATTAATGCATTGAGATCTTTATATCATATCATTGAACTTCCTTTTTTACGATTTTTGCTTTTTTCATATTTAACTCTATTTGCACAAAAAAAATATGATAGAATCACCGGTTTTGTAGATTAAAGAGTATATTCATGGAACCACTTTTAAATATAGCAATTAACGCAGCACGACAAGCCGGTGAAATCATAATTCGACATATGGAGCAAGTGGATCGTCTCAAAATTACTGCTAAAAATAACCATGAATATTTTAGCGAAGTAGACATCAAAGCCGAACAAACTATTATTCATGCAATTCATAAAGCGTATCCAGATCATGGGATCCTCGCTGAAGAAAGCGGTCTTCAAGAAGGTGATAATGAGTCGATCTGGATTATTGATCCATTAGACGGAACATCGAATTATCTACATGGCTTCCCTTTCTTCTCTGTTTCAATAGCAGTGAAAGTTAAAGGAAGAATAGAGCATGGCGTTATCTATGATCCATTACGCCATGAGTGTTTTTCTGCAAGCCGAGGACGCGGGGCACGCTTAAATGATCGAAGAATACGTGTTTCCAAACAAACTCAACTCGTTTCCTCGCTGTTAGGAACTGGCTTCCCAGCTCGCGATATCAGCATCGCACAAAAATATTTACCAACATTCGAAGCCTTATTTGGCAAGTGCGCAGGCGTTAGAAGAACTGGATCTGCTGCGCTTGACTTAGCTTATGTTGCCAGCGGACGCCTTGATGGATTTTGGGAGTTTGGTTTACGTCCTTGGGATATAGCGGCAGGATCATTACTAATTAGAGAAGCAGGTGGCTTGATTAGCGATTTACAAGGTGGGGATGATTTTCTCAAACATGGAGACATTGTAGCTGGAACACCTAAAGTATTTAAATCATTACTACAAACCATTTCTCCTGTTTTGAAGTAAATTATAGAGTTCATAATCTCATTTTGTAGCCTGGATAATCCGGGCTACAAAAGATAGGATTATGTTTTATTTAAACCCCGGCTTCACTCCAAAGCTTAAGGGAAGTTCATCCGCCAGTGCAGTCCCTAGATTCTTCGTCACCCGATCAAAAAGATTTTGTTTATGGGTATAATCAATAACATCAGGAACCTTAACTACTTCACGAGCTAACTGCCCACTACTCGCAAAACCATCAATTAACCCCATTGCCAGAGCTTGCTCTCCAGTCCAAAAAAGTCCAGAGAATGTATCATCATCAATATGTAAACGGTTTCCTCGACCTTCTTTTACTCGATTAATGAATTGCTCATGAACCTGATCCAGCATAACCTGTAGTTTTTGCTTTGCAAAATCTGTTTCAGGAGTAAACGGATCCAACAATGATTTATTTACACCAGAGGTTTGTAATCGGCGTGTAATTCCAACTTTGTTAATTAGGTCCACAAAACCAAAACCGTTATACAGAACACCTATTGAGCCAACCATACTTGCCGGACTTGCATAAATATTTTCGGCAGCAACAGCAACATAATATGCAGCAGAAGCACATGCATCCACACAAACAGCATAAATTTTTATATCAGGGTATTTTTTTTGATAAAACTTTATCAGGTTATACATATATTCAGCCTGCACAGGACTACCACCAGGACTATTAATACGTACGATGACCGCCTTTAATCCAGAGTTTTTGTATGCAGAGTCCAATCCCTTGGCGAAATCATCAGAATTGGCTTTGGATTCTGCCATTTCACCCGTTATATCGATAATACCGACATGGGGCTTAATATTAGTACCTAGGTCCTCATTGGTACTTATAAGTACTTGATAAACTATAAACATAATGATAAGTAAATAAATAACACGCATAAACCACTTCCATCGGCGTTTCCTTTTTGCTTCTTTCATATAATCAATAATGATTTGATTCAGCAATGCTTGAGAATCCGAAGTAGAATTAGGAGAATGGTTGTTTGTCATAATCATCACTTGAAAAAATTAAAATAGGCCTCATTTTACGGTAGATACAAGAAAATTAACACCCATTAACCCATTAGAAGGTTATATATCATGAGAATGGATAAGCTAACATCAAAGTTTCAAATAGCCTTGGCAGATGCCCAATCTCTCGCTTTAGGACGAGATAATGGCTTCATCGAACCAGAGCACTTAATGAAAGCCCTTTTGGATCAACAAGGAGGCAGCTGTAGACCCCTACTGAGTAAAGCTGGCGTCAACATCCCTTTATTAAGGACTCTTTTAGACCAAGCATTAGATAAACTTCCGAAAGTATCCGGGATGGGAGGTGATATCCATATTTCCAACGGATTAAATCGTCTTTTAAACCTTACAGATAAACTGGCTCAACAAAAAAAGGATAATTTTATTTCCAGCGAGCTTTTTGTTCTAGCAGCCATAAACGAAGACGGTAGTCTTTCGAGGATGCTTAAACAAGCTGGCGGCGAAGCCAAAGCAATAGAAAATGCAATTAGTGAGTTGCGAGGCGGGGAAAGCATTAATGACGCCAATGCCGAAGAACAACGCCAAGCTTTAGAGAAATATACTCTTGATTTAACCGCCCGAGCAGAACAAGGCAAACTTGATCCGGTAATTGGTCGTGATGATGAAATTCGTAGAACCATTCAGGTATTACAAAGACGTACAAAAAACAATCCTGTTTTGATTGGTGAACCTGGTGTAGGTAAAACTGCAATTGTTGAAGGATTAGCACAACGCATTATTAATGGCGAAGTTCCTGAAGGTCTAAAAAATAAACGCTTACTTTCTTTGGATATGGGCGCCTTGATTGCAGGAGCAAAATATCGCGGTGAATTTGAAGAACGACTCAAAGCAGTTCTTAATGATTTAGCGAAACAAGAAGGTCAAATTATTCTCTTTATTGACGAACTTCATACCATGGTTGGTGCAGGAAAAGCTGAGGGTGCCATGGATGCGGGAAACATGCTAAAACCCGCTTTAGCACGCGGCGAACTCCATTGCATCGGTGCAACGACTTTGGATGAATACCGACAATACATTGAGAAAGATGCCGCTTTAGAACGACGCTTCCAGAAAGTTTTGGTTGATGAACCGAGTGTTGAAGACACCATCGCTATTCTTCGTGGTTTAAAAGAGCGCTATGAAGTGCATCATGGTGTTGAAATTACTGATCCTGCGATCGTTGCAGCAGCTACTTTATCACATCGATATATTACTGACAGACAATTACCTGATAAAGCAATTGACTTAATTGATGAAGCAGGAAGTTTGATTCGTATGGAAATAGATTCCAAACCCGAAAGCATGGATAAATTAGAGCGACGTTTGATCCAATTAAAAATCGAGCGTGAGGCGCTTAAAAAAGAACATGATGAAGCCTCTAAAAAACGACTTGAGGATCTGCAACAGTCAATTGACGAATTAGAAAAAAATTATTCTGATTTGGAAGAGGTATGGAAAGCAGAAAAAGCCACAATGCATGGGGCTACTCAAATTAAAGAGGCGCTCGAGCAAGCAAAACTTGAAATGGAAACTGCACGTCGTGCTGGAGATTTGAGTCGAATGTCTGAATTACAATATGGACGCATTCCAGAACTTGAAAAACGTCTAACCCAAGTAGCAGAAGTTGAGTCACATGAGAACAAATTAGTCCGTAATAAAGTGACTGAGGATGAGGTTGCAGAAGTCGTATCCAAATGGACAGGCATACCTGTAGCCAAAATGATGGAAGGTGAAAAAGAAAAATTACTCCGTATGGAAGAAGTGCTTCATCATCGCCTTATAGGCCAAAACGAAGCAATAAATGCTGTATCCAATGCCATTCGTAGGTCACGTGCCGGTTTATCCGACCCTAACCGTCCTATAGGTTCGTTTTTATTCCTTGGTCCTACAGGAGTGGGTAAAACGGAATTGTGTAAGGCTTTGGCTTCATTTCTCTTTGATACAGAAGAAGCAATGGTACGTATCGACATGTCTGAATTTATGGAAAAACATTCCGTGGCTCGTCTGATTGGTGCACCTCCTGGTTACGTAGGTTATGAGGAAGGAGGGTATTTAACAGAAGCAGTCCGTCGCAGACCCTACTCTGTAGTTTTACTTGATGAAGTAGAAAAAGCGCATACAGATGTGTTCAATATACTTCTGCAAGTTATGGATGATGGACGCTTGACTGACGGTCAGGGACGTACTGTTGATTTTCGTAATACCATTATTGTCATGACTTCGAATCTTGGTTCCAATTTGATTCAAGAAATGGGCAATAAATTTAAATACGACCAAATTAAAGATGCTGTAATGGAAATGGTACGCCAACACTTTCGTCCTGAATTCATTAACCGAATTGATGATACAGTGGTCTTCCATGCTCTTGCTCAAGATCAAATTGCGAAAATTGCAGGAATTCAAATTAGTTACTTGCAAAAACGCTTGAAACAACAAGATATCCATCTTGATGTAACGAAAGAAGCATTATCACACTTAGCAGAAGCAGGTTTTGATCCGGTATATGGTGCAAGGCCTTTGAAACGCACCATCCAGCAACAGCTTGAAAATCCTTTAGCTCAAGATATATTGACCGGGAAATTCAAGTCAGGTGATACAATTAAAGTGACTTATAAAGATGGTGAAATGAAGTTCTCTTAGGCACTATTGAAAACCTACAATATTTTCGCGGACTATTTAGCATATAGCCTGGCGGTGAAAGCCGCCACGTTGTATTCCTAAAAATTCTATAACTCGATTCAAGCAGAATGCTTTGTATGAGTTCTATATGTACCGTGAAATAGCTTCCCAAGCTTTACATAGATAATTGCCTCACTCGATAAACCGAGCCTCTACCCCCTACTAGCAATCAGGGGCGCCTCTGTACATCCGATTTTATACTATACTTATTCGTATTACCGGTCAGATAAAGAGGTAATATGGGAAAATATTTCTTTGCGTTGAGCCAAAAGTCTTCAGAAGTTGAAGGCGAAGAAGAGGAAGAAGAGGAAGAAGAGGAAGAAGAGTATCCTCTAGAAGAAGAGGATGAATACTATATTAGTTCAAATAACCAACACGAATCTTTGGACCCTCTCCTCGCTGCCGAATATGCAGTCTTTTCAGGAAATTTATTACGCCATATTTTAGGCCCTGAACATCCGGAGTACCATCTTTTAAGAAATAAAGACAGTACGAATTATTATCGAGCAGCTAAACTTTTAGAGAACTACCGTGACTGGCAGGAAGTAGTTAAAGTATCTTCGAATGGCTCAATAAGTTTACAATATGACGAAGAACCGCCCAGAAATATCCTTGCTATGAATATAGTCGGATTAATTGACCTATTTGTAGTATGTCATTTTTTAGGAGAAGCAGATTGGGAAGGTGGGAATTTTGGGTTTATCAAGAAAAAGGATACTTTTTTCGCAATCCGCCTCGATCCTGGTTTTAGTTTTAATTCATTTATCATAGAAAATAATAATATTAATTTAGAAACATATATTGACAATTTTGTTATCAATTATCTTACAAAAGAAATCACAAGTAATTCAGAGGACGATTACTACTTAACCGAAGTTTTAGATCACGAGCACCATATGTTTAGAAGTTCTGATGCTAAAACCTTATTCTCAGATAGAGAAAGAATAATATTAACATTAAGGAAAATAGCCGAACTGTCGGAAGAAGATTTACACGAAATCAAAATGAAATCTTTTACAACACATCATTTTCCTATAGCAGATAAATTGATCGAAACATTACTTTCACGAAGAGAACTATATATAAGTTTTATCAAGAAACGTGAAAAAGATGATGAGGAAGATGCAATTGAAAAGGAAGAGTATGAGGAGTCAAGTTCTATTGGCAAAAAAAGAAAACGTAAACAATTACCAGGATTTTTTATTCAAAATAGTACAGATACCCCAAATCAAAGCCAATTAGATTGTGACAACAATACCCAAGATAAGGAGAACAAAAGTACAAAGAATAAGCGTGTACGTGTCTCCCCAAGCACGAGTAGCCCTTAACAACAGTATAAGAAACCGAGAGCAACTCCTCTCATTAACATTCCACACGTTTTAATCGTTCTACTAACTTCTTTTTCACCCCTGGCCATTCTGCAGCAAGAATACTAAACAAGACTGTATCAGTCACTTGTCCATTGTGATGAATCATATGTTGACGCAAGATACCTTCTTTTATTGCTCCTAATTTTTTTAGCGTATTGTAATTTTTCGTATTACGGGGATCTGTGGCAATTTGTAGTCGATTAATGTTCCAGACCTCAAATGCATTTTGAAATAGCAAAAATAAAGACTCATGATTATACTGCTTACCCCATACTGAGGGGGTAAGCCAACCGTAACCAACTTCTAATTTTTTATGTTGCAGGTCGATCTCATAGTAAGCTCGACTTCCAATCAACTGATTATCTTTTAGTCGTCTTATCACATAAGTGAGTTGTGTGCCCTGTAAGTGTTTCAGCAAACAATCCTGAAACCAGGACTCATAGAACGTACCATTCGCTTTATTTGGCATATAAGTCCAAATGCGAGCATCATTAGCCGGTTGGCGCAAGCATGCATAATGATTTATAGTAAGTGGTTCCATTTGAATCGATTGTCCAATAAGAGTTCCAAGCATAATCGTACTGACTTCTGCTTTATTTTTAGGCATAATAAGGGCGTCAGACATTATCATTTCTCAGTATAAAAACTATGATCAATAAATTATTTCATCGAATAAAACAACTGTTTCATACACCGACAGATAAAATTATTTCTAATGGATATAGAATTATTTCCATTGATGAGAATTATCAAAATACTGGAAAAGTTTTTGTTAAAATCCAAGTTACTGGTAAGGCGGTAGCTTTTGATAAGCCTGTAAGTGAACTGTACCAAAAAAAGTGGCTGGATAATTTTTCCCCTGAAGATGTAGCGCATATTGCGGCTATATATTCTGCCGAACAAACCAATAATTTGGATTTGATTAAAAGATTCCCCAAACAAACATCCGCAAACAAATCTAGTGTAATTAGTGTAGGTATATTGTTTACAACTTTTTTAATTTTATCGAATTTAGCCGCCTTTAAAATTGCTGCTTTTGGTTCCATCAGTTTTGCTGCAGGTTTAATTTTCTTTCCTTTAACATATGTTTTTGATGACATTTTAACCGAGGTATATGGATTTAAAGTGAGTCGGCGGATCATTTGGATGGCATTACTGGCGAATACTATTGTATTTTTAGGAACCTGGCTGACCATTTATCTTACTCCGTCGCCCTACTGGTCACATCAGGATGCATATGCAACGGTATACCACGGGACATTAAGGGTTTTCACAGCCTCCGTCATTAGTTACTTTTTTGGTGAATTTGCCAATTCAATTATTTTAGCCAAACTCAAAGTGCTGACAGCCGGAGAGCGGCTTTGGCTTCGCGCGATTACCAGCACGATGATCGGTGTTGGTATCGATACCCTACTTTTTACTCACATCGCCTTTTTGTTCTTAATCCCTTACGCGGGCATTTGGCAAATTATGGGGACAATGTATTTATTCAAAGTATTGTATGAAATATGTGCATTGCCCATTACATATCATTTTTCCAACTATTTAAAACGAAAAGATAATGTCGATCATTTTGATGTGAAAACCAATTTTAATCCGTTTTCATTAGCGCTTTAATTTTGATACAACAATAACTTACTTGTGAAGAATGAACCATTTTTCTTGATGTATTCTTTATTGCTTTACTTATTTAAGATGTCCATATCCTACTTTGACATAAGAGATTTCTTAACAAGTTCCATTAACGCAGAAATAGATAAACCGCTTTATGTTTTTTTCATTCTCCCTCAAGGGGTGGGAAAATTTTTGATCCTTTTGCAGCCTCTACTGATTGGCAGTCAAGAAATACACTCCGCCCCAAAAAGTATTAATGAAGCAATTGATAACTGCAGTAGAGGATTCAGAAAAGAATCCGCTTCTTGATATTGCAAAACAAAATGAATTTTTGGAAACAACAATTAAAATTCTTAAAAATCTCTATGAAACCAATCCTACGGATCTCCAGAAGAAAGAGTTTGACTTCATTAATGCGTTGCTTCAAGAATATGCAAGCACCCAGACGATTTCATTAAACCGTCAATATCACCACTTCATCTTTTTTCGGCTCGACTTGCAATGTAAGCTCTTTCTCCGCTCTCGCGATGGCGGTAAGCATCTTATCTTTTCCATTAAAAAATGTGCAATCCAAAGCAGCGCCAGGCTCTGTTTCAAGGAATTGTTTAAGAAATTTCACCCCATTGAGCATGTCGTCTTTACTTAATTCATCCAGACTTTTTTCCAAGCCTAAAGCCTGTTGAAGCGTAAATAATAGATCGGTATCGAGCATCATTGATTGTTGTAGTAACAATACATAACCACCAAAGAGCATATAACTGCACGTAGAGTCATAACAACCTTTCATTTTAGTTAAAAAAGAGCCGTGCTCTGTGGACTCGAGATTGTCTTGAATTAATGGAGTATAAAATAAACTGAAAATTATATTTCTTGATGTCTCTGATTCGACATGTTTAATAAGACTTGCATTTATTGTCTCATCATCTAAACTTTTAAAAGCATTAAAATCTTTATAGTCTTTTGCTACCCCTTTACACCACTTCTCTATATCTTTTTCAAGCTGTTGCCGTTCATTTTCAATTTGCTCGGCTAGCGTTTTAACAAATTCAATTGCTGTAAACCGATTTAGGATAGCTGCACCTCGTCGTGCATGTTCTTCGATAATATCCTGTAAATAAGGTTTGAAATTTTTATCTTCAGCAAAATGGGGGTATTTCATGTAGCGAGGAAGCTTCTCTTTATCTTCAAGCAGCATATTATTACGAAAGACTTCCAATGCTTTCACAATAGTTACAACATCAAGAATTTTTAAATCATCTACTTTAAACGTCTTTTTTGCCAAATCTGAGTCTAACTCTTTAAATTTCAATGCTCTTCTTATTGCTTGGAATAACTTACAATCCGTTACATTACATTTGCCCCATATAGTCCAAGATGCATAGTAATTATAATTGTCATATTCCTTAATCAATCGAAAATAGCGATGAATTAAGGCTCCTAATAAAAACATAGTACCCTGCTCTGTATCTTTTTTATTTTCTTTCGAAATTTGGCGTAACTCATTTGACAATTGATTAAACACATCAATCTGAGGAGTTCTATCCGATTTACATTTCAGTACTTCATTAGTTCTAGCGATTAATACATCAAGTGAAGAGGATCCCTCACTAACCTGACCATCCACTACTGTATACCTTCCCAATATAGTGGAATATTTTGTTTCTAGGTTCAGCGTATTGACTCTAAGTTTTGCAAATGCTGGCGGAATAAAAGTCATACATCCTCCTTAATACATACCCATTCCCAAAGAATTCATAATTCCTCTACAAAGCCCATATAAAGATGAGGAATTGTTGCTAGACGATAAATATTTTGCTTCATGAATGTCCTTTTGAATTGTTGCTCCTAATCGCTTATTTAGTTCACTATATGTTTCTTCTTCGCGTCGTTCATATACAAAAGTGCAATAAAAACTGAACTCGCTCAAACATGAATTAAAAAAATCCTTGTCCATTTCTTCAAAAGATTGGATTTCTAAATGACTACGAAATAAATCAACCAACGATTGATAAAGATAATTACTTACTGAAGAATTATATTGGGTCCACTTAACCAAATATATTCCAATAATAACCTTCCTTCTAAATTCATTGAAATCATCTAGAGTTAGCGTAGGATCTCTCTTAACAACTTTAACATATTGGATTAATTCATATGTCTCATCTAAACTGTGAGCCAGCATAGTTATTGTAGCTGCATCATCAATGGCAACATGATTAGGAACGAATAAAGAAAAAAAATTCATACATCCCACATGGTGTCCATAAGATCGCGCTAAACACGTTGCTAATCGTTTCGCTTTTTGCTGAAATTCGGCAAACTTTGTCATTGCGTCCCTCCTGCAAATTTGACCCGCAATAACTGCAACGCGTCATTGTCCCAAAATGTAAAAGCCTTCATTTTTTATAGCAACCTATAAAAAATATTGCAACTATTAATTTAACTAATTGAACATAAAAAGAATTAAAAGTCTTTTTTCTAATTTTTTATGCCCAATAAGTTCGAGGATAACTCAGTAAGTCAGATCTGTAGAAGTGCTTATAAACTAAAGAATTCGCAGTGTAACTCGAGATCGATGATCCTGCAGTCCCGAGTTTCCACTGCATTGTAACCAAGATAAACATCTAGCTTGAAAATCGTTCGTCTATAGAATTGATTAATTTTTGATGAATCCCATTAAAGCCTCGGTTACTCATAACTAAAACAGCGTCTCCTGCTTGTACTGTATTGGTTATTTCTTCAATTATTTCTTCATGGTTTTTACAAATCTTATAAGGACAAGTCCAGTTGCTTATCGTTTCATGCAAATTAAAATCCTGGGGCTCCAAAACATACGCACCATGAACGGGTTGCAAAGCATGCGCCATTTCATCGGCATGAACACCAGTACGCATGGTATATGATGCAAACTCTAACACTGCAAAAATACGTTGATGTCTATTACTTCGTTTCAAAGCATCTACTGTTCGCATAATGGCTGTAGGATGATGTGCAAAATCATCATAAACCGTTACATCATGTTTATTTGAACGAACCTCTAATCGACGTTTTACTGGTGTAAAGCGTTCTAAAGCTTCAGCTGCTACTTGTGGATCAACTCCAGCATTTACACTCGCAGCAAGAGCTGCCAAACCATTTTCCACATTAAAACGCCCTATTAATGGCCATTTTACTTCGGCTACTTCCTTTCCATGATGAAATACTTTAAACGCAGAACCATTTTCCTCAATTAATTGGGCTGCCCAATGAGCATCCCCGTCCAAAGCCAACTCTTCGAACCGTGAGTATTTGCCACGCTCAATCACTTCATTCAATGCTTTATCATCTCGAGGTTTAATCGCAACACCACTGGCAGGAATAGTTCGCAACAGATAATGAAATTGCAATTGGATCGCTGCTAAATCAGAATAAATGTCAGCATGATCAAATTCCAGATTGTTTAAAATAGCAATTCTTGGGCGATAATGCATGAACTTAGGTCGTTTATCAAAAAACGCGCTATCATATTCATCTGCTTCGATCACAAACCATTTACCCGTCCCAAGACAAGCACTCGTCTTAAAATCGGAAGATACGCCACCAATTAAAAAGCCAGGATTAAATCCCGCTTGATGTAAAATCCATGCAATCATCGACGTAGTAGTCGTTTTGCCATGCGTCCCGGCAACAGCGATTACTTGATATTTGGATAAAATATTTTCCGCAAGCCATTGTGGCCCAGAAGTATACTGTTTACCTGATTCAATGACCGCCTCAAGTACTGGCATACCTCTTTTGATCGCATTACCCACAATAACTACGTCTGCTTCTAATGCTAAAGTAGGATCATCATATCCTTCCGTCCAGATTATTCCTTTTGCTACAAGCAAATCGCTCACTGGTGGATAACAATTTGCATCACTTCCAGTAACTTTATGACCCGCATCACGTGCTAGTAAAGCTAAAGCGCTCATAAAGGTTCCGCTTATACCTAAAATATGTAAATGCATGATAATCCTAATCTCATTGTAATAAAGAAACAGTTAAAATGTTAACCGCTATTAAACCAAATGCGGCTAAGACCGATTGAATCGCTGTTGTGTTTAAAGCGAACTTATATATATGTGCTATGATAACAAACTGCCAAACAGATAATCCTAAACTGAAAAACAAATAAAGAATACCTACAAATATTAATAAGGGATTTTTTAGGTTAGGAAGAGACAGGTGAGGTGCAAGAATCAATAACGGTACCACTAATATATGAATGATAATATTGATACAGAATAACGATGTGACCGTTTGCACCAATCGTGATGTCAATCCTTTAAAATACAACGCCAGATAAGTATAAATGATATAAGAAATAACCAAGCATATTGAAATGAATACATTATTGATTAGATCTTCAGAAGAATTGAAAAAAGAATAATCCCATTCAAGCGTTATAAGTAAAACTAACAAAATACTACTTAATACCATTAGAGAAATGGAATAAGGTGTATTTTCCGGACTATCTTTAAATAAACAAATATCCCAATAACGATCAAATATAAGATGTAACATTTAAGCTAAATCCATAAGATTAGGATTCTTCCTTTTTCATTATTTTCTTCACAATATCAAGTTGTTGCACAACAGGTTCGTTCCAAGGTCCTGAAATTTTGTAACTATACGCAGAAATCTTTTGCATACTTTGGTTAATAATTTTATTTGCCACCCAGGCTGCAACCCCAGCTACAGGACCACCAGCAATAGTTGCAACAACAGGCAAACTTGCTGTTATATGTGGGGATATTTTCAAGTTCAGATCATAAGTATGTTTTACTAAATCAAGATCTCCTTTCATGCTTGCATAAGCAACTGGTCCATCAAGATAACTGTCTTGAGTACCCATAATTCCCTTATTCACAATAAAATTTCCCTGAAAAATATCGAAACTATATCCTTGATGTGCCAAATCACTAAAATCTAATTGTAAGCGGCGTGGAATTGTTTGCAAGCTTAGAATACTTAATAATTTACCGAGACCTAACTTTTCTTCTGTCTCCTTACTTAAATGCGTAATTCTTCCATTTTTAAGTTGTAAATACATACTCCCTTTTAACGAAGCAAGAGAGAATTGATATAAACTCTTTTTCCAACCACCATGAAACTCCATATATCCTTTTTTTGCATGGACGGTTGGCGTTACATGCCATCGCTCTAGAGTTTTAGCCAAATTGGTAATATTCAGTTTTAGATCAAGATTCGTCTGATTTATATTCTCCTTTTGAATCCATTCTCCCTGAACATTCAACTGATATACGGGGGAAGTAATCTGGCAATAGTCAATTTTAAATTTTTCAGCTGTGGATTGACTTTTTAAAGTTACATCACCAACCTGCACTTTTCCTACAGACAAATTGTCAACTCGTAAATTAAGATTTGGTATTTGGTTTGGATGCACTTGGGTACTCTCAGTGAAATCCTCCCCAACTGTATCAATCTTCTCTAAATTTAAATGGTATACATGGCCACTTAATTCATTTGCAGGTGATCGATAGATTAAATCTGCAGCAATATTTTTCTGCTGTAAATTAAAAGACCAATCCTTACTCGGCAATATCTTTGCTTTCACTATCATTTTATTAAATTGCTGTTTCATAAAACTCAATTTATCTATAGTGACATTAATAATTCGTAAATTGTTTAATAGCGATGCTCCTGTTTTTGGGGATGAAAATTGATTATATACATCCCTCCATTCGTGCAGATCAAATCCTTTTAAGACACCGACAATAGATAGCCCGGGCAGTTTTTGATTTACAGCATTAGCAGCACCTAAACGAACTTGTCCTGAGTCAAAAGCATAAACTTCCTTCGTGTTTTTAAACAGCAGATCCGCGCTTAAGCGTTTGTCATAATTTCCGCGTAAACGCATACTATTTTTCGCATTGAGCTCGAGATTTAATTCAAGAGCTGCCTTTGTATCCGATTTTTTACCTAAGGGCTCCGGTAAATTAACCTCCAATCCTTCCAAAGAACTAGTAAAACTGATGCTGTCGGCATCAGAAGGTTTATCACTTAACTTCAACACTGCATTCATATCTAATGAACCATCAACTACAGAAAGAAATGGCAATTTAAATTGATTTTTCAAGGAATCAACCGTGCATTTCCCAGTAATAGCAATCGTTGTAGCAGGTTTTGGGGCTTTAACTGATTGAACTTTGATATTCATTGGATGTCCCAAGATACTGGCGAACAAATAACTGTCAGTTATCCCTGTTTCATTAAACATCAACCCACCTGAAACATTTCGCACAGCAAATTGACCTAATTCATGATTGACTGTTATCGTATTATTTTTAAAGGTCACATTTCCTTTAGCAAGTACCTCATCATTTTCTGGATATAAAGGCACTTGTACACTCAAATCAAGTAAAGCGGCTCCTTTGACGGACAACATCTTTAAAAGTGACAGTTTTTTCCTTAAAGGAGACGCCATCACATAATTCATCATTTTTTGTACTGATGCATCAATTTTTCCAGTCACCAGTAAATTCTCTTTATTTTTTCCTATGTCATGAATACGCAAAAACATTTGCTTTGCAGGTACACCCTGAAAGTTAGCATGGACTATATCAATATTAAGATTACGGTTTTTAAGATGGATGTACCCATCAATCTCTTTGACCACAGGCCATTTGGAGTTAATCGCAAGCTCACCCCCGCTTGCATAACTTTCGATACTGAACTCGCCTGTATTGTTATCAAAAGGGAAATCTTTTGCCAAACCATTAACCCTTACTCGGCCACTAGCAACTGCGATACGCTTTACGTCATTCTTCAGCCAAAGATATAATTTAGGTTTCATGTATTTTTTAGGTAAAAAAGCAACCCATTGTTGCCAATTTTTCCCAGAAAATTCAGCACCAATGCGAATATTACCTACCGATTGGCGAGTCGCTTGATCGATTGCACCTTGCATACTTAATGTGAGTTCGGGCTGGTTTATTACAAGTCGTTCCACACTTATTCGCAAACCATCGCTTAACTCTTTCCAATCAAAAGCTCCATTAAGTAATGTTAATGTTTGTTCAGGATAACCCTTAACTTTTACTGAGATATTTTCAGAGTCAAGTTCTAACCTTCCCTGTTCCGGCTGCCAATTTATTACGCCTGAAAGATTTTTTACTTGAGGGATATTGCCACTGGCATTCCATCCTAATTGCTCAAAACGAGTTAAAACGTAATTTATTGAATAGTCACTAATGGAAAAATCATTTCCTCTTATTAGTAACGGATCAGGGACATTCTGAGATATATTGAGAGATGCCGGTGATTCTGATGTTACAGTAAAGGTGTTAAAAACTGGAATTGGTGGAATAACTGAAACATTAGTATTTAAGGCGACAAGAATCTGGGTATCTTGCAAGACTCCTTGAGGCTTCATACTCAATATTTTTTGGATACTTTTAGGCCAGTTAATCGCATTGGAAAACAACGATTCAATAATGATTGATTTTACAAACAACTGGTAACTTTGTTGTTCCTTATTGTATTTAAGCAATAACTTGTTCTCAGGCCATGTTACACCACCAATTCGCAATTTAATCGGATCAGCTTGAAACGTCCAACCCAAATTGTCGGGCTTCCAGGAGAGGTTGGCAAAGAAAGATTGAATCAGCTGGCTCTGTTGATTGTTTAGTAGTCTCCAGGCCAGTCGCTTAAATCTTACCTGCGCTTGTATTGAAGATATAGCACCATGATGCACATCAAGCCATAAATTAATAGAACCCTTACCACCTTCCAAATGTTCAGTTGCTTTAGGAATTAAACTTTGCCATTGAGCAGGTACAACATTTTTGGCTGAAAAATAAAACTTCCCTTCAATATCCTCAAAATGATCTGGATCAAAATATCCATCGCCTAACAGCTGAAAATTAGTGCTGCTTGTTTGTGCAAGCTGAGCTTCGCCCTTAAATTTGTAATGTCCTCCCCGATTTACTACCGATACATTTAAACCATTAACAGGAATCAAGCCTCCATCACTAAAATGGAAATATGCTGAAACCTGTTTGATAATTAAGTGTTCTTGTTGGGATAGCCAGATCAAAATTTGTTTGGTTTTCTCAGGAGTCATATCGCTGCTATTTAGCGAGTCGGTTGCAACACCATCAATAGTCCAGTGATGATCCTTTTCTCTCAAATTGAGATGCATGTCATCAATATAAAGGACTCCAGGCTGGATCTGCCAAGTCCATAATGATTTAAATAGGTTAATACCAACTAACAATTTATTGATACGAAAAGCTTGGTCTGAATCATTGCCTAATGTAACCTGATGTAATTTAAGTACTGGCTGAAACCAATACCATCCTGTTTCCATTGTTTGTATGGTTACAGGTTGCCCGATGAGAATTGAGAGATGCTGCTCAACCTCTCCCTTATATTCTTTTGCCCAGGGAGTCAAAGATCGGAATATGCTGGATAAAACGGCCATAAAAATAATTAGGATAGCTAAAAGCATCCAAATTCTTTTTATTACTTTACTCACGCCTAGTTTTCGATTACTCATTGGTTTTTTTACTATACCATTGCTTTTGCGCATACTCATCACTTTCTTTTTGTTCGATGCGCTGGAGTTTGAGTTGTTCACTCTTGTTAACCCGGTCAACCAATTGATTGACTCCTTCTTCAGAAATTTTTGCTTGTTTGTAATTCAGTTCGGCCTTAGACCTTAGCTTCCCTAAATAAGCTAAATGCGTATTCAATTGTATTAAAGCTGTGTCCAAATGGCTAATAAAATCGATGCGATTACGTAGTCGAGCTACTACGGTTCCTTGTTCACCGATTTTTTCAACTTGCTTTAAATAATCTTGACGATAAGATACCAATTGTTCATGCTTTAACTTATTATGTTTGAATTGCTCCTGTGCTTTTAAAAGATCCTGATATGCAGCATAGGTCGCTTCCTTCTTGATCTGCAACAGTTGTTTTAAACGTTCCAATCGCTGACTCATCAATTAGCCCCAAAAGATGATACTAATTGAGATAACATCGATACACTTTCTTTATAAACAACTCGTTCGTTGATACCCTGCTCCATATATTCCCTGATTTTATCTCGAGCCTGAATCGCTTTATCAAGATTAGGATCGCTTCCCTTAGCATAAGCACCCAGAAGTATGAAATCTTTGTTTTTCTCATACAATGATAAATATTTTTTGAATAATAGCATATCATTTATTTGTTGTTCAGGTACTATAGTTTGCATTACTCTGCTTATCGAAGCTTCCAAGTCAATAGCAGGATATTGTCCTTCTTCAGCAATCGATCGACTTAGAACAATATGCCCATCCAAAATAGCCCGCGCTGCATCCGCAATCGGATCCTGCAAATCGTCCCCTTCAGTTAAAACGGTATAAAATGCAGTAATCGAACCGCTACCTGGTTCTCCATTACCAGCCCGCTCAACAAGCTTTGGTAATTTGGCAAACACAGAGGGAGGATAACCTTTCGTTGCTGGCGCCTCGCCAATAGATAGCGCAATTTCTCTTTGTGCCTGAGCAAACCGAGTTAATGAATCCATCAGGAGAAGCACATGCTTGCCCTGATCGCGAAAATATTCAGCAATACTCGTGGCTACTTTAGCACCATGCAAACGCATTAGCGGGCTTTCATCTGCAGGAGCTGCTACAACAATCGCGCGTTTCAAACCTTCTTCACCTAGATTCAATTCAATAAATTCTTTGACCTCTCGACCACGCTCACCAATCAACCCAACCACCACTATGTCCGCTTGGGTAAAACGAGTCATCATTCCTAACAAAACAGATTTCCCTACACCTGATCCCGCAAATAATCCAATTCGCTGTCCGCGCCCAACAGTAAGTAATCCATTAATTGCTCGAATGCCTACATCCAAAGGTGTATCTATGACTGCCCTTTTCAAAGGATTAACTGCTGGGCTAATTAAAGGATATGAATCCTTCATCTCAAGAGGTGGACCATCATCGATAAGAACCCCAGATCCATTGACAACTCGGCCAAGTAATTGAGTTCCAACTGCAACCTGAGCGACACGTCCAGTTGGGGTAATGATCATTCCTGGTGCAAGTCCTTGAATTGCGCCTATAGACATTAAATAAACTCGATCTTGACTAAAACCAACAACTTCGGCTTCAATCGTACGAGATTCATCAATAGTAATAAAACAACGTGCACCAACAGGTTGATTAAATCCTTTGGCCTCTAAAGTAAGACCTACTGCCCGGCTTATACGGCCGCAATGCAATAGCCCTGAATGTTCCTTTTCACGAATTTCAGACAATACCTCAACCAGATGAGACTCATAAATTTTCATCGGTTAACCCTGATCTTTTAAGGGTGCAATCAGGTTATCCTGAGTAATATACTTTGTAAACAAAGTTGCTAAACGGGTATATACTCGGCCATCTAACTCACTGTGTTCACCTTTTAAATAGAAATCACCACGACTCAATAAAGGATCTGCTACCAAAATCTCTAGCAAACCTGGTATCTCTTTTTCACCAAATTCACTTTTAACCCAATCTACATCATCTGGATGCATCGCAAGTATTTTATTAGTTTGTAAAGAAGGTAACTCTAATTTGATGGCATTGAGTAAGTTTTTTAATTGGTCAGGATTAACGGATAACTCTACCCCAATACAGTGTTGACTTAGCCAAATTACAGTTTGAATTATTTCTTGCGTCACTTGTTCGTCTAAAAGCTTTACTGGATTTTGTAATAGATCAAACCAACGTACGAACTGCGCCCTTTTGTCATTAATTTCGTCCTGCGCTTGCTTCATCCCCTCTGTATAACCTTTTTTTATAGCTTCTTGCTTCAGGCGCTCACACTCCGCAAGAAAAAGTGCCTCTTCATTAATTTCTACTTTCGCTTCATTATCTATAATCGATTCATATTCCCAAGCACTAAACCCGCTATTACCTTCTTTTTTCTTAAGGAAAGGCTCAAAATCATTCGACATATGCTTATCATCCTGAAAATCATATTTAATCATAAATGTGGCTCTTTTGCATTGCCATGAAACCAAAGAAAAAAATCTTAGTTTGTTGCGGTACAATCCGCTAAATCATATCATCGCCACCTTTGGATCCCAGGGCAATCTTGCCGTCTTCAGCAAGGTTTTTTGCAATACCCAGAATATCACGCTGAGCACGCTCTACATCAACAACTTTCACAGGACCTTGTAGTTCAATATCCTCACGCAATAAATCAGCAGCGCGTTTAGACATATTGGAGAATATTTTTTCCTTAGTCGGCTCAGTAGTCCCCTTTAAAGCCAGTTTTAATTGTTCAGGCGTTACATCACGCAATAACGTCTGCATGCTTCTATCGTCCATATCCACCAAATTCTCAAAGACAAACATTTTATCTCTGATTTTTTCACTTAATTCTTCGTCCCAATCTTTTATTTTATTTAATACCTCTTCTTCCATAGCACCATCGAAATAGTTGATTACATCAGCAACACTCTTAATTCCTCCTACAGAGGCGGTTTTACTTACTTTCTGACCGCTGAGTTGTTTTTCTATAACTTGTCCTAGCTCGGAGATAGCTTCTGGCTTGACTGTATCAATATTACACATACGTAATAGGACTTCCGATCGTTTTTCAACACTAAAATAGCGCACTACTTCAGCTGCTTGCTCACTATCCAAATGAATTAATATGGTGGCAATAATTTGTGGATGCTCGTTACGAATTACATCAGCAATTAATCGCCCATCCAGCCATTTTAATCGGTTAAGCCCACTGTCTTTATCAGAGACCAAAATTCGGTCAATGAATGGAGTCGCCTTCTCTAATCCTAGAGCTTCAATGAGTACTGTACGTAAATAATGCTCAGTGTCTACAGTTAGGCTCGTTTGCTCACCAATAGCATGGGTAAACTCCACCATGACATTTTCCATTTTTGCTTTAGTAACATTACTTAGTGTCGACATTGCAACACCAACCTTTTGTACTTGCCTCGGCTCCAAATGTCTTAATACTTCAGCAGCATTTTTTTCGCCCATACTTAATAGCAAGATGGCCGCACGCTCTATTCCATCCATAGTTACCCCCGATCAACCCAATTTTTAACTACCTGCGCCACACGTTTGGGTTCCTTATCCACAACTTGTCGTAATAAATTTAATTGTGACTCATAATCATTTGCATCTTTAATTGAAATGGTTCCGTCGTAAGTTAAATCTCCTATAGGCGGCTCCTCACTTACGACACTACCAGCATTTCTATTAGTAGCAAGTGTTTTAAGCATAGGCCTCAGTACGCCAAAGATTAAAGCCAGAACAAATACGGCAGCTCCTGCCTGCTTCACTATGGACCAGAAAATATCTTTCTGCCAAAAACGCTCCTCAGGAATAGCAGCGACGGGGTCGGGTTTGACGAAACCAGTATTAATTACATTCAAACTATCCCCACGTTGTACATTTAATCCAATTGCATCTGCAACAAGCAATTTGATTTGCTCAATTTCCTTTTGGGTCAAAGGAGCTTTAGTCATTTTTTTAGTTTTCTCATCCATTACAGCTCGATTATCTACTAATACCGCAACTGAAAGTCTTTTAATTGTGCCAGGCTGATTTTTAGTATGACTAACCGTTTTGTCCAACTCAAAATTTTTGGTACTTTGCGTACGCATATCTGTGGATTGATTTGTATCTGATGCTGTTTGCTGTTGTTGTTGTGGTGGTGGTCCATTTTTAGGCGGAGCATTCTTGGCTGCAAGAGCAGGATTCGTTTGTGGTGTATTGGATAAAGTGCCGGGAACTCCAACGGCATCACTTGAAGCACTGCGTTTTTCCTGCATGGTTTGCTCGCTACGCAAAGAAGGAAGTTCCGGATTAAACATTTCCTGTGTTTGTTCGTAACTTGTAAAATCAATATCCGCAGAAACTTTTGCCCTAACTCGGCCATACCCAAGTATTGGCGTTAATATATCCTGAATTTTTTGAGCATATTGATGCTCCAAATTTTGCCTATAATCTAAAAAGCGTTCCGTATCAGTAAAAAATGTTTGTCCACCACCTTCATTTAACAATTGTCCATCCTGATCAACAACCGTCACCCGTGTTGCAGATAAATTTGGAATACTGGATGCGACTAAATTCACAATGGCTGCAATTGTATGTTTTTTAAGCTCTAAACCAGAATAGACATCAAGGAAAACTGAAGCACTGGGCTCATGAGCGTCACGGACAAAAGCTGATTCGCGTGGAATTGCTAAATGGACTCGAGCTGATTTAATATCATTGAACTTACTTATAGTACGAGCCAGTTCAGCTTCCAAAGCTTGCTTATAACGCGCATTTTCCATAAATTGGCTGCTATTAAAAGCATTAGCATTGGAAAATAATTCCTCTGATCCGACTGGATCACGAGGTAATCCCTCCATTGCCAATTTAAGCCGTGCATTTTGCAGATTATCAGCTGCAACCATAATCATACTGTTGTTATTATCAATCTTAAAGTCAATTCCATTACGTTCCAATGCAGATACTATCTCAGCCGCGTCGCGTGCATTCATTTGGGTATATAAGGGAACATAATTCGGATCACGGGACCATAAAACAACAGCCAAGCCAATCGCAATACTTGCAGCTACACCTATTAATAAACCAATTTGTCGAGCAATAGAGAGATTTGCAAATTTTGCTGCCACTGTTGATGCACTATCAGCCAATGCCATATTGAACTCCTAATTATACTGGCATATTCATAATGTCTTGGTATGCTTGTACCACTTTGTTACGAACTCGAACAGTAGCTTCAAGCCCCAAATTGGATTTTTGGGCTGCAATCATCACTTCCCCAAGACTAACATTAGGATCTCCCATTTCAAAACGTGTTTTTAAAGAATCCGCTGATTGATTTAACTCATTCACTTGATTCATAGCTTGTTGAAATACCGAGCCAAAAGGAGATTGATTTGCTTCTGTCTCAATGACCCCACCTTCAGCTTTAGCAGACATTGCCTTGATCTGATTTAATAAGTTGACTGTATTAATTTCACTCATATCCCTATTTACCTCATTATTTGGTGTTTTATCCTTTATTTGTTACCCGAGGATTCTCAATATAGAATCCCTTAATCCACGGTTATGGCTTAGCACCTATGCACAAAGCCACAAAGTTTTTTATACTGTATAACCTTCTTCGCGCATTTTTGCTAATTTATAGCGTAATGTACGCTCACTTACCCCCAATAAAGCAGCTACTTTTTGCCTATTTCCTTCATTCTCCACTAAGGTTTTTTCAATCAATTCAAATTCATGAATTTGTAAGTTTTTACTGTTAGCACCTGGAGTGGTTTCAGGGACTAGGGTAGCAGTTAATGACAATTGTAAATGCTCTGCTTCTATAATGCCTTGAGTTTGTAACACCAAAGCACGTTGAATCACATTATCTAATTCACGTGCATTTCCTGGCCAAGGATATGCCAACATCAATTTCTGAGCCGCTGGACATATCACAGGAACAACAGGTTGCTTATGCTGACAATGTTTACGAATCAGATAATTTGCTAAAGGAATGATGTCATTCTTTCTTTCACGTAAAGGATGCCACTGCAAAGGAAACACGTTCAATCGATAAAACAAATCCTCCCTAAAACGGCCAGCCTTGACCTCGTCTTTAAGTTGTCTGTTCGTAGTAGCTAAGATACGAACGTCTAAACTTATTGTTTTATTAGCACCAATTCGCTCTACTTCTTTCTCTTGCAAAACACGGAGTAATTTAGCTTGCAGGCTTAAAGGCATTTCGCTAACTTCATCAAGAAGTAAAGTTCCTCCTTGCGCTTGTTCAAATTTTCCAGGTGTAGATTTGTAAGCACCTGTAAATGACCCCTTTTCATAACCAAATAATGTAGCCTCGAGCATTTGTTCAGGAATTGCAGCACAATTAATTGCAATAAAGGGTTGTTTTTTTCGGGGTGAATGATCATGAATAAAATGAGCTAAAACTTCTTTACCCGTTCCACTTTCACCACTAATCATTACACCAACATCTGATTGTGCTACCTTTAAAGCCATAGTTAATAAAGCTTGGCTTTTAGGATCCTTAGCAATGGGCTCTCCGGTATCTTCATCAAACTCCACTTTAATGTATTGATTTATTTTTTCAGTCAATACTTGAGCGCTGAATGGCTTTTGCAAATAGTCCACAGCACCATGATGGAGCGCATTCACGGCATCTTGTACTGATCCATAAGCAGTCATCAAAATCACCGGTAATCCAAGTCTCCTCTTTTGGATCTCTGCTAATAATTGATTTCCATCCAGTTCATCCATACGAATGTCCGTTAATACTACTGATGGATTATGGATTTCCAAAAGAGCCAAAGCTTCCTTGCCATCTTTAGCGGTAATATATGTATGGCCAGCAATAGTCATTGTTTCAGCCAGCGCTTCCCTTAATACTGGATCATCTTCAACGATTAAAACATGACTCATAGAAAAGTCCTTTTTCTGAGTGTTATAAAAAGGATATCATCCTAAGCCTGGTAAAGCACTTCAAGAATTTTAACTTAAGTTAAATCAGAAGCACTCTGCCATGTTCAGGATGACAACTCAACATATTTACGGCAAAAACAAATTAACCTGTGTACCGACTCCTTCCGTAGATTCTAGACTCAGTCGACCACCATGCGCTTTTACTACCGCGTAAACGACTGCTAATCCCAAACCATTACCTTGGGCTTTTGTAGTATAAAAAGGAGAAAAAGCTTGGTTCTTCACCTCTTCTGTCATTCCTTTACCATTATCCTCTACTGATATTTGTATACCTGAATTATCTATAGATGCAAGTGTTAAATTAATTTCTGTTGCATCTGATTGCAATGAATTGATCACCAAGTTTAAAACAGCACCAATTAATGACTCTGCATGAATTAATGATTCACGAGTATACAGCTGATTATTTACATTGAAGGTGACATTATTAGCTAAAACATATGGCTGTGCACGTTGCACGAGTAAAGAACACCAATAATTCATATCCATACGCGTTGGCTCTATTGTAGTACCTCGCGCAAATAGTAATAAGTCCTGGATTTGTTGCTCAATACTGCTATGACATTCTTGCAATCGATGAATCCAATTTTGAGTACGCAGTTCTAGATCCGGGAGATTGTTCAAATGTTCTGTATACAACATTGCCGAAGCTAATGGGGTTCGGATTTGATGTGCGAGTTGCGCAGTCATTGTACCGATTGAGACCAAGCGCTTTTCATTTTCTTTAGCTTTTTCATAATCCCGTGTAGCAGTTATATCGGTTAAACTAACTAATATACCCGGCAAACTATCCAAAGTAGCGATTGCGACGTGAACTCGACGTCCATCAGCGAGAGAAACTTCATGGCCATCATCAGCACGAGGCACAAAAGCCCGTAAAATCACATCCAACCATAGGGAGTCTAATAATCCATAGCCCAGCATTGCTTCTGCTGGTGGATTTAACCATACAATTCGTCCTTGAGAATTGATAATCACCAAAGCAGTTGGCAAGCTGGATAAGATATCCCACTCAGAAAGAGGTATTTGTGGCCTTACAGCACATGTTTGGTAATTAGAATAATGCATACTTGATGAAATTATTATAATTAATTAGATGACTGTAGCAAATTTAGAATAAAATGAAAATACCATTAAAATCATACAATTAATTACTTAAATATTGTAGTGACTTTTTATTGACATGAACGAATAAGCATGATAAAAATATTGTTATTAAATTATTCAAATAAAGTAATTTTATGACAATTATGCGCCCCAATATGAATATGTGCATGAGCTGCCTGAACATTGTTTTTCAGGTTGAGCATGTGCAGTTGAATTTGGCGCTATAACTTCTCCACAACTCAATACCAATGTTCAGGATACCATCCTTAAAAAGCGCCCTTACTAAAATTAGAGGGCTTGTCCATGAGCATATGCATTCTAAAAGGGATAAACAGCGAATCCATTGATGAAATCAATTATCCGATCATTAAACAATGTTATCAGGAGTTAATTGATGCTTTAGTCACGAAAGGGTTTCCACTCGAACGCATCAAAATTTATTTTGATGATGAAAAGCGGCAAATTCATTTTGACTACTATCCAGATGAATTAGAGGTTCTAATCACATATACTGATTTTGATGAAAAACTACAACTTCATCTAACCCAAAAACCTTTTTCATCCTCTTGGGAGAGTAATCGATACTATCTTTGGCATAATAAATCGGCAGAAGAATATGTGTCTGAGATTAAATCATTACGCCAGTTGTCTATTGATTTGGCAAAAAAAACAAATTATTCCCATCCTGGTTGGAGTTTTTCACAATCATCACATTCTTACTTCTCAGCACTACAAAGAAAAGAGGCATTAAAAAAATCATTTGAAGAATTAAAAGATAAAAATAAACTCCCTAATGGAATCTTCTTAGGGGAAATTCATCATCACAAATTTCCTAAAAAATTTCTTGTTGAAAACCTGGGATACTTTAAGCAGTTAGGAATAAAAACTTTATTTTTTGAGTTTCTTTTTTATGATCGTCATCAAAAATTGCTAGATGCCTATTTTAATAGCGCGAATGAAGAGCTTCCACCCGAACTAGACGCCTATCTATATTTCAAAGATGTAGCAAGTGGATGTGGATTTTCTGGTTATACTGATATAGTTAAAGCAGCCAAAAAGGAGGGGATTCGTATCGTAGCTCTCGATTCTTATCCGGCGATTTTATCCTGTATTAAAAGTTTTCAAATCAAACACTTAGATGGTGACGAACATTTTAGAATTCATAGTTTCAACGGTAACGCAGCAAAAATTATCGAAAAAGAAAGTAATGAGGAACCCTACCTGGCATTTTTAGGTTTTGATCACGGTTATGTTAGTGAAAATTCTCGGTATAAAAACATCAAAAGTGTTGCGGAGCTGTTACCCAATACATGTTCTGTATTCCTTACAGATGGACAAATATCTTATAAAAATTTTTATGCTCCTTTTTTTAGTTACGATAAGCCATTGATATTTAACTACAGCCGACATGATGAAGCAGGAGCCAATATCATTGAGTCCAGTTGGAATCTTCCGGATTGTAAATTATGAAAGAAGAAACGTGTAGTGGTAAAGGAACTTTTAATACTCAAGCTGAGGAGCTCCTGATTTATACTCATACCCATAATTTTGAAGATCCCTGCGTTCGGGATGACGAATAAAATTGGCGAATAGTGAGTCAAGATTGACGTATCATCCAATTTTTTTAACCAAGATGAAGCACAGTGAAATCAAGGGGTTTCTTGATTCGAATATCACCCTTAATCTGGGTTCCTATGCGTTGCACCTAGACTACTATACAGGCTAGGACTCTTGCTTTTTTTCATCAAGCGATCTTAGAAAAGCAAGTTTCTCTGAAATTTTTATTTCCAAACCACGAGGCACGGGTTTATACCAACCAGGCTCCTGCATGCCGTCAGGTAAATAATGTTCTCCAGCCGCGTAAGCATGGGGCTCATCATGAGCATATCGATACTCTTTTCCATGCCCTAGTTGTTTCATTAAACGAGTAGGTGCATTACGCAAATGAATAGGCACTTCTCGAGATTTATCTCGTTTTACAAAGTCTCTAGCTTGATTAAAAGCAACATAGGCTGCATTACTTTTTGCTGCAATGGATAGATAAATGACCGCCTCTCCCAGAGCAAGTTCGCCCTCAGGAGAACCTAGCCTTTCGTATGTTATTGCGGCATCATTTGCAATTTGAATAGCGCGGGGATCAGCTAAGCCGATATCTTCCCATGCCATTCTCACGATGCGTCGTGCCAAATAACGTGGATCCACCCCTCCATCCAGCATTCGGCATAGCCAATATAATGCAGCATCAGGATTAGAGCCACGAACGGATTTGTGTAAAGCAGAAATTTGATCGTAAAAGTTATCACCACTTTTATCAAAACGCCTAACCTGCTCTGCCAATGAATTCATCACAAATTCTTTTGTTACATGTGTATTATTCAATGCAGTACATGCCGTATGTAATTGCTCAAGACTATTTAATAACCGTCTCGCGTCTCCATCAGCAAATGCAATAAGCATTTCTATAGCATCGTCATCAAATTGAATAGAGGATAAAACTGACTGATGCGCCTTTTGAAATAATTGTCTTAACTCCTCATCAGTCAAAGATTTTAAAACATAAACCTGAGCGCGTGACAATAAGGCTGAATTGACTTCAAAAGAAGGATTTTCTGTAGTAGCACCTATGAAAGTGACCAAACCCGATTCAGTATACGGCAATAATGCATCTTGTTGGGCTTTGTTAAAACGATGAATTTCATCAATAAACAATATGGTATGCTTACCAAAGGTTAGATTTTCTTGTGCTTTTTCAACTGCTGCACGAATATCTTTAACCCCAGAGAACACTGCGGAAAGAGCTATCCATTCGCAATCAAAAGCCTCAGCAGTAATTCGGGCAATTGTTGTCTTACCAACACCTGGTGGGCCCCAAAGAATCATCGAATGGAGTTTTTTGGCAGCAAAACTGAGCCGTAAAGACTTTCCCTCCCCTAATAAATGACTCTGACCAATCACTTCATCAAGACTTCGAGGTCTTAAAAGCTCTGCGAGTGGCGGCGTAGGCATTGTCTCAAACAAACTCATTGTTGTACCACATCAACCCCTTTTGGCGTTTTGAATTGAAACAATTTAGTAGCCAATTTAGGATTTAATTTAATTTGCGATAATTGGACTGTAGTTACTTGGCCTAATTGATCGTATAACTCCAATCCTGTTAAGTTATTTTGCCGAAACACTAGTTTTATGCGTTGGAAATTGGCTTTAGGTGATTTTGATTTTAAATCAAAAACGATTTCATCTCCCACATTACTCTGAGTCACAGTAAAATCGCGGGTCACAGTATTGTCATAACCACTTAAAAATAAAGCAGCAGTTCCGCCTAAGCCTTTCTTTTGTGTTTTAACAGTGACTTGTTCTAGGTCTTTATCATAAACCCAAATCTTCTGGCCATCAGCTACCATTAATTGCGCCATTGGCTGCAAAGTTTGCCAACGGAATCGACCCGGTCTTTGTAAGGCCATAGTACCTGATGAACGAGACACTACTCGATGTTTTGCTTTTACAGCTTGCTTAAAATCTGCGGTCATTGAACGAATACTATTTAATTTATTCTGTAGCAATACATCGGGGGTCTCACTAAAAACTGCAGTAGAAATGCTTAAAAGCAATGCTATTAATATTTTTTTCATAACTAATCCTCCGTTACGGATGATACTAAGACATCTCGATAACCACCATCTAATGGCCCCACAATCCCAGTTCGCTCCATTTCCTCAACCATTCGTGCTGCGCGGTTGTACCCTATTTTTAAACGTCGTTGAACTGCAGAAATACTCGCCTTACGCGTTTGAATAACAAACTCTACTGCTTGATCATATAGAGGGTCATCATCCTCTGCGGATTGACCATCTTCATCAGATCCGCCTTCATTGCCATCGCCCGTCAATTTTAAAATATCATCAATATAATTAGGTTCTCCACGAGCACGCCAGTCGTCCGCAATACGATGAACCTCTTTGTCATCAACAAAAGCGCCATGAACTCGTAACGGTGCACCGCTTCCTGGGGCCAAATACAGCATATCCCCATGCCCTAATAATTGTTCCGCGCCTTGTTGATCTAATATAGTACGAGAATCAATTTTTGAGGAAACTTGAAACGAAATTCGTGTTGGAATATTTGATTTGATTAATCCAGTCAAAACATCCACCGAAGGTCTTTGAGTAGCTAGAATCATATGAATTCCAGCAGCGCGGGCTTTTTGAGCAATACGTGCAATTAACTGCTCTACTTTTTTACCCACAACCATCATCATGTCAGCAAGCTCATCAATCATAACGACGATATAAGGTAAAGGTTCTAACTCTGGAGCAGTTTCATCCATTGAGTCAACGGGCTTCCACAAAGGATTAACGAAAGGTTGACCATTGGCGATTCCTTCAGCAATTTTACTATTGAATCCAGCCAAATTCCTTACACCCATAGCAGCCATCAATTTATAACGACGTTCCATCTCTTCAACACACCATCGCAATGCACTAGCAGCTTCTTTCATATCGGTAACAACAGGAGTTAACAGATGAGGAATACCATCGTAAACCGACAACTCCAGCATCTTAGGATCCACCATAATCAAACGTACCTGCTCAGGGGTTGCCTTAAATAAGATACTTAGAATCATGGCGTTGATACCAACTGATTTCCCAGAACCCGTTGTCCCAGCTACTAATAAATGGGGCATTTTTGCTAAATCAACTACGACAGGATGACCTGCTATATCTACACCTAAAGATAAAGAAATCGGTGAATGAGCCTGTTGATAAACATCCGCTAATAGAACATCTGATAATCGGACCATTTCTCGTGAATGATTGGGTAATTCCAATCCGACTACCGCTTTACCTGGAATTACTTCGACCACTCGAACTGAGATTACAGATAAAGAACGCGCTAAGTCTTTAGCCAAGGCCGTCAACTTACTTACTTTAACACCTGCAGCCAATTGTAACTCGAAACGAGTTACTACAGGTCCGGGGTGTACTGCAACTACCCCAGCTTGAATACCAAAATCTAATAAATGTTGCTCAACTTCTCGCGATAAATTTTCTAACTCGTGATGTGTGTACCCACCCATAGGCTTACCTGGCTCACCTTTATCCAATAAGGTTAAAGAAGGTAATTCACCTGAAGTGCTCACTTTGGGAATACGAATTTCTTTTACTTCTTTTATGGGCTTAACGATTTCGGGTTTAAAAATTTCCGGTTTATTATTTTCCGGTTTAAAAATTTCAGGTTTTATTTCATTACTCACTAGAACAGGAGGAATAACCACCTCTTTTTCTTTCTCTATTTTTGGTTTAAATAATTTTGGAGTAGATTTTTCAAGAGGTATTTTGTTGGTTTCTTTTGACTTGGCTCGTGCAAATTGAGTCTTAAAAAAATATGCTGCTTTTTGTACGGTCCTAGAAACATAATTTGCAGTGAACAAAGTATAGAAACCAATGATCTCGAGCGCTTTTATCCAGGATAAACCAGTTAGCCATGTAGTTCCCACTAAAAGCATGGCCAATAAAACCAAGCTTGCTCCATGTAAATTAAGCATTTGATACCAACCGCCCCCCACAGCTTGTCCTATAAATCCTCCGGGGCCATGGATAAAGCTTAATTGACTCATTTCTGCTTCGAGGCTTAATAAGCCACACCCTCCAGCAAACATAAGCATCAAGCCAATAGAACGAAGCAATAAAACTCGTTTATCAAGAGTTTTTAAGGTATGCACATCGTGTAATAAAGCCCATGAAATATAAGCAAAGGCGATGGGTACCAAGTAAGCAAAATACCCAAATGTAAAATACAGGGCATCAGCAATGTACGCACCTACTTGTCCACCTGAATTTGCGACAGCAGCCCCAGCATGCGAAGCATGGGAAAACCCTGGGTCACTGTTTTTATAAGAGAGCAAAGACAAGAGCACAAAAAATGCACTGGTTAAAATTAATATAAAACTACCTTCGCTAAGCCGCTTCACAACATAGCTAGGCATATGTTTTTTAGAAAGACCCGATTTTTTTCCCGAATGTTGTTTTTCCATAGGTATTTTCATATCTTTGTTTTTGTCATAATATTCGCCATCTTAACACAAAATATCAAAATATTAAGGAAGGCAGAGAGAATGAGCTCAAGCAATCATCACCGCTTAATCATATTAGGTTCAGGACCAGCAGGTTACACCGCTGCAGTCTATGCCGCAAGAGCCAATCTTCATCCCGTTTTAATCACTGGCATGCAGCCAGGAGGTCAATTAACGACGACGACAGATGTAGATAACTGGCCTGGCGATATTGAGGGATTACAAGGCCCTGCTCTGATGGAGCGCATGCAAAAACATGCTGAACGCTTTGAAACTCAAATTATTTTTGATCATATTGTTAAAGCAAATCTAGCACAAGCACCTTTTACACTTCAGGGTGATAGCGAAACCTATACTTGCGATGCCCTTATCATTGCTACCGGAGCGTCTGCACGCTATTTGGGACTCGAATCGGAATCAGCTTATCAAGGTCGAGGAGTTTCAGCCTGCGCGACTTGCGATGGCTTTTTTTATCGAAATAAAGCAGTGTGTGTTATTGGGGGAGGAAATACTGCGGTTGAAGAAGCGTTGTATTTATCTAACCTAGCCTCTTCTGTAACTTTAATACATCGACGTGACAGTCTACGTGCTGAAAAAATTCTGCAAGAAAAACTTTTCGAAAAAACGCGTAATGGCAATATTAAAGTAATATGGAACTCCACTCTTGATGAAGTCGTAGGTGATGGTAAAAAAGTAACAGGCGCTTTAATTCGTAATGTACAGAATGACTCGAAAGAGTTATTAAATGTGGATGGCGTATTCATTGCCATAGGACATACACCTAATACTGATTTATTTAAAGATCAACTGATTATGAATAATGGTTATATTGTTATTAAATCAGGACTAGAAGGTATGGCTACCAGCACATCCGTTCCAGGTGTATTTGCTTGTGGAGATGTAGCTGACCATGTGTACCGACAAGCCATTACCTCTGCTGGTTTTGGTTGTATGGCTGCTCTTGATGCAGAAGAATATTTGGATTTGAATTTAAAAAGTTAGTTCTGATTTAGATCGGGTGCAGTGAAAGTGGCTCTTAGAATATAACCCTGCTTCGCTGCTACTCAATTAGAGCATCACTCATAATTCCTTTAGCGATCCAGTTTGATGAAGCATTTTCAGTATAATATCTTTTCCCATAGCCTCTACCATTTTCATAAATAATGAGGGTTTATTTGCTTGTAAACGGTGTAAATCAGAATAACTCCAATATATGTAATCTACAGGCTCTTTTGCATATATAGTAGTGCTTGCTTTTCCGTCTCTAAAATAACTCATCTCTCCAATGAAATGATAAGGTCCTACTTCTATGATCGCTTCTTCTACTTCAATATATACCGATCCTTTAGTAATCAACATTAAATGTTCTACTGGCTCACCTTTGGTTAATATTTTCTCATTTTTGGAGGTGCCTCGATCACTTAGTTTAATCAGACGAATAAAATCACTTGCTTTCGTATTTACAAAAAATAGATCTTTTATTTGTTGCATATCATAAGGCAAATCTCTAGGCAGTAAATCTCTTAACAAAAAACCAATCTGTACAAAATTGATAACTAATGATGCAATAGCCCAATAAGCTACCGGGCGCACATCCTCTAACATACCATAAAGTAAAAATGATAAATCAGATAATATGAAGATCGTACGAAGAAAGAGTACTTTTCTACAACATAGGCTGAGAAGCATTAAAATATTGCCCAAACTATAGAGATAGTCCAATTACTTCCTCCAATTCTCGCTTATAATAAGTGTAGAATAAAATGGGATTTATAAGAGTAACGTTCCTGATATTTGAGGAGTTTGATTTGAATTATGATGAAATCCACTTCTTCCCCCATCCGGAAACAAGTGATGACCAAGGTTTATTATTCATTGGCGGTGATTTATCACCACAGCGCATTCTTCAAGCTTATAGCCAAGGCATTTTCCCCTGGTACGAACCTGGAACACCAATTCTCTGGTGGTCTCCAAATCCAAGACTCATATTGATTCCTACTGAATTTAAACTATCTCGTAGTTTGAAAAAGTCATTAAAAAAATCTTTTAGATTCACCATAGACACCGCTTTTAAACAAGTAATTGCAGAATGTGCTACGAGTGTTGATCGAATCAATAATACCTGGATAACTAAAGAGATGATTGAAGCCTATACTCAATTACACATAATGGGTTATGCCCATTCTTTTGAGATATGGTACGAAAACGAACTGGTAGGAGGCTTATATGGACTCAGTTTAGGCCATGCCTTTTTTGGAGAATCTATGTTCCATAAAATGACAGACACCTCAAAAATTGCTTTTTACTATTTATCAAAAATGATGAGCGATTGGAACTATGATTTTATTGATTGCCAAATTCCGACGAATCATTTGCAAAGTCTAGGCGCTAAAATTGTTGAGCGAAGAGAATTTCTTCATATGCTCTATCAGTCTTTAGAACATCCTACAAAAAAAGGTTCATGGGACCTCACGTAATATTTCAAATAACAACAGGATTGTACTATTATTATACGATATACACAGACTATTACCATTTCATCTCGTTATGGCTTCAATAATTGATAATTTATTTTGTTAAAGAATTCGGAGTATTGACCTATGAAGTCAAAACCAAGTAATGAATCAGAGTCTAAAGTCCCTGTTATTTTTCGACCGCTTAGTAGTAATCAACTACATGATATTTTGGAACACAACGGTGCTACAAAAAAAGAAACGAAGGCTGTTTTTTTAATAAGAGATAATTCAGGAGGGTTAATAACTGTTTCATATTACTCTCAAGAACATGAAATGATAAAAAATCTTCGCTTTGGGTTAACTCATGATGGCTGGAAAACAGTACCTAAACCGCCTAAAGAACCCTCATTCACAGAGACACTCGAGGTAAAATCTAGATATGCACATGATAAGGCAAAATTTGATGCGGAAATGCAGAGCTTTATAAATACAGCAAAAACATTATTTGAACAAAACTGTGCACCTGAGTTGATTAAATCACTACGTTTTGAATTACAAAAAAACGAGTTTAATATGCATGGACTTGTTAGACCCACTCGGGAACAAGCAAGCAAAGAAAAACATTATGTTGATTACGTTGGTGATGTATTTTTAGTTGAGAATACCCCTAACTTAGCAATAAAATAGGTTAGCTCAAATTATGTTGATGGTTAAGCGCTCATCAAAGATGGGTACTAAAGTCAACAATAGAGTGATAAATAGTTAAATTTTGCTGGGCTTTGATTGCCATTTTCTTCATTTTAGTGCAGTATACACGCTGTAAGTATATAATCACACATAATAAACTTTATAAATTTGGTACATCACTGAGAGACCTATGGCAAAAGAAGATCATTTAGAAATGGCTGGTACGGTTATCGATACCTTGCCCAACACCATGTTTCGTGTTGAATTAGAAAATGGACATATTATCACTGCCCACATTTCTGGTCGTATGCGTAAGAATTACATTAGAATTTTAACTGGCGATAAAGTTAAGGTCGAATTAACTCCCTATGACCTAACTAAAGGTCGCATTATATTCCGCGATAAAAACTAAAATAGCATCTTATTTAAAATCTTATTCTTTCAAAGTGGCCCGTGTCGCGGTAAAGCGTAACTCGGGTTTCCCTTTTTTGACAATCTACAACATGATATCAGAATATTGCCTGGGTGAAGGCGCAAGGGGTAAACCTGGAAAAAAATTCTAGAAACCTGGGTTACAGCTTGCGCCTTCACCCAGGCTAAAGACTCAAAGATTATAACGCTTCAAATATTGCCGCAGCCCCCATGCCTGTTCCAATGCACATGGTTACCATACCATATCGTCCTTTAGTTCTTCTTAGTCCATGCAATAACGTAGCTGTTCTTATTGCACCTGTGGCACCTAAAGGATGTCCTAAAGCAATAGCTCCTCCTAAAGGATTCACCTTAGTTCTAGGAAGATCAAGTTCTTTAATCACTGCTAAAGCTTGAGCGGCAAATGCCTCATTAAGCTCTATCCAATCCAGTTGATCTAAAGTAATACCTGCTCGTTTTAAAGCAATAGGAATTGCCTCAATAGGACCAATTCCCATAATCTCAGGAGGAACACCAGCTACAGCATAACTCAGTAAGCGCCCAATGGGTTTTAAATCATATTGATGCAAAGCCTGTTCACTGGCTAAAAGTGCAATACCAGCACCATCACTAGTCTGTGAACTGTTTCCTGCTGTAACAGTTCCTCTTGCAGCAAAGACAGGTTTTAATTTAGAAATGACATCATAAGAAGTATCAGCTCTTGGTCCTTCATCATCATTTATCCATTTCTTTTTTATTATTGCGGTATCATTTTCTAAATCAGCCTGTCTTATGGTAATTTCTACAGGACTGATTTCAGCTTTAAAGTCACCACGTTGCTGTGCTGCAACGGCTTTTTTATGACTTTCAGCAGCAAATTCATCTTGCTGCTCTCGAGTAATTTGCCAACGCTTTGCAACATTTTCAGCTGTAATGCCCATCCCATATGCGATTGCAACATCTTCATTATTGAAGATAACAGGATTTGCTGTGTATTTATTGCCGCCCAAAGGCACCATAGACATGCTTTCAACGCCTCCACCAAGAGCCAAATGCATATCTCCACTGCGTATAGACTCTGCAACTGTAGCAATGCTTTGTACACCAGAAGAACAAAAGCGATTGATTGTCATTGCAGGGACAGATTGAGGTAGATCAGCCAGTAATGATGCGATTCGAGCCACATTCATGCCTTGCTCAGCCTCAGGCATAGCACATCCTATGACTACATCCCCTATTTTTTGATGATCCACTGACGGATTGCGTTTCATTAAATTTGTGATCACATGAGCCAACAAATCATCTGGTAATGTATTTTTAAATACACCGCGTGGTGCCTTACCTACTGGAGTACGTAATGCGTCAACTATATATACATTAGTCATTTCAAATCTCCCTTAGTTACGTAACGGCTTGCCAGTCTCTAGTAAATGACTAATCCGTGCCTGGGTTAATGGGGTTGCAGCAAGAGTTATAAAGGCTTCACGCTCTAACTTAAGCATCCAATTCTCGTCAACAAATGTATTTTGATTTAGGTTGCCCCCACAAAGCACGGTTGCTAACTCCGTAGCAATGAAATAATCATGCTGAGAAATAAATCCACCTTCTAACCAATTTACTAAACCTGCTTGCAAACGTGCCTTACCCTCAATACCGGCAACTTGAAACTGTTTCTTTAAAGGAGGTTTGTAGTTTTCTGCGTGCATGAAATTAACCTTAGCCAATGCTACATAGAGTACTTCATTAGCATTCATGACATAACTGTCTGTACTTCGCAAATACCCCATTTGCATTGCATCAGCCGCTGAACCTGCAACTTGCGCTGTAGCAATTTGTTGATAGTAATTCTGAATTACTGTCATTAAATCCCCTTTAGGAGCAAGATGAGCCGCCCGCATTGCCATTTCTTTACATCCACCTCCCGCAGGTATCACCCCAACACCAAATTCAACTAGACCTGGGTAGGCTTCAAAAGCAGCAGCCACGGCATCACAATGCATCATTAACTCACAACCACCGCCAAGAGCACGGCCTCGTACTGCTGCAACTGTAGGAATAGAACTGTATTTCAAACGTAAAGCGACACGTTGGAATTGTGCGATCATAGAGTCCAAAGCCTGCATTTTATTTTCCTTAATTAAATTAAGGACACCGCGCAAATCAGCTCCAGAACAAAAATTAGTGGCGTCTTGTTGATAAATAATTAAGCCTCGACATTGTTTCTCTGCAATTTCAACAGCAGCTTCCAATCCATCGAGAACTGTTTGACCCACTGTATTTGCTTTGCTTTTGAAATTCACTACCGCTACATCATCTTGTAGATGCCATAAACGAACACCCTCATTTTCATAAATCACAGGTGTGGGATGCACTGATTCCTTAAGGACTCGGTCAGTGAAGAATTGACGTTTATAAACTGGCAATTGACTTCGAGGTTGGTACTCATTCATCTGAGGAGAATAAGCGCCCTTTTCAGTATAGAAGGCCTTGATTTCAAAAAGCCATCCGGGCAGTTGAGCCGTACTAAGTGTTGATTTTTCCTTTATTGCTTGGTTAATGTACTGAGCCATTGTCGTCAAATCAGCTAGCTGCCAGGTTTCAAATGGCCCTTGTATCCAACCAAAGCCCCAGCGAATTGCCAAATCAACGTCTCTGACATTATCTGCAATTTCCTCGAGATGATATGCGCAGTAGTGAAATAAATCCCTGAAACAGGCGGCTAAGAACTGTGCTTGCTTGTTATTAGAAGTCATTAGACTTTGCATCCGCACAGCAGGATCGGGATTACCCATAATCACTTTTAACTCATCACTTACGGCCGGTTGCGCTGGACGATATTGTGCTGATTTAACATCATATACTTCAATAATCTTGCCATTTTTTCTATAAATACCTTGACCTGTTTTTTGTCCCAAATGCCCATCTTTAATTAGATTAATGAGCCACTCAGGTAATTTAAAACTGTGATGCCATGGATCATCTTGTAACTGTTGTTGCATGGTATGGATTACATGTTGCATGGTGTCTAGACCAACAACGTCCATGGTGCGGAACGTGGCAGATTTTGGTCTCCCTAACAAAGGGCCTGTTAATGCATCAACTTCATCCAATCCCATATCCATGGCAAAAGCATGGTGCAATGTTGTTAAGAGAGAAAATACACCAATGCGATTTCCAATAAAATTAGGTGTGTCTTTGGCGCGTACAACTCCTTTACCTAAATAACGAGTTAGCCAAGTTTCCAGATTATCCACTAATTCTTTATTAGTCGTTTTAGCAGGAATAAGTTCAGCAAGATGCATGTAACGCGGAGGATTAAAAAAATGGACACCGCAAAAATTCTTTCTATGTGCTTCAGGTAAAACTGAACATAAAGCATTAATACTCAAACCGGAGGTATTACTTACTAAAATGGAATGTTCTGTTAAAAAAGGGGAAATACGTTTGTATAAATCTTCTTTCCAGTCCAAGCGTTCAGCAATTGCTTCAATAACTAAATCGCAAGAGGACAAATCAGCAAGATGTTGTTCATAATTTCGGGATTGCAACAATGTCGCGGTTTGGGTTGTAGCAAGTGGAGCAGGTTTTAGTTTTCCTAAATTAGCGATTGCCTTATCAATCAATGCATTCGCATTTCCTTCTTTAGATGCCAAATCATAGAGTAATGTTTCTATACCAGCATTAACACAGTGCGCTGCAATTTGTGCACCCATAACACCAGCTCCCAGAACTGCGACTTTTTTTATAAAAAAAGATCCCTGCATTCTTTTTTCCTCGTTAAAGTAGCCTGGGTGAAGCGAAGCATAACCCGGGTTCATGGAACATGATAATTACCTGGGTTATGCTTCGCTTCACCCAGGCTACAGTTGCTACTTAAATCAAGACAAATCAAATCGAATACCTTGAGCTAACGGTAATTCATTTCCCCAATTTATTGTATTTGTTTGCCGACGCATATACGCTTTCCAAGAGTCAGAACCAGACTCACGCCCGCCACCTGTTTCTTTTTCTCCACCAAATGCCCCGCCAATTTCAGCACCTGAAGTACCGATATTAATATTAGCTATGCCGCAATCACTTCCCCAGGCACTTAAAAAGTGTTCTGCATTTTTTAAATTTTGGGTAAACATGGCAGAAGACAATCCTTGAGGTACATGATTTTGTAAAGCAATCGCTTCATCAATTGTCTGGAAAGACATAACGTATAAAATCGGCGCAAATGTTTCCTCTTGAACAATCTCCCAATGATTTTTTACATCACATACTAACGTAGGTTCCACAAAGAAGCCTGATCCATGTACTGGCTCACCACCAAAGATAATCCGACCACCTGCCTCTTTAATACGAGCTATTGCACCATTAAATTGATCAACAGCTTGTTTATCAATCAGGGGCCCCATTAAGTTTTTCTTATCTAAAGGATCACCAATTGTTATTTGCTCGTAGGCAAAACGTAAACGCTCAACAACATAATCATACTTAGAATGATGGACAAATAAACGTCTCGTAGAAGTACATCGTTGACCCGCAGTACCTACCGCACCAAAAACAATAGCTGGAATTGCTAAATGAAGATCAGCTGACTCATCGAGAATAATAGCGTTATTACCACCCAATTCTAGAATAGTCTTACCCAATCGAGCTGCAACTTTAGCAGCGACCTCTTTACCCACTGCTGTTGAACCAGTAAATGAAATAAGTGGTATTCGTTTATCATTCACCATTTCTTCAACCACATCGTGACTCTCTGGAATAACTAAACTGAATATTTCCGGACAACCATTAGCCCTTAATACATCATTGCAAATGTTCTGAACAGCTACAGCACATAAAGGAGTCTTTGCAGATGGCTTCCACAATGTCACATTCCCACATATGGCTGCCAGAAAAGCATTCCATGACCAAACTGCAACAGGAAAGTTAAACGCTGAAATAACGCCAACAATACCGTATGGGTGCCACTGTTCATACATTCTATGTTGTGGACGCTCTGAATGCATGGAATTACCGTACAGCATCCGTGATTGTCCTACTGCGAAATCAGCTATATCAATCATTTCCTGAACTTCGCCGTCCCCTTCTTGTTTGGATTTACCCATTTCTAAGGAAACTAAACTACCTAATGCATCTTTATGCTCACGTAATGCCTGACCAATCTGCCTGATGATCTCCCCTCTTTTAGGAGCAGGAACTTTCCTCCATTCATGAGCAGCATATTGAGCACGAGTCATTATCTCTTCATAATCACTCATAGTGCAGGTTGCTATTTCTGCAAGCTTTTCACTATTGGCTGGATTATAAGAGATTAACTTATGTTCATGAATTCCACTTTGCCAACCTTGACCACTAAAGGCCCCTGGATTAACGGCATGAATTTTCAAGCGTTTTAATATATCCATTAATTATCTCCATAGTAACCCGGGTACAATAAACAACCCGGGAACAATAACCAAAATATTTTTGGTTATGCGTAATAGCGACCAAAACGATTTTCCAGCACCGCAGACAAATGGAATTTTTCTTGTAAGACTAAACCCTTATATTCATTTTCTTGTCCGAGCACTAAATCAACTACTGAACAAACACCAGAGGCAGTACTTATTTGAATTGCTGACCACTCCAAGCCACAGATTTGTTCAGGATAAATTTTCTTCACATAATTTTTTTCTGTCAGTTCACCTTGTTTCATTCCTTCAACAGAAACATAAACAATGACTAGATCTTGATACGTTTTAGGAATTGCATTTTCCAAAATGCGTTTTAGCGTAGGTCTATCTTGGTTTAATCGCAAATCATTCATCAATAAACGCATCTTTGAGCAATGTCCAGGATAACGCATTGTTTTATAATTCATGGTTTGTACTTTACCAGCGTGCATCTCTGCCAAGCTACCTAATCCACCAGAGGTATTAAACGCTTCATACTCGCACCCATCGATTTGAATGGTTTCTAATCCTTCTAAAGGTGCCAAGGTTACCGCTTTTCCATATTTAATTGCATAACATGGATTGCCATATTCATTGATGACTCCATCAGTGGACCAGGTTAATGAATATTGAAGTGCATTGTTTGCATTTTGAGGAAGAGCCCCTACACGCAATTTCACATGATGACACTCTTCAAACTCATGCATGAGACTATTTGCGGCGATGCTGATAAACCCGGGAGCCAATCCGCATTGAGGAACAAATGCAGTTTCTGCGTCAAGCGCTATCGCTTTTACTGCTTCAGTCACTGCCGTATCTTCCGTAAGATCAAAATAATGCGCTTTGGCAGCTTTTGCAGCTTCCGCAACAAAAGTATTTAAAAAATATGGAAGACTTGAAATAACAGCCACGATACCGTTTTTTTCCATATAAGCTTGAGTGGACTGTTGATCTTGAACATCTAAGGCTACTGTTTTAATTTTCGGTACTGCTTCCAACAGCCTTTTTACATCGGATCCATTAAAATCAATATCAACCAAATGGACCTGGTACGAACCGCTCTCTGATAATAAACAAGCGATTAAGCTACCAATTTTCCCTGCACCAGTAATCATTACATTATACATTTAATCCCTCTCCATTATAAAACGCGATCATCCTACACAAAATCTTGGGAATTGAATAGTATTCTCTGAACTATGTGCATACATAATAACAATTTTTAAGAATCGAGTTATTCTATTTTTTGATGCATAATGTTTGAAAAGGACTATATTAAAAAAAATCTTGAATTCGCAAAGGGAATTGGTATGAACAAATCAAAAAGGAAGCATCCAAAATCAACCGAAAAGTCTAGAAACTCCTTATTGACTGAATCAGATAAAAACGATTATGAAGGAATAAGTTTCGATAAATTATTCCACGCTACCATCAGTCAATTGTGTAATTGGTTATCACCAGGAACACTGATGATGTCTTTTGGTGACTGGTTGATTTATTTGCTTTTTTCACCCGCGCAACGTGCTGATTTAAACAAAAAGGCACTCAAAAAATTGGGACATTTGTTATTATACATTCAACAACAAAACCAAGATAAATGTGAACCTTGTGTCGAAATCCGCCAAACCGATCATCGCTTCCAAAATGAATCATGGTCTCAATTTCCCTTCAATGTATACACTCAATCATTCTTATTAACTGAAGAATGGTGGGATAATGCAACAACTCATCTTCGTGGAGTTTCCAAACACCATGAGAACATTGTTAATTTTGTAACACGTCAAATTTTGGACATTTTTGCTCCGTCGAATGTACCGGGAATGAATCCTGAAGTGATTGCTGCCACAATTAACGAAGGGGGCATGAATTTTATCAAAGGATGGAGTAATTTTATTGATGACATCACCCGGTATCTGAATAATAAACCGCCAGCAGGGAGCGAACAATATAAGGTAGGAACAAATGTAGCAGTAACACCAGGGAAAGTTATTTATAGGAATCGTTTAATAGAACTGATCCAATATGAACCAACAACATCAACAGTACATCCTGAACCGATCTTAATCATTCCAGCTTGGATTATGAAGTATTACATTCTTGATCTTTCACCTAATAACTCCATGGTGAAATTTTTAGTAGATAAAGGACATACTGTATTTATGATTTCCTGGAGTAATCCAACCTCTGAGGATAGAGACTTAGATTTTTCTGATTATGCAATACGCGGAGTGATGGATGCATTAGATACCATCAATCAAATTATTCCTAAAGAAAAAATTCATGCAGTTGGTTATTGTATTGGGGGAACTTTATTAACTATGGTTGCCGCAAAGATGGCAGCAAATAATGATAACCGTTTAAAAACAATGAGCTTATTTGCAGCACAAACCGATTTTCAGGATGCAGGCGAACTCCAGTTATTTATTGACGAAAACCAACTCACTTATATTGAAGATATTATGTGGGAGAAAGGCTATTTAGAGGGTTCACAGATGTCTGGAGCGTTTAGCATGTTACGGTCTATAGATCTTATTTGGTCTCGGGTAGTTTATGACTATTTATTAGGTAAACGACAGAATATAAATGACTTAATGGCATGGAATTACGATACTACTAGAATGCCATATAAAATGCATAGTGAATATTTGCGCAAATTGTTTTTAAACAATGACTTAGTAGAAGGACGTTTTAAAATTCTGGATGAGAGTATTAATCTTGCCGATATCACATTACCAATTTTTTCAGTAAGTACTATAAAAGATCATGTGGCCCCTTGGAAATCCGTTTATAAAATTCATTACTTTACTGATAGTGATATTACCTTTGTATTGACTAATGCAGGACATAACACAGGGATTGTTAACGAGCCAGGAAGCTTGGGACGCAGTTATCAAATGCTCACTCATAAATTAGATGATAAACATTTAGCACCGGAAGTTTGGTTAGAAAGAGCCCCTCATTTTACAGATTCTTGGTGGCCCTCCTGGGAAAAATGGCTTACTGATTATTCCGGTGCTAAAAAGAAACCACCTACTCTAGGTAACCCTGAAAAGAATTTAAGACCGATTTGTGATGCACCTGGAACTTATGTTCTGAAAAAATAATAAAGTAAATTGTAGGTACATTGATGTCCCTGTCGTCCTGAGGAGTTTACGACGAAGGGATATCCTACCTTCGGGATTGACGTAGCCTCCGATTTTTGTAGCCAGGGTGACGTAAATTCTGGACATTGTAAAATTATAAAATATTTCACTAATTCTTGACCTGAATAGAGGAGTCAATTATCTTATCATTTTACAATTTTTTAACAGCCATGAAGCAAACCGCTTTAGCCAATTCAATTCCTTTAAATTCTTCAATTCGTCTTGGCTATGTTAAATATTTCTTTGTATTTATAGCAGGCCTGCTTGCGCCCTTTGGTTTTGCTCCTTTTCATATCCCAGGATTAACGTTATTAAGTTTGGCTTTTCTTTATTCGAGCCTGCAAAATTGCTCCTTCAAACATGGTTTTTATCTCGGTTTCTTTTATGGAATAGGCTATTTCGGTTTCGGAGTTTCTTGGGTCATAGTCAGTATTCATGACTATGGTCAGCTCAACTATTTTTTCGCAGGATTAGTTACTTTAATTTTCATTGCCTATCTTTCGCTCTTCCCTGCCCTTGTTGCTTATTTTTATAAATCGCTTGAACTAAAAAATCAAAAATTACTATCCTTAACTCTATTCTGTGTCTTATGGTGTTTGAGTGAATACTGCCGTTCCAATTTATTTACTGGATTCCCCTGGTTATTAATAGGTACCATCCTCATCGATACCCCGATTAAATACATTGCACCTGTTTTAGGCATATATGGGCTAAGTTTAGTATGCATCTTTATTTCTGCTCTACTCACTTTAGCTGTTTCCCAGGATTCTCAAAAACGCTATCACTACCTTATCGTAATTGTATTAATTATTATCAGTCCAATGCTATGCAAAAATATTTCATGGTCACATGTCAAACAACAGCCTGTTAGTATCGGTGCTGTACAGGCCAATTTATCTATGCGTGATAAATGGGATGAAGCCTTATTTTGGAATTTATTAAAGTATTATGAGAATGCAATTAATAAGCTCTTAGGAAAGCAATTAATTATTTTACCAGAATCAGCCATACCACTTCCGGCAAGTTATTTAGATAAATATTTACAAAAGCTAAATAACAAAGCGCTGAAAGCGAACAGCGCACTTATGGTAGGCATTTTACAACCGACAAATGATAGCGAAACGAATTATTACAATTCAATAATTACCCTTGGACAAGCTAAAGGAAAAAAACTGAAACGCCAGCTCGTTCCGTTCGGAGAGTACATTCCTAAACCGCTTGTTGCAATTAATCATTGGCTGAATTTACCCGAGCCCAATTTATTACCAGGAAGAAGAAAGCAATCTCTAATTCGCATTGAAAATCATCCAATAGCAAGTCTTATTTGTTATGAGATTGCCTATCCCCATATTTTACGAGAACAAATGCCTAAAGCCCAATGGATCGTTTCAATTAGCGATAATGGATGGTTTGGACACTCATTAGCTAGTTATCAACAATTGCAAATGGCTCAAATGCTTTCTTTACTAACCGGTCGATATCAAGTAGTCGTCAATAATGATGGTTTATCGTCCGTAATTGATTCAAATGGCGATATAGTAGAAAGTCTCCCTCCATTTAGCTCGGGCATCTTGCAAAGTAATATATTCCCAGCTGAAGGTTTTACTCCCTGGATTATTTGGCATGAGTATCCAGCTTTAATTTTTTGTTCAATTTTCCTTATTTTTATACTATTTATTCAACTTCGTCGCTTATTCCAACAATAATCTATTGCTGGCAGACACAAGAGGAGTTATCCTTAGCGATTTAGAGTCACTTAAAAAATCGGACTATGGATAATACCTATATACCACAAGAAGTTGAGGACCAAGCTCAACAGTATTGGCATAAAAAACAATCATTTAATGTTTCAGAAGATTTAAACAGAGAGAAATTTTATTGTTTATCCATGTTCCCTTACCCGAGTGGAACATTGCACATGGGACATGTTCGTAACTACACTATTGGTGATGTTATTGCTCGGTATCAGCGTGCTTTGGGTAAAAATGTACTGCAACCTATAGGATGGGATGCATTTGGTTTACCTGCTGAAAATGCAGCCATCAAAAATGGGATCCCCCCTGCTGAATGGACAAGAAAAAATATAGAGTCCATGAAAAAGCAGTTTTTACGTCTTGGTAATGCCTATGACTGGCGACGCGAAATTTGTACTTGCGCACCTGAGTATTATCGTTGGGAACAATGGTTTTTTATTCGACTATTTGAAAAAGGCCTGGTTTATAAGAAGAATGCCGTTGTAAATTGGGATCCAGTAGACCAAACAGTTTTAGCAAACGAACAAGTTATTGATGGACGCGGTTGGCGTTCTGGTGCACTTGTCGAACGCAAAGAAATCTCTCAATGGTTTATCAAAATTACAGCTTATGCTGATGAACTCCTCAGCTCACTCGATACATTGGATGAATGGCCTGCACAAGTAAAACAAATGCAGCGTAATTGGATAGGTCGCTCCACCGGTACTGAAATCTATTTTAACGTCAATAATTATCCTAAGCGCCTAAAAATCTATACTACTCGTCCTGATACTTTAATGGGTGCTACATATCTTGCAGTGGCCACAGATCACCCTATCGCTAAAGAAGCAGCAAGTACTCGTAAGGAAGTCAAAGAATTCATCGACAGCTGCCAAGGCACTAAAATGGCTGAAGCAGAACTTGCTACTATGGAAAAACGAGGTGTAGCCACAGGAATGACCGCAATCCATCCTATAACGGGTGAAGAACTACCAATATGGGTAGCTAATTTTGTACTGATGCAATATGGATCCGGCGCGGTAATGTCTGTTCCAGCACATGATCAAAGAGATTGGGAGTTTGCACAAAAATATCAATTACCAATAAAAGAAGTCATAAAGCCTAACAACGGAACAAAACATGATCTGAGCCAATCTGCCTACACTGGTGAAGGTACATTGATTCATTCAGGTCAATTTGATGAATTAAGCTCCTCTCAGGCAGTAGAGACCATCACTGCGTTCCTTGAGGAAAATGATACAGGAAAGGCAACAATCAACTATAGATTACGTGATTGGGGTGTATCAAGACAAAGATATTGGGGTACCCCTATTCCCATGATTTTATGTGAACAGTGCGGTACTGTTCCAGTTCCAGATGAAGATCTTCCCGTAGTCCTACCGGAAAATGTAACATTTACTGGCACAGGCTCACCTCTTGCGCAATGTCCAGAATTTGTGAATGTAAGTTGCCCTAAATGTGGTCAAGATGCTTCTCGTGAAACAGATACTTTTGATACCTTTGTTGAATCTTCTTGGTATTATGCTCGTTTTGCATGTAAAGGCCAGGAAAATGCCATGCTTGATGATCGAGCAAAATATTGGACTCCCGTAGATCAATATGTTGGTGGTATTGAGCATGCAGTGATGCATTTACTTTATGCTCGCTTTTTCCACAAATTAATGCGAGATGAGGGTTTAGTCAATTCGGACGAACCATTTAAAGCCCTATTAACTCAAGGCATGGTTTTAAAAGATGGACATAAAATGTCTAAATCTGTGGGTAATGTCGTTGATCCTAACCATCTGATTGATACCTACGGGGCTGATACAGCACGTTTGTTTGTTATGTTTGCCGCACCTCCAGAGCAATCACTGGAATGGTCAGATGCCGCTGTAGAAGGTGCACATCGCTTTCTAAAACGAATTTGGACTTTTGCCCATCAACATCAAAATATGTTTATTGAGGTCAATGATATCATTCTAAGTGGCAATGGACATGTTAACTGGCAACAAGCTGAAAGCCGTTTAAAGAAATCACGTCATGTTGTGCATCAAATTCTCGCACAAGCAACTCATGATTATGATCGCAATCAATTTAATACCGTCGTTTCAGGCTGTATGAAGCTATTTAATGAACTATCCAGTTACTCCATAGAAACAGAAGAAGATAAGTTTTTTATCCATTCCAGTATGAGTATACTGTTGCGATTATTGGCTCCTATCACCCCTCACATTACACATCATATATGGCAACAATTAGGGTTTGAAAAAGCAATTATTGATGCCAATTGGCCCAGAGTAGATAAAGGTGCCCTAAAAACCGATGAGGTGGATTACGTCGTTCAGGTTAATGGAAAGCTCCGAGCGCAATTTACCGCCAGTGTAGATGCAGCAGAAGAGACATTAATTGCTACAGCCAAAGAACATGCAAAAGATTTTCTGGCTGATAAAACAGTTAAAAAAGCCATCGTTGTGGCACACCGACAATTAATTAATTTGGTTGTTGGCTAATGAAATCAAATTGCTCTGAGATGTCTAATGTCCCGCGTCAGTTACATGGACAATCAGTGGGACAATCACAACATCAATTTGCAACGTTACGATATATGCTGCCTTTGCTGCTGTTATTATTACTATCAGCTTGTGGTTTCCATCTGCGGGGCATGAGTAATGTACCGAGATGGCTTAGTAATGTGGCCATTATTTCTGAAAATGATGACAAACAGTTTGTTTCGATATTACAATCTCGACTTGAGAGTTCCAAAATTGATGTCAATCCGGAGCCCTCTCAAGCTAAGTATTGGCTTATAATTGACGAAGTCAACTTACATCAACAAATTATCAGTGTTGGTGCAAGTACAAATCCCAGACAATATACGCTCACTTTAACGGTGATATTTGTATTGAAAGCTCGCTCAGGTCAAATTGTAGAGGTTCCAGGAAAAATAAGTGTTTCTAGAGAACTTACATTAAATAACGATAGAATTTTAGGCTCTAAGGATGAAGAAAGTATTATCGTTGGAGAAATGAAGCAAGATGCAGTAACCCAAATAATTTATCGACTTAGCCATGTTCAAAATCCCCCACTTAGCTAAGAAAAGGAGTAGCTTGAGTAAAGAAAAAAAACCACACATACATAACTCAAGCTAAAGTTATCATGCAAATCAAACCACAAATGCTTGCTCAGCAAGTACAAAAAAAAATAGCACCGCTCTATATGATTATCGGGCAAGATAATTACTTATTGGAAGAGTCTTTAGCCACCATAAAATCCGCTCTTAAAACAAAGTATCATTTTGATGAAAAAATTATATCCATTCAGTCCGCGGAAGAATGGAATGACGTCAAAGAAGAGGCTAATAGTTACTCTTTATTTTCGGATACTGTGTTCTTAAATATTTTTTATGATAAGAAATCAGTAGATGCTACTGGAAAGAAAATTTTAACTGAATACCTCAACTCGATTAATTCACGTTGCTTTATTGTTATTAGAGCACCGAATGTACCCGCAAAACAGCTGCAATGGTTATCTTCTCATGAACATGTCGTGCTTGTCCTTGCTTATCCACTTAATTCAGACGCAATAAAAAGTTGGATAGCGATGCAGTTAAAAAAGAACGCCATGAGTTATGATCCCCAGGTTCCCGATCTAATTCAACAATATACCCAGGGAAATATGTTAGCTTGTTCCCAAGTCATTGAAAAAATAGCCTTATCAAGTATTCCGAATAGCAAAATTGAGACACAACACGTACTAGAACATTTATCCGATCAATGTGAGCACGATCTTTTCGAATTAGTCGATGCATGCTTGCTTGGTCAAGGTGATAAAGCAATTCAGATTTTACGGCATGCCGCCAATAATAAGACGGAAGCAACTTTAGTCTTATGGTTACTGAGTCAAGAAATACGATTGATCATGCAGCTATCTTATTTAATAGAACAAAAAATTGATATTCAAAGTGCTTGCAGCCAATTAAAAATTTGGCCTCAACGCATTAATCTTTATAAGGCTTGCTGTAATCGACTCAATAAGCCCATGTTGCAACAGCTTCATAGATACTGCTATTCAATCGATGAACGAATTAAGTCGAGCAACCAATATACACAGATATGGAATTCTCTAGAAAACGCTACTCTTTCACTTTGTTTGGGTAAACTAATAGGTGACGCATGCATAGCATAGCTATTTTTGGCGGTACATTTGATCCCATTCATAATGGGCACTTGCAGGCCAGCATATCCATACAAAGCTATTTTAAATTTGATTCCTATATTTTTCTTCCTTGTAAAGTACCCACTATAAAACCGCCCTCTCTAGCTAATAAAGCGCAACGAATAGAGATGATAAAACTTGCTATACAAGAAATACCCGACTTTAAACTTGATTTACGAGAGATAGAACGTGATACCCCGTCCTATATGGTTGAAACCCTACATAGTTTCAGATTGGAATATCCTAATGCATCCATCACATTGATTATCGGGTACGATGCCTTTCTTTCATTGCCTCATTGGTATCAATGGGAGAAAATCATTACTCTGGCAAATTTGTTGGTCATCAATAGAATAGAGTTTGCGGATAAAGCCCTCCCTGAAATCATGCAAAGATTTTTGAAAAAATATCAAAGAACAAGCAAGGATCAAGTTCTGAATGCTCAAGCTGGGAACGTATTTCTATTTGACGCGGGACATTATGAAATTTCTTCTACCGCGCTTCGTGAAGCAATAAAAAAGGGAGCAGATGTTCAAGACAAGCTCCCTTATAGAATATATGAATATATTAAGTCTCAGGAATTATATCGATAAGATTAAAAGACTCATTGATTGATACGGTTTGTTTTGCTTTATTAATAAGCCCAGGTAAATATCCAGAAACCCAACTTATTACTGGTAAAAGTTGATTATAGACTCTAGAACTTTGGACATATTGCTGATAAGGCATAGAAGTCATACTGAGCACTGCAAAAATAAGTGAAAGAATAAAGACTCCACGGGCAAAGCCAAAACCACCGCCTAAAACTTTGTCCATAGCCCCTAAACCGCTGCCTCTCAAGAACAGACCAAGTATTGCATTAGCGATACCACCTGTAATTAAAACTCCAAGAACAACAACAATGAATCCAATTATTGAACGAACTGATTGATCTTGTATATAGGATTGCAAATAAGGATTGAGGCTACCTGAATAGTTGTAGCCGGCCCAAACCGCTAATATCCATATTCCTAAAGCAATAAATTCTTTAATGAATCCTCTTAATAAACCAGTAATAGTGGATAAACCAATAACTATTATTAAAATTAAATCAACCCATTGAAATTGCATCATTAGCTAACTCCGGTATTGACTATGAAACCATTCAACTGCATGGCACTTGCTAGTTGAACTTTTAATTTCATTACATCATTTCTAACAGGTGAGTGTCCGGCATAGACTTTATAAACAGGCCCCTGTCTTCCAGCAGTTTTGATGTAGTTTGCCTTATAACCCTTAGCACGTAATTTATTAACCAAGGCTTGAGCATTGGCTAATTGTGAAAATGAAGCCAATTGAACAGCATAAATACTCCGTTTAGTCGAAGCACTTCTGTTATTTACTTTAGCTACCACTGGCTTTTTAATTGGTGCGACATTTACTTTTGCAATCGGTTTAACTGGTTTAGCTTGAGTTGCTACATTTATTTGTTTTTTAACAACATTTTTTGCAGCATTACTTAAAGCGAGCTCAATTGGCTTCGCTACAGTATCGACATTGGGTACAGACTCTGCTTTAGCAACAGAAACAGCCGCATCATCTGCTCCTTGAATGGATTGAATGAAGTCTTCTTTACCCAGATCAGACCCTTTATGTGCTGCAGCAGGAGGAATTTCAACCTTAGCCACTTTAATCGTTTCAAACATTTCCTTTTCGTCAGTCATCACTACATTAGGGCTAGTAGGTTTAGGAGGTAACTGTACATTTACACTAAAATTATTTTCAAGGCGCTGACTTGATTTTTTCATCATTGCGGGCAGAAAAATTGCTCCTAATGATAAAACAACAGCCACACCAACCAAACGATGTTTTAGCTTTTCATCAATTACTAATTTCATTGAATCTCCTATTAGCCATTACATGACTCACAGTAAAAAAAGACCCATAAACAACAATTAAGTCACCAGGTTTAGCTTGTTTCAACGCAGCTTCAAAAGCTACAAGCGGGCTATTATAACAAATTTCTACAGGAATTTCTGCATTCTTAAAAAAAGTGAGCAATAAATCCTCACTAGCCGCGCGTTTGTTCTGCAATTGTGCCGGATACCAATGATCAATACAATCCTTTAATGGCATAATAAGACCTAAAATATCTTTATCTTTCAATGCTGAGAATACAGCATGGACTTTTGTTTTGTTCATCATTCGCAACGTATTTGCGAGCAATCTTGCCGATTGAGGATTATGAGAAACATCAAATAAAGTGCTCACGGTATCTTCATGAACTTGCAATCGACCAGGAATAAAAACACGTTGCATGGCAATTTGAAAATGGTTATGCATCACAGGTAAATCATGTGCCAATAAAAGACAGGCTGTAATCGCTGCAGCAGCCGATTTTAGCTGAATTAATGGTTTTGGTAATCCAAAAACTGAAGAAAGCGTAGGTTTGTTGTAATGGAGATTCCATGTAGAATTTTGCTCTTGAATAAAAAACTCTTGTCCCCAAAAGTAAGCAGGAACACCCAGTTGTTTTGCTATATCGGTGACTGATCTAGGCGGATGCGCGTCGGCATAAATGAAGGGTTTACCTGGACGAAGGATACCCGCCTTCTCATTGCCTATTTCCTCCAGGGTATTACCCAGATAATCCTGATGGTCGAAATCTATTGTAGTAATGATGGATAGCGCTGCATCAACAATGTTCGTAGCATCTAAACGACCACCTAACCCCACTTCAAGAATAATGACATCCAGCTTCATTTTTTTGAAATACCACAATGCTGCCAAGGTAGTCATTTCAAAATAAGTTAATACAGTTTCTCCTCGAGCCACTTCGATAATATTAAAAGCCTCACACAAATCTTTATCTGAGATAGGAGTTAAGTTGACACGGATACGTTCGTTAAATTGAATAAGATGTGGTGAGGTATAAGCACCTACTTTATAACCGGCAACATGATAAATTGTTTCAAGAGCAGTTACTGTTGAGCCTTTTCCGTTAGTCCCCCCCACAGTAATAACGGGGCAACCAGGAAGTTGCAGAGATAATTTTTTTGCCACTTCCATAATACGGGTTAAACCAAGTTGTATTTCATGAGTAGTTCTAGTTTCTAAATCGTGGAGCCACTCATCAATAGACCTCTTTGGCAACGCTACAGTAGATGGATGCTCCATCGGTACTCAAATCCTCATATGCTCGTGCGCGCTTCGATTCTGTGCGTTGGGTTACTCACACACCTCTCTCTACCGCACGTTTCGCAAGTGGTTTAATACGATACTGCTTTGGCAGCTAAATCCCCTGCACTTTTGCGGGTTAGTTTAGCTATCAATTCAGCAACAACTGGACGAATATCTTTTCGTTCCAGGATCATGTCAATATGTCCATGTTCTAACAAGAACTCACTGCGTTGAAATCCTTCGGGTAAGGTTTGTCTTACAGTTTGCTCAATAACTCTTGGACCTGCAAAACCAATTAACGCATTAGGTTCAGCAATAATTACATCCCCAAGACTTGCAAAACTGGCAGAAACCCCACCCATGGTTGGATCAGTCAGAACTACAATAAAAGGCAAGCCCATTTCGGCAAATTTGGCAAGAGCCGCAGAAGTTTTAGCCATTTGCATTAAGGAAAAAAGTCCTTCTTGCATACGTGCACCGCCACTGGCAGTAAAACAAATATAAGGTCTTTGTTCTTTTGTAGCCACTTCAATTGCACGAACGAACTTCTCTCCAACCGTAGCCCCCATGGAACCGCCCATAAAATTGAACTCAAAGGAGCCAACAACTACAGGTTGCTGTAATAGTGTCCCTTTCACAATGATTAAAGCCTCTTTCTCGCCAGTTGCTTTTTGAGCTTGTGCAATTCTATCTTTATATTTTTTTGAATCTCTGAACTTTAATCGATCTTGGGGCTCAAGCGATGCAGCAATTTCTTCCTGGCCACCCTCATCAAGAAATTGTTTAATTCGAACACGTGCTGATATCCTGTGATGAAAGTTACAGGAGGGACAAACCATTAAATTTCTTTCTAATTCTGTACTATAAAGAACTTCACTACAGCCTAAACACTTCAGCCATAAACCTTCAGGAACTCCTTTTTTTTGGGAGGAGTCTGTACTAACTCGTGAAGGCAATAGTTTTTTAAACCAACTCATAATTGGAACCTAAGATTATAAATCATAATATTATACACGGAAAAAAATATTCTGAAATGCACATTAAGAGGGATAGGGATTTTTCTCGCAAAAATGAAACTTATATAGTCTCTGTAGACTAGGTTATGCATTTCTATTTTGAGAAAATAAGAATTGAAAATCAGGATTATCAGCAACAAAATCAAACTGTACAAAAAATACAACACTTTCATTTTAATACATAAATTTCCTCTTTTTTTGAAAAAAAATAGTCATAAACCTAAAGTTTTTCGCAGTGCGTCCGATAACTTTTGTGCGTACGGTAAATTCGCCATTAAAAAGGAATTTGCCAATTTTCAAATGTCCCAAACCAGGGATTTAGGTCTGAGGAGACTATAATATGGCTCAAATTATTAATACCAACGTACCGTCGCTAGTTGCCCAACGTAACTTGTCGAAATCAAGTAACGCTATGGCGACTGCGATCCAAAGATTATCATCTGGTCTAAAAATTAATAGTGCTAAAGATGATGCTGCAGGGCTAGCAATTGCTACGAATATGACATCACAAATTCGTGGTATGGACCAAGCTGTAAAAAATGCGAATGACGGTATTTCACTGGCACAGGTTGCTGAAGGTGCAATGCAAGAATCAACGAACCTTTTACAACGTATGAGAGAGTTGGCACTTCAATCTGCAAACGGAACTTACAGCCAAGCAAACCGTCAATCATTACAAAATGAAGTAAATAATCTTCTAAGTGAAATGGACCATATTGCTTTAAGTACTCAATTTAATGGTCAAAGCATTTTGAATGGTTCTTATACCAATGCTTCGCTTCAAATTGGTTCAAATGCTGGTGAAACTCTTTCGTTTTCAATCAATAGCATAGGATCTTCAACAATAGGTAGTATTGCTTATGAGCAAGGAAGTACAGTAACTGCCAACGCAGCTACTGACATTACTGTGGCTCTGGGTACTAACTCAGCAATCAGCATTAGCTCTTCTGCAAACTATGTGGGTACAGCAAGCGGTCAAGACAGCTCCTCTGCATATGCCAAAGCAGCAGCGATTAATGCAGCTGGTGTTCCTGGTTTAACTGTAACTGCATCCACTAGTGGTAGTGCAACTGTTGGAGCTATAGGTGGAACTGCAGGGGATACTTATAACCTGAACATTAATGGTGTTGACATATTTACCAACCAAGACGTAGCCACTGCAATGACCAATACCAACCTTATGGATTCAATCAACTCAGTAAGCAGTCAAACTGGAGTTGTAGCTTCCCTAAATGGTGGTAGCATGACTTTAACTGCCGCTGATGGACGAAATATTGCAGTAACTGAAAGTGGTACTGGATTTACTGCAGGTACTGACGGACTCACAGTTGCAGCGGGTTCATTTGCTGCTACCTTACGTGGAAACCTCACTATGAGTGCTGCTCAAACTATTACATTGGGTGGTACTGTGGCTGATGTTGGTTTATCAAGCACAATCAGTCTGGATACCAATGGGGTTAATAGCATTGACATTACAACTCAATCTGGTGCAGAACAAGCTATACTGAGAATTAGTTCTGCTTTAGATAGCGTTACCAATAACCGAGCTGCATTAGGTGCATTGCAAAACCGACTTGATGCTACGGTTGCTAACCTGCAAAACGTATCTGATAACATGTCTGCCGCACGCAGCCGTATTCAAGATACTGATTATGCAGCAGAAATGGCATCTTTAACTAAGAACCAAATCCTGCAACAAGCAGGAACAGCCATGCTGGCGCAAGCAAATGCTATGCCACAATCTGTTCTTTCCTTGTTAGGATAGTTAAAGATGTAACGGTAAAAACCGAAATGCGGCGCTTGCCGCTTTTCGGCTTATTTATATCCCAATGATTAAGCGTTCTAATCAAGGGAAAGGAGTTAGAAAATGACTATGGAATCGATACCTCCAGCAAATAATAAATTGCTACAGACAGATTCAGTCAAACTAAAAGATAAAAACATTAAGCCTGTGACTAAATGCGCTACATCAGATCTAAACTTGGATACAGATTCAAAACAGGCCATAGATCACGCCACAGGGCTATTGCAAACTATAGTCACCGATAAAATCTCAGACAAAGTAATTCGCAAAATACCCTCCGACGAGTATTTGCATTTACTAAACTTGCTTGATGGGATAATAAGTGGTTCTATAGACAAACATGTTTAATGCAATTTATGGATAAAACGTAATTTCCATTGAAATTACGAAAACAGATAAGGGAATATTATGGGCCTATCAACTCCAGGCATTGGGTCAGGTTTGGATATTAAAGCAATGGTCGAAAGCATGGTGAAAGCCGATCTCATGCCTCTACAGTTGCGACATGACAAAAAACTTAATTCTGTTACAACCGAATTGTCTGCTTTTGGGCAGCTAAAAAGTGCCATGGCCAGCTTTCAAACAACACTTGATACCCTATCGCACGCTAGCGAATTTAATAAAATGAATTGCTTACTTAGCGAAACTGGATATGTTTCTGCCTCTCTTACAGGACAAGCAATTGAAGGTTTATATCAAATCAAAGTCAACCAATTGGCCCAGTCACAAAGTCTTGTAAGTGGCTACTTCACCAATAACAGTTCTTCGATGGGTAGTGGGAGCATCACGATAAATTTTGGTACATACAGCAATAATAATTCAACGTTTACACTAAATACTGACGTGTCCCCAGTAACAATTAACATCAATTCAGGAAATGACAGCCTTACTGCAGTTTGTGATGCGATTAATACTGCAAATGCTGGAGTTACAGCATCGATTGTACAAGATGGAGTTGGTTCAAGATTGACACTCACCTCATCTCAAACTGGTGAAAAATATGCAATGCAAATTACAGGTAGTTTAACTGCTTTGAATTATGATCCTACAACCAGCAATACCTCATTAAGCCAAACTATGGCCGCTCAAAACAGCCAAGTACAAATTAACGGCTTACTTCTTAGTGAAAGTAATAATCAATTTAAAAACGCGATTACTGGCATCACGCTTGACCTACAACAGGCCGATCCCGCAAAGACAATTACCTTAACGGTAAAAAAAGATGTCGAACATCTCAAAGGTTTAATTAATGACTTCGTCCAAAAATATAATGATTTTATTAATTTCATCACTACCTTAACCGGTTTCGATATGGAAACCAGAAAAAGAGGTATTCTACAAGGCGATGATAAGTTAAGGGATTTAAAAACAAATTTATATAACTTAGCCAGTACCCCATTAACTACAGTTGGCTCTATTAAAAGTCTTGCAGACTTGGGAATCACCATTGACAAACATGGTTTATTAGAAACTAATTCCAAAACATTGGATGAGGCGATTAATAATAATTATCAAGATATTAGCAATTTATTTGCAAAAAAAATAACCGCCACTGATCCAAATATTAAAATTAATTCAGTTGATACCAAAGTTGCTGCAGGAGCATATGATGTTATTTTAAACGAATATACTCCTGGCGTTAGTATGGCTGGCAGTATAGGAGGCATTTTAGCCACTTCAACAGATGGAATTACTCTAAATGGCACTGAAGACTTCAATACCTTATCGGTCGACGTACTTTCTGGACTCGTAGGGAATAGAGGACAAATTATTGTCAGTGATGGATTAGCCTCATTGATTGATGGGTATTTAGAGTCCTTGGTAGATGACGATGGTGAGATTTCAGAACGAATAGATCGTTTAAATACACAAGCAAAACAATTAGACGAAATGCAAGAACGCATCAATGATCGCAGCATCACTCTTGAAAAAAGATATTATCAACAATGGAATGCGGTAGATCTCTTAATCTCACAGATGCAAAACACCAGCAATACACTGACCCAAATTTTGTCGAATCTACCTAAATTCAAAACCAAATAATTGGAGTAATATTGATGAAAAATTCTAATCAACAAGTTATAAATCAATATAAAACTATTGAATTACAAACTCGTATTGATGCAGCCTCCCCTCATGAATTAATTAATTTATTATTACAAGGAGCGCGTACACATATTGCGACTGCTCAAGGTAATATTGATCGTAGTGAAATTCAACAAAAGGGAGAACATATCAGTAAAGCCTTAAGTATTATTGAAGGTTTAAAAACCAGTTTAAATCATGAACACGGCGGAGAAATTGCAGAGAACTTACTTCAAATCTACATGCATATTGAATATTTGCTGTTAAAGGCCAATCTTAATAATGACAAGGAACTATTAGCACAGTCCAATACATTGCTAGGACATGTTCACGAAGCCTGGCAAAAAGTTTCTCCTGACCATCCAGAATCTAATGCGTGAACTTCCTACTGATTTTATGTTTTTATATCTTATTACATCCATAATAAGTAACCCAGGGATACCATCTTTATGGGTTACATATATGGAATTATAAATACTTGAAAAAAAAGGCTTATTTATCTATAACTGTCAGTAACTCATATAATCTTAAAGTTATTTTTTAAAGTGCCGCTATAGTGAATACAATAGTCCCAATTGAGATCATTTATGAAAATTATGATATCAATGACAGTCTCTATTTGTTTATGGACAATGAGTCAACTTACTTTCGCCTATACGCGATACGGTGAAACTTTATGTAATTCTCCCGATTATTTTTGTATGAAAGTTAAAAATAGTGAAAGCTGGGAAAAGTTATTTCCTAATGCCGAAGAACGAGACATGGTACGACGAATTAATCGTATGAACGTCTCATTACGGCCAGGGATGACTATTGCTGTACCCAAAAATATCGATCGATTAACTATCTACGATGTTTCTCCCTTCCCAAGATATATTGACTCCGAAGGAGAAAAAACAATTTATGTAAGTCAGAAAAAATTAGCATGGGCTGCATATGATCAAGATGGCGAGCTACTTTGGTGGGGTCCTATTTCATCAGGTATAGGAAAGTGCACCGGAGTTATAGGGGGATGTAGCACCCCTACAGGTTCTTTTCGTATTATTCGCAAACAAGACATAGATTGCGTCTCCACGGTATTTCCTAGAAGAGCTGATGGGAATGATGGCGGAGCCCTAATGCCCTATTGCATGCATTTTTTCAGAGGGTATGCACTCCATGGGAGTTATGAAGTCCCCGGATACAAAGCAAGTCACGGTTGTGTCAGAATGTTTATTGAGGACGCGCGTTGGCTTAATGAAGAGTTTGTTGACCTTCCAGGTGATGGCATGAAAGGAACTCGTGTAGTCGTTGATCCAGCTGATTACGCAAACGAACAATAGACAAATACTGTACAAACTGTTAATATTTTACATGGTGTAATTTGCATATTTCTGTGATAACGTTGCCGGTTGACTTTTGATTTAAAAAACTGCCTTACACGCGAAGTGAGATTTAACAATCTGATCTACGAAGTATTTTCCAGTTTTTATTCAAAATACACACATACTTCACTTGTTGATAAGGTGACGTTTGGCGTGTTATTAGTCTAATAAAAAGTTCCCGTTGTAATAAGGACTACACATACGAGAATTAATTGAAGCAGGCCAGGATGGCAGATCAGAATGATGCTGAATCTACTGATCCCAAGACTATATCAAGTCAACTTCGTATAGATGAATCTGGAGAATGATAAAAGAATGGCACACTACAATACACGGTCCGAATCAGTAGAAAATTTTGGGATACAATCAATAATGCCTTGGATGGTATGGGGCTTAGGTTGCTTATTTTATTTTTACGAATGTCTTTTACAAGTTTCACCCAGCGTTATGAGTAACGAATTAATGAGAGATTTCTCAGTTACTAGCCAAACATTAGGTATTTTATCCGGCGTCTACTTCTACTCTTATGCAGCCATGCAATTACCTGGCGGGGTATTAATGGACTATTTTGGGCCACATCGATTGCTTACTCTGGCGACTGTTGTTTGTGCGGTAAGTACTATTGCATTCGGTATGACAGATAACTTTTTTATGGCCTGTGTCGCTCGTTTGATGATAGGTTTCGGCTCTGCATTTGCTGCCGTAGGTACTATGAAACTTGCAGCGAATTGGTTTCCCGCTCAACGTTTTGCCTTGCTTACTGGCCTCATGGTCACATTAGGAATGCTCGGAGCTATTGGAGGTGAAGCGCCTCTGGCCTTATTGATTGAGAGTTTTGGTTGGCGGCACAGTATGCTCATCATGGGTACTATAGGACTGGTTCTTGCCGTCTTACTTGTTGTTATTGCTAAAGATACTCCTGAAAATCACGAAATAGTGCATACACATCATCCTATTGAAGAAGAACATCTAATACCAAGTCTATTAGCATTGGTAAAGAACAAGCAACTTTGGTTAGTCGCAAGCTATGGCGGTCTAATGTACATGGCAACTCCAGTTTTTTGTGGTCTCTGGGGCGTCCCCTTTCTGATGAATAAAATGATGATCACTAAGACAACCGCAGCGAATTATATTTCTTTAGTGTTCATTGGTTGGGCAATTGCCAGCCCCTTATGGGGAATATTTTCGAACCGTATTGGTTTGCGCAAACCCCCCATGTACATAGGATGCATTGGCGCACTTATATGCTCTGTACTTTTTATTTTTGTTCCAATTAGTACTGCGATCTATATGGAGCTTTTATTGTTTGCATTTGGTATTTTTTCAGCAGGTTTTTTACCTGCTTTTACTGTAGCCAAAGAATTATGCAATAAAAAGTATGTTGCTTCTGGTTTAAGCTTTATGAACATGATGAACATGATAGGTATTGCAATAGCACAACCTCTTATTGGCTATATTCTTGACAAGATGTGGCAAGGTGAAATGAATGGGAATGTCAGGGTTTATCCATTAGAGGCTTACCATACAGGACTTGCAATTCTCCCGTTGGGAATGCTTATTGCCTTAATTATTTTACCGAAAATTAAAGAAACTTATTGCCAAAGTGTACATTAATGAAATAATACGGGACTTCCTTGGATATAGTAGCCTGGGTGCAGCAAAGGGGAGCCCGCGTTCCCCTGTCACGGATTGCGCCCTTCACTCAGGCTACACGTTTTTAAAGTAGATTTGATATGGCTAAAAAATTATACATCAAAACCAACGGCTGCCAGATGAATGAGTACGACTCAACTAAAATGGCAGAAGTTTTGTTGCAATCACATGGCTTAGTCAAAACGGAACGTGTTGAAGAAGCCGATGTGATATTGCTCAACACGTGTTCTATTCGTGAAAAAGCACAAGAGAAGGTTTTTTCTCAATTAGGTCAATGGCGAGAATATAAAGCGAAAAACCCCCATGTGGTTATTGGTGTAGGTGGTTGTGTTGCTAGCCAAGAAGGTGAAGATATTATTAAGCGCGCACCTTTTGTTGACATCGTGTTTGGTCCACAAACATTACACCGACTTCCTGCCTTGCTGAATCAGCGCATGGAAAAGAAAAAACCCGTTGTTGATATCAGTTTTCCAGAAATTGAAAAGTTTGATCATTTACCGGCCCCCAGAGCTGAGGGGCCAACTGCATTTGTTTCAATAATGGAAGGCTGTAGCAAATACTGTAGTTTCTGTGTTGTACCCTATACTCGTGGTACAGAGATTAGCCGTCCATTTGATGATGTACTTGCTGAGTGTTATCAATTAGCAGCCCAAGGCGTTAGAGAAATCAATTTATTAGGACAAAACGTTAACGATTATCGTGGTGTGATGGAAAATGGTGATATCGCTGACTTGGCCCTTTTAATTCATTATCTTGCTGCTATAGAAGGAATAGGTAGAATTCGTTTTACAACATCACATCCTTTGGCATTCTCCGATAATTTAATTAATGCCTATGCAGAAGTACCTGAATTAGCAAATCATCTACATCTCCCGGTACAAAGTGGTTCTGACCGCATTTTAGGCCTAATGAAACGAGGTTATACTGCTTTAGAATTCAAATCAAAAATCAGAAAATTGCGTAAAGTACGCCCAGATATTCGTTTATCTACGGACATTATTGTTGGTTTTCCAGGAGAAACAGATAAAGATTTTCAGGACACGATGGATTTGGTTCATGAAATAGGTTTCGATACCTCATTTAGTTTTATTTACAGCCCAAGACCAGGGACACCGGCTGCAAATTTACCCGATGACACCCCGATTGATGTGAAAAAGCAACGATTGCAGATATTACAAAACAGGCTGTTATTACAAGCTTCTCGTTACAGTCAGTCGATGACTGGAAGTATCCAGAAAATATTAGTTACTGGCCACTCTAAAAAAGACGCTCAACAGCTTTCTGGTCGCACCGAATGCAATCGAGTAGTGAATTTTGATGGGCCAGCTCATTTAATAGGGCAATTTGTTGATGTTCAAATCGGAGATGCATTGCCTAATTCATTACGAGGTCGTCTCATCGCAGCTGAGACTGAAACGATTTGATGATAGAACATATTCAAAAACAATTAACTGTTCCACGCGAGTATCACAATCAACGAATTGACAGTGTGCTCGCGCATTTACTTCCTGACTATTCTCGTTCGCAAATTAGTAATTGGATCAAAAGCGGCACAATAATACTCAATCAAAAACCATGCAAACCCAAAGACAAGGTTTTAGATGGAGATTTGATTGATATTAATGTTGATTTTACTTTAACGGAGCAGGATTTTAATCATTGCGCCCCTGAAGAAATTCCTTTAAACATTGTTTATGAGGACGATGAAATTTTAGTACTCAATAAACCTGAAAATATGGTAGTTCATCCTGGGGCAGGAAATAGAGAACATACCTTAGTAAATGCATTGCTGCATCATGCCCCCTCCTTACACCATTTACCTAGAGCAGGCATTATTCATCGATTAGATAAAGATACAACGGGTTTATTGGTGGTTGCAAAAACCTTAACCGCTCATACTTCTTTAATCCGACAAATGCAGGCTCGCGAAATTCAACGTCATTATGTTACCTTAGTTCAAGGTCATCTTATTTCTGGCGGGACCATTGATACTGGTTTTGGACGACATCCAAGAAATCGATTGAAAATGACCGTTCAGGAGCAAGGTCGACAAGCAATCACTCACTATTCAGTGAAGAAACAATATCAGGATTTTACTTTGTTAGATATCAACTTAATGACTGGTCGAACCCATCAGATAAGAGTTCATCTAGCCTACATCCATCATCCAGTAGTCGGTGATCCATTGTATGGTGGACGTATGCGATTCCCCGCTCATGCGACTGAAGAGTTACGATCCTTACTCCAAAATTTTAAAAGACAAGCACTGCATGCTACGACGCTCTCATTTTCTCATCCAAAAACAGAAAATGAGTTGACGTTTAAGGCTCCTATGCCTGATGATTTTACCCTTCTTCTTAACACATTGGACGCGCATTATGAAGAATAACTTAGCTAATTGGCCGGCGCCAAAAAATGTCACGGCTCTGAGTACAACACGTTTATCAGGATATAGCCAAGCTCCTTATGACAGCAATAATATGGGCTTGGGGGTGGGAGATAATGAGCAACATGTGCTGAAAAACAGACAACAACTTGTGGAGATGTTGCATCTGCCCGGCGAGCCTCAATGGTTATCTCAAACTCATAGTACTCATTGTGTTATTGTAGAAGAAGACTCAAACAGAAACGCAGATGCCTCCATAACTCGCTGCGCGAAACACCCTTTAGTGATTCTCACTGCCGATTGCCTACCTATCATGCTTTGCAATGTGCAAGGCACTGAGATTGCAGCAATTCATGCGGGCTGGAAAGGACTGGCGCAGGGTATTATTGAAAATACATTTGATAAAATGATGAGCCCAACATCTGATGTATTCGCGTGGATAGGTCCATCAATTTGTCAAAAGTGTTATGAAGTTGGGGAGGAGGTCTACCAGACATTTACTGATAAGTACCCTTTAAGTAAGCAAGCCTTTAAACCTATTAACGGAAAATGGCTGGCTAATTTGCCTCTAATTGCTGAAATTGTGCTGAACTCTCAAGGCATTAAAGCGGTTTATCAGTCTGGATTATGTACTTTTGAGTTAAAAAATGAGTTGTATTCCTATCGAAGAACGTCACAAACAGGTAGAATAGCTACCTTAATCTGGTTTAATGATCAACCTCAGGACTAATAATATGATTAAACATATCAAATTCATTATAAGTACCCTGCTTCTTTTTACAGCCTCATTCACCTATGCGGCTAACGAAGCAGCTCCCGCTCCCATACCGAGCTTGGCCCCGGTCTTAAAAAACATCATGCCTGCAATCGTCAATGTTGCAGTACAGGGTTATTTACCGCCTAGTGCCACCTCACCTGGTTCTGCTGGCAATGATGAAGAAGCTCAAAATAGCAGACAACCTAATCAAACGGCTCCTGAAAAAGGACGTAAATTTGAAAGTATAGGTTCTGGTGTGATTGTAGATGCACAAAACGGGATTATCATTACTAACGATCACGTAATTCGCAATGCTAATCTTGTCACCATTACGTTACAAGATGGCCGACGCTTAAAAGCTAAACTGATTGGTAGCGATAGCGAAACAGACTTAGCTATATTAAAAATTAGTGCAACAAACTTAAAATCATTACCTATAGGGGATTCGGATCAACTACAAGTAGGTGATTTTGTAGTTGCTATTGGTAATCCTTTTGGCTTAAACAGTTTTGGTAATAGTCAATCTGCAACCTTTGGGATTGTTAGTGCATTAAAGCGCAGTGACTTAAACATTGAAGGAGTAGAAAACTTTATCCAAACTGATGCTGCAATTAATCCAGGTAACTCTGGTGGTGCATTGGTTAATACAAAAGGAGAATTGATTGGAATTAATACTGCAATTCTTTCTCCATATGGTGGTAATGTGGGAATAGGTTTTGCTATACCCATTAATATGGCAAAAGATGTAGCACAACAAATTATTAAATTCGGCTCAATTCATCGGGGCTTAATGGGTATATTTGTTCAACATTTAACGCCTGAACTTGCTCATTCTTTAGGATATCCTGAAGATTTCCAAGGTGCATTGGTATCACAAGTTAATCCAAACTCACCTGCAGAACGAGCTGGGTTAAAATCAGGTGATATTATTACCCAAATTAACAATACAAAAATCACGCAAGCGACTCAGGTAAAAACAACCATTAGTCTCTTACGCGTTGGTTCAAATGTTAAAATGGTTGTCCAACGTGACGGCAAAACCATTTCCCTGGATGCTGTTGTGACTGACATTAAATCACATGAGCAAAAACTACAGTCAGAAAATCCGTTCCTTTATGGACTGGCATTAAGAAACTTTGAGCAAGAAACACCACCTCATGGTAATGTCATTGGCGTACAAGTCGTAGGTGCTTCAGAAACAAGTGCGGGATGGCGTGCAGGTTTAAGACCTGGAGACATTATTATCTCTGCAAATAAAGCACCCATTAAAGACGTTAAATCATTGCAACAAGTTGCTCAGCAGAAAAAGCAAGAGTTGTTAGTTCAAATATTACGTGGACCTGGTGCCATGTATTTATTAATCATCTAATCTTCTCAATTAGTCCTGGGTGATGCGTAGCGTACCCAGGACTTCAAACTCCAACGCCCTACGAAATTCGAAAATTAAAGCTTATATATTCTAAATATCATCCTCCTAGTGTTACTAAAATCAAAATACTTATTTATCTACAGCTTTTTAAAACCGAGTGTGACGCTATTGCATCACTAATGCAATTTTTCTAAGCCTTAACATTAAATTTACTTCAACTATTATTAAATATAACCATTAATTTAATTGAATAACCAAAGAGGCTAATGAATAAAAATACTGAATTAGAGATAATCCTATGCTTTATGTATGCAAACGCTGAATTCTTCGCGGCACCTTTTTTAGATCGGGATAAATTTGGCTCTTGGGTTAGTCAACTTAAAAAAAGTGATATAAAGAAATTTTCAAGGCAACTACATAAGGCATTAGGAACAAGCAAGCCGATTAGTATCGAAGACAAGAATCCGCCAAGAGACTACCGAATTGCCATAGTGGGACCAACGGTCTCGAAAACAGGTAATTTTAGTAAAAAATATTGTCTGTTATCGGGTTATTCAGACCCCCTATTTAGAGTTTTACATTCCAACCCAGAATTAGTTTCTACCATAAAAAGCTATATGAATAGCAATTTTTTTGAAAACTGGTATAGCATACAATCTAAAAGAGTAAAAAATAAAAGAACAAAATGTTTGAAAAAATTTGATTTGTTAACTAAAAAACTTGATGATGAAATTGAACGGTATCAAGCAATACAGCTTGAAGACATACGTTCTTCTTTGCCAGCAGGAGTCATTCTCATTTACGACTATGATGGTCATGCCAGCAGCTATGAAAGAGATGGTTCTAAAAAACCTACCAAAATAATAATCGATAATAGTGGTGATACTGATATATCTGAGTTGAAATTAATGGTTGATAAATTCAATAATGCCCAGAGTTTACGGGAAATATTAAGAAATCCAAACTTAGATGTCTTTAGCCGACTTAATCAGTTTTCGGTTAAAATTCAGGATAAAGGGTTTAATGAATCATTTACTGCCAATAACGATTCCGAAGGTAAAAAATTATTAAAAACGATAGGTTATGCTGTAACAACACTATTATTTGGCCTAGGGATTTATCTATCATATAAAAATAAAGGTACTTACAAATTCTGGAAATCAGGGGAAGAAGCCTTATTAGAAGCTACACAAGAAAATTTTGACGTGCAAATCAAAAGCTTAGCTAACCCAAAAGTTTGGGGGAAATGAGCTGACTTTGTAGTTTAAGTAATACTGCATAATAACGACGATTTTTCACTTTAAGGATATAAAATCTGTTTGTTAAGCATCATCTTGTTAGTAGTACATCTTTTTTCAACAAAAAATTCAAAAAAATAGGCCAACGGACTTGACATCTTCCCCTTAAAAAGACAAAATCACGCGTCTTGTGGCTATGTAGCTCAGCCGGTTAGAGCGCGGCACTCATAATGCTGAGGTCGGTGGTTCGAGTCCACCCATAGCCACCATTTAATCAATAAGTTACGATTAAAACCAAATAAAAACTTCAGGCGTATAACGAATGAAGCTTCTTTTAAAATCCCGCAAAATATACCATTGTGGTCTTCAAAAAAATGACTGACATAAATCAAACCACGTCCTTTATCTTTAAACCATTGACTGAAAATGACCTTATGCTTTTGTATCATTGGTTCCAAGAACCTGTCATCAATCAATGGTATGCTCGAGGTCAATCTTGGTCATTCGAGAATATTAAACAAAAATATCTCCCTAGAATTTTAGGAAAAGATAATGTACCGAGCTTTATTATTTATATTGATGAGGTTCCTCTTGGCTTTATTCAGTATTATCGTTTAAGTGATCATGTTCCGGAAGGTATTTGCCACAATAACCATCCCTTATTTGATTGTTATCCGCCCCATAAATTAGCAGGTATCGATCTGTTTATCGCTCCAAGTAATCAACGTGGAAAAGGATTAGGTAAACAAATTTTAGATTCGTTCATAACAGAACTTCCCAACAGCATTTGCGCTGTTCTTGTTGATCCAGAAATTCATAACCACCATGCAATTAGTTGTTATGAAAAATCCGGATTTAAACGTACTGATTACAGTGAAGACAAAGCCTATTTAATCCTCATAAAGCCCATACTCAAACGGTAAATGATATGACAGCCCCGAAAAAAAGAATTAATCCAGATGTCTTACAAATAGCAATACGAATACTTCAGCATCATTTTGCGACGGATATCGAAATAAGTTCTCTTAAATTTTTAAGTGAAGAAGAACGACGAAATACTGTGGTGCGCATCATGCTAAACAGCAAATCGAGCTCAGTACCTAAAAGCATCATTCTCAAACAATCCCTGACCGAAGAGTCAGATGGTGATGACAAAGAAGCGAACGCTCGTTTTGCTCGCGATTGGGCTGGTCTTGAGTTTGCAAATCAAATTCATCAAAAAATGCATAATGTTCCCTACTTCTATGGTGGTAATAAAGAGCACCGATTTATTCTTATTGAAGACCTAGGAGAGCCACATATAAGTTTAGTTGACTCATTGACACTTCCCTCACGAGAAAAAGCGATTCTGGCATTGTGCCGTTTTATGAAGGCACTAGGAAGCTTCCATGCGGCTAGCTTTGGCAAAACAGCAACATATGAAGCTCTTTTAGAGAAATTCAACGAACACACTGAAACTCTACAAGAGAATTTTGATGTTACTCAAACCGATTTACTTGGAAAATTGCAATCTGCTAATAGAAAATTGAATCTATCGTTAACAATAGAATGTATCAATGAAGCCAAGTCCCTGATTCAGTCTTTATTTAAACCAGGTCCCTTTACCGTGCTAACCCATGGTGATATTTGTCCAGATAATGTCTTTGACCATGAAGAAACACGTGATTTACAACTCATTGATTTTGAATGGGCTTGTGTAGGCAATGCTTTATTGGATGGTACTTATCTGAGAATGAGCATGCCTACATGTTGGTGTGCCAAATCCATACCCGAAGACGTCATTATTGCATTAGAGATTATTTATCGAGAAGAATTGAAACCAAGTATTCCTGCAGCATCAGATGATTTAGCTTACGCCAGAGCCTACACTGAAGCCTGTGGTTTTTGGTTATTACAACAAACACTTCCTTTCCTTGATTCAACGCTAGAAAAAGACCGAGTGGGTCCATCAGGACCGGTTCCAAAAAATTCATTGTGGAAAAACGAAGAAAACACAGTGAGACCAAGAGTTTTATCACGTTTGCAAGCGTTCGTTCATGTATCATCCAGAAATGATTTGTTACCCCACTTAAGACAAATGGCAAAAAACATACTTAATGAGCTCAAAAAACACTGGAATGATGTGAAAAATTTGGAGTTTTATCCTGCTTTTAAAACAGCAAATCAAAAATTTTATCTTAGAGCTTTTGAACCAGGTGATGAGGCAGAAATCTATCAGCTTTTTTATGATACCGTCCATCATGTCAACTGTAGAGATTATACAAAAGAACAACTCGATGTATGGGCTCCTCAAATACCTGATTTATCCAAATGGCAAAAATCCCTTGCTAAAAACCATACGTTTGTAGCAATCGATAAGGAAAGTAACAAAATTGTTGGGTTTTCAGATTTAGAAGAAAATGGCTATCTCAATCGGGGTTATGTACATAAAGACTATCAAAAACAAGGAGTTGGACATGCTTTATTAAAAGCCCGTGAACTGACAGCAATTGCATTAGGCATCTCAAAGCTCTTTTCAGATGTCAGCATCACAGCGAAACCCTTTTTTGAAAGACAGGGATATATAACTGAAGCAGAACAAACCAAAAAATTAGATGGCACTATGTTCACAAACTATCGGATGACAAAAGTGTTAACTTGTTCAAAATAGAAAATACGTTGTCGTAATTACTCTCTAACCGCTTCAATCATGGACTTGAAGCTGTCCTATAGTGCTTCGCCTTTTTTATCTATGAAATTGCGCATAAGTTGAACTATAATTTTAATAGTGCACTTGTAGGAAATTAGAATGGCCAGGTCTCACTTAGAAATGGCCCATGTTTTAGGGCTACAAGAAAATCCTTTTTTAAGTGAAAGCAATGTTGGCTGGGAAATGAGCTCAGCCATAATCAGTACAAAAAATAGGTATAAACAATTAAGACCGTCCACCAGTTCTTATTTGAATTTTGATTTATTACCTTCCTCCCATTATACAGAAGCAGCCAAAAAAATTACGGATCTACCCAATGGGGGGTACATAGGGTTTTCTTGTTATTGGTTTGGCCATGCTTATAGTCTTCATGCAGTTAAAGAAGAAAACCAAACACATTTTATCTATGTAAATCGAGGACAACGCCATACTGATGTAGCAACAGGAAAAAGTAAACATGATGCACCAACGGTCCTTGCCTTTTCATTAGGAAATAATGAGGCGGAACGCTTTGCTAAGGCAATGATGAGTGCGGCGATGACTATAGGTGACACACGCAAAATAATGTCTGCATTTTTAGAAAAAAATCAAGATAAGTACAATCCAGTACTTTCTAAAACATTAGAAAAAAAAGATCAAAAGACAGGAAATTGTTCTGTAGCCAATTCTAATGTCGCCTGGCATTTTCAACTAGCATCCGATGAGATGAAAAGTAAAGGGACCAGTTTTGCACAGGCTTACGAAAATACCAAATCCAACTATAGAGAAATGCGGGTAAAAGATAGGGTTCAAGCATTTAGGTACCTCCTAAATGACAGAGGCTGTTATCTCTCCGATACAGCATTTCTTTACAATTATTTCGAGTCTCTTGGAAAAATGAACAACAAGGATAGGGGCCCTGCTCAAACAAAGCATCTTGCCACTCTGGCCGATGGACTTAGTCCTAATAATATCCCCAAATTAATCGAACCCTTAGTGAACACCAATTTTATATTTAAAGTAGAGGAATATATAAATGCTAGAGTAGAACAAATTAAAAAAAAATATCCGAGTATACCAGAGGAAAAATGCAAGAAATTTGCTATTGCGACAAGAAAGAATTTAGAGTCAGCAAGAAATAATATGTTATCGCTTGTTTTCAATAAATTACCCCCCGAGCAACAAAAAGAACTAATCGCTAAGGATAATTCCTTGGTGAAATATGCTTCAAGTGATGTGGAGTTGGCCTTTCTTCAACAAAATTATAATAAGTTTTCTTTATATTCGAGCCAAAAAAGTAAAAGCATGTGTAAGGAATATAAAGATAAAATGGAACACGAAGCACAATGGATATATCAAAAATCCTTTAGCGAACTTGAAGAATATGAGCGAGACAACATTGAATTCGACTTTATGGCGGATATATACCAAAAGCGAAGCAATCAAATTGCTAGTGAAAGAAAAACGAATGGTAATTTTTTGTTGTCAAAAGATGCAGAGCAAAAAGAGGCAAAAATTAACAATACACTTCGAACCTTGTATTCCTATCTCTCAACTGAAGATCAGGCCAATGCAAAAAGAACACTTGAAGACTTGTGCAAGACATGTTGTGAACGAAGGTTTTATCTCAGTGGAAATAAATATTCGACCCATATTCAATCAGCTAAATGGTTGGTTGAGCGAATCGGCACGAATGACGACATAGGAGAAGATCTCAGAAAGCTATTAGGTGTTAAAACGATTGATCTTCATGAAATAAAAAGCAAAGTTCAAAATATTATCTCTGGAAAAAATGAAAATTGTGCTTGTCACACGATTAGTTATAAAGAACAACTACAAGCCCAAAAGCCAATGAACCCTGAGCCACTGCCTATCTATGATGAACATTTGAGTATAAGCGCACAAATTTAAGTTTCTCTAGATACTTTAAATAAAATTTTTGATATGTTTAATAGAAAGCACTTCTGTTAATGGCACAACTATAACCAAAAGGTTATTCCCTTTTAAATAGGAGAATAGAATACTATGGAGCGGTTAAAATCCTATTTTCTTAAAGACACTACTCTAAAAGCTGAAATCATTGCGGGTATCACCACTTTTCTCACCATGGTATACATTGCATTCATTAACCCAAGCATACTTCATGATGCCGGGATGGATCAGGGAGCAGTATTTACAGCCACCTGTCTTATTACTGCCTTTGCCTGTTTCTTTGCAGGATTATTTGCGAACACTCCTATTGGTATAGCTCCGGGCATGGCATTAAATATTTTCTTTTCTTATACAGTAGTGCAAGGCATGGGAATCGCTTGGGAACAAGCTTTAGCTATTGTTTTTCTTTCAGGTGTTTTGTTCTTTATAATGTCACTGACTAGCTTGAGGCGACTATTAATCGAGGCAATTCCTCATAATTTACAAATTGCGATTTTAATAGGGATTAGTTTATTAATTGCTTTAATTACCTTGCAAAATAATCAAATTATTGTCGAAGATAGCCATAATTTAATGCGTCTAGGTGAAATTAATCGTCCTGAAAGCGGATTATTTTTCTTAGGATTTTTACTTATACTGATTTTAGATTATTTTCAAATTCCTGGAGCCATTATTCTTGGAATACTGAGTATTTCTGTCTTAAGCTTATTGATGGGTCTATCTACCTGGCAAGGATTAATTTCCATGCCCCCTTCCATGGAGGCTACTTTTTTAAAGCTAGACTTTTCTGCCTTAAATACCGTTCTTGCTTTAAAAGCCACATTTACCTTTTTTTTAATTGCTGTATTTGATGCTACAGGGACATTGATCGGTTTATTAAATCCTTCTGTATTTAAACAACAAGAAAATTATTCCAAACGACTGAGTAATTGTTTAACCGTTGATGCCGCTGCTTCTGCGGTAGCTGGATTATTAGGTTCCGCAAGCACCTCCCCCTACATCGAATCTGCAGCAGGAATTGAAGCAGGTGGACGCGGCGGAATAACAGCCATAGTGATCGCAATGGGATTTCTTCTGATGTTATTTTTCTCACCTTTGGCACGAATGATTCCTAACTATGCAGTAGGCCCTGCACTTTTATATGTGGCTTGTTGTATGATGAAACATCTCACCGATATGAAATTGCATGATGTTAGTGAAACAGCTCCTTGTATGGTAACCATCATGATGATTCCCTTTACTGCTTCGATTGCTGATGGAATTGGTGGGGGTATTATTCTCTATACTTTATTAAAGCTGCTAACACGTCAAAAAATTAATCTCTTACTCTTCATTTTAAGTATTGTTTTTGTAATATTCTTCCTTGTCAGCTAACCAAGAGCAAATGACTTAATTTCATATTTTAAAATTAATCAGAAGGAAATTTTCCCATGTCCATCAAGTGCTCCGTATTTATTGCCACAACTGTGGATGGATTTATCGCTCGAGAAAATGGTTCCATTGATTGGCTTAACAATATTAACTCTCTTGTGCCTCCAGGCGAGGATGGAGGCTATAAATCATTTATTTCAACAGTTGATGGATTGGTTATGGGAAGAAATTCCTTTGAACAAGTTCTATCATTTGATGAATGGCCATATGGCGATCTTCCAGTAGTGGTCATGAGTAGCAACACTATAAATATTCCTAGTCACTTGCAGAAATGCGTTTCTTTATCTGCTGAAACACCGTCTACACTTGTTCAACGTCTGGCAAAAAAAGGAATGAAACATCTTTACATTGATGGCGGGATCACCATTCAACGATTTATTGCAGAAAATCTCATCGATGAATTAACGATTACATTGATTCCTATATTACTGGGTTCTGGACGTTCATTATTTGGTCCAGTAAAGCAAGACATTGAACTTGAGCTTTTAGAAACAAAGAATATTGGCTGTGGTATTGTACAATTAAAATATTGCATCATGCCCATAAAAAATGTTGAATAATCAAGCCCATACCCCATAGGGTTGTTGACGGAGTAATCGTGTTCGTGTAGAAACTTGATTAACTCAACCTTATGTATAAGTTCAACTGAGTTGTTGTATGTAATCACCACAAACCCATTGATCTGGAGATTATTATTATCATGAAAAAATTTTTTGATAAGAAAACTAAAACCTTATTCGTTACCGGAGGAAAAACCGCAGTAACTGATCTATCCGATAATCCATTAATGCAATTACCTGATCCTGAAGAAATGCCCCCATCCCCCCAACTTCACAGACAAAATGCGACAGCGGGAAAATATTTTGACAGACATTATATAAGCACATCAGGAGAAGAACTTCACGGCAATTTTGATTTAAAAGATCCTAGCAATATGGATCTGGAAGAGGTTCATGATACGATTTATTGCCCTTAACCTTAAGGAAAAAATTCAGCCTTCTACATCATAAAATCAAAAAAACGTAGAAGGCGATTCCTCGTTCCATTTTAGTTAAAGATACAGAAAAATCATATACATTTACCAAACCATCTGCTTATAATGCGTTAAGATGATATTTAAAATGTACAACTATGTGCATTATCATCTCAGCAACGAATTAATAAATAAAATCGAATTCTTTTATTAGTGAGGATGAAATAATATGAAAAGAACAGGACATCAACAACACGCTCACCAACAGACACACCAACACACACATCCATCAACTACCCAGCCACAAACTGTAGTAGTTGTTACGACTCCAGCACACGGTATGAACCCGTATGGTTTCATGCATCATCATGCTCAGAATCCATATCAACAGCCACCTCATTTACACCAACACCCACACGCTGAGCATCATGCTCATGAGCAGACACATACCCATACACATCCCTAAGCACGAATCACCCGGATTCACATCATGTATCCGGGTGTAAATGCATGAGCCTCCTAATTATGCTGGATGGTTTGTACACTTTTTAACGCCTCATTCCCAAGGGATGATTTCTCAGCCCTAAAAAATGTAAGGTTTAAAGGATTTGTTTTTGCATAATACCCAGTAGGTTGACCTTCTCCTTTCTGTGCCGCTACATAACCAGTAGAATTATTTAATCCAGGATACTCTTCTACTTGATCGTTGGGCATTTCTAATTCAATAATATTGTCTGATGATAACAATGAATCTAGGCTCATTAACTTCATTCCATCGATCGTTTCCTCTTCCTCTACATATGAAAAGCTACCTTCATCATACTCATCCTTTGAGAGCGGTTGTTCCTTAATTTGCAGGGATTGAGAAGTCTCAAATAAGAAATCCTCCGAGCGTTGTTCATAGTGCGTGAGCTCTTCTGAGCTAAATAGAGCACTATCTTCATCATCTGAGTCTTCAAGTACAAGGGGTTCTACCATTTTAAGTAATGCTTCACCTTTAGTAAAACCTACAATGGATATGCGATGCCAATTCGAGTCAGTGATTCCATTAGAAGGAGTTAATTTTGTGTTGCAATGGAAATATTTATCAAAATTCCAGAACAATAAGTCACCTTCTTTTAAATCAAAATATATTCCTTCAAAAAAAGATTGAGTGTCATTTGGTAAAGCACCTTTAACACCAGGGAAAAATGTATAAGCTCCTTCATAAGTACGTTGAAGATCACCCTGCTGTTGATTGCTAGAGGGATAGATAACAAACAGTGGATTTAAACAATGAATGGGAAACTTATTGTTGTCCACATGGGCATTGGTCTGTTTATCGTAATTGGCTTCGGCAGTCAAAAGATAACTCGAGCCATTAATGGTAAAATTAGTTGCATAACCCATTAGCTGACGACGCGCTGCATATTCAACTGGAGCACATTCTGCATAGATTTGTTCAACTGTCTTAAAAAGAGGTGCTAATCCTTCTTCAACTCCAAATTTGGCCTCAGAAAATTGGGTAGGTCTAATTCTTGTAACTTTTTTTCCAAGAATACCAATTGGAGCAGAACGAACATTCCTTTGTACATTTTCTTTATTTTGCTTATTATTAGCAGTTTCTTCTGAAGATACAGCTCCCATCCTATTTAATTGTGTTCGAGTTGTCGAAGAGAGTTCTTTACGTAATTTATCAGTTATCAACTGGGGTTGAATTGCACCTATCCGATAAACACCAATTAGTTTTCCTTTGACATCATAGAAATTAGTATCTTGAGTAATTTTCAAGGAATTACAAAAAGGCTGATCAAAAGTATCATTTGTTTTAATTGGTTTAACGAGATTCTCATGTAATACCATCGTAGCGATTAGAGTACCATCAGATGTTTTATCTTGAGATTTCTCCACAGGGAGTTCATTCTGAAGCATAGATGTTCGCATAATAAGGTCTTTAAAGGGCTTCTTGCGTTTAATAAGATCGTAACTGGTATTGATTGCCGATTTTAGACTTTTTATTTCTTTTTTTTCTAAGCATAAACCCAATTTGTTCATATGAAAAATTAGGATTTCACCTAACTGCTCTCCTGATTTACGTTTTAAATAAATGCTATACATCAAATGATGTTGATATAAATAAATTAAATTCTGAGCAGCCATTGAAGGAGATGTTTTTATATAGGGAATAATTTCCTTAGAAATAAATTCACTCCTTGATTTTACATTTTGGTAACGAGTTGATCTTCTCAAACTGTGGTCGCTTTTTTTTACAGTGAAAGGAAAACTGATATGATGGCTATAGATAAATTTATTTTTAAGTTCATCAGGGGCTTTTGGTTTAATTTCTTTTTTTAAATCCGATCTCTGCCCTATAGAAGAAATGTGCCTCATCGAAAGATGCTTATTATAACGCTCATTTTTTTGGATCATTTCGCGTTGCACTTTTTCATATTCTTTAAGATCACCTTTAGCCATTTGCTCAATATATTCATTTAAAAAAGGTGAAATTAATTTTCGTACTATTTTACCTTGGGTTGGCCTTACTCTAGTAGGGGTTATAGCCTGAGCGGCGTCCTTTTCTTTTCCTTTTTCTGCGGGTTCTAAATGAGGATAAACCGCTTTATGTCTTTTGGTTAAAGCAAAACTGTCTCCGGGTTCAAAATTGGGTTGTTGAACAAGGGGCAGCCCATTTCCTACATCAGTTCTGGAATCGATTATTTCGGAATGCTTTCTTTTTTTAGCGGGGGTATTACTTGGTTGAATATTGTTTGCGGGTGTTATTAAGGAAGTTGTTGCCATGGATGAATCTGGATCACTAAAAGTGGAGGTGTGCATTGCATCCATCCTGGTCATATCACTTCCCATAGAAAGTATTTTCTGACACTCCCCAAGACAATGCGCTATAAATCCCGGATCTGCAGTGGCCTTAATATCATCGAGTATCGAATAAAATTTTCCTTGAATGGCAAGAAAGAGATTGAAATCTGGGCCATACTTCATTGTGGCTTCATCAAATTTTTGTTGCATATTTTTACTCCTTTATGATTTAAAATAATAGTTAATGCTCTAACGAGAGCCGAAATATTAAATACAGTTCTAGGTGACAAAAATCAACACATTCTAGATTTTTTTATCAATTAAGATAATCTTGAAGCAGAATTGCAAAATGCTTCAAAATACATTCAGATACTCGCCAAAAAAGCTATGGTAAGTTTATAAATTTAGTTATTATGTTATTCACTTAGGATTTTACGATTTTTCGATGCGCTCGATAGTAATTATAATTTTGACATTTATTTGCTCAGCATTAACTTATGCAAACGAAATTAATATTTCCACGACCACCAAGAATGGAAATACTACTTTTTATCTGCAAGCTGGCGCATTTAATTTAGAAAAAGATGCAAAGCAACGTCAAAAAGAATTATCTTCACTTGTAAGCGAACCGGTTGAAATTAAGAATCTATCCGATAAAAAACTTTATCTGATACAAATAGGCCCCATTAGCGATTACCTTACCGCTCGAGATTTGCAGAATAAGCTATCCCAAAAAATCAGTGCAAAGAAAAATCAACAAAGTGAAAATTATGTAACCCAACCGACTCCATCTGAGTCCCCAGACAACCCAACAGAAACACAACCGCAGAATGGTAAACTATGGAATTTAAGGAACGCTGATATTAGAGCTGTTATTGCTGAGGTATCACGAGTTACAGGGAAAAACTTTGTCATTGATCCCCGAGTGCAAGGGAAAATATCGATCGTATCGTCAACACCAATGAACAACAATGAGCTTTATCAAGTATTCCTTTCAGTCTTACAAGTCTCAGGCTATGCCGCTATACCCAGTGGTGCAATCATTAAAATTATTCCCAATATTGATGCGAAAACACAATCCCCAGATATTTTAAGCGGAATAAAACACCCCCCTAGAGGCGACGACATGATGGTGGCGGTAGTCCCTGTTCATTATGTTCCCTCTGAGCAATTAGTTCCCGTTTTGCGACCATTAATGCCGCAATGGAGCAGTATCTCTGCTTACGCTCCTTCAAATATGCTTATTTTATCAGGAAGAGCAAACAACATTCGTAGTCTTGCAGACATCATCAAACAAGTAGATAACTCATCTGCTAACGGCATTGATATAGTTCATTTAAGGCACTCATTAGCAATGGATATTGCTGCTACTTTAAAAGATCTTGTTAAAACGCAACCCAATATGGGAGGAACACGAACTCAACTAACTATAGCAGCTGATGACCGTTCCAATTCTCTATTAGTTAGCGGTTCCAAAACAGACAGAATACGCCTTAGAATGTTGATATTAAAGTTAGATAAAGAAAATTCTGAAGGGCTTAACTCCAATACGCAAGTGGTATATCTAAATTATCTAAGAGCTGAAGATTTGGTACCCATCCTCGCCGGTATTGCTCAGGCAAATTTCAGTGGTAATGTTGGAACAACCATTGGCACGATTACTCGCCCCATATTAGATAGCACAAATCCTGCTTCCAATCTTGCCAGTAACTCAAATGAACAAGGTTCCACTGCCACGTCTACGTCTCTTTATTCAACAGGCTCAGGTAGTGGCGGCAGTTCATCGTTAACTGCATCAGGAGCTACTGCAAACACTACGACTACCACAACCCAAAATGAAGGAACAACGAAACCCACCGTACAAATTATTGCTGAGCCCAATACAAACTCAATCATTCTTAATGCACCCGCATCGGTAATTCGTATTCTGAAAAGAGTGATTGCGCAACTGGATATTAAACCAGCCCAACTACTCATCGAAGCATTAGTCGCAGAAATTAATCAATCGGATATCAATGACTTGGGTATTGAATGGGGAAGTGATCAACAAACAGGAAGACCAGAAACCTTTAGACCAGGCTTTGCTATAATTAATAGCAGTACTAGACTTGATGATTTTCAAGCCCAAATATATGCTTTAGCACGAGAGAATAAAGCGAATATTTTATCAACACCTTCAGTTGTAGTTCTTGATAACCGCCAAGCTAAGATATTAGTTGGTAAACAGGTTTCGATAGCATCCACCACCCAACCTGCAAATGCCGGAGGTACAACAAATAATGGCGTCCCATTTACCACATTCGATCGGGTTAACGTTGCATTACATCTCTATGTGAGACCACAAATCACACGCGGAAATGGAATCCAGCTGCAAATCGATCAAGGAAACGACACGCTGGATCCACCCGTTGTTGCTCCGAACTCAACAACCCCAACATTTAGAATCAGTAGTATCGTTACTTCGGTTCATGTTGAAAGTGGTGACATAGTAGTTTTGGGAGGTTTGACTCAAGATAGTCTGGGTAATGACAATAACCGTTTACCCGTTTTGGGAGATATACCGGGTGTGGGTCGCTTATTCAAACGAAATATAAATTCTCGTGAAAAACGTGTACTAATGGTTTTCATTAAACCCATTATTTTGCGTAATGAACGAGATAGTATGCATATGACGAGTGAAAAATATAATAATGTACGCCAATTCGAGCTTGATTGGTTGAAATCTCAAGATGCCTTTGTACAAAGCAATAACGCAACGGTATTACCTGCTTTGAAACGAGCCGAATTACCTAAACCGTTTAATCGTCCACCTTTGTTAGTTACGAGATAGACCTTGGAAAATGAAGAGAAATCACTAAAGATCCCATACAGTTTTGCAAAAAACCATGGGATTGTTGTAGCCAATGAAATGAGTGATAACCAAGCTCTTGTTTATTATTTACCTAATACTTCATTGCAATCTCTTGCCGAAATAAAACGTTTATTACAATGTGAATTTACTTTAAAACAAGTCGATGAATCTGCTTTTCAGCAACATTTAGCTCATGTGTATCAATCTAAATCATCTATATTAGAAGCCGCTGGAGGTATGGAAGAAGATATGGATCTTTCACTGTTGGCGAGTCAATTGCCAGTAAGCGAAGATTTGTTAGAAAATCAAGATGATGCACCAATAATTCGTTTGTTAAATGCGTTGTTTACACAAGCAATAAAACAAAAAGCCTCTGATATTCATATTGAAACCTATGAAGATCGAGTACTTGTACGTAATCGAATCGACGGTGTTTTGCATGAGGTTTTAGAAATTCAGCGCGCTATAGCTCCTTTAGTAATTTCTAGAGTCAAAGTGATGGCCAAACTGGATATTGCAGAAAAGCGTATTCCACAAGATGGTCGTATTTCTCTACGCATTGGTGGTCATAATATTGACGTTCGGGTTTCTACCCTTCCCTCAAATCATGGTGAGCGCGTGGTGTTGAGGATTTTAGACAAACAAGCGGCTCAATTGGATTTAAATTTGTTAGGTATGCCTAAACCTACAGTAAAAAGCATGCGAAAAATGATCGCAGAGCCTCATGGCATTATTTTAGTTACTGGGCCAACCGGATCAGGGAAAACTACTTCTTTATATGCCATGTTAACTGAACTAAATCAAGTGACACGCAATATTCTTACTATTGAAGATCCCATAGAATATGATCTTGAAGGAATCGGACAAACACAGGTTAATACCAAAGTGCAAATGACCTTTGCTAAAGGTTTAAGAGCCATCCTTAGACAAGACCCAGATGTAGTCATGATAGGAGAAATTCGGGATTTGGAAACTGCAGAAATTGCAGTTCAAGCCAGCCTTACAGGACACTTAGTGTTATCTACCTTACATACCAATAGTGCATTGGGCGCTCTAACTCGCTTACGTGATATGGGAGTTGAATCCTTTCTTTTATCCTCAAGTATCGTTGGTCTTATTGCTCAACGACTGGTTAGAAGATTATGCCCTCAATGCAAAACCCCCCATCAATTAAGAGATGATGAAAAAGAACTTATGGGACTTACAGCCGACTCAGACATTTCAAAAGTTTTTGAGCCTAAAGGTTGTGACTTCTGCAATCACCTCGGCTATAAGGGCAGAACTGGAATTTACGAACTGATTACTGTCGATGAAGTACTCAGAGGAATGATTCATCGTCATGAAAATTTACAGACAATGGAAAATTACTTACGCCCTACTACACCAAGTATTCGTGATGATGGATTTAAACGAGTACTTGCCGGTGATACATCTCTTGCCGAAATTCTTCGAGTAACAACCCAAAATTAATCCTTTGAACCGGTCAAATCTTAAAATATATACCCATTATGTGCTTAATATACACATTTTTGGCATTAATAATACTATTTTAATCTTTTTTGTGTATAATATGTTTACTTTTTATACAATGAAATTGTGTAAAAGAAAAAGTCATATTATAAGCCAGGAGAATTAAACTATGGTATCTGGAAAGCAAAGAGAATATTTTCACGATAAAACTAACAAAGCTCTAAGGGAATTAAAAGGCGTTAGCACTACTATTGATTTTCATGTTCCCTTTTTTAAGAAACCTCATTCAATTGTGGTACCCAAACTTGACCCAATTGATTCCTTTGATACTTGGTTAAATAATGTAAGTAATATATTTAAAACCATGCTGTATCTTGCAGAAGCAGCTACGTTTAAAACGTTAGAAGATCACCAACAAATTTCAGACTATTTTCCCATCCATGGTTTTCTTCTCGATGCATTAGCATCAATAATATATGAAATAGCAGAGTGGATGCCTAAGAAAATTGATGATCGAGATATAGAAATGGACACTATCCCCCCTAAAGCAATATAGTACACGCTCTGGCTCGAATAAAGTTATCTATCCAGGAAATAGGAGTTATTAAATAATAGCTATGGACACTACTTAGATAACAACGGGTTAGAGTGTTCTTTAATTTTTTAAAACTCGTTTCTATAAAGCAGTATAAAACTCCTTTGAAAATCAAATGTTAATGGTTACTATATAAGATAGCTTCGATACCATATGAAACAGCTTATGATAATATGGCATGAAGTTACTTTTAATGAATAGGATGTGTTGCCAAATAAAAAGGGAGTGTTATGCGGCTTTGGATTAGAGGATTTATGTGTTTCAGTTTATATGCATTAGTATCCTGTACTGTTTCGCTACCTCAACAAAGCCAAATTAAAAATATAAAAACCGTTCCCAATATGGAACACTCCATTAAAAAAAGTTTAGATAAAAAAGAGATTTTTTCAAAAGGCAACTGGCCAAACAAACAATGGTGGTTATCTTATAATACTCCTGAACTCAACACCTTAGTTACAGAAGCTTTGGCGAATAATCCTTCAATTCATGAAATCAAAAGTCGCATCGAAGTCGCTAAGCAACAAGCCATTGTTACACGCTCGCTATTGGCCCCTCTAGTTTATTTTAATGCACGTGAAACGCGACAATATGTAAGTGAAAACGGTTTATATCGCGCATTCAATCATACATTTCCTTTAAACGCCAGACTCTTAGACCTTTCGCTTTCATTCACTTATGAATTCGATTTTTGGGGAAAAAACCGTAATCTTTTTTATGCGGCTTTAGGAGAAGCAAAAGTTCGCGAGGCGGAAGCTGCAGAAGTGGAGTTAATTACAAGTACTGCAATTGCACAAGCTTTTTTCGCATATAAAACGAATCTGATCCGAAAAAATTTATATACCCAGTTAATTGAAGTACGACAAAAAATTGCAAAATTACAAAACTTAATGGTAAAAAAAGGACTTTCTTCAGAATTACCTGCCTTAGAAACTTCGGAAAAACTACTCGAATCACAAAAATTACTTTCCAGTATCACAGATGAATTAACAGCCAATAAGCACCTGATTAATACTTTAGCAGGACGTGGACCAGAGGATCATTTGTTGATTAAATCCACTCTTCCCTCATTACCTAAGACTCTGAATATTCCCAAAATACTGCCATTGGATTTCTTAGCACGCAGACCTGATCTAATGGCGCAAATTTGGAGAGCCAAAGCTTTAGCCTATAAAACGGGGGCCGCCATGGCAGAATATTATCCTGATATCAATCTCGCTGGTCTGATTGGGCTGGAAAGCACAAGTTGGAGAAAGTTGCTTGATTTATCGAGTGGCACCGCTTTGATTAGACCCGCCTTACAATTACCTATTTTCACTGCGGGAGCAATTAAAGCCAATATCAATGCAACTAAGGCACAATTTGATGCGGCAATAGACGCATACAATAATTTACTCTTATTCAGTACTCAAGAAGTTCTTGATGTATTAGCTTTCGCTCAGGATGTCTATCAGCAAAAATTAGAACAAAAACAAGTAGTGCAATATGCAAAGCAGCGTTATCAATTAAGTTCTTTGCGCCAAAAAAAGGGCTTAGATAGTTTATTTGATCTTTATTTTTTACAAGAAGAAGTGATTCAAAAAGAGCTTGTAGATGTTACTCTACTTTATAACCAATACTTAGCCTCTATAAAATTAACCAGAGCTTTGGGAGGAGGTTACTATCAAAATACGATACCGTTGGTGAAAAACTCATGAAAAAAGAACGATCCACCTCTTTTTATTTTACAGTTATTCTTATCGCTCTATTTATTTTCCTTTTTTTGTATTGGCTTTTTGTGTGGAGAAACCAAGTTTATACCAATGATGCCTATGTACAAGGGAATCAAGTCTACATCAAATCGTTACGCCCAGGATTCGTTACCGGTATCTATACTGACGATAGTTTTCTGGTAAAAAAAGGACAGCTCCTTGTTACATTAAATGAAACAGATTCACATATTGCTTTGGAAAAGGCGAAAAAGAAACTTGCCAGTACAGTTCGTGATATATCCCAGGCATTTCATGATGTGTTTATACTGGCTGCAGACATTGAAATGAAAAAAGCGCAACTTTTAAAAGCACAACAAAACCTTAAACATCGTCGTGATGTTATTGGGGCTAAAGGAGTTTCCTTAGAAGATTATCAAAATGCACAAGATGATCTAAAAGCCTCCGTTGCCTCATTAAAAAGTACTCAAAATAAGTATCAAAAAATGCTGGCCTTTGTACAAGGCACATCCATTACGGAGCATCCATCGGTACAAGCAGCTGCGCAAGAAGTACGCGATGCATGGGTACAATTATATAGAACTAAAATTTATGCCCCCGTAGATGGACTGGTAGCACAAAGAACAATTCAAGTAGGGATGTGGATTTCTCCTAAAGAACCACTGATGTCTATTATTCCCCTGGATCAGATATGGGTAAATGCGAATTATAAAGAAACCCAAATGAAAAAGGTGCGCATTGGACAAAGTGTTAAGTTAACTTCTGATCTTTACGGTTCTGATGTTGTATTTCATGGAAAAATTGTTGGTTTGCCCGGAGGTGCGGGTAATGCTTTTTCACTGTTACCGCCTGAAAACCTCTCAGGAAACTGGATTAAAATCGTTCAAAGGTTACCTGTTCGAATTGCGTTAGTACAAGATGAGCTCATGAAACATCCTCTGCGAATTGGTCTTTCTTTAGAGGTAACTACAGATCTTTCTGATCAAAATGGGCCCTTAGTTCCCACTACAAATTCAAACTCACCGCATTATGTTACTGATATTTTCCATAAAGAAGAAACAGGCGATGAAAAACTCATAACGGATATTATTAAGAGTAATTTAGATCCTAATCTTAAGAAGTATGCCAATTCACCTCTAATTATAAATAAAATCGACATAAATGAGATGAGTAAATAATGATTCTCTATATTTTACTCTTATCACTTGCTGCAGTAATATTTAATCTTACTTTACCAATAATGGCCGGTCTATATATTGTAAGTGATCTGGGCGGCAGTCCCTATATGACTTCGTATACAGTCAGTTTTTTTTGTATTGGGAATCTTTTGGGTGTACCTTTAGGAAAACCCGCTGTAACACGATTAAGTCCTATTCAGCTTTTTGTTGTCTGTCTCAGTCTAACCGCATTATGTTCGTGGGGATGCGCAACTGCGAGTGATTTCTTTACGTTTATCTTATTCAGGTTTTTAGAAGGTGTTGCTTCCGGACCAATGTTTCTTTTGATTACATATACGCTTATCCCTTTGCTCTCTACGAATAAAGATAAAGTTTATATTGTTTCTTTAGTTTTAATTTGTCTTTCCATAATCCCTGTAATCGGTGCTTCATATGGGGCTTGGATTGCCTACAGCTACCATTGGCGATTCCTTTTTTTCTCTAATATACCTTTATGTATTTTTTTAATTTTTTATGTTGGCTTTGGTTATAGAAAATATCACGAGCCGGTAAAAAAGATATATTTTGATAAACTTGGATATTTTTACTATTGCATCAGCATGATTTTTATTGGAACAGCTTTAACTACTGGCCAAGAGCTAGATTGGTTTCGTTCTTCTTTAATTAATTTTTTGCTTATTTCAGGTGTAATCAGTCTTATTTTTTTTATTTTACGTAGTTGGTCAGCTAAGCATCCAGTCATTGATTTGAAATTACTTAAAAATTTTTATTTTTCATTTGCAATGATTTATATCGCATTATTTTTCGCACTGTATTTTGGCATGGTGATCTTATTGTCTTTATGGCTTAAACTGTATGTTAATTACACTCCTGATTGGATTGCCCTCATCATAGGTACTATGGCATTTTGTGGGTGGATTCCCGTACTCATCAATAAAAGGCGGTATGAACCATTTGTTGACAGGGGTATAAAACCGCGGAAATATGGCGCAGGCTTAAATTGATCAAAGTACGCGCAAAGTACACACTTTGATCTGACATTTACCTTAAAGCTAAAATGGGGGCTCCTCTCTAAAGATATC
>NZ_CDRUHA020000057.1:0-301755 GCF_977063405.2 Legionella stuttgartensis
ACATCCCTAATAGCTTAGCCTCTCTCTCCTCAGAGTGTATTGGTTGTATTCTCCCTACGTACCGCGCTTTATGCGCGGTATCTAGAATGGTTGAGATATTTTTTATTTTAAAAGCCCTGGATAACGTCCATAAAGCACTGTCGTAGGTTGAAAAAATTTAAGATCCAATCAAATATTTTAGAACCCAAAGCATATTAATTAATACAAAACAAAGAGTTAATCTGTATAATCCAATTCCCGGAACTGGGCGGAATATTAAATGAATCACTTCATTCTTAATCCATAATTTAATCTGTTGGCTTACTTTAAAAGATACAATGAACTCACCACATAAAATCGCAGAAAAATACCTTACGGTAATGAAAAAATCACTTACTGGTTCTTTAGACACTTCGCAACCAGATCACTGGCAATTTAATATTGCTTCTGCCAAGGCCTTTAGGTCATTTATGACGAATGGCCAAGTTAGAACCCTAATTGGTCCTAAACGATTAGATAATATAGAGCAATCAATAAAACATATAACGAGCAACCATGTAGTTGGTGATATTGTTGAGGCAGGATGCTGGCGAGGTGGTGCTTTATTGTATTTGAAAGCCTGTCTAAATGTCTATGATGATCAGAATGTGATCCCCAGGAAGGTTTGGGGTGCTGATTTATTTCCTGAATCAAGTTCCTTAGTGACTTCTTATGGTAAATTAATTCGTCTTAAAAGTTTATTAAAAATCCGAGCACTTTTGCCTAAAAAATCCCAACAACGCCTGGCGAATTATGTAATGGAAGCCTTTCCTAATGAACAATATGACAAAACTACTTTAAATAAGATTTTTGCGCTTGCCAATTCATTAACCTACATTAAAAAAGAATCCTTAATTTCAACCTCTCATCAGGATCTTCTTGAAGCATTCAAACGATATGATCTCCATGATGATTCAATAAAATTAATACCAGGCTGGTTTAAAGACACCTTACCGCAAATGCAAGAGCAAATTGAACAGATTGCCCTTTTGCGAATTGACGCTGATTTTTATCAATCAACGTTGGATGTACTTAACGCTTTATACCCAAAACTTTCGCAAAATGGTATTTGTATTATTGATGATTATGGTGGCTTTACTGAATGTCAAAGGGCGGTGGATGAGTATCGCAAACATCATCAAATTACTGAACCCCTGGAATCAGTTGACGGCACTTGCTATTACTGGGTCGTGCAGAATCGCATCCAACAATGAAGTTAATACTTGGCCTGGTCCAAGCTCAACAAAGTCCAAATATCCTAAAGCCAAACAATATTCAATGCTTTGATGCCAAAACACTGGGTTCACTAACTGTTGACTCAGTAGTTTAGGCATCTCGATTGAACAATCCACATGTGCCCGCGCTGTTGCATTTAATATGATGGGATATCGCGGTGGATTTAACTTAAATTCCTTGAGATAAGCATAAAATGTTTCAGCAGCCCCATGCATCAGGGGTGAATGAAATGCGCCGCTTACCTTTAAGGGAATAAAGCGACCTTCAACGAATAACTTGGAACTTGCATCAATTGATTCCTTTGTTCCTGAAATCACGGTTTGTAATGGGGAATTATAATTAGCAATCACCAAAGGCAACCGATTTTTTTCAATAATCTCTTCAATTTTAGCCGCACTGATTCCTACAATTGCCGCCATGCCCCCTTCTTTAGCTTCATTCATCAATTCTGCGCGCCGTTTAACGATTCTCAATCCCGTAGCAAAATCAAAAACTCCACCCACATACAACGCCGCATACTCGCCTAAACTATGCCCCAATACCATATCCACTTTTAAATTGGCTTTTCTCTCAAGCCAAGCCATAATCGAAATACAGTAAATGAGCGGTTGAGTGTAGCGCGTTTGATTCATTACCTCACTGAATACTGCTTGCTCAATGTCATAACCCAGGATCTGATTTGCCTCAGCAACCATCTCAGGAAATAATTTAAATAACTCTTTTCCCATTCCGTTGTATTGTGATCCTTGACCTGGAAATAATAATACACTCATAACTCACCTAAAATTTAATAAACCTTTTGTTTTTCGGCTACGAAACTGAATAAACTCATTGCGATCTTCTATATTCAGATAAATATTCATTTTTTTCACTTCCGCAAAACTTTGCCCCAAGTCATGATGATAACGATGCCCTGGATAGACTAGTACTTCGTTAGGAATTACTTTTTTCAGATAATTCAGCGAATCAAACATCATTCCTGCATCTCCACCTTTGCTGTGGCAAAAACCACACCCTTCATTAAACAAAGTATCCCCTGTAAATAAGGCATTATCGATTTGATAGCAAAGACCACCAAAAGTATGGCCTGGAGTTTGATGAATGATAATGCTGGGAATATGTTCCAGAGTAAGGAGGTTTTGAAAAGGATAGATCGCGTTGAGGTTGTGGCACTCGAATCCATAATACTCTATTTCAGCACTACCCATATAAACAGGGCATTCATAATATTTGGCAAAATAATTCGCCAAATGTGAGTGATCCAGATGGTGATGGGTTAACAAAATAGCGATGACCCTTAATTCATTGCGGGTTACAAAATCCTGAAACGTTCTTTTTTCCCATGAAGGATCGATAAAAATACAGGTTTTATTCTCCGTATCAACAACCACCGGACAATAATTTATAAACTTGAATCGCTGGGTTTTAATGACTTCGATGTACATCATGAACTCGTATAAATTTAAAATCCGGTTGATACGCCATTTGATAATGGTACTTATCAAAACAAATCATCTGATTTTTTTTGATTTCTAAAACAATAGGTTTTGCCATAACGAACTGAGATACTACCTCCACATCCGTCTGCAGGGTAAACGCTGGATTTTTATCAAAATAAAGTACCGGAGATACCAGCAGCTCACCGGTGATCTTATGTGCATCGAACAAAGTAAAATAATAGGTTAGGTGTGCTTCATCTCTGAGTTTCTGTAAAACCATACGATTTCGCACACACCAAGCTTCTAGTCCCTTTGCTCCCCCAAATAGTAGAAGCTCAGCCGCAGACAATTTGAAATGAACCTTTACAATAAAATTCTCCTGACAACGCTCAAGCAATGCATGACTCTCCCATAACAGGAGACGTGCATCCTGTTCTGCACAAAACGTGACATAAGAAGTTGCGGCATCGAAGTAATCAGCAAAGTGCCCCTGAGTTGCCTCCCCTGCTGGAAGATCGCTAACGATGATTTGCTTCTCCAAACACAATTCGGCTTCACATGTTCCGAGCTCAAAATGAGCCTTGTCCAAAATCTTAATCATCGCGAACCCCAATCGCCTTCTCCATATTTTGGCTACGCATTTGAATATTCCATACGCCACCCGTTACCATTTGATATTCATTGTTTAACAAGGGCTTAATTTTAAAATGTGCTTTTTCCAATTCATGCCAAGGTAACGCTGGGAAAAAATGATGTTCCACGTGATAACCAAAATTTAAAAATAAATAATGTTGTAGCCATCGTGGAAACCAGGTACTTCGCGTCGTTAGTGTATGTTCTTTTAGGGTAGGTCGATGCTGCGTGGGTTCTAAACCTAAATGCTGCGGCGTAGATAAAGTTTCCCAGAGGACTCCATAAATCAAAATCGCGGGCGCTAGATTTTTAAACGTTAAAAAGCTTGGGAAACACCATTTTAAAAGTACATAAGCAAAAAACAAAAAGAGTACAGAAAACACACATTGCCGGAACATCACTTGGGATAGTTTTTTTTGTTTTAGCAGTTTAAGAGGATAAGTCCAATAAACCAAATGTAAGAAAAATACATTTAAGGGAATAAAGGTTCTCCAACCCACATGGAAGATCCAAGGGAGCTTCTTACTTATTTTTGCCTGTTTCAATAATTCAAATACCGGATCTTTATCAATATGCCCGGTCCATTTATGGTGCTCTTCATGAATGATTTTCCATGGATAAAATGGCATACAACAAAAAATACTCATGTAATGACCAAGAACTACATTGAGCCAGGATTTACTCGATAGGGTATTATGACCGCACTCGTGAAGTAAAATAAAATTATGCAGAAATAAAATCGCCAAGCACAGTTCTCCCAGGCAATAGAACAGCATGCTGTTTTTTCCGAGCAAAATAACTGCAGCATAAAGCAACACGATATCAGCAATTAGAAAGCTGAGACTCTTGGTAAGTCGGCGCTTAAAATTCAGTGATTTTCTCACTTCAGTGTATTCTTCATTACTTAACATAAAAGTTCTTCCTTTTTCTTTGCAACAGAATGAATGAGTTGTGATATAGAAACATTTTCAAGTAATACCGTGGGTGAAATGTTAATTTTTAACTCGCATTTAATTTGCTCGGCCAAATGGATTGCTGCCAATGAATCAAAACCATAATGAACCAGTGATTGATTTAAATCCAAGGTTGTTGCTGCACAATGTACATGTCTTGCTAGTAGTGTCAATAACTCATCTGAATTTGCAGTTTGTACTGGCATCAACTCCCTTTCTTTTGGAGAGTCCGCCACTTTTTGTACCAAAGTATGATGACGAGGTCGTTTTTTTAATTGTGCCACAAAAATCGATTGATCGATTTCAGTAGGCGTCGCAGACACATCCACTGCAAAACCGATTTCTTGCAGTAGTTTTTGCCAAGTTTCGGTATTGAGTAATGCGCTGGCAGGAATACGATATTCATCTTTATTGGTATGCCATTGCTTAAATAAGCCAAAGGTAAATGCCAAAAATAAACTATTTGCAGTCGCCTCATTGATAATCAGTACGCCATCATCACGAAGCAATGGAATAATACTCAGTAGACATTGACGAATATCATCTGTTGTATGCAATACATTACTTGCAATAATGAGATCAAATTGTTTACTCATCACAGGCTTGTTAATATCTAAAATGCAGGTGTCCACCTCAGTATACTGAGCGAAGTTCTCTCTAGCCCGCGCGACAAATTGGGGATTAATATCACTAAAGGTGTAATGAATCTTATCGGCACATTGGGTGAGTATTGCTTCCGTTGTAGCCCCTGTACCTCCCCCCAATTCAAGAATATCAACTCGAGAGGGAGAGGCAGCACTCATGTCCTTAACTAATGACGCAATGGTTTGATTGTAATAATGCGCCAAAAGATTCTTTTGATAAATCGCACGTACTAAATCATCGCGCCCAAAAGGAAACATCACCTGCTGAATGGTTTTTTTCCCTGTCACTATCTCAGTAAAATGCGTTGCACACACCTGGAGTAATTGAACAAACGATTTGATTTGCGGGTACTTTCTCATTAATTGCAATTGATCATGCAATAGTTCAGCATGAGACTTAATTTGATATGGATTCTGTTGAACATGATTTCGTTCAAAATCTTTTAATATATTGATTAATGCTAAATAGTACTGTTCATAATCTTTCTGTACTCCTGGCATTAAATTATTTTGACTCCAAACGACCCCTTGAGTTAGCAAGTAATGTTTCATTAAGTGAAAACAAAAATACTCTAACTCAGATAAACCTTGATTAAAAAGAAGTAAATCTTCGCTTGCTTGAGTTAGAGAATCGGTACAAATTGGCATCATTGTTTTTACTGATTCTGAAACATTGAAAAAACTCAGATTAGACTGGGGCAAAAAAGCTGCCAATTGCAAGGAGTAATGACCTTGTTCTGCCGTAATCGGGGCAATACCCGAGGAGATCATCAGTTGATTTGCAGCCTCATCTTCTTGTTGCCAAAAACCCCAATGAACAAGTTTCGTTTTCTCGGAATGTAACGCCCTAATTAATGCATCCGCATAATAACAGGTTGCAGAGTAAGCGCCTCTGTTTTTATTTTGTGTATAAACCTGTACTGAAGAGGTAATCACAACGTGTTTCACCTCGCTGCGCTGACATGCTTTGATTAAATGATAAGTACCCAATACCTTAACACTCATCTGGGACAAATATTCTTCGTAACTTAATGAAGTTACTGGGGCTTCTGCATAACTAGCACCTAAATGATAAAGACAGTCGATCGTTCCATAACGTTGAATTACATCTGCAAGCAAAGATTCAACTTCATCCGCCACAGTACAATCGACCGTTCGCCAATGAAGTACGCCTTCCGTTCGTGATGGGGTAGACCGACTGGCAATAATAAGGGCGCGCGGATTACATTCAATAAACTTAGGAACTAAATACCGCCCTACTTGACCATCCCCCCCAATGAGCACGATAACTTGATTAGCAGGTTCTGAATGATTTAAAGAAGCTTTCACTGCTTTTAGCTGCCGATGCCATACTCCATCAGCAGCTAAAACCAAGGGATAAGCCTGACCTTGGTTTGACAAAGTAAGAGCCTGAGCACTAATCATATTGTCCGCAAGATCAATGCATTCAATCAACCAAAATGGATGTTCCTTTTTTAAGGATTGGGCTAATCCATGCAGACTTGCTGCATAGGGATTAATCGTCGATTGTTTTATTCCATAAGCATTATTGCTGAACACATAAAGTGCTAGTGATTTTTCGCGATAAGCCAGTTCTTCCAGTTTTTTAATTAAATCTAAAAAGCCTGCCATCCCCACGCGTTGGGAGTTGACCAGAGATGCAGCGTTTATTTGTTCATCACACATCCCGGCAAAATAATAAATCAATTCACAAGAATGTTCTTGCAGCCATTGCATACCTTGCGTCACTGAATCCGGCTCATCAACAAAGATAAAGCAAAACATCCCTTTATAAGATATTTGCTGTAGTGTTTCTTTTACTGATCGTTCTTGCCTTCGTCTTAAAAAAAGAGCTAAATGCTGATAACGATTTAACTCCAGAGATTCGACTGTTTTTTTCCGCCAAATTGGCTCATAAGCGTCAATCTCTTTATTTATCAGTTTTAATTTCTCTGGCTCGGTAAACCAACAATATTGTGCTGCAAAAGGATAAACAGGCAATACCAATGGAATGGCATTAATTCCTTCATAAACACGCTGCCAATCAATTAATTCGCCGTCCTGATAGGCAAGAAGTCTACTTAAATAATCTCTCAATTGATGAGGAGTATGCTGTAACTCAAGAAGAGGCTGTTCCCCAGAGTAATTATCATGTGACGAATTAGATGATTTAACACCCCGTTTTAATTGTTCACGCAAATCGTCAAGGTCTTCCACAATCAATAGCTTACGGCATGCAAAATCAGCTCGCCCTACGTTTAAGGAATAACTTAATTGGGTCATGCACAAGCTATTTGGTGCAGCGCTTAAATAATCCAGTAGTTGTTCCGAGATTTTTATAAGTGCCTTATTTGTCTTGGCGGACAATTTAATCGGCACATAAGGCAATTGGGGTAATTGGGGTGTGGAACGCTCATGACGCGTCAAAATACAATGACCATTACTGCCACCAAAACCAAAACTATTAATTGCAATCGTTACTAACCGAGCCGGTTCGGCTTGTTTTGCAATATGAAATGGACTTTCCGCATGTCGAAGGAAGGGATTCACTTCCTGAAAATTTGCCTGCGGTGGAATTACTTGATGCTTTAACATCAACAATCCTTTAATTACCCCCGCAAGTCCTGCAACAGGCTCGGTATGACCTATATTACTTTTTACCGAACCGATATAAAGCGGTTTTAAACGTTGTGCAAATAATTCATGTAAGACCGAGAATTCAATGGGATCCCCTAAACGCGTCGCGGTCGCATGTGCTTCAAAATAATCGATTTCATCAATCGACACCCCACTTTGATATACCTGTGATAATAATTGTTTTTGGGCCACCGGATTCGGAGCAGTTAATGATTGTGATTGCCCCCCATGATTGACTTGAATCGCTTTTATGGTCGCTTCAATACGTAACTTTTGAGCGGCAGCCAAAGTATCTCCAACCAACCACAGTCCCGCTAAACCTTCGCCTTTAACATAGCCATCCGCTTGAGCATCAAAAGGACGGCAACAATTCGTTGGCGAAAGAACATTTAACTGGGTCGTCAATTCAAGTGTTTTTATATCGCAAAGCAAACTCACACCCAGGACCAGTGCCGATTCACACTCACCTTGCTTAATGGCAGCAACGGCGCGATTCAACGCAGTAAAACTACTCGAACAGGCAGTATCAACGGTTTCACTGGGGCCATGGAAATCAAAAAAATGTGAAATTCGGTTTGCAGCAAAAGTCTTTGCACACCCGGTAATTTGGTAAAGGCTGTTTATCTGACTTCGATCCAATAGACGTGCATAATCATCGAATTGAATCGCAACAAATACCCCGATATTTTTTCCTTTCAATGTGGAGGGTGAAACTCCCGCCTGCTCGAATACATGCCAGGAAAGTTCTAATAGCTTGCGCTGCTGGGGATCCATATATTTTGCTTGTTCTAAACCCAGTTCAAAGAAAGCGAAATCAAAATCCGCATAATGGTCAATAAACCCCATCTTACGTGACTCATCGCCCTCATTCTCAAATCGCATCTTTAAAGGCATCTGCGTACAATCGTGACCTGCCAATAAAGCCTGCCAGTATTCTTCTGGCGTAGGGCATTGAGCAAAAGAACAATAATAACCACAAATAACTACACCAGCTGACGTCGAATCCAATCGCTTGGGCAAAGCATCAGGGGTACTCTTGTTATTTTCCTGCAAATATTCGTGTAGTTTCTTTACAGTATGAAATTCAAAAAATTGATTAGGAGTAATGTGTATATGATAATGCGTGGTGATTGCTTCGGCTAATTCACTAAGTGTCAATGAATTAAATCCCAATTGATAAAAGGTATTCTCTTCTTTAATTTGCTGAGAAGGAATTCCTATAATGGATTCGATTAATTCATATAAGGAATACTCTTTATTAAGCGTCATGCATTCAGGCAATTTCTTAAACGGAACATTAAAACATTCCTGAGTTAAATACTTATGAAATTGCTGGGGATTTCCCTGAAATGGAATGTACTCGCCGGCCGCCAAAGTAAGTAACTGGCGGCAAATACCCCTTAAGTCATCGGTCTTTAACGGATCTAACCCTTGAGTGCTTTTACTCCATGTTAACCAATTTAATTCATCAGCTGACGACGGTGTTTCCGTCATCACAAAGGGCAAATAGACACACACATGTTCTTGGCAATAATCAGTAAATGCAATCAAAGACGCATTATATACTGCATAGTCATCTTGAGTACTAAATCCAGCTAATGCAGACAAAGAAGAAATACTGATTAATTTTGGGGGATGGTTTTGTTGAATAAATTGACTTAAATGATGATGTAATTTTTTTCGTTGTACCGCTTCATTTTTACTTTTTCCAGGCATCACTCCTAAACAATTAATGATGAGATCATAAGAAAAAGAAGAAGGGAATGGACTAGAAAAATCATGTTGGATGTACTGAATTTCGCCTCGTAAAGCAGCAAGCATCTGTTGTCGTTTCGCATCAAGAGCACTACGTCCAATGACATCAAATCGATAAATTCCAGCAGCAATTAACGTATGGCAAAATTGATATCCAATAGTGCCCAAACCACCCAATACGACAACGCGTATTTCAGGATGAAGTCGTTGCGGTTGAGTCGGTGTGGTTACTAAATTTAAAGTAAGCGCTTGGCGCATCGGATTATAAGCCACCAGGCGATGATCAAGCTGATGGGCTTCGTTATTTACTATACGCACTACCTCAGAAGCAGGCAAACGAGATAAATCAGGAATCAAAATATTCTTTTGATAATGTTTTACTTGATTCGGCAAAGACATCATCAATGCATGCGACTCCATCCAATGACTCCGACTTTGATGGATCAATATAAATTGAACCTCAGGATTCATCGCAATACATTGAGTTAACAAGGCAATAAGTTGTTCTGATGCATTGCTTGTTTCCCCACAAACAATCACCGCTTTTTTTAATCGTGTTTTTGCTGTAGCTCGTTTGAAATACATTGGTTGAGCGCCATTATCCAGTTGATAGAGTTCTTCAAAAATGGAACCGGGCTCCAAGGTACAAGATACACTATCCATTCGATAACAATGATGCGTCATTATTTCTGAATGCGCCAACCAATAATTTTGTTTGTTGTATTGGGTTTTGGGCCGTGCACATAGATTGTGTGACCAGTTTTGTAAAATTAAATGTGCATTACTACCACCCGCGCCAAAACTACTCAGTCCAGCAAAATGAAGCGTTTGTTGTGGTAAGTACTGCGTCGCTATTTGAATTGGAACATCGTCAATATTTAATCCCGGATTTAATGGCAATGCATTGATGGAGGGTGCTAATGCCTGCGCTTGAAATTGCGCAATCAATTTCACAATCCCGGCCATTCCGGCAGCCGCTTCCAAATGTCCGAAATTACTTTTTATAGACCCCACATACAATGGTTTTTGCACGGAACGCGTGGCAAATACCTGCTTTAATGCAGCAAGTTCAATCGGATCACCTAAAGAAGTTCCTGTTCCATGTGCCTCGATGTAATCGATTTGCTCCGGTTTAAGCCCCGCTTTGGTTAACGCGTGTTGCATTACTTTTGCTTGTGCAACAGCATTAGGTACAGTAAATCCACTACCCATTCCCCCATGATTTAATGCTAAACCTTTAATCAGTGCATAGATTGAATCCCCGTCCGCAAGGGCTTTTTTTGCCTTCTTCAAAAGGAGGACTACAACGCCCTCGCCAGGAACATAGCCGTCCGCTTGTTCATGAAATGGAGCGCTTTTGCCCGTAGGCGATAAGAATTTATTTTGCGTCAATGACGCTAATTTATAAGGATGTGAACAGAGGTTCACGCCCCCCACCAACATCGCATCCACTTCATCATTCGCTAAATAACGACACGCTAATTCAATGGCAGTAAGCGAGGAGGAACACATGGAATCTAGAGAGAAACTAGGGCCTGTCAAATTCAATGCATAGGAAACACGATTCGCAATACTTGCCCCTGAAGATTGCGGGCATTTAACTTCCGTATCCTGTTGATACTGCTCCACCCCATAGTTTTGATAAAGATGAAACATGGAGGCCGCAACTACCCCCATATTTTTCTCGTGCAACTGAGCATAACCCGCATCTTCTAAACAATGCCAAGCATTCGCTAAAAACAATCGCTCTTGAGGATCAATTAACGCTGCATCCCGAGGTGATATATTAAAAAATAAAGGATCAAAACTGGTAATATCATCTAAATATCCGCCCCAAAGATAGGGGATATAATGCCAATTTCGCTGTACTGTTTTAATGGAGTTTTTGCCAGCAGCTAAATTACTCCAAAGCGCCTCCAGATTGCTTGCATCGGGTAATTGAAATGATATTCCGACAATCGCAATGTCATGCTCATTGATCTCTGGCTCGTCAAGCTGGGTGTGGAATTTATCAAGCGGAGATTCTTGTGACTTTAATAAGCGATGTTGGAGCAAGGTGGAATTGGCAATCACCACATGGGGTACATTGGCAGCAAATGCACGCTCCAACAATGCAAAAGCATGCGAGGTTTCCAAAGGCAAGGTTCCATATTCCTCTTGCAGTTTTTGCAATTGATACGGGTTGATTTCCATCCCGCCTTCTAACCAATAAGGCCAACTGATGCTAATAAATCGAGAAGGCTGTTTTCCTGCAAGGCGTAATTGTTCTTGTTCGCACGCATAAGCATTTAAAGCAGCATTGGCTGCAGCATAAATGCATTGTCCAAGGTTGCCAATCTCTGCTGATAAAGAAGAATAAATACAATAAAAATCAATGGGCTTATGTTGTAGTGCATGATGAATTATTGTCAAGCCCCCTAATTTGGCACGCAGCGTTTTTTCAATGTCCTCGGAGCTAATATTCATCAGCAACCGATCATGCTTTTCACCCGCTAAATAAAACAAACCATCAATAGGAAAATCATGGGTCGCGAAAAAATGTTGTACTGCATTCGGATCAGATACATCCAATGGGTAATAGCTTACATTCTCATCAGATACGATCTGTTTACTTCGCCCAATGACATGAATCTTCGCTTGATATTGCGTGCGCAGATAACTCGCGAGCAACCGGCCTAAGCCTCCATGACCACCCACAATTAAATAGCTTCCTCCCGTTTTAAAACATGTGCGAGGCAGCGCTTGATTCAATTGGGATTTGATGTAACTTGCGGCATAAACCGCGTCTTGATGGAGGAAAAGACACCCTTCTCTGCTTGGCAAACCTTTAGCATTCTCTTTGACACATTCATCACTTACAAAAATCGAGAATTGATGCTGAGGGTATTCTTTAGCAAGACATGAAAAGAAAGCAGAAAGAGAATGGATTAAAATTGATTGCTTCGGGGACAAACCAATAACAATAGGGGGTAATTTACTTTGGGCACCAGATAAAAGCTTAGCAAATGTTTCTACTAAATGATGCAAAACAGTGTGCAAATCAAGCCCGGTTTGATGATAACGACCATCATATATGATCCAATCCTCTTTAGGTTGTTCTTGATAAAATTCCAGTGCTTGCTCATAGTTTAAGTCATTAATTATCAATACCTGCTTATTGTCAAAACCCCCTTTTATTTTTGTTTTTGTAGGAACATAAATCGCATAATTAGCTTTTTTTAATTGTTTCTGTAACTGCTCCGTCTGCTCTACGCTGCCGACTTCCCGCGGCTTGACCGCGGGATCCAACGATGTTGTCTCCTTCATGGACATACTCATCTTTGATTGAGCTTTAGTTATGGAAGAAAAGTCACGCGAATTAATATATGCAGTTAATTTGTCCACGGTATTTTGTTCAAACAATAAAGTGGGATAAAGCTCTAAATCAAATTGCTGTTCTAATACATCGACCAAAGCAATTAGACTGCTGGAATCAAACCCTAAATCAAAAAAAGAAACGTGAGACTCTAAAAAATCAGGTGCATCCGGTAAATGATTCCTTATCAATGCTTCAATTTTTTTCTGCGTATCAGCATGAACGGTTGGCAACACGTTCACCGATTTTGTCACTTCTTGCAGCCCGAATTGCTGACGCTGAAATCGCTTATTTGTTAATCCTTCAAGAGCGACGACTAAATCACCTGCAGGTGTAAATAATTGAATGCGACACTTGATTAACGACTCATGATGCGTTGGCATTTTTTCAGCTTTGACCAACAATGTTGAAGTCGTTACCCGCCCAAAGACGCTCACCTTATCAATTCCCAAAGGTAAATAACTGATGTCGGGACCTGCATGCACCACTTCATCAAAATGCAATGAAGCTATAGCAAAAGCAGCACCATCCAACAAAGCAGGATGTAAATAAAAAGATGATAAATAAGATTGGGCTTTGCTACCTAAAGTCAACTCCATAGCAATTTGGGGTGCATTGATGCCGGTGCTACCACTAACCTGCATAAATTCACCATGCTCAATAAATGAGGCACGCGCCAAATTGTATATGGTGCTCATCGAATGGATTTGTTCGTTTTCTTTGGGCGTTTGAATCAATACGGGTAAATCCGGTCTTTGAAATCCTATCGCTGATTTGAAATGGACAATATTCTTATTCTGTTCTTGATGAGAGATTTCTATAGTATGACGTTGGGAATCATAAGCAACACATAAAATAATCGTTTCACCTGCTTGCACTTTAGCCGCATGTGGATAGGTTACTTGGGTAAGCTCGAAAGACTCAAACTGAAAACAGCGTGCAATAATATCTAAATAGGCAATGCCAGGTAGCACCCGGATCCCGTCGATTCGGTGATCCGCAACCAGATAATTATCCGCATTTAATTTAATTTTAAATTCGTTCAACATCAAAAAATTCATCCATTATTTCGGAATATGGTTCTTCCCGTTTTGAAACGGCACGTTTTATTGATTGTGGCTTGGGCATCCTACTCGAAAGGATGACATGAGCATTTGTTCCCCCAAAACCAAAAGCACTCACTCCAAAATAATGGGTGCGAGCCGCATCTAAAAATTTTGGTTCATCGAGCAAACACAAGGGAGAATGAGCAAAATCATAACGAGGATTTGGCGTTATTTTTTCAGGCTGAGGCAGCAAACAATGATGGTAACTGCATAAAGCCGCTTTAATAAATCCGGCCATGCCTGCAGCACTTAACGTGTGACCAATATGTGCTTTCACACCACCCACAACACATTTTTTATTGGACGAGTGTCCTAAAACATGAGTTAAGGCCTGTAACTCCATAGGATCACCCAATTCGGTGCCAGTAGCATGCATTTCAACATAGTCCAGCTGTTGGGCTGTCAAACCTGCATTGTCTAATGCTTTTTGAATCACTTTTTGCTGGGCTTTAGGATTTGGGGTCGTATACCCCATCGTATTTCCATCATTATTGACCGCTATACCCTCAATCACACAATAGATCTTATTTCCATCCGCGATCGCTTGTTCCAAGGGTTTTAAAACCACAAAACCACCGCCTTCACTGAGAACGATGCCATTAGCACGCACATCAAAAGGACGACATCTAAAATCCGGTGATAATGCTTTAGCCGCATCCATCAAAGCAAAAGGCCGAGTATTTACTAATCCATCAATACCACCGACTAAAGCCAGTTCAATATCCCCTGCCCTCAGCGCAGAAACAGCATGATGCAGAGCAACCAAAGAAGAAGAGCACGCCGTATCAACAACTTCTGCAGTGCCACTTAAATCAAAAAAATGATTGATATGGGCTGCAATAAAATTTTGTCCCTGACCAATAATGGTAAACTGGTTAATCTCTTGCTGCGCACTAAAATCTGCACGCGCGCCTACGAAGACACCTGCATTCATCCCTTTAATGGTTTCCTTAGTAAAACCAGCATCAACAATTGCATCCTGACTTAACGCCAATGCACGCGTAACCAAGGGATTAATCTGCTGTTGATGCGTGCTAGAAAACCCAAAATCAAGCGCCGTTGCAAATGCATCTTCCTGAATAAATCCGCCATGAAAATCAGCATATTCTGTTCGATCAACCCGCTCTTTAGGAATGGGGGTAATTGATATTTTAGCGTGCAGTAAATTATCCCAAAATTGCTGCACATTATGGGCACCAGGGAACTGGCATCCGATACCAATTACTGCAATTTTTTTTGTATCCTTTGGTTGCTCTGCGACGATAACAACAGGTTTGTTCGATGTTTCGGGTGCAGATCCATTAACCTGCTGCACATAAGATGCTAAACGAGCAAGTGTATTGTGTTCAAAAATCACTTCGGCAGCAAGCATCAAGCCCATCACCGCTTCGATCTTTTTTAATATAGCCATTAATAGAACCGAATCGACCCCATATTCGGCAAAACTCCGATCCAACTTAATCTCATTTTCAGTGACACCAACTACCTCCATAAGGATCTGCTTTAACGCGTCCAATACATTGCTTTGAGTCGATAAGCCCTGCTCTGGTAAAGGGGTATTTAGAGAAAGTTCATTTTTACTCGGCATAATGACTGAAGAGGTCGTTGTTTGAGCTAATAAGGTTGTAAGTAACGCAAGTGCTTCATTGGTTTTATAACTTCCAAGTTGGCTTCGTTGATAACTACTACTTCGCTCCGCATTTTTACTAAACTCACTCCATGCAGGCCAGACAATACTCAATACTTTTCCAGGATGGGCTTGGGCAAATGCGTTTAAATAATGATTGCTCAACGCATAATCAACGACCCCCATCGCAAGTTCTGGGAGAACACTTGAGACCGAAGAAAAAAGAACGAATCGTTCAAACCCATAAGAATTTACTATGGGCCATAACGCCTCAAGCCCTGCTTTTTTAGGATGAAACATTTGAGTGAACTCATTTTTGGTAAGCTCAGTAAGTAACTTGGTTTGTTTTGGAGTGACGCCTGCACAATGGAAAATCCAACCAAAACGATCGTTCTCATTCATAACCACTTTCAAAAAAGCAGCCAATAACTCCTCTTGAGCTAAATCACCAATATAGTAATAAACCGCACAACCTTGTTTTTTTAATTGATGAATCAATTGAACGGTTTTTCCTGCCTTACAAGATGAGTGCAGATAATGCTCCCATAACGTTTCTTGGGGTAATGGGGTTATGCCCGTTAAAATTAATTTACGGACGCCACCTGCAACGAGCCATTTTGCAACTTCCGCACCGATACCACTGGTACCGCCCGTAATTAAGTAGACCTTTTCCGATTCGATTGAAACTGCAGTTGATTTTTTATAGTTACGCTCTTGGAGTATCTGGATGAATCGTTGTCCTTGCGCATAACGAATCTTGTCATAATTAAGAGTTAATTGACTTAACTCGTGTTGAATAAGCTCATATGTAAGAGACTGTTGCTCCATCACTAATGTCGCTGTTTTTAAGCCTATGGTTTGCCCATTCATGCACCTCAGAAAATAAGCGATCACATCCAAATTAGGTGATTGCATTTCACTAATCTGAAGAATCGTTCCTTTTTTGGCAACAAGAACAACCTGTTGTAAAAAGCTCAAATGGTCAATTAGCTCTAACTCATTATCACAGCAATCAAGCAAAGTAAAATCATCATCCAATAACCCAATAATTTGTTTTAGCGTTACCTCACGCCCCTCTTGAGCGAAGTGCCATCCGTTTTGTGAGGTATAAATGAGGTGGATAACATTTTGAGGCAAAAGTTTTCTTATCTCTGCCTCATTACGTTGAGTGCTTAACACCATCCATTTACGGGATGCAGGAGATTTATTATCAGTAGATAGTTCTTGTTGCTGCCACACATACTCATAAAATCGGTCTGAAGTCATGCTGTTCTCAACTTCATGAGCATAGCGTCGGTTTTGAAATACCGTTCGTGGCAATGGGTTAACTTTAGGCTTAACGGCATGTTCATAACTTTGTAAAATGACATGCGCATTACTGCCACCGGCACCAAAGCTCGACACACCGGCATAATAACACTGGTTTTTTGGATGAACCGACCAGCTCGTCTGGCTTTGACATAAAATGAATGATTCGGGCAGTTGAATATTAGGATTCAGAGTGCTCGCGTGCAGACTTGCATATAACTTTTTTTGTTGCATTTGGGCAATTACTTTGACGACCCCTGCAAGCCCCGCTGCAGCTTCCATATGCCCATAATTTGATTTTAAGGAACCAATAAAGCATGGTGTATCGCGTTCGGTAAATACTTTGTTTAAACCTTTTATTTCAATCGGATCCCCTAATTGCGTTCCAGTCCCATGGCACTCCACATAACTGATGTCTTCGGGTTCTAATCCTGCATTTACGATTGCTTTTTTAATTACTTCTGCTTGGGCATTTACATTAGGAACGGTATAACCTGAACTGGTACCATTATGAGCGATGCTACTGCCCTTAATCACGGCATGGATACGGTCCCCGTCACGGATTGCTGCGTGTAGCGGTTTGATTAAAATACTCACTACCCCTTCACTGGGAACATAGCCATCGGCGTGTTCTCCAAAACTGGCACAATGCCCTTGAAGCGACAACATATTTCGATGTAAGAGTTCTTGATATTTATAATCATGACTAATGAGATTGACTCCCCCTACCAAAGCCATGGATGCATCATTGGCCGTAATGGCTTGTATTGCCAAATGTAATGCAGTTAATGAAGAGGAACACATACTATCAAGCGTTAAACTTGGGCCCGTAAAATTAAGCACACTGGAAATTCGATTTGCAATACTCGCAGCAGTTGAATTCGCTAAAACCTTTTTTTGTTCTTTTAAACTTTTTTCAAAACCCGTTAATTGATAAAAATTATTCATGGCCCCAATGAACACCCCAACTGATTGAGGTTGGGTACCCACACGAATTCCCGCATCTTCGAAGCAATGCCAGGCGTTCTGCAGCATCATTCGTTCCTGCGGACACATTATCAATGCATCGTTAGGTGCAATATTAAAAAATAACGCATCAAAATCATTGGCATTTTCGAGCAAGGCTCCAAAACCATAACTCCGGTTATCAATTGCCTGGATGCAATTTTTCTCGTTCTCCAAAACCTCGATGAATGAGGAGAAATCCGAAGCTTGAGGGAAATTTAAGGCCATCCCAATAATTGCCATATCCGTCGCCGAAGAAATTGGGTACGACGGACGTTCTGGAGGTGGTTCTTGGACTTTTTGGAGGATATGGTTGCTGAAATGCGCTATTAGTTCATCAAACGTTGTATGTTCAAATAAAAGCGTTTTTGGTTGACTACCAAAATGTACTTCCAGATCAAAAATAATGTCCATAGCCAATAAAGAATCTAAGCCCAATTTACTGAATTGGCCCACATTCTTTAGTTCATCAGCAGCCATATTTAAGCGATGGGAAAAAATAGAATAGACTAACTCTTGAGTCGATTCTTTTTTTGGATTAACCCCTGCTCTATTTAGGCCACGAGAGCCCACAACATTTTTGACAACCTGTGCCGTGAGTTCATCAATGACCACACAGAGTGCTCCATGTTCGTCAAAAATTTGAATATGAAAACTAAGCGAACCTACTTTTTGCGTACACACTAACGCATGGCTTGTTATTTTTTTGAGAAGCACCACTTTTTTTGCGCGCACCGGTAACGAAAGCGGTTGTTGTTGATACAAAGTAAAATAGCCAACGGTTTGTAATGCAGCGTCCAAGAGATATGGATTAAACAGAAACTCACTAAAATTCCCATCAAATTGAATATGCGCAAAAACTCGGTCCTCAGCGGCAAAAAGCTGCTTGATGTTTTTTAAATCAGGCCCATATTGGATCCCTGCGTGTTCAAAACAGTGATAAAATTCGGTGCAGTCAATTGCATTGGAAATACGTTTAAATTCATGCAAATCAAAAGGAACTAATTCCTTTTCAGGCTCTGCACATTCGGCTCTAAAAAACGAATCTCCATTATGAAGCAGTTCAATGGCGCTGTGCGTTTTATTTATATTAATCTTCAGTAATGGATTATGTGCAGGTAACGCTTTGAGCCACTGCACATTCACACAATGAAACGGCAAGTCTTTAAGGAAATATTGAGATAAAGCAAGACTCACTACCCCTGGCAAAATGGCCTGATGATTTACCTGATGCTGACTGAAATAAGTCTGCTCCGCTGATAATGTGTATTCTAGGGCGTTCTGCCAATAACAATGAATTTTTTTAAACGGATATACAGGAAAATGAGCCCGATTCCGATTTGTAAATTGTTGGATGACCACATGAGCATTGGTACCAGAAAATCCAAATGAACTGACTGCGACAAGGGATTTATTTTTAGGCCATGGGCTTAATTCTTTGACCGGATAAAAGGAGGTACTGGCAAAATCAATCTGTGGATTTTCACGTTCACAATGAAGCGTTGCTGGAATCTGTTGAAAATAACTGCATAAAACACTTTTGATAAAACCAGAAACTCCTGCGGCATGAACTGTATGACCAATATTGGATTTGATGCTTCCTAAGCCACAAGATTTTGCAGCGTTCGTTTCTTGTGTTGCAAATAATCGCTGCAACGCATGGACTTCAATAGGATCTCCCAGCTCTGTACCTGTCCCATGCGTTTCAATGTAGGCGAGATCTTTAGTGGATAAACCATAGGAAGTATATACCTGTTGCATCAGCGCGGTCTGTGCTAAACCATTAGGTGCGGTAATGCCATTTGATTGTCCATCTTGATTCACCCCACTGGCTTTGATCACAGCATAAATGGGATCCTGATCTTTAAGTGCTTGCGTTAAAGGCTTTAAATAAACACAGCCCACTGCTTCGCCCGGGATAAACCCATTGGCTTTATCACTAAATGTTTGACATGCATGATCCGGAGACAGCATTTTGGCATGATGTGCTTGCTGGAGAAAATGATCACTGCTCATAATGAATACTCCGCCTGCAAGAGCACTCGAGCATTCACCATTTTTAATCGCCTGGCAGGCTTGATGGATGGCTACTAAAGAGGAAGAGCATGCTGTATCTATAGTAATCGCAGGCCCCGTTAGATTAAAGGTATAAGCAACGCGTCCCGCAATGACTGATGGAGCATTTCCCCAAAAACTTTGGGCTATGGGTTTTTGTTGACTGTGGGTCAAATAATTATTTTGGCTTGCCCCCACAAAAACCCCGCAGAATTTATCAGGAAGTTCCATGGGTGAATAACCTGCATCCATTAAAGCGACAGCAGCCGTTTGTAAAAATAAACGCTGTTGCGGATCCATCGCCTGTGCTTCAATTTTTGGTATATGAAAATAGTCTGGGTCAAAAGCAAAAACATCAGCCAACCACCCGGCATGATTAGGCTCACGCACATCGTGTTCTCCTCGTTTTTCCAAGGAGGTAATTGCATTAAATCCCTCACATAAAGAAGTCCATAACTCTTGCACCGTTTCAGCTTGCGGAAATTGACCGGCCATACCGATTACAGCAATATCTAAAGGCTCTCTAAACGTTTTGGTATTTGGGGTGGGGCGCGTCAGCTCAACACCTTCCATAATAATTTGCCAATTCCCCTGCGCATCAAAGATCGTAGCATCTTGGTCTTTAGCATATAAAAAAGCACTGGATTGATTGGGATCATGAAATAAAACGCGCTTTATCTTTTTAGGTAATCCAGGACGAGGATTTTGCGCAAAAGAAGGATCGTTGAGGTAAATCAAAGAATGCAACATACTACCTAAAACCGCAGGATAACTGGCCTTTGGACTTAAGGCTGCAGAAAAGGAATCATCACAATGATATTGTTCAATAATCCTATAACAATCACCCAAGTAGTGTAATGAATCGTTCTGATAAAAATTATTCTTTATTAACTTATCAGGATGATTCCATATTTTGCTCAGGTCACTGGGCAACTCGAATTGATAAGTAGTTTGTAATACTAATTCTTTACTACCATCATCATGTAATTGCTCAATGAAGCAATCATGATTTATCGGATCGATTTCTAGAAATAAATTAATCGCTTGTTCTTTTTCAGCAATTAATAATTTCTTTAATTCAACCTCAGTTAATTGCACGATTGGTGCAGTAGCTAAAGGCCTCAAAGCGGAGTAAATCATCATGAGTAAATTATCGAGCGGGAACACATAGTGACCATCAATCTGATGTGCTAACCAGTACAAATTACTTTGAGGACTATACGTATATTTGCGCCGTTGCTTAATCATTAATTAACTCTCCTGCAAATAAATCTACAGGTTGACGTTCAGTAACAATGGGCTCTTCCTCCTTTAACTGAGAATGAACAAATGTTACCAATCGCTGCAAACTAGGATAATCAAAAATGACTGCCGTGCGTAATGATAAATTAAATGCCTTATTGATATTGGTTACCAAACTAACCCCGGTAATTGAATCAAGTCCCATTTCAGCCAAAGGACGGTCCAATTCAAGAACCTGTTCTTTAGGTAAATGCAGTGCCGCACGAATAAATTCTGCAATTTGCTGCCTAATCCTCTCCTCTCCCCCGTGGGGAGAATGTGCCAAAAGGGCGGATGAGAGGCTCTCCTGAACCTCTTTACCAAGATGCTTCATGCGGCAACAAAATACCTTTTGCGCTTTTTCTTGCTCCCGCAAATGCGGTTCTAAAATCCCGAAACCTGCTGCAGTTAATTTTCGCAGCCAAAGCTCCTGACTTAACAAAGGAGAAGCATTTAATCGCTCAGCGCCGCTCGCCTGCCACCAACCATCGAATAAGCCAAAAATAAAGTTCAAATACGCTTGTTCTTGCACTGCCTCATTAAGTAAAAATATCCCTTGCGACTTAAGAATACGTTGCAATTCTTTAAGTGTATGCTCTAAATCATCTGCCAAATGGATGACGTTCGAAGCAAGCACTACATCAAAAGAGTCATCAGCCAATTCTGCTAAATGATTGATATCCAGATAGTCGCAGTGCAAATTAAAACGCGCTTGCTCTTGTAGTTTTTTACCTTGATTTAGGAAAAATGAAGAAACATCCGTGTAGTAATAATCAAGCTGCGCATAGCCATTAAGCACATCCATCAACGTTTCTGTTGTTGCACCTACCCCCGCACCTAACTCCAGAATCTTTACGGGTTGCGAGCTGTTCTTAAGATACTCGACAACATGTCGTGCGATGTATTGATTACACGTTTTTGACTCAGGACTTTGGGCATAAAGAGCAAACAATAATTTCAGACCATCTTCTGAAAAAACGATTTCTGCGGGCGCCTTATTTCCCTCAAGAATCAGCTGGTAGTTCATATAACAAAGATAAGCCAAACGATAATACGCTTCATAAGCAGAGTGTTGTTGGCAACAACGTTCTAGCATTTGAGGCAATGATTCGGTCGTGGCTGAAACTTCAGGTAATCCGTTTAAATAGGTAACCAGTCTGCTGTACTTAAGCACAACATTGTTGCGCAAAATGTGCTTTTTCCGCAAATCAGATACCAAACAATAAACGAATTGGTTCACACCTTCTAATCCTGCTTTAATGGGCAGAACTGATAGAGTCTGTGGACTTTGGGGCACACTTTTATTTTGAATTGCAAACTGGACATACGGGCTATTTAAACCAAGTTGCATCGCCTCAAACGCTTGTTGTGTCGTCAAAGGAATAAAACCTAAATCACGTGCTCGTTCGAGGTAAAAGGAATTCGTGACTGCCCCAACCTCTTGCCAAATGCTCCAATTGATAATTTTAATTGGTAATGCGGTTTCTTGTTCCAAGCGCAGGCAATAGGCATCAAGAGCATTACTCGCTGCAGCATAATTAGCTTGCCCTGCAAGACAGGCGCTGCTTTGCATGGAAGAAAAAATCACTGCTGCGTTAATTTGGGTTTGTTGATGCAACTGATAAATAAAATAAGCACTAAATAATTTGGCATGAATGACCTGACTAAACTGTTGCCAAGTCATGGAATCAACAGTACTGTCATGCAATTGCATGACCAAATTAAATACCGCATGAATGGTGGGATGTTTCACCTGCAGGTACTTAATGAGTAAAGCGCATTCTGCTTCACGAGTCACATCCGTTTGAATAAATTCAATTCCCTCACCATAAGCATGTAAAAATTGCCGACCTTCTTCACTTAAAGAACTACGTCCTACAAGAATAACTTTAGCGTGATACGAGTCAATCAAAAACTGCGCCAAACGACGGCCAATACCGCCCATACCCCCAAGAATCAAATATGTCCCTTGGGTTATGAGAAAATCGTTCTCTTCACAATCAGGAGCTAGCTCCAAAGAAGATACCCAGTACTGTCCTTTTCGATAGTTAATTGTTTGATGAGGTCCGGAATAAACCATTCCCAGCATCGATCGCTCCACAGGTGTATCAATTATCAAATGATTCAAGTGCCAATGGGGCATTTCTTTAGCTAAGGAGCCTAATAAACCGCTGACCATTGCCACCTGCGGATGATGGGCTTTAGCAGTATAAGAATACCAGTCAATAGTAATTTTTTTTGTAAACAAGTTGGAACTTAAGGTCGTTTTCAATAGAGCAAATAAAGGTTGAAGTAGACTGAGAAGATCCTGGTTGAAAAAATTAAGCTCTAAATTAAAATCAGGGTACTGAGGATAAATAATAAAGTGATCTATCTCAGGATGTGCCCCTAAAAATAACTGGAACTCATCGGGATTAAAGTTATTCAAGTTATAACTTAAAACCTTATTATTTTGTTTGAGGTGGGAGCTAATCGGTTTTAATGTTTCGGTACAACATTCAGAATGAATGATAACAATATTTTGGTTATGTAAGGGTTGATGGGTTATTTCCGTAGGCATTTCTTTGTTCACATACACCAATTGGTTTTCTTGAGTTTTAAACCAGATTTTTTTACGGAGAAACGGATAAGTCGGTGTACCATGTACTGGCATCATTTCATTCGGGTTTGCATCAGAGCTAAATACAGCCTCCCCCCTCAGATAAGCATGTGCTATGGAGTGATAATCATCGCTAATTTGAGGCGCTGCCGATGAATCGAGCCAATTCTGCATCTGCTGAATTAATTGTTGTTGATTATGCCATTGGAAAAGTACTCGATAGCGATGATGAGTCCGTCTTTTTTGCAAGGTAAAACAGAAACTTTGCGGTTCAAAATGAGGGTTTTCTTGCAACCAGGTAATGTAATTTTTCACCAATACTTGTAGGCTTGTTTCATTAGCTGCAGAAAGAGGAAGTAACGGTACAAAAGATCCTGCAGGAGCGTGTTGAATTAGAGGACCTTGTTCTAAAACAACATGTGCATTAACCCCGCCAAAACCAAAAGAACTTACAGCCGCACAATGAGGAATTAATGCACCATTTATTTGTTTTTGTTGCCATGTATGAGTTTCTCGACTGATCGACAATCCCGATTGCTGCAAGGTAAGATACGGATTAATTTCCGATAAATTCGCTTGTCCTGGAATCATTTGATGTTGAAACATCAGCAAAATTTTTATTAGTCCAGCCAATCCTGAAGCAGGTTCTAGATGGCCAATATTGCCTTTGACTGAACCGACTTCGATCGCTACATTTTTATCGGCAACAAAATTTTTCAAACCTTCCAACTCAATAGGATCACCTAAAGGCGTTCCTGTACCATGAGCTTCAATATAACTAATGCGTTCTATATCAATAGAATTATAAATATGTTCATACAGTTTTTGTTGCGCTGTTGAGCTTGGTGATGTGAGTGTATTGGCTTTACCTGTATGATTGACTCCACTGCCAAGAATTTTGGCATAAATCGTATTGTTTTGTGCCTGTGCGCGCGTTTGTTTCTGAAGAATAATTACAATAATGCCTTCACCCCTAATGTATCCATCGGCATGTTTATCAAATGGCTTGCAGATTTTCGTCGCCGACAGCATTCCTGACTGAGTGAATGCATTAAAAAATTCATCATCAAGTAACAAATTAACACCACATACAATTGCTTGCTCAATCTCTCCTTGCTTGATGGCTTTTACAGCGCGATCTAAAGCATACAAACTACTGGAACAGGCAGTATCCACTGCTTCACTGGGGCCACTTAAATCAAAATAATGAGATATGCGATTCGCCAGTAAACTATGTACAGTTGCCACTGGAATGTAAGGATTATTCACTTGGTGTCGTGTTAATAACTTCGCATAATCAAACGTTGACGCTCCCACATAAACACCCGTCGCGGATCCTTTCAAGTGTAATGGATTGATGCCTCCCATTTCTAAAGCATGCCATACCTCTTGCAATAATAATCGTTGCTGAGGATCCATCACCATGGATTCAATCGGCGAAAGATTAAAAAAAGCAGCATCGAATGCATCAACATTTTCAATAAATGTTCCGGCATGTTGTTGCATATAGTGCAAGCGATTCACAGGAGTTTGGCTAAAAACATGGTGTTGATTCATTAACAATTGCCAAAAATCATTTAAACTCTTACATCCTGGCAATAGCGCGCTGTATCCAATAATGACCGGTACATCCTCGTGAACCGCAGGATGCTGGATTAAAGGTTTTACCTCTTCAGATTGGACCATCGTCACGACAGAAGGTTTGGTTTGTGGCTCATAATTGCTAATAAACTCAGCAACGGTTTTATAACCAAAAAAAGTAGCAGGTGTAATTGCCAAAGCATAGGCATCGTTCAAATGATTGGCCAACTCAGTAAATAAAATTGAGTTGAAACCTAGATCTCCAAAAGAGGCTGTTAGCTCAAAATGCCCCTCAAGCTCCAATACTTTTTTAATTGTGTTCACCACAAAAAGTTTAAATTCCATACTCACTTCAGACCTTTCTTGTTTCGTCGATGTCGAATGATTTAATTGCTGTAGAATGATTTCCTGCTCTCCTTGATGCGCAATAACTTGCGGCCAGGATAAAGCGGATAATGTTTCAAAAATGTGACATCCAGTCGCATTGCTAATTGATTGCATGCCCCACTCTTTTTGCATGCGTGCTAATACTGAATCACTAACCTGCATGCCTCCGTGTTCCCAAAAAGGCAAATTAATACTGTAAGTAAATCCAGAACACGTTCCTTTGATTCGCAATGATTCGCGTAAAACGGCAAAACCATCTAAAAATCCATTAGCAGCTGCATAAATGGACTGCCCAATATTCGCGAGTATCGATGAGTAGGAAGACAACAAAAGAAAATAATCCAGACCATAGGCCCTTGTCGCTTTATCTAAATTCAAGGTACCTATTACTTTTGCGGTCAATGCTGTTTCAATTGCTGCCGGAGATTGATTGATAACTAGACTATCTTGCTGCACACCCGCGGCTTGAATACAGCCATTCAATACGCCCCCATGCTCTAAAGCAAAGTGAGTGATGCAGGTGTGTAATGTTTCATAATCACTGAGATCAACTTGTTTGTAATTGATGTTGTGTTGTTGTAACCAGTGATTGTGTTCGATGGATGGATTACGTCGTCCCAGAAGTAAAATGCGGGCTTGATATTGATGCGCCAAGTATTGGGCAATAATTTGGGGGATCGCACCAAGTCCCCCCGCAATAACGTATACCCCATTTTGTTTAAATAACAAACGCGCTTGGCTCTGCTCTGGAGTGACCGCATGATAATATTGAGTGTGAAAAACACCTTCCCGGTTTATTTTAACCCACGTAGGCAATTGGCTCTGGGCGACCCGTGGCAAGAGTTGCGGACTCAATTCCCAAGGCAACAGGACCACACTGTAACGTAACTCAGGAAACTCACATTGTGCTGTACGTAAATAGGCATGGATTGCCTGGGCGTACACAGCAGTTTCTCCAGCATCATCAAAACACAAAATCAACTGTAATTTTTTTCTTGTTTGCACAGCATGCTGTAAATTCTGTAACAAGCTCATGAATTGCTGTGTATTTTGTAATTGATTTACCTGCATTATCGAACATACTGAATCAGTGCTTGGACTATCGGTGACCTGCAACCATTCAAGTGTTCTTCCAGCTTCCTTATCACAATCAATGCGCTGCCAGAATGGCTTAAAATAATGGATTGGTTTTTGGCTCGCTGATTTAGTTTCAGGCTCTAGGGCTGAGAGATTTCTGGATTCCGCGGTCAAGCCGCGGAACGTTGGCAATTCGTTATGTGTAACTGAGCGCTTTTCTGATGACTCTATGTTTTGCGGAATAATTTGCTGTTTGTGAATAGGAAGCATGCAAAAACCAATAATATGGCTTACCAAACGACACTGTTCATCAAAAATAGAAATGTCATAGCGTGGAGAGTATGCACGTAAGGATTTGTCTTCCACCACAACATAAATTTTAGTGGTCCAGTGATGAACTAAATTCAGCACCTCAATCTTTTGAGGAATATATACTTGATCTTCAGGCAATTCCCCTTGCAAAACCGAAACACATTGCAAAACACTATCAAATAAGCGGGGATCCAAAGTAGGATCTTCACGAGATTCTGCGAGTGTTAATGCAGCAATCGCTTTATTTTTATCCTGATTAACACGAATGGTGCGTACACATTGAAATACTTCACCATGATACCAATTGTTACGGCGAAATTGGGCATACATTGCCGCCGTTGATACATCGTGAGTGCACTCAACAGCAAGCGCAGCATATTCCTTGAATGCAGTCACCTCATCTAAAGAATGATAAGTACTGCTTGAATGCAATAGTACACCTGTTAATTCACAAAGAGTGTGGGTATCTTCCGCTTTAAAACGAATCATGAGTGACATTGCATCCGCTTCATGGTCTGCAAAGATGGGATTAAGCCACTTTATTTCACGAATGCTAATCTGTGACGTATTTTCTATATTGCGTACATAGGCTTGATAACAAAAATAAATATGCGCCACGCCGGGCAATATTGGACGTTGATGCAATCGATGCTGTTCAAAGTAATAGGCGCTCGTTTGCAGCGTTAAGGGATATTCTTGAATTGCTACAGAACAATTGCGAGGAGCGCTCCAATGGGCTTGTTTTTTAAAAGTATGGTGTTGCGTGCACGCTTCAGGAATAATAGGATAATCTTGTACAATAATGTGTGCATTAGAGCCACCTGCACCAAAAGAACTGAGTGCACTATAACGTGCCCCCCTACTCTGTACCCACGGAGTATTTTTTTCTGGGATAATCAACTGGGTCTTTTCAAAATGACAATGCTCATTCAACGGCCAAGCATTAACTCCAGCAAAGATTTCCTCATGTTGATACTGCAATAATATTCGTACTAAACCCGCCAAACCAGCACATGCTTCACTATGACCAATGTTACTTTTCACCGACCCCAGAAACGCTTTATTTTGATAAACGTCACTCAATGCTTTAATTTCTATAGGATCACCTAAAACGGTGCCTGTACCATGTGCCTCAATATAATTGATTTGCCAAGAATTAATTCCTGCTTTTTGCAACGCGGTAAGGATAACCTGTTTTTGGGCTTCAGGATTTGGCACGGTATACCCATGCATTTTACCACCTGAATTGAGTGCGCTGCCTTTGATGACTCCATAAATTTTATTACCTTCGGCAACCGCCACCCCTAGTTTTTTAATACATAACGCGACGACTCCTTCTGCATACACAAATCCATCTGCATTTTGCGAAAAGGTGGCGTTGATGTTTTGGGCTGAAAGCATGTGCAAATCAGAAAGTTCTACCATTTGTCGTGGATGCACAATTAAATTGACTCCACCCACTACGGCCATCGTCGATTCATTCGTTAACACACTTTGACTCGCTAAATGAAGTGCGGATAATGAAGATGAACATGCTGTATCCACCGCCATACTTGGACCATGCAAATTAAAACTGTATGAAATTCGGTTTGCTGCAGACCAGTAAGCGCACGCAGAATTGGCATGTTTTTGGGTCGTCCAATCTTCATTTAACCAAGAGTAATAGGCACCACTTATGCCGACAAATACTGAGATTTTATTGTCGGAGGCAATCGGAAAAGCCTTCGCATCCTCAAGTGCAAAATAGGCATTTTGCAACAGCAAACGTTCTTGAGGATCGATAAACGCCGCCTCTCGTGGAGAGAGTTTAAAAAAAGCTTCATCAAAGCAAGCGATATCATTTAAAAAACTGCCTCTCTCCGCATAAGATTTACCTTGCCTTCCTCTTTGTGCATCAAAAAATGAGTCATGCGCCCATCGTGATTTAGGTATAGGTGCAAATGCTGTTTTTCCTTGTTGCAGCATAGAAATAAAATCATCAGAACCTGTATGCGGAAGCTGATAGCTTAGCCCCACAATAGCAATATCGGTGTCCTGATTATAATGGTTTAAATCAAAATGGACTTCATCAGGAATTTCGGTGCATTCATTAGTAGTGAATCGTTTTACCAGTGCATCTACCGTGTCTACTGCAAACAATTCAGCAATACCGAGTTCAGGATATTTAGGTTTTAATTTTTGATATAAATCACTCAAACTTAATGAGTCAAAACCAAGATCCGACAATCGATCTTCTAATTGAATTGTTGCCCTATCCAAATAAAGTGTTTGCGCTAATTGCTCAAGGATCCATTGTTGGCTTGTTTTTGAATGAACTTGGATGCATTGTTTTGGCACGCCACCTCCGACAGATACTTTAGCCAGAGGCATCTTCAAAATGGGCTGTTTTTTCTGATGTTGATGATTTACTTTGGCATCAATAACAATTTGTTCTGCAGTAGAGAAATTTAAACAAGAACATTGATACTCAATATCGGTTAAATTCATCTCCTGCAATACCGATATCCATTGTTCCGCACTCAGTAATGGTGAATTCATTTGACGTAGATGTTGGTCTTTCGCATTCCACCATCCATCAAATAAACCAAAAATAGCAGTGGTATAATTCGTCTTTTCCACTAACTCATTCAATAATAAATGGCCATTATCAGCCAAGCATTCACTCAAACTCTTCAGTGAATTTAAAATATCACTCGTGGCGTGAATCGCATTGGTTGCAATCACCACATCAAAAGCGTGATAAAATTCATGCTGAGAATCCATGTGTTCCATATCAAATATTCGGAACTCCATGGAGTGTTCATACTCCGAAAAATGACGCCTTGCTTTATTAACCAGTGCAGAAGAAATATCGGTGAAATAGTAAGTGAATGATTGATCGTGTAGCGCTGCTAAAATAGCTCGTGTTGATGAACCACTACCCGCACCTACCTCAAGAATTTTTAGTGTTTTTTGGGATGATCGGCAGTAATTTCTTAGTTTCCTTGCCACCATCTGATTAGCATGATCAGCAACCGCATGATGTTCGTAAAAGCCTTGTACTAATTCCGTATTTCCCTGCGGAAAAATAACTTGGTGTGGCAATAGAGTACTAGATAATAATTCAGGATATTGATCACACACTGCGGCAAATAATTTAAGCCGGGAGGAATAATTTCCTTCTTTTAATTCATCTTCATAACTGCTTTTTATCGCCTCAAGTTGTTTGTTCTCTTGAGCTATAAAAATAAAATCATCTTCCATGCGAACAAACTGTAGCTTCTGCCAGATATTAAATAATTCACGTACCAATAATTGAAAGTGTTTTTGGAACGGTGCAAAAAACATGGCCGCGCTAAGACCATGCATGGGGAATGATTGGTTGATGCGCAACAAAAGACTTAATGCTACAAACTCTTCTAAGATTTTATTTTTATTGACCGTAACAGTGCTTATAAAATCGTTCGGTTTCGTACGGCCAGTAATTAATGCAAATGGAGTTTGCGTATCAATTTGCTGCTCAAAAAGCTCCATCAACTCAGCAAACGATAAAGGAGCCAAATCATTACTCGCCATATACTTGGAATAATCAGCTGATGTTGCTAACCCAATACCTTCGATTACGCCCAATGCGGTAACAAAGCAGGAAAGGCTTTCTTGTTGTGCTATTAAATAATTTTTTAATGCCGCTTCAAAACTGTAGATTGTAGCCCCTAAATTGGGAACATAAGCTTGGATGGAAGTAAAAACATACAGATTTTTGGCGAACTGAGACAACTCTTGCGCGACCAACCAACTGTTGCGTTGAATCACATCCTTCAAAGTATCGGATAATGAATGTTCACTTTGCTTAACCCACCATTCATCGTGACGCGCCACCGCCAAATGGAAAATACCGGAAATTTTCTCGGAAGCGGCGATCTCTTTTAAGCAGGTTAAAAGAGCCTCATTTTCGTCAGGATCACAGCAATGATAAATCATTTTACTTTGCTGTAATTGTACCTGTACGTGTTCATCTAATTGATGATAGGGTTTGCGCCCTACTATATGAACTTGTGCTGCATATTTTTCGTGGAGATAAGCACCAAGCTTTAAACCTACCCCACCGGCCCCGCCAACTAAAACATAGATTCCATTATATGCAAAAGCTTGATTTGCCACCTTAGAACATTGCAAAGCGACATGTTGGTACTGATAAAATCTGCCTTTAAAATCAGTTACCTTAATATGCAGAGGGTTGATTTCCAAGTTTACTGCGTTGACAAAATGCGTGATGAGCTGGACTTCTTGCGAGGAATAGTTTTCATCTAATTTTAAGTAAATAGTCCGTTGCTTTTTTAGCTGATTACTGCATTTAACTGAGAGTTGGCGAATTATTTCTAATACCCACTGAAGCGGATCTTTTTCTGGATAATCGATCGTAACCCAGAGATCATGTGCCAAAATATCCTGTAGCGAACACTCGGCCCAATGCGTAGTTTTAAGATTCGCGAACTCATGGTGATTCATGCATTTCAACGTGGTTTGCAACGTATAAAATTGCTTTTTATTCTCTCGCGAATCGTTCTTTGTTTTTTTAAAATAAGATTTCCGTTCAAAAGGCATTGTTCCTAAATAACGCTCAAAATCAATAACCATACCCATAAGCCATAATTGCAGTATGAATTCATCACTTAAGGTCACCACATCTTTGTCACTCACTATATCCAGATCGATGCAAATGCTCTGTCCTGTTTTAAGATGAAAAATACATTGATTGGGACTCTTGTTTTGCGAATCCTGAGTAAACCTTAACAGCGGTTTATAATAAGCACTTAATAAAGTAAAAGCCTTGGCTTCGGCCACTGAAGTTATTCGTTCGCTTAATCTGCTTTTAAAAATCTCGATAGATGCCGAATCAAGCTGTAACAGTAATTTGAGCTCCTCAGGTAAGAGCAGTTGATATTCAAGCAACGCAATAAGTTCAACAACAGAAGGAGAAAAACGGCGAAGCAATTCTTTTTTAACCGTACTTAATTGCCATTTGTTAATAACACATACCCTTGCCCATAAAAGGATAACAATCAATTGATATTGGAGAAACTTTTTATCCTCATGCATCGACATATTTTGAATTTGCTGTAGGTCTTGTTGTTCAAACAAAACGATTAACTCTGCAGGAAGTAGCTTTTGTAAAAATCCTTTAAATGTATATTGATGTTGGTAAAGCGCCATACTTTCAACAACAAGTTGCTTCACTTGGGGCGGTTCGATTACTAAACCATGAATAAGTTTCAGCACATAATCATCTAAATTAGTTAGGGCAGGATAGGATTCGCCATTTAATATTAAATGAGTTTGCGTTTTTTGATTGGCTTTGATTGCCAGAGAAACCCCACGGCTATAAGCTTCGATACAACGTATGTCGGATAAAAAATCATGAATGAGATGGATCCAGTATTCTGGCAACGGTTCCGAACAAGCAGACTGCAGATAAGGTCTTAATTGCACTGAACTTGTTGGTACACAGGTCCCAGGAAGAACGGTAAAGTCATTCTTCATGGACACCCAATCAATGTGCTGCTCATGCTCATTGAGCCATCCTGCTTGACGAAAAGGAACACTATGGTCCTGGGTATAAATCGAGTTTAAGGCTAAATGATACTTTTGCTCTTGCAGAACATAATCTTCAAAACGTGCCACCAAGGATTCCAAATCCTCTTTAGTTCTTGCGCTCAACAACACCGGTAATTTACACGGTTCATTTGTATGAATCGGGACACGTTCAGGGACTCTTTGCAAAATGGCATGTGCATTCGTACCCCCAAATCCAAAAGAACTTACTGCAATTTGCGAATGATTATAAGCAACAGATTCCGTATTGATTTTTAAAGTTTCAGGCAATAAAACATTCGCAGTCTCTGAAAGTACATGAGGAGGAATTTGCCGATTCTTTAAAATCAGCAAACACTTAGCAACACCGAGTAGCCCGGCACCAGCTTCCATATGACCTACATTGGCTTTAATGGAACCAATATGGCAACCCGGATAATTATGACTTAACGCTTCAAGCTCAATAGGATCCCCAAGATTAGTTCCCGTTCCATGAGCTTCAATGTAGGCCACATCCAGATAGGCACATTGTTTTTGGGCCAAACGGATTAGTTTAGATTGGGCAGTAGCACTCGGAGCGGTCATCGTGCTGGTAGTTCCATTGTGATTGCAACTAATCCCCGTAACTGCCGCTAAAACCGGAAGATTTAAGGCGTCCGCCTTTGCTTTTGAGGTAACCAGCAAAGTGACCATTCCTTCCAAAGGCAAATACCCATCGGCTTGCATAGAAAAGGTATGGCACCAACCACTTCGCGACAGCATACCTGCTTTTTTGAAGCTCTGATGCCGCAAAGCACTATCAATATAATTAACGCCAACTACCAAAGCAAAATCATTTTGACCTCGTCGAATACTGTCACACGCGTCTTTTAAGGCAACCAAGGAACTCGCACAAGCCGCATTAATACTTTTACTTTCTCCCGTAAAGTTAAAGCAGTACGAAACTCGATTCGCAACACTCGCTTCACAATTATTTAAAAACAAACGACTGTCGCTGTCGCATGCATTCATTGCATACGAATGCAGATGATCCACGGACATTACTCCGGCATAAACGCCGGTTATTGCTTGCTGTAGCTCATGGCGTGTTATGCCGGTATTTTCCAGACAAGTATGTACGCCATGCAACGCTAATTTTTGTTGGGGATCGATATGAGCAATATCTTTGACACTCAGACCAAATAATTCTGGTTCAAAAAAACTCCAATCAGTAAACAAATTGGCATGACTCGTCTCACCCTCACTACGCCACATTCGTGAAGGATCTACTGAATACCTTGCTTTTTGGCCCGCAATTAAAAATTGCCACAAGGCTTCCTCAGTTTCTATCTGTGGAAGCCTTAAACTTAAACCGATGAGTACGGGTGCAGTATCCTCAAGATGTGAATTCTTTTGAGGTATTGGGAATAATTCCTGTTCCATTTGGTTCATCTAACCTTTCTGATGAATGTGCAAAAAAGGAGGGAATATAATCCGTTTTAAACCCCTGCTGGTATGTCTTTAAATGAGTGATGAATTGTTTGTCCTTAAGCAAATTCATAGCAGCTTTTACAAACATTTGGGCAATGTAATAGCGCCCTTCATTCGTATTTTTATCAATTTTTAATTGAAAAGGATTAAATTGATTAAAGGGTGGTAATGCTTTTAATATGCCTGGATCCAGCTGCAAATCAGTACTTGTATTCAGTCCAAGTGAACAAATAGCATATCGCAAATAGACATAGGCTTTCGTTATTTGATAACAAGCGTCATCCAGAGGGGTAACCCGTCCTTTAGCATAGGCAATACGCAAAAAAGTTTCTTCCATCGTATTCAAACGCAAGAAATTCGCAACGGTTGCCAAGTCAAAAAGTGGACTTCCTATGCGTGCAAACTCCCAATCAATTAATGAAAATTGATTTCCTTCTGTTTGGAATAATATATTCCAAGGATTCATGTCATAGTGACACAGACTGGTTTTTGGATTTAGATTAAGTAAGTGGTCTAAGTCATTAAACAGAGATAAAACCAAAGAGAAATCATCGAATCTCGAATCTGTTTCTACAAGCTTTTGAACCGTTGCTTTTAATTGCAGAAATTTATCGCTTTCCTGGCTTAATGTCTTAACGGGTACTTTGATTGCATGCAATGCACTGATTACTGAACTCAGTGAAGCTAACCTATCCAATGATTTATCCAATGGCCACTTCGGATCATTGGAAACAAATTCAAAGACAGCTACTTTTTGTGCCAAATTAAAATAAACCATTTTGGGACCAATACCTGAATTTGAAGCAGCTTGTGCTGCGTATAACTCTACCCATCCCTGAACACTGCCTTCTTCTAATATTTTTATTACATAGTTTTGGTTATACGCTTCCAATAGGAAGTTCTGGCAAAAAGGCGATAAACCACCGCCCAGTGGTTTTAAAGAACCTGTTTTCCAAGGCAGAACAGACTGTAATGTGGGCTTTAGACGCGTTGCAATTCCTTTAGAATTACTCATTTCTTCCACTGTATTCTCAGCGATCAATCCTTTAGGTTTTACTACCTGGTCATCTATAAATAATCGCCAACTTCTGCATACTAGGCGTAACGTCTGTAGTTCCTCTTTGCGCAGATATTGTAAAATTCCTCCCATAATAAAATAAGGAATTTTTAGCTCCCCAAGACTAAAATCTTTTGCCGGTTTAGTTACATTCCCTAATAGCTTGGTATTGAGTTGCTGCTTAAATTGATAATCATTTACCGTTTGCATCGCTTGCTTTATCAGCATCACGCTAATATAAAACTTACCTTCGTCACTGCTTTTATCAATCGCCCCATCACTCGGTTGATACTCGTTAAACGCTGGAATTGAGGCAATATCAATGTGATTAACTTTCATGGGGTCACTAATATTTGCCGCGAAACTCATTGCAAATCGCAATAAAGCAATTTGTTGCATGTACATATAATGCAAATGTTCTTCTGGGGAGGGTTTACGTCCTAAATAATGAGTTAAAAGAGAATCAGCTGCAGCCGGCTTTAAACGTAAAGTGGCAACCACAATTGCCAAGTCCAAGAATGGATCAAGCAATCCTGCGCATTCCCAATCAATAAAATAGAAATCGTCAGGGGTCGCTAACAGATTATTAGGATTCATATCGTTGTGACAATAATGAGTTTGTTTCACTAAACCAGTTAAATAATCAAGTTGCATCAGCGCAAATTGTTGCAAGAAGAAAACAGGCGAGGCTTTAATGTAACTGTCTAAAGTGATTCGACGCTCAGTGATTAGGGTTGATTTTTCAATTTCCGCGCGTCTTGGTAACCGGGGTCCGGAATGAATCACTGCAAATTTTTTTGCAATAAGCTTTAATTGTTCATCATCCAGCCGCCCAGTAATCGAAGGATTATTTTCTACATAGCGCATGATGACTACACCCGCAGAAAAATCAAAATATTCTACTTCGGGCGCTATTTTTTTCTGGGCGAAAAAAATAGATGCGAATACTTCACGAGCTCGTCCTTCCTTATGTCTTATATGCCGCAACACATACCGTTCGTCACCAACCTGCACGAGATAACTATTTGCCCAAGGAGAAAATCCGCCGCTTAATCGTTTTATGGTAATAGGAGATTTTGGAGTTACGGGTAAAATGGCTTGAATATGAGGAAGTAATTCCGAAACATCCTTTGAATCCGCTTCAATGCATAATTCAGAACCTTCATGAGCTAACACCTGTCTCCAGCCTCGATTGACTTTACTTAATCTCTTCTTATCGACTGTGGGTAAGCGACTAACTATGTTTTGAATTGCACTTAAGGGTAAAGAACTATTAAAAAATTTCATGAAATTAAATAAAAGACTGAGAGCAATGCCGGAATATTAATTAAATAAGTGACATAAATCAAACAAATAACCAACTCGAATATATTTTTGTTTTTCTGGCAATAACTTTGAATTGTTGGGTCAAAATGCCCCAACTGCTACCATTTTAGAACGTGTTCAATTTTGTAGCTCTTATTGCTTATAAGGCGACAAAAAAGGCGTAACAAATCTTACCTCACTTTCTTCTCCAGTAATTAATTTCCCGCTCTCAATACATTCAATCGTAGATATGGAGCTCGGGATTTTATGATCAAAAAATGTAGCAGTCTTTCCTCGAAAGCAGGTTCCTTTAACTGAAAAAATAGGCAATGTTTCTTGAGTATGTACCAGAGCGCCATGTTTTTGGAATATTAAACGCGACTCATCGGTAGTAAAAGGGATGACTAAATGAAATTTTAGATTCATCAATTGATTATTTTGAACCATAATTTTGTTGTTATAATCCATTAAAAAATGAAAAAAGAAATTTCCTGAGTAACTTGCATCATCTATTATGACCAGATGCTGTAAGTCTGCCCCCGGGACGAAATGGACAAGATCGGTCATTTTGACAATCTCTTTGGGCGCAATAGCAAGATATTTTTCTGCTAATTTAGTAACCCAAAGATTACTTTTATCTGTTCTGCCATCGATGACCAACACGTAATTTCTATCAAACTCGGGAAGAGATAAAAGGAATTCATTGAATTTTCTTATGGTATTTTTTAATCCAAACAAAAAGTGATGATAAGAAATATGCTGTATCGAATCGATAACCTTTCTTGCGACTTCTCTGTCCTGTTCGCTATGTTGCTCTATCCAAGCTTCTGTCTGTTCAATCTGAAGAGGATTAAAAACTGGTTCTTGAACAGGCTTTAGCAAAAGTGGATGCTCAAAGGGAGGCATCGTTGGGGGTATCTGTTTTTTTTGTTGGTTTAAACGCCATTGCCGTTGAATGAGTGTCGCCGCATGATATCGCCTATCCTGTGTCTGTATTAAACGGTTCAGAAATCTCACCTCATGAACGGCCATTTGATCAATGGGGGCCTCGCCGAGATTATTTTTTTTGAAGAAATCCCCGCCTCCTAAATAGAACCGAGTCACTATTATGGGATGAACCACATGCCGTCTTACATATTCATGCAAGAATGTATTACCTTGTTGATCGATGTGCTGATTAACATCTGCTCCTAACTTGAGCAGCAAACTCAATTCTCTGAATGGAGGATGGGTTTGACCTTCGTTTATTAAAAACATTTTTTGCAGGGGAGTTACTTCCTTAGCAAAATGAATTTTGCATTGTTTATTAATTCGTTCTGGAATAGTTGATTCTTGAATCAACATATGGAGAGACTTATCATTTTCGTCGGTAACGTAGTTAAGAACATTTTCAAAATCAAGACCAATTAATAAAAATGTTAATTCTTCGACATTCCCTTCTTCTATTGCTTTTAGTATCTTTTTATGAATAGAAATTTCACTTAACTTCTTCACTCTAACGTTCTTTTATTTTCATAACATCTGGACTATTAAAGCAAAAATTATAGGCAATATAAAGCACAAATAATAATTCTAGCATTACTATTTCATCAGATTGTTGGGTCAAAATAAGGCAGCCTACTTGCGGATACTTTTATGCCAACAAATTACCTTTTTATGTCGATTTCCGCTCAAATAGAACATTATATGACACCGCCCGCGCTACCTAAATCACTAAAGAGATATTTGAACGTGAAGAGTCCCAAATAAAAGCAAACCCGTAAGGAGCAAAGCGGATTATGAGATTATTCCCATCAATTTAAAGATATTGATAAACAATTATTACTATGCTAGCCCCTTTAAAAAGGATAGAATGTGGCCTGTTTAAGTTTTGTGTACATGGACAATGACTTCTATACTTAAATCCGAAAATATTGCTCTATCTCGTCAAGGATTGAGTCAAAATATTAGCGTAAGGCTCACTCTTTCGATTATTTTTGTTTCTTTAGTTTTACGTGTCTTATGCATTGGTTCGCACAATGTATTCGTTGAAGAAGCTTATTATTGGAATTATTCGCAACATCTAGATTTTGGTTATCTAGACCATCCCCCTATGGTCGCTTTGTTAATAAAACTCGCTACCCTGATTTTTGGTACTAATGAATTTAGTATTCGTATTCCCGCATTGTTGTGTTGGGGAGGGGCTGCATTCTTCAGTTTCAAATTAACAGAATTAATTCATCGAGGTTCTGGCCTGAATGCAGTTCTCATATTATCACTCATGCCCTTTTATTTTATACAATCCACTCTAACTACCCCAGATCAACCTGTTTTGCTTTGTTGGTCCGCTGCACTCTATTATTTCTATCGCATTTTTCTGTTCGACGAATCTAAATCCTGGTACAAAGCAGGCGTGTGGCTTGGTCTTGGAATGTTATCCAAATATACCATCGTATTACTTGGCCCTTCGGTACTTCTTTATCTAATCACAGTGCCTTCAGCACGATATTGGTTTACCCGGAAAGAGCCCTATCTTTGCGTATTAATAGCCGCTCTTATTTTTACTCCAGTAATTTATTGGAACTTTATGCACGATTGGGCTTCATTTGCATTTCAAAGCGTGCGTCGATTTAAGTCAGTTAATCGTTTTTCCTTCCATCATTTTATCGGCTTAATCTTCTTATTTTTACTGCCTGCGGGAGTCATGGGGCTTTATCTTTTATTAGATAAAAAATCGACGAATATAGTGAGCATTGAAGTCAAAGCCAAACGGTTTCTACAGATATTTACCTTGTTCCCTTTGATCTTTTTTGGCATCTATAGTCTTAATCATCTCATTAAATTAGATTGGATAGGTCCAGGCCTTATAGCGATTGTTCCTTGGCTTGCAATCCTCACATCTAAAAATAATACGTCTTACAAATTATGGCATATAGGCGCAGTTTTCTTATTATTTTGTTATATTTGCGTCATGGTAATGATCACTCTTAGTCCCTCCCAAAAAGCATCGCAACTATTCTTCCAAAAAATGATTTCGTGGGAAAATCTTACCGAGCAATTCCATGATATAGCAAAAAATGTGAGCCATGTACGAAATACGGATCCCATCCTAGTTCCCCTAGATGTGTATAACATAGGAAGTGAACTTGCATTTTATCAAGCAAAGTTATTCGAACATGGAACAATTCAAGACGTTTACCCCATTGTTGGGAGACATATTTTTAATATGGACAGTTTAATGTATCGATATTGGTCAAACTCGATATCACTTGCTGGAAAGACGCTCATCTTAATTTCTACAAATCTTAATGATTTTGATATACCGACGATTAATGCTAAAGCAGTGGTTTTAGAGCCTCCTCAGAAACTATGGTCTTATAGTCAGGGAAGCAAGAAACCTGTATCTCCTTACTATTATGAACTCGTACAAATGAGATAGTTGTTGTTCCTAATGGCCTTTCAAGTCATGTCATCCTGGTGTAACGAAGGATATCCTTCTCTACGCTCTGGATGACGTAGTCGTGAATAAGACAGATTACATGTTTGCTTTAATCGGACTGTGGTAACTCATCAAATCGTTGTAAATCGGCCCCTTTATCCTCCCAAGACGCACGACTTCCATAGAAGATATGAGCTGTTGGCTCTAAGCACACACCATCATCTAAAGAGCCTGCCGGTAAAACCACGTACCCTCTCTCATCTTGTCGAGGAAGGGGACTCCCGCACGTTTTACAAAACATGCGTTCCTTTCTCGTGTTGTTTAACTTGAAATAACTGAGATTATTCTCTCCCCTCTCCCAGGATAATTGAGCCTTTTCAAAAAACACATTCGCACCATGTATTGTCCCAGTTTCTTTCCGACATCGACTGCAATGACATAAGTACATGACCTTTGGTTTTTGCCCTGTAATACTATATCGGCATGCACCGCATAAGCATTCACCTGTATATCGATTCATTAAAACACTCCTGATATTTTGTAGAGTAATTTAAAGCATTATTAGCAACTATTGCGCCTATCTTCTCGCCCATTTTTGCATCTATTATGGATTTAATTAAGTACAATTCATTCACATAATTTCAATTTAAAAAAAAAAGCACTATGCTGGCTTTTTACTTAATAATTCATTAATCAACATGATGCTATAATGACCAACAAGTACAAACTTTGCGGAAAAAATTATGTTGTCCAAAATTATCTATGTCAAGCAAGCCCACCGACAAGTAAGCTCCAGTTTTAAACATGCTTTTAAGCTGAAAAAAGCAGCGGCAATTATCATTGGTACTGGAGTTGGTACGGGAGTAATACTTTACAACTTGGACTCTAAAGATCAACAACGATTCAAAGATGCTGAAAAACTCTATCGAGCAGACAAAGATCACTTAACGAAAAATGTTGAAACCCAATTTGCCTCAGCGCAAGAATTATTAACTTATGCCGAACAATTACCAATCGGAACAATTCCTCATCCAGGAAAAGAGGCTTATACGCCGAGTCGATCTCAAGAATTAGTCGTTCAAGGATTTACAGGTGGTCTTCTGACTTTGTTCCAACACCCAAAACAACACCAAAAATTGGTAGAAGCCTGCGGGATCGCATTAGAACATCATTTAGAATGCGTCACCGAGAAAGGTCGCAAATATTTCTCGGATTTGGAACTTACCGAAGTCGCTTTAAACTTGCCTAAAGAACAGCTCGAGGAAAGAGCCAAGATGCAAGGAAAAACGTTGAATGAGTATACCTCGATGCTACTTGAGAGGCACCAACATGCTCAAGAGGGTGTTGAAGCCTGTAAGGCGTTCTATATTGATATGCAGCACCGCATAAGCATACATAAACATCTCGCCAAACTCTATCCCGACGCGAGAGCCGCTCTTGAAAAACTAGTAAGCATCGATCCCCAAGAACTATCCAAAATCACTCATCTATCACAAAAAGAATGTCGAAAAATAATTGACGCAGGAATTGGTTCTGCAATGTATGGTCTAGGATTAATCTCGGGTCAAACTGTAGCTGGCTTAAATGGGCAAATTATAAAAGATGAACATTTAGATTCGATTGTAGATATTGCTGAGAAATTGGGCACTCATTGTATGCGTCTTATCTCACTCGCTGAGTCCCTAAAGAAAGAGGGTTTGACTAGCGATGAACGTGCCAAAATAATACACAAAATTAAAAAGGAATACCGAAATAATATTGATGCTATGCGAAACGATGAATTAGCATTAGTAAAACACTCTTATTATGACAGCGAATATTCACAGGCTTTAGCTCATACCTTGGCCTTTGTTCAAGGGCCAGGGCATCTTTTTAGCAATATGGATAGAGCGCGTGTATTTGGTGGTGCAGTTCCTCTCTTCCCTGAAGATGTTCTTTCGTTACATCACCAATCACCTCATTGTATTCATAAAAATCACGGAGATGGACTATCTATCGTTGCGACACAGGGAATAAGAGAACTTCCTGGTATGTTACAGCGTATAAAAATTACTACTTGGCAAGGAGATCAACCCTGGTTAGTCCAGCCTAATGGAAGTTTTGATGGGAAAAAAGCGTTTATTAATGCTATGGATCGATGTTATACACCTTGCATCACCACCCCACGACCGAATGGTAGCTCAAATGATGAATAAGGGGCCTTTGTGTCAAAATCATTTAGAGCAATAGTACACATTTGATTTGAAATGAGTAACTAAAATGAATGAAGACAAAATTAAGGAGCAAAACGTATCTAAGCCAACGGAAATGATGATTTTAAAGCCACGTCAAGAGGTATGTGATCGGGTTATAGAGTACACCATAAAAATGTATGGACGTAATCTCCGATCACCAATAGAAGAATTGGCTGCAGTTCCCAATCGTTGGCTCAGCATCGCCTACCCCATCAGCAAAGCGGATACCAACTCACCTGAGGCGCGCGCTCGGATAATGGGTGGGCTGGCAATTGTTTGTTATTTAAATGATTTAAACGCCGAGCTGGATACGGAAGTTTGTTTTGATTTCAAACAAATGCTTAAATCGATTGACGATTACTTTGAAGTAACCCAGTGTGTGCCTTATATCGAAGAATTCCCTAATATACTTCAGCATCAGCCATTATTCTACGAACCTGGTATTAATCGTGACGTAGCTGTGTCACTGGTATATCCTCAAGAAGAACTGATTCAACGCATTGCAGCGTTGACAGGGCTAACCATGGAAGAAAATGTATTAAAACACATTGCTCAACCGGTACTGATGGATGGAAAAAAAGACCGCGTTACCATCGCTCAGAAATGCATGCATGATTATCAAAAACCAATAATCTATGAAATGATTGGTACTATGATTGCATTAACCCTGATGAATTCAGAGCAAAAATTCGAATTCCAATCCGCAGACACGTATGCAAAATGGGCCGAACAACTCATTGATATGGCCGCAGGAAGCCCTTCTGTAGATGTTGTGGTTAATGCGTCTAACAGGGTATTTTGGTTACCCGACCCCGCTGAATTTCGATAAAACTGCCACAATCTATCTAAACTTCAAACCCTCTGAGTGTGGTTCTTCTGTCCCATGTTCAAGCGCTTTACTAAGATCACGCTGACATCGCTCAAATGTCTCGAAGTGATGCCGGTTAAGCTTCGTTTTCGTCTCAGGAATAGTATGATTTTCAAGGAACCAAAAACAACGCGACTTACGGTATTCATCAGATGAATTATTTCGCATTTCTATGATTTTATCTTGTTCACACCTTGGAACAGCAAGTTTTTCTAAATTTTCTTTCAGTTTTTGACGTTGCTCTGATGCTATTTCTTGTTCAAAAGTATTCTTTTTTGCAGGGCCGATTTTACCAAACATATCCATTTACCTCATAAATATAATAGAGCTAGTCACAAATTTTCTATTTCAGTGGAAATTTTTTTCAATTTGGAACTTTTTTGAATAATACACTTTATTGTTCACTTTGCAAAGATTGAACGATTCATTTGGCCTGCTTCTTTTCTACAGGATAGAAAAATGGAGTACTTTTTGGCCGATACTCCATTTACTAAACATCACCTAATTATTCGTTATACTTATCTATTTTTAATATGGGGGCTCGATTTTAGGTACTAATTCAAATTGTTGATCAAATGCCTCTTGAAACTCTGTTGATAAATGACGAGCGTCACTTAAAACTTCTTTAGGTAACTGTTTAAAAAAGTTTATCTGATTGTCAAAAGCACCTTTATGTACCTGCGTATCCTCAAATAAATTTATTTTAAACGTTTTAGTAGGTATTTGAGCTACTCGTTGTAGGTCACGCTGAGGAGTATCTTGCTTCAAAATAACAGAATCAGCTAATTCGGTTTCAGTTAATGCGATTGCGTAAGGCCCGACAAAAAACGAGTCGCCATGGATTACATTACTCCCAATTTTCATCGTGTATCCAAATGGTATCTCAAAAGCAGCAAAATCAAATGCCCCATCAGGCCGTTCTACTCCAAGTATCAATGCACCACTGCACTCAGGGGACAACGGTGTAAAAACATGAGGAAATGGATGTGTTTCTACAAATAATCCACCACCACCTTTTCTTTTCATTACATAGTCTGGTATGTAATCTGCATCCCATTGATATTCAACCAAGTACAGGTTTTCTAATGACGGCTCATCCACAGCATCCAAAACAAATGATGTATCTAAAGGAATTAACTCGGCACCGTATTTAGCTAAAAACGCTGTGGGTACAGCACGAGCATTCATTTTGGGTATATTCACTACTTGAACATCGGATGGAATAACTAATACTCCTAAACTACCAAAAACACTCGCATCCGTACCACTTACTGCGCATTCCTGATTTTTATTTTTCCATGTTGCCTTAATAGTTAATTCTTGAGGAGAAGCTATTTGAATCACACATCCTACATTAGGTATATCATATTCATCAATTCCAGTTGCTTCCATCATGTTTATTTCTGTGCCTGCTTTGAGAATGGCATGGGCTTTTACTGCTTTCATTAATGGTTTGCTGCCAGGTGTATCAGGATTGCGTCGATCCACCATAGTAGCTTGCAAGCTATGTAAATGCTTGCTCGTAACCTCAGTAGATAATTTGCTTTTCATACACATAGTACAAGTACAAATATCAGCATGCGTTACAGGAGTAGTTACATCAGATGCAAAAGGTTTCTCAAAGAGTTCTTTCATAATTTTTAATTCTCATGTTGCGGCTTAAAAGACTAAGATCGTAAGATATAAAATTAAACAATTTGCAACATTATATCTCATTGCGATTAACGAATTATTAAATAAAAGACAATGAGAACAAAATATAGGCATAACATGGGTATTAAAAATGAAGGAATCGCATGATTAATCGCAAAACTATCAATTAAGGTGCACAACACGAGGGATCAATGTTCCTTTTTATTCATTAGACAGAGAAAAAACGGATTATATATGCGCTTGATGAGCAATATTAACTATATAAACTCAAAATTTGTTAATTCTGAAGAAAACATTTGCATTTGAGTCAATATTTAGATTAATCTGGAGGAGACTCATAAGGAAAAGGAGATCATCATGGGTAGAAAAGCTACAAATGCTCGTCTAGCAAATGGAAATAGTAAAGCAAAAAAAACTTACTCAAATCAGGAGGCGCCACTTTTCTTTAATCAAAAACCAATACCCACCTCATCAGAAATACAAGAAACACAAAATACACAGGAAATACAGCAACCCGTTCAAGAAATAAGTCTACAAACCACCACCGATTTTTTGTTGGCTGGTATTTTACAAGAATTAAAAACCCAAAACATGATTGAGCTAATGAAATTAAAAGCGCAACAAGAACAAGAGCAAGAGGAGTTGCAAACAGCTGAAAAATTGAAAGAGCATGATAACGATCGGTTCAATGAAATCCGAACGTCGATGTATAGTTGATTTAATAGTTACATTCTTCCTAATCAATTAATGCAGTGCAAAGGAGCATCTCTCTGGATCCCGCGGATAACCCCGCGAACAAGTCGTGGGGCGGGATCTATAAAGGAAACAAACTGTCCCAGGACCTAGACTCTGATTGCTCAAGGCATTAAGAAAAATTCAAACAACGTAGATAGGACGAATTAACAAATTCATCTTTTCTGCCTACGTAGGAAACACGCCGACACATAGGCAATAGGGATAAATTATCCCCTCCTTGTATAAAACATGGTAACTTGGAGGTCTTACAAATAGGAGCTTAAGATGTATGCAAAATTAACTAATCCTACCTCAAAAATCCAAACCTTCTTTAAATTAGGCGCTGTGAACCAACAAATGCCATGTAGAAAAGCGGATGAGCTGGAGAAGATGCAGGGCTTACTCAATAGTCAAAGAATTAAACTCATATTTGGTAACTATGGAGTAGAACTTATGTTTCAAGAAGATAGTGTTCGTATATCCAATCTCAATTCTAATGGTGTCATGCGAACCTGTGCCATTGTTCATTTTTCTTTACCCGTTCCACCCTGGTTGCAAGATACTCATAAGAAAATTTACAAAGGGAGCACTATTGGTCAAACGATTAAAGACGATGGATTTGAATTAACCAAAGAGGATACTTATTTTGGAGTTATCGAACTACCTAAGATTGCACAAGAGAAAATGAAAACAGATGAAGAGTCAGCCGCTGTCAATATATATCAATTAGCCGTTAAAAATCCTAAAACCTCTGAATCAAGTATTTATTGTTCGATTACTGAGATTCATAGTCCTTTATACTTAACTCTTGGTGATTTACAGCAATTATCTCTTGAAGGAACAAAACAATATACTGTGATAACAGAGCCAGTACAAAAACATCTCAACAATCTAAACAGCCTGGACGAATTGCTTGTCAAATCCAAAAATATAATTCAGTAACGTCATCGTACTCAGAAAGTGTTGGTTGCATTCAATGCAACCTATCGATTTTTGATCTTATTGCGTTAAGCTAAATGACTTATCTCTTGAAGCAATATGCAATATTGAATCATTATCCTCATTTTTAACAAAACTGAGTTCATAGTCTGCAACAAATTTCGCAACAGCCGCTTTAAATAACACTTCTGTAACCGCAAAAGCTGGACAATTGCGTTGACCTACCGAAAAAGGAACGAATGGAAATTGACCGAGGGTATGATTATTTTTGTTATCTGATTCAATGCCTTCTTTAAGGTGCTGTTTAGGCTGCAAAAAACGTTTAGGATCAAACTCATCAGGATGAGTCCAATATTGCTCCCCTTTTGCTAAAGCATGTAAATCAAAGATAATCATGGTATTAGGAGGGATGTTCATTGATTCCGATGAATACCCGTTTTGAGTATATCGCGGCACTGCAATAGGAGCATCAAACCGCACTGACTCCTTATAAAAAGCATCCAATATGGGTAGCGATTTCAGAGCTTTAATGTCTAATTCTCCGAATGTCAAATGAGCGCCATCAATTTCATCACGAAGCATCTCAAGTAGGCTGGGATCGGACGCCATCTGCTCGAGGCACAATACAATTGCATCCGTTAAATTATCTGCCGCTTTAAGGATCATCGGGAGCGATTGAACTACGGGATTTTCAAAATATCGTCTAATCTCATGAACAGGCAAAGATTTTAAAGCATCTGAATATTCAGTCGCTGATAGCTCTGGGTTTTCATCTTTAAACAAACTCACTATAGAAGCAGCGATTAAATTAGCATTCCCAGGATCCTCTGAATGGAGTTCTGAGACAACTTTGTCGAACTCTTGCTCTAAAATTCCCTTTGAAAAAGCGCGATAAGCATCCCGTTTTTTTCTTAAGCTCGGCATAAAATTAAGCAACTCAGGAAAAGGGAATGCGCCCCAACGTTTTACATCGTTTCTATAAGACTCCATCATGTTATAAGTATCTTCTGGTAATTGCTGGATACCCAACATATTTTCGACCATAACGGCACGCACAATACCGCACACCGAATGACGGATTTTAATATCCGCATCAGGAATTATGCTTTTTTCTATTTCTGTGCTAAGAGGATTGGCAAGTCGAGATGGGGTAAGAAATCGAGATAGATTTTTTCTTGATGCCAGTGCATCATGTCCAATATCTGAAATAATAAAAAAATCATTACCGGAAAAAAACTTAAACGAAGCATGTCCTTTTCGACTTGACTGTTCTTTATCAAATTGATTAATTAATTCAACAAGCTGCGATTGAGACTTTGGCGTAATCACTGCATAGTGTCCTCCCAAATATCCCAAACTGGCAACACTGTATCCTCCTTTGCTGCTTCGTGCTTCAGAGGTCAACGTATGGATCATCTTTTTCGGATCACGAATAAAATCTCTGGTGCGACCAATTCCAAATTGCTCTGCTTGATGCAAAATATTCGCTACAGCTTCATAAGCTTGGTTGGAGTAATATCGAATACTTAAGCCTATTGAATTTTCAAATAACTCACCAAACATACATAACCCCAAGCAAAATATAAGTCAAATTGAACCATCTTAATTCATTTGGAAAGTATTGCCAACATTATTTGTCTATTGTTAATGCAGTATTTGCATCACTTCTTTCGAAACTCAATTCTCATATTAATTTTTAGTCTCAAAAGAAATCGATACATCAGTTATATGAAATAGACATATTAGAAGGGTTTTCAGATTTTGTTTCTTGCAGTTCCTTTTTATAATTATGAGTCATCGTTTTAGTTGAAAGAACGGATGGTGAGAACATGGTGAGTTCTTTATGGAGCATTATTTTTTTATCATGTATGTTTTTTCGATCGACAATGACCGTTTTTGCATCGAGTACTCGTTTTGCCTCTTCCTTACCTTCTGGCAAGATAACGGGGAATTTACTCACGGTATCTAAATAAGCTTTAAGTGCTGTGGGTGGCTGTCCATGTTTTATGTATTCATCAGCAATTAGAGAATAAGCCCAGAAATCTTTGAGATCAAAACTAAGCAGATCCTTATTCGCCTCGAGCATTTTATTCACTTGCCCAAAATCGCCATGTCGTGCATAGGCAAACATGCGCTCTGCAACAGATAAGCGTTGCGATATTTTGAATAAATCTTTGGAATCAATCATCACATCATTAATAACAGGCTCTAAACCAAGCCTCATCGCACAGACATTAACTGCTCGAATGTTCGCCGGCGAAAAATAGGCATGGGTAAAATTAACAAAAGAATTCAAATCTACTGCTTTTTCAGTATTTAGTGCATGAAACAATTCATTGGTATATTTTCCAGTATCGTGCTTGATGACACTTCCTATTTTAAATTGCCACTCATTCTTTTCATCTTTAAAGAAGAGAATATTTTCAAACCCCATAGCATCCATAATAATATTCGTCTTTTGATAGAAATCACGATAATGATTTAGAAACTCAATCATTAGGTCCCGGAGTTTAGGATCGCTCTCTAACCGTTGTATTATGGCGCCGATTCGCTCATCAACCTTCGCATAATCATTAAAATCAAAACTTGCTGCAGAAGAGCCACTATGGATAAGTATTTTATTAACCTTTTCGCACAACACTTTATTGTGTTCCATTAAGTAGGGATCAAGTTCCGCAGGTTCTATTTTAAAATCAAATTTCACTTTAGACTTGAAGCATTTTTCATATGGAACCATTGATAGAGCAGCATTTTTCGGTTCTTTCCCAGGGAGTAAAACCTGATGGGTAACATGGTGTTCCCGAATACACCGCTGTTTATTATCTCGGTCAAAACAATCGTATAAAACAGCATATTTTTTCTCTAACTCTTCAAGCTCCTTAGGGTTGGGATTCTGCTTCATTACCTTAATAACAAAAGGGGCATCCGGAAAACGATAAAGTACATGAGTCCCACCTTCGGCAAAGCGTTCGGCTTTAGTTAAATCAATCGCGCCCGATGCAGTCTTTGGCGCGGAATCTAGCCAACTCTGCTTTAATGGGGTCAGCTTAGGATGTACTTGCGGCAAAAGCACAGCAAATCCAGTGGCCCAAGGCTCTGCTGCATGCCCTCCGTTGTGGAGTTTGCATGGAACCTTTAATTCTTGAGCAAGCGACAGGGTTGCTTGGGTTAGTGGTTCATCACCTAAACCACAGTCGCCTGTTTCCATAGTTCCTGCCTGGAGATGAACATTGACCGCTCCCTGAGGTACTTTCTGCTTAGACAATTCATCATACCCACTCTTGAGCATATGCAATAAATATTGTTGCTCATTTTTATTAGCCAAAGGGGCACGCCAGGTTCGATCCTCTTCATAACGCACAGGCTCATCAACTTCTTCACCTTTTAATCGCAGTAATGAGGGCCCCCACCAAACAGCTGGAGATTGAGCAATCACGTGTCCATAGATATCCGGATGCATTTTCGCTGTATACAAGGCTTGTAGCCCACCCATACTTTGCCCACATAAACCTATTTTTTGAGGATCACTCGTGACGGGAATATCTGCTCGCCTTAATGCGCCTGGAATTTTAGCGAGCATCGCATCGGTATGCAGATCACAACCATATTCTTTAAGCCTTGGCATAGAGGCCCACTGCCCTTTTCCCATAATAGGTGGTGTCGGTGATACGAATACGGCAATAACTGGTTCTATTTTACCTTCAGCAATTAAATTATCTAAAACTTCTTTTGTGCCCATGCGATTTCCAAAGGCATCCTGGTGCAAATGCATATCCCCATCGAGCATCACCTGAATATTGTATTCACTAGGTCCGGAAGCCTTATAACCAGCTGGAAAATAGACTTCAACCATTTGGTCCCCGGACTTTAATTGATAGGGTTCCTCAATCGGCTCGCTTAAAACACCTGTTGCGCTCAGTATGCGTTTTTGAAGATTTCCTTTATTTTCTTGGGATAATTCACGATTTTCATACACCGAGGTAACAATTTTTCCATCGGATAAAGCAATTTTGTTGATAATATTAGGCTTTTGATTCAACTCCCCAGGCTTTACATCTGGATGCATAAAAAAATCGCTGCTTTCATTTGGAGCAACCGAACGTTTTGCCCTCCATTCTCCCTCTTTTTCTTTAGTCATAGAAAGCATATGACCTTTTCCTGATGCATCACGATAACCTAATAACATTTCTTTGGGGACTGGCGTTTCAGGATTTGGCTTATAGATGATGGTCGCAGTCAATTCTGATGAAGTAGCATCAATCTTCACTTCAACGATACCCGCACTTTCTCCAGTTACCACAAATTTAATTGATTCGGACATCTTAGTTTTATTTTAATCTTGGTAGTTCATATTATATTTGAGCTTGATACACACTTTGTTATTTTCTGTGCTGAATTTACACATTATTTGCAGTTTATTCTCCGCGGGTGATCAACCTTATATACCTCAATTAAAACAAAACGAGATTGTAGTTTTTTGTGACAAACCGGACAAACGTCCGGCTATCCTTGAGAATATAACATGGAATCTTGGTGCTTTGATTCATCCCATATTTCCTCTTCTGGCAGGCTTGTTTCAATAAATTCGATGATCGCCCCATGGTCTTCGATCATTGCTACTTTAAAATTTTTTAATGGAAAATAGGGCTCTAAAAGAACATGTTTCCCCTTTATTGCTTCATCAATACATCTCACTTTATAGGCTATATGCGGTTGGGTTTGAATCAGCTTATGCAAAGGACAATTAGGACCAAATCGATGATATTGAATGCGTCCTGGTAACTCTCCTCCTGAGGTATACATATCCATAATGGCACTATAACGCTCACCTGCACGCGGCTCCGTGATGGGTATTCCAACATGATGATATTGATAGTTCATAATAAACCTCAGTACTTTTATTTATTTATATTGTACTCATCAATTACGTGGATATTAATCAACATTATTTTTTGCATTATGAACTATTAGTTTATAATTAATGAATAATTAAACAACCAATATTTGATTATGCTGAATTTCTCTCAATTAAGATGCTTTATAAAAGTAGCAGAGTATCTAAGTTACAATCGCGCTGCAGCCGAACTATGTATTACAGCAACCGCAGTGAGTAAGCAAATTAAAAACTTGGAGGATCAACTTGGTGAAAAACTCTTTATTCGAGATACGCGTAAAGTACAACTGACCGTTTTTGGTTTCGTTCTTCTGGAAAAATGTCAGAAGCTACTTGCAGAGACACAACTTATTGAACAATTTATTGAATCAAGACAAACGCTCCCTCAAGGCCAAATTACCATTTTGGTTTCGAATATTCTTGCCAGGGAATTAATTCTAGACCGGCTTGCTGATTTTATGGCCCAATATCCCTTGATTGAGTGCGAATTTTTATTCTCTGAACAAGATAATGATTTGGCGCGTAAAGATATTGATGTGATGGTTGGCTTTCCGGAAATTCCACCGTTTACAGACCAATTAAAATACAGGAAGATGAACCCCATCAACAATATTCTTTGTGCTGCACCTCGTTTAATTGAACAATATGGGATGCCAGTTCATGCATCCGACTTGATGGCCTTTCCGTTTATTTCCCACAGCTTGAGAAAACCGGCTACAGAACTTCCGCTAGAAAATGGAACTTATCTACCCTGCCCAAAACCCATACTCTTTATGGATGACTTTAATGCGCTAAACCAGGCGTGTAAAAATGGATTAGGACTTTTTTTAACTGGCGACAGACTCGTTGAGCAAGCCCTTAAAGATAAAACACTTATCCATATTTTTCCTGAAATAAAATTTAAACAATATGAGATTTTTACTTTTTATCAGCCTTATGGATCTGAACTACCCAAGATTAGAGCCTTTCTTGATTTTTATATGCCAAATCCAGCATAAAATACCCTTGGAACGTAAAACCACCCTATTTAAATTACATTTCTTAATAATTTTTCTAGACAGTAGGAAACATTTTGTATTCTAATGACTCACCGATTTAGGATAGGAAAAAGGAATATGGCTTTTACAAGGATCTTCTTTTTAATTTTATTATTTAGTATTTATGGAATACAGGAAACTCAAGCAGAGGAAACGGATCAATTTACTCTACCACCTGGTGAATTACAAGACATCGGCCCAGCGGCCAGTTATAGACTTTATGAAGTTCTTGAAAAATCCATCGCACAAACTAATGCAGAAATTCAAATGCTTCTCCCAAGAGCACAGAAGAGTCGGCACTCGGCATTACAATTGGCGACGCGTCGTAAAGCAAGCTACATCGCTGATTTAATATATAAAAATACCGGTCCGGGTTTTCCACGTTGGTTGCGTCGCTTACCTAAAGACTCCAATCCCATGCTCTATAAAGAAGTCTGGCCTTGGAAAACCGTTTATTGGCTCGTTTTTTCGCAATCTCCCTTATTTGTCATTGGACTTGCACCAACGATTAATATGTATGGTTATTATTTTGGTACAGACAAACTTGGTCATTTTTTCATGATGGGCCATACCTATTATAAAATTTATAACTATTTCCTGGATCATGGAAAAACACCCGATCAAGCCCATGCCGCTATTGTTACATACGGTCAAATTCTAGAGCAGACCTATTTAGGTACATTAATTAATGGGGTGTATTCCAATGCGGATTTAGCTGCAAATTATGCAGGATGGAAGTTTTATATGAATCTTGCAAATAGCGTAAAAATTGGAGAACAAACACTTCCCCCAATCCTAGTTTTGCATGGAGATACATGGGAATTCTCCAAACACGTCAATAAGTATAACTTATTGAAACCTTATATTTCAGATAACCTAAATGAAGCCTATAACCCATGTCGTTACGCTTTTATGCGCGATCAAATTCGTAGGCAAGTAAAAAAACGTTGTACTGATTGGGTTAAACGCAACGAGCTCACAAAAGAAATAGTCCTCGCGAAGCTTGAAGAAACCAGCCGCTGGCATGGAGAAGGTTATGGACACTGGCTTCCTGCTAGTAATGCAGTCACTCTCGATGTCTGCTTCGGTGGTAAGTAAATCCTCTCGCCTCTATCAGCACGCATGGCTAATATTAGTGCCTGCGTGCTATAAATTAGCAATAACGCCTCACCTCATAATTTACTCATTTTTAATGGTCTAAAATTCACAGATCCTCTCGTCAAGCTTGTCTATAATTTATACATATAAGGAGCGTACATTGACAAGGAGATGTTAAAATGAAAATTTTGCTTGGTGGAAATACCCTAAGTTTGAGTCAGTTAATGGCTCAGTACGATGTGCAGAATCAGGGTGGAATCTCAATAAATAGCGGTACTGAGTTTGAGCGTACATTAAATCAAAAAATCTGGAGTTTAGGCAATGAGTTAAGAGATATGTTACCCGAAAAACCCATTTTGCCAAATGAGCCTTCGCGTACTACAAAAGAGTGGATCCCTTTTGAAGGGCTATCTTCTATATGGATTGATGATAATCGTCCTGAATCGGAACAATATCGTGATATAGAGAAATCGAACGATGAATATCAGAATGAGTTGAGTGAGTATCAACAAAAACTGAGTTTGTATCAGCAGTTATCCAAAGATTATGAACAAAAAATGAACCTTATTCAAAATGATCAGCTATTTCTTAATAAACGTCTAGAATATCAAGCCTTACAAACCGTCCAAGATGTATATAATTCTTCTACTAAAATCCCTGAGTGGCATGAGGTAAAAACAAAATTAGAACAAGCGATTAATACCTCGGAAACAACCAGAGGCGGCAAGGATAGATTACTTGAAAAAATACAAGAGATTGACAGTAGCAATCAAAGTCCAGAAAGAAAAGTAGAACAAATGATCGATCTCATGTTGCAAGAATACCGCCATATTCTGCGCGGTGGTCTCACGGGTATGTTCTCCAAAGAAACTGGAAGTGGTTTGGCTGAGAAGCTACAAACTTTTTCTCGAGAAACATTAGGTATTGAATTACCTCGTTCTCTCGAAAAAGGGGCGCCCTTGAGCATAGAATCACTTCATCGATCAGGTCGTGTGCGAGATGATTTGTATCAAGGAATGACCAATAAATCACCTGGCGATAAATATGAGGTCCAACAAGGATTTAATATAGGTCTTGGTTATGGCAATGACAATGATCTCTAAACGTAAATTGCACTAAGCTAAGAATATTTTTCTATATTCCCTCTCTGCCTACGTCCCGCGACGTGTTCGCGAGACGTAGGCTCAAGGAGAGTAAGCTTAACTGCCATTGAGTATGCTTGCTAATGTTAACAACAATATTTCAGCACTCCCTAAAAATCAATTGATCACATTTCAATCAATATGATTTACAATTAATCACAAAACAAATATAATAGACATTACTGTTTGTTTGGTGGCCCATTATATGCAAGAGCGTTCTGAGATAAAATATCCTTTTCTTCGGCGAGTTAAAGAAAGCGATTATGAGCGAGTTTGGGAAATATGGATGCAAGATCATATTATCCAATGGATGTCTTTTACAAAAAAAGATAAAGAGTCCTTTAAAGCAACTTTTAATCGGCTCAATCAACAAAGCGATATTTATGTCATGGTCGATTCGATCAATGAAAAAGAAACGATTGTAGGTGTGCGCCGTATTAAATATCTTTCTGGTCCCTATGAACATGTAGCCGAATTTTGCTCCATGGGAGTTGATGCTCAATACCTGAATAAAGGATACGGTAAAGTTTTTTGGAAAGGATTCGAAGAAATTGTAAAACAAAATCCCAAGATTAAATGCATCCGTTTTACGCAAAGCGGAGGAAACAATAAAGCATTTCATCTCTCTGATTCAATAGGTTATCACGCCGAAGCAGTATTTCCAGATTGGTTGCAGCGCACTGGACCAACGCCAAAGGATCATTATTACCTTATCGAACGTTTTAGTTACAAAATTATAGACCCAGTATTGCTTAACAAAGCGGAATCCACTTCGTCTAGACAATATGAACCAGAACTCCCTCCTCTTTTAAAGAACATGTCAGGTCAATGGGAAGTACGTCTTGTAAACGATAAGATCCAAGTCAAACTAGGAAATGAGTTAATTCTTGATTTTGATTATTATCCAGATGAAAGTGTCATTCAACATATTGCATTTCTTGAGAATCTAAAACTTCATCATCAGGATAAAGAGCTTTGCAGCCTCGCCTTAAGACAGGCTTTAAATGTTATCTTGGCAGGACAAAGAGTAAAAAAACTTGAGTTATTTACTCATGAAGACAATGCCATTGAGCTCTGTGCCAAACTAGGATTTTGGGTTCGTGGTGAAAAACCTGTTGCTTATTATAAAGACGGAACATACTTCAATGAGTTAGGGGTAGAATATAGCTTTTTCGATATTGAAGATGCTCAATCTTTATTTAATAGTTTTAAACGCGATGCAGGAATTAGTTCAAAATTAAATGAACTGCAGCAAATCATAAACACTCTTGAAACACATCATGTATGTGATGCATTGGGTAAAAATTATTTAGCTAATATTGTGTATCAAATTGTACGCGATGAACTTTTAGAACAAAAATTATTTGTCTCCTTAAATGATAAACCCTGGGAGAAAGTGCTGGCTCAATGCCCGGAAGTATTTGCGCAAGCAGCCAAAGAATTACAGTTGGCTTTATCTGTTTTACAAAAATCAAAGACAGAAGAAGTTAAAAGCAGCCAACTGGGAATATTTAGCGGGACTAAGTCTGCTTCTAATCAAGAATTTGTAGCTCTCGATACGCAAAAATCAATAGAATACAAATAGAAAGAACGATCTTCAGGTCACTACGTTCGGTTGTTTATTCTTGCTACGGAGCCAGATATTTTCATGAGGTAACCTCCCTCCTTTATTTAATGCTTGCTATTCCTTATCGTCACAATTTCTTATATAAATACTGCAAAAAGGTATTCGGTTCAGTACCCAAAATACCGAGTATGCGTATGGAGAATTTGTCATTATGCCCAAAATAGCCATCATTGGTGCTGGTGCGTCTGGTCTTACTTCCGCTGAAGCTGCACTTGAAGAAGGGATAGTTCCTACCCTCTTTGAAATGTCATTTCGAATTGGTGGTGTATGGGGACCAGATATTCGTAAGCCTGAAGATAAAGGTTCTGCTTGGCCAGGAATGAAAGTAAATATTTCACGTCATACGGGCGCTTTTTCTAATTTCAGTTGGCCACGAGACGCTGCTGATTTCCCAACAACTCAAGAGGTATATGATTATTTATCCAGCTATGCAACACATTTTGACCTTTTTCCTTACATTCGCTTTGGATGTCGCGTTACTGAAGTATTAGAGCAAGATGGAAAATGGCTGATTCGTTGGCAAGAAAACCAAACCACACTTAAAGAAGAATCGTTTGATTCAATTATTATTGCATCAAGTAAATTTACAAGTCCTTCTGTTCCTAATTTTAAGGGATTGGAACAATTAAATGACAAAATGCTTCATAGTTCAAAATATAAATCTGCCAAAGAGTTTGCAAAAAAACGTGTTTTAATCGTAGGAGGCTCATTAAGTGGCACATCCATTGCAGAAGAAATTGCAAAAGTAACCGATGTCATACACTTATTAAGGAAAGAACGTTGGGTAATCAAAAGATATCGCTCCTCAGATCCTAAAAATAATGGTCCTTTTTTACCCCGAGATTTATTAAAAACCTATAACAGTGCCCAAACTCCCTTGTCCAAAGAAGAACTATATCAATTTATGCTGCAACACTGTTCGGAACAACAAGAGGTTCCTGAATGGCATATGTCCCCTTCTTCACCTGTTGGTTTTGTGGTAGCCGATGATTATTTCAAAGAAGTCCGTAGCGGAAGACTAAAACCTATTCGTGGCGAAATAGACTATTTTTTAAACTCCAGTGTTGTTTTAAAAGATGGCCGCACTATTGAATTTGATGTTGTTATCTTTTGTACTGGTTATGAAAGAGACTTATCATTTCTTCCTGAAAGCTTACGCTTAAATCCAACTTCGCCTCTTTATGAAGATACTTTTCCACTCGATACGAAAAATCTCGCATATATAGGGATGTATCCCGGTGCACGTGGAGCAGTATTTCCTCTTGTTGAGTTGCAAGCAAGATATGCTTGTGGTGTGTTTAGTGGTCGCTTGAAGTTACCGTCAATTGACTTAATGAAGGAAGAAATCGCAAATACCCCTAAAGACCGCGAGGAAATAAAATTTTCAACCGCATTGGCTCAAAAACTTGGTGTAATGCCTAATTTAAATTCATATAACTGGGTCTTACGCCATATGCTATTAAACGGTGCCTACACCCCAGCAAGATTTCGACTCGAGGGGCTACAGAGTAATCCCAAAACAGCCGTAAAATCAATCAAAGAAACTGAAATCTATAGAAGCACGCTACTTCGAGCACATGATAAAGTTCCTACACTTGCTTCCCTCTGTTTGTTCCAGCTCAATCAACATAGAAATAAAAAAGAAATGAAAGAAGAAACCGAGGTATTTTCATTATCAAATACGCTTTAAAAAAGATAAATTGGTTCAACGTGCTCTGTATTAGCATTTTTGGATTTATGCCACGGCTTATTCCTGAGCAATCCAACTGAAATTACGCCCTGCTACTACGCTTATGCTTACCTCCTACGTACCGCACTTTATGCGCGGTACGTAGGAAATTGATCTAACTCTAATCAAAATGAGCCATTATTCTGGAACATTTTTATTCTTTTCCTGTTTTTTCTAAAGAACCTGAAATCGTTTGATGCTCCGTATGCAAAGTCATTTGTCTTAAATCCAATCTAGAAATAATTTTCATCATTGTCGTATTGTTAATTTTTCTTTCTTTTCTCAATGTACGCAATTCCAGATGAGCCCCTTCTAGGGCCGCATATCTTAGTTGCCGCTCAAACGTTAAAGCTAACATACTTTCGAGTTTTTCATGTTCAGAACCATGAGTCGATGCGATAAATTGATTAAAAGTCGCCATTAGCTTATCTCCAACCTCGAGGCATAAAGCCTTATCCCGTTCATTGATTTCTTCACATAAACTCTTCATTTTTGTTTTGATTGCTTCCACTGCGGCTTTAGTTAATGCAAGCACTGCTTCATTTTCCTCATCTTGAGTATGCTTATGAATCAAGTTTTTCAATCCAGGGGTAATCAAAGGCAAGAGCAAACTGCTAATTAACAAAGAACAAAGAACAACGCCAATAACCAAGATAATTAAAAGCTTACGCGCGGGAAAAGGCACTCCATTAATCATATGAGGTAAAGATAAGATCGCCGCCAGAGCAATTGCTCCTCGTACTCCGCCTAGTGAGAATGTGCTGATTATTTTTATGTTAGGGAAACGCCAGGTACTACGTTTGCGCCTGGATATTAATGCTTCAAAAGGCAATGTTAAATAAATCCATAATGTGCGTAATAAAATTAGAGTCACCGTGATAAGCACAACAATTCGTGCATATTCAGATAAACTATATCCCGTAGTGGCAAGAAATTTGATCGAATGAGGCAAATACAATCCTAAAAGAATAAAGATAATTCCATTTAAAGTGAGATCGAGTACCCCCCAGACAAAATGCCCTTCGATACGCATTTTGGCCATTGTTCTGTCTAAAAACCCGGCTCGATCTACGGTAAAACCCGCAGCAACTGTAGCTAATACCCCGGAAAAACCTAGTTTTTCAGCAACAAGATATACAGTGAATGGTAAAAGTAGTAACAATAGATTTTCAGTAGTTGTCTCATGAGCGCTATGCTTGGTTAACTTTCCTAAAAGCGAGATAAAAACATAGGTAAGAATAAAGCCAACAGCAATTCCTCCCAGACTTATAAATAATAAACTCCATACGGCACCTGTGAGCGAAAATACGCCCGTAACCATTGCAGCAACCGCTAATTTAAATGAAACCAGACCTGAGGCATCATTTAAAAGCGCTTCTCCTTGCAAAATATGCATAATCCGCTCAGGCACTCGAGTTCCAACAGTCATAGATCTAAGGGATATCGCATCTGTTGGAGAAAGCGCTGCCGCTAATGCAAACGCTGCCGGTAAAGGAATGATTGGAACTAACCAATGAACTAAATAACCAATCCCTGCGACCGTAAAAAAAACCAACCCAATCGAGAGCATAATAATGGGTCTGGTATAGAGCAAAAACTCACGTTTAGGGAAATGCCAACTGTCATTAAATAATAAAGGTGGAATGAACAACAACATAAAAAGTTCAGGATTAAATCCTACATCAAAGGTAGGAAATAAAACTGCCAGAATGGTCCCTATAGTAATTTGGATTAATGGAGCTGGTAGAAAAGAAACAAACCGTGTAATCACACCAGAGATCACCATTAAAAAAAGAAGAGTTAAACAAATTAATACACCTTCCATTGCTCCTATTTCCTCTAAGACTAATCAATTGATCATTATTAAATTTACTGTTCGTTACATGGTTATTATGAAACTCCGAACCTAGGTAATCTCCTACAGTTGAACATAACCACTATTGATTGTAAAACACTTCAGGGGTAAAAACCTGTAGAAGGCGATAAGATTAATCCCAAAAAACAATCTAATTGCGCAATTTACGTACATACATTAATCCTGCTTAAAACCTTATTTGGTATGATGGTAGTGTCAGTAAAGCAACTTAGATCTTTTCTAAGTACAACAAATTACTACAGAATCATCACCACAGATGGAGAAAATTAGATGATAACGTTCAAAAAATCGATAATAGCTTTAGCCATGATCTCACTCTCTTTGGCTAATTTTTCTTCTATGGCAGCCAGCGGGAGCAATCAAAATCAACTCGATGTTTTATTAATTTCAGACCCTCATGTGGATATTACAAAACGGCAACCGACGCATATAAATCCTCTTCCGAATACTTCTGAAGAACTGGATCCAGAAAGTTTTAAAACGTTAATAGCAAGCATTGGGGAACAAATCGACTTGGATCAAGAAACAAAACATGCAGTGCTTTTGCTTGGTGACTTACCAGCTCATAACGCATATAAGCGTAAAACGACCAAAGACAATATCAACTTGGTTTTTGAGCAACTCAATGAAAAAATAAATCCTTCCCCCTATTTTTATATTTTTGGTAATAATGATTCCTTCCAAAGAAATTATGGGCCATTTACTTATAACGACGAATCAGCTTTCGATTTGTTAAAAGCGATAACAGGAAATGGTGATGGATTTCTTTCAACAGGGCTTAAATGTCCATTTAATGGAGAAGCCTGTATTGGACAAGAAAACCAGAAATACGGCTATTACTCTGCCTATTTAGGCGATCATCTCAAGCTTATTTCGCTAAATAGTGTTGTATTTGTATACCGACCAGGATTTGACCCTTCTCGAGAAGGTGCTACAGATGAACTTCAATGGTTGGAAAATGAACTTAAAACAAGTAAAGCAAACCATGACAATGTTTTGATAGCCATGCATGTTCCTCCACAAAGTTGGGAATCAAGCTATAAAGACTCATTCTCAAAAATTATAAAAGCTTATCCAGAAATGATTATTGGTATGCTTGCAGCGCATACTCATTTTGATGAAATCCATGCAATTAAAGTGGAACGTAACGGTTATGTAATTCCAATTATTTATTCGGCCTCTATCGGAACAGATCATGGGAATGCGTCCTCTTTTAAAACTCTGAAGTTATCAAGATCCAATGAACAAGCTGCATGGAAATTGAGCGACTACATTACTTACAATTTCATCGGTAATACTGCTGCCAAAAGTCGTCTCAATCAATATTATGATTTTCAGCAAGCGTTCTGTTCAGGTGGGGCTAGCTCTGTAGGTAGTTGTCTCAACAAACACATTAAAAATAATAAATTTGACAGTGCCACCAGCACGTTAATGAGCAAACATTACACAGCTGGAAACCCTAATAATAATCAAAAAATTGATCCATCTTCAAAATGGATGATGATCATAAAGTGATAAATCATAGGGTCATTCCCGCCTACGCGGGGATGACATCATTTAGCGTCGAACGACAACAATGTAAGTAAAATGATTATTAATGATGGGACTGTTATTCTTCAACTACCATTGCAGAGCTTAGGCATTAAAAAAATTTAAAACAGAATGCTCTGCGGCCATCGTATCATCAAAACCTAATTTTATTAATTGACGCGTATATGCTTTTTCAAATAATAAAAAGCTGAGTAAATCACCGGAATGACGTTTCGCCCCCAGAAAATTAAGAAAAATACGTAATAAAATAGGCATATTATTGTATTGAGATTGAGCCATAACAGCAACATCCGTACTGGGTCGTAAATGCAAGGTTTGAATTGGCCGCCAAGGGGGAGACTCTGCCCCGGTTGGTACCATGCGCGCCATATGATTCATGTGACTCACCATCTCAAGATCACGCTCAAGATTATCTAAAAACAACCCGTTGACCATCCCTCCCAAAACACGCGAAAAATCAATGTCACCACGCTGTAATTTTTCGAGGTCACTCACATTGGGCAATGTACGAGTGCCAATTATTAAAATTTTATCGACTTGACAACGAATAGCACCTCGTAGAGGAGCCGCTAAACCTACATGCCCATCTCCATAATGAAGTCCATTTATATTTGCCGGTGGAAAGAATAAAGGTAATGAAGTTGAGGCCAGAAAATATTCCATTTTCAGGTTAACACGTTGACTACTATGAAGCGGATCATCCCAATCGTCAAACTCTTCTGCATGATGTTGATAAAAGGAAATGGTTTTTTGTGCTTCATAACAATTGCTGATGATTTCCATCATTTCTAAGTGTTTATTTTTGATAACATCTTCCAAGGTCTCAAAATTAATAATGTTCGTAATGAACTGACGCAAAGGCGACGTATCCAGAATATGTCCTAATAAGCGTTGCTTAGTAAGCATACTATTCATATTCCGCATCGCCGATATGCTAAGCGCGTAATTACTGGACTTAAATATGTGCTGACAAGTAATGTTGCTCCATAATTCATTTAACTTGTTTGTACCCGCAGAAAAATCCAGTGCATTTTCGGCGATTACTGCTGCATTAATACTGCCAACACTAACACCACTGATCATACTGAACGGAATTTTCCTTGCACCAAGAATGGTGTTGATCGCCTGAAGCGCCCCAGCCTGATAGGCTCCACGGGCTCCACCACCAGCTAAATAAAGTGCGATTTTGGTCATTTCTTACCGTTTTTAGGAGCGAAATTAAAAAATATAGCCCCATTGCACGTCGCTGGCAAGTTATAACCTGTGTTACTAAAACTGGATATCTCTCTAATTGCAAAGATTTTTTATCGGTTTATCAACTCAAATGACTTCGATTTATAACTCAAGATCTTGACATATTTTTCACTAAGCTGTATATTTGTACATTAATAGTACAATTTTGTGAAATTTAATGTCCCATTCTACTTTACACCACAAGTTAAATGAAAAAGCAGGTTTACCACAAACCTTTGCTTGCTTTTTTTATTTTAGCTTCTTTAGCCCCGAGCTGGGTGGTCGGTAGAATTAACTAACACTCCAACCCCCAGCATAGTCTGGGGGTTTTGGTACCCGAATTCCCAGACAACAAAATGCATGGGCGTTGGATAAACCACAAGAGGAGTGTATATCATGCGCCACCCATCGCGAACATGTCGTTCCCCCGCTCTATCCACAGTACGTTCTGATTGTAGGAGGGTATGATGAGCTATTCAGTCTTAAAAAAACTACCTTCTGTAGAATCAATTCTTCAAGAAATCCCTTTGTCCCTTTCTGCTCATCAGCAAATTACTCGCGATAGAAGAGAAGTAAAAGCTATTTTGGAAGGCCGTGATCATCGTCTTTTAATGATCGTTGGTCCTTGCTCTGCGTGGCCTAAACAGGCTGTTTTGGAATATGCCAACCGTTTAGTGCAATTGAATGAGAAAGTAAAACACGAATTAAAATTAATCATGAGGGTATATATTCAAAAACCTCGCACGACAAAGGGATGGACAGGCCCTGTAAACCAACCTGATTTATTTTCTGAACCCGATATTGCAGCAGGAATAAAATATACCAGAGACATGATGATTAAAGTCATCGAAAAGGGGCTTCCAATTGCCGATGAAGCACTATTTACTCATAATGCCAAAGGATTTCTTGAACTTCTCTCCTGGGTAGCAATTGGTGCACGCAGCTCAGAAGATCAAGAACATCGAATTTTTGCTTCGGCTTTAGATTGTGCCGTAGGATTAAAAAATCCCACTCATGGTTCATTGGCGATTGGCGTTAATAGTATTATTGCCTCACAACACTCTCACGTCGCAGTATTTGATGGTTATGAAGTACAAACTCATGGTAATAATCATGCTCATATGGTCTTACGTGGCTCGAACAATGCCCCTAATTATTCGATTGCACATCTTAAAGAAGTAAAACGGTACATGGATATGCATCAAATTGTTAATCCTTCGGTCATTGTTGATGTCAGCCATGATAATTGTCTTGTTGAAGGCAAAAAAAATCATCAACTACAACCCTCCATTGCTTTAAGCGTTTTAGAAAGCATTAGAAAATACCCTGATTTAAAACAATTGGTCAAAGGATTCATGGTTGAAAGTTTTATCAAAGAGGGGAATCAAAAAGTGGACGCTGTACACCCTGAGGACCTTGATTTAGGCGGGTTATCAATTACTGATCCTTGTTTAAGTTGGGAGAAAACAGAAAACTTTTTGTTGGAGTTAGCTGAGTTGCGATCATTGGAGAAAACAGAAATACGCAAGGAGGCCATCGCATGATCACTTTATTTGGTATTTCAGGTGATGCGGGGTCGTTTTCTGAAGAAGCGGCCCTGGTTTATGCCAAGCAAAAAGGGATAGCTCCCATCCTTGTACACTTACTGGATATGGAAGGTGTTCTTGATGCTATTGAACATGAAACCATCGATTTGGGCATATTCCCTGTTGTTAATCTTTTAGGGGGCTTGGTAAAACCCGCATTTCTAGCAATGGGAAAGCATTTATTTACCCCCATTGATGAATTATGGCATGAGATCAATCAATGTTTGCTAGTAAGACCTGGTGTTCAATACCACCAAATTACCTACATCGTGTCACACCCTCAAGGTCTAGCTCAATGTCGCCAATTTCTGCAAAAAAAATTTAAAGATTTAGAACAAATAGAGTGGATTGATACAGCAAAAGCAGCAAAAGATTTGGCAGAAGGAACATTACCGGCTCATTCGGCAGTCATTGCACCGGCACGGTGTGCTCAATTGTATGGGTTAGAAATATTAGAGGCCGATATTCAAGACAGCAAGCCGAATCGAACGGCGTTTATCTTAGTAAAAAAACATACTGATAATGCAACGCTTCTCAAGTAAGGAGAACATCATGCAAACCCTCGAAGAATTGAGAAAACAAATTGAACAGACAGATGCTGACCTCATTGAAATACTTGCGAAACGTCAAGAATTGTCGAAACAAATTGGCGCGTTAAAATCAAAAGAAGGGAAAAAAATAACGGACCGCTCGCGAGAGAAACAATTGTTCGAGTATTATGAACATTTATCCGAGCAGTACCACTTACAACAAGAATTTATTTATCGTGTATTCAAAATCATTATCGCAAATTCTAGAAAGGTACAAAAATAATGAGGCATTTACCTGAGAATTCAGCAACTGTTGTCATTAATTCATTAGCTCAGCAAAAGATGAGTGCTGGGATCAAAATTTATAACCTAAGTGCCGGCGAACCCAAACTTCCACCCCATCCATCCATTGCCACTGCCACCATGGAGGCTCTAGAACAAGGATTAACCCTTTATCCACCCGTATCAGGAGTCCCGGAACTGCGACACCTTGCAAGTGAATGGATGAATGAAATGTATGGCTGTTCATTCACAAAAGAACATTGTCTGGTGGTTAATGGTGGAAAACTAGGAATCTATTTGCTGATGCAATTACTGTTGGAAAAAGACGATGAAGTGATTATTCCCACCCCCTACTGGGTCTCTTATCCTTCTATAACTCAATTATTTGGAGGCGTACCCATCCTCGTTGAAACTCAAGAGACCCAAGGATGGAAGTTGACACCCCAATCACTCAAAAATGCCTGCAGCACTAAAAGCAAAATTTTAATTTTGAATAACGCAACAAACCCTACAGGAGCATTGTATACTGAGTCTGAGCTTACCGAGTTGTTGCAAATCGCCCACGAGCAGAATCTACTAGTTATTGCAGATGAGGTTTATAGTGCTCTCACCTATGATGAGCATACTTACGTATCATGTGGCTCCTTCCACCAATTTCAGGATCGCATCATTATTATTCAAAGCTGTTCAAAAAATTTTGCCATGACCGGTTGGCGAATCGGCTTTGTGTTTGCTCCCCCCGCCATCATCCACCCATTAACTACATTAGTAAGCCAAAGTACAAGTGGAGTAACTACATTAAGCCAATGGGCAGCCATAGCTGCATTAAACAAAATCAATCAGATAAGCACGTGGGTGCAACAATGCATGCAAAAAAGAAGAGATGTTCTCATTAATGCTTTACATCAATCATTAGGCTTAACAATAAAACCACCTAGTTCATCACTTTATGTGTTTCTTTCCTTAGAACGTTTAGGTGTAAAAAAAATGAATTCCGAAGAGTTTTGTAAACATGCTTTAGAAGAGGCACATGTTGCGCTTGTACCAGGAGTTGCATTTGGCAAAGAAGGCTATGTACGCTTATCATTTGGGGGCAGAGAAGAGGATTTAAAAGCCGGAATTCATGCTTTGGCACAATGGATGCATTCATAAATTTCTTAGAATACCAGTGTCTAACGGTCCATTAGGCATTTTATTTAATAAGCCATATTTGGATAGATTCAACAAATTCCCAACTCGGGTTACACTTTGATTATATATGGAAATTCAGGAAAAAAATGACTCGTTTAATAAGTATTATTATGATGCTTTTCCCCATAATTAGTTTGGCAAATAATCAAACGTTTTATTATGAGCCAAACGTTGTGGAATTAACTGGGATTATTAAAATACTTAAGTTCCCTGGTCCACCAAATTATACCAGCACCAAGGATGGTGATGTTGAGGAAACTGGAGGTTATCTACAATTAGATAAACCTATTGACGTAGAAATTAATCCTACTCTGAAAAAGAATAATGACAATCAACCTGAAAAAAATGTTTCATTATTACAGCTTGTTGTCACCGATAAAGACCAGTGGAATAAAATTAAGGAAGGTAATAAAGTTCGAATCACTGGGACCCTCTTTCATGCGCATACTGGACATCATCATGCAAGGGTATTAATAAATCTTAAAGAGATCGGTGTGTTTGCGAATCAAACAGAACACGATCATAAGCTGCAATTGACTCCGGAAGACCAGCCGTTTTTAAATCATCCATAACCAAAATAAATCACTTGGAGTGTCCCTATACTATGGTTATATGTTTTTTTTCATGACAGTAAGGAACAGTTCTGAACCTAAAAAAAACTGTAACCACCCATGTAGATATTTATATTCGCTTTGTTCAAACCATTGTGGATCGACCATGTAAAATTGCCTTATAAAAGGAAACAATGCGACATCGGCAATGCTGATATGGCTAGCTAAAAGAAAACGGTTTTCCATTAATAAGAAATTTAATTTATTAAGATATTCTTTGGCCTTCTCCCTATAATATAGAGGATCTTTTTCCGCTGATTTTTGTGGATATTTATAATTATCAAGAATGGGCTTAAATTTGAGATCATTTAAGTGAATCAATTCTTTGCATTTATCTTTTAGATTAATAGATAACCAACCATCCGGATCCGATTGTGCTAATGCCCAAATCATAATATCAATGCTTTCATCAATCACACGCCCATCCCTTAACACTAATACAGGGACCGTACCCTTTGGTGAAACCTGAAGCATTTCCTGCGGTTTGTTTTTAAGTTCGACCTCACGTTGTTCTACGCTAATTTGGGAATAGGAGAGCGCCATTCTTGCTCTAATCGCATATGGACAGCGCCTAAAAGTATAGAGTATCGGATATTCCACGAGATTTAGACCATTCTTAGTTTGCAAGTAGGGTGATTTGCTTTGAATACAAGCAGATAATAAAACAATAAAAGCATCCATGACAACTCTGAATAATATCAGCGCCCTTTCGCGACTAAATAGCTTATCCATCAAAAGAACAGATCTTGATCGATTTGTATTTATTTTTTGCAACAAAGACCCGTTTTATGTATAATTAAAAGTCAATTTGTAAAAAGGCAATATAATGAAAACGATAGTTGTAACTGTAGAAGAGCATGAAATAGTTCTGTTGGATATAGAGAATATCAAACTTCATGAAATGTCAAAATATTATACAAAACTATCCCAATATAAAAAGCTGGATGAGGCTATAGAATTATTGTCACAACTTGATGAAAAAGAATATTGGAGAGCTGCCATACTATTGAAAAGTCTCAAGAAGAAAAAGGAAGATGAGAGCGAGATAGAAATCAAAGCACTCATAGAACAATGCAACGATTTTTCACTCTTCTTTGAATCCAACTCAGATCAACTTCCGAGCATGAAGGGACTGAGTTGCTATAGAGTGGGTGCTGATGCAGGCGCCGGATTTAAGGAAGGCGATATAGATGTTATCGGTACAGAAGGTATTCTCCATTGCACTGGAATTTTAGTCGTCACCAAGGATGAAAAAGGAACTCCTTGTTATTATATGGGTCATATATTTGGTGAGCGTACAACTAAAGAAACCGTTCAAGAAGAATTAGATCGAATCTTATCTGACATCCAAGAGCTTTCCGGTAGGGAACTCTTATGGTCGGACTTAATTGGACAAGTTACTTTGGTAGGAACGGGAAGCAGCACCGATGAACCCAGTATATGTTACAAACAAACATTCAAAATTTTGACTCAAGAAGGGGCCAAGCCTACTCCATTATTTGGCAGCAGTGTCGCGTTTAACTTAACAGGGAAAGGCGAGTTAATCATATTAGATCCTACAGGAATGTTGCATCAGGGCATTGAATCCCGCCATCCTAGAGTAAGTCATGGAGTCTATTCTCCTGTCGATAACATAAGCGAGATACAATCAAACCAAACAATTAACGAACAAATTGATGATGATTTATCGTATAACAATCCATTTCTTTTCAGCAAACTTTAAAGTTATAACAGCAGGCATTGAAGTGCTTTGAGGCAAACTCTATAATTCCACTTCATCAAAAATTACAGGATATAACATGACAACAGATGAAAACCCCCGGCCTGCTGAAACCTTAACAAATGAAGATTATTCCAAAGCGATGAATTTTATAGGGCAAAACTTATTAACCTCTTTGGTTCAATCCGTGGAAAAACTGCCACCTCATTTTCGTAATAATAATTTAATATCTCAGGCTTTATCTGCATTTATAGCAAATATTATTTATAAACAATCTCCGGGAAATCCTGAGTCATGCCAGCAAATGCTAGAAGCAATTACAAAACTTGTGAAAATACAATTAGATAATCTACCCCAACTTGCAAAATAAAGGTAACTCGGGTGTAGATCCTAAAGATCGAAACCCGGATTCCCCCGCTTCACCTAGGCTACATCCATCTGCGGTTCAACGATCCTGAATTAAGTTCGTATTGCTATAATGAACATAGAAACGTTGCATTTCAACTGGAGTTATCATGGACGCTAAAAACGGCTACACAATGCTTCGAATGGCCTTAATTATTTTTGGACTGGTTTTTATCTTCGCTGTATATCCTTTAACATTTTTATGGCCATCTGGATGGGCTTGGCACCAATCCGGACACAACGTCTACTTGCAAATGATATTAGGTGTCTATGCAACATTAGGGGTGTTCTTGCTGATGGCAGCAAAAAATCCGCTTCAACATCTAAGTCTGATTTGGTTTACCGTTTGGTCCAGCTTCGTGCATGGGGGTATTATGGCCATCCAGTCATTTTATTATCCACAACATTTCGCTCATTTATATGGAGATGTCCCTGCGTTATTTATTATCGCAATTGTCCTGGCTTTTTTAACGCCTCGTCGTAGGAATCTGAATTAGAAAACGAAGAGGTTTGTAAGGAATTGGGGGAGCTAATCCATTTGTTGCTGTGCTGACATAATAAATTGGGCATGAATATGATCATTTCATCTATCGCTGATTATCGAGAAGCTGCTCGACGAAAATTACCCCGGTTTCTCTTTGATTACATTGAAGGTGGCGCGTTCACGGAACAAACTCTTAAGGCAAATACTGAAGACCTCGCGAAGGTATTATTGCGCCAACGTATTTTAAGAAATGTAGGACATCCCCATTTTGAAACAGAACTCTTAGGACAAAAACTGGCGATGCCAATCATCTTAAGTCCGGTAGGACTTACAGGAATGTATGCTCGACGCGGCGAGGTACAAGTAGCCAAAGCAGCGGCCCAAAAGGGCATACCCTTTGCCCTCTCGACAGTTTCTCTATGCTCTTTAGAGGAAGTATCGAGCCAAAGTACTCAACCTATTTGGTTTCAACTTTATATTCTTAAAGATCGCGGTTTTATGCAGAATGTTCTTGAGCGAGCCCAAGCCTGTGGTGTGACTCATCTCATATTTACAGTAGATATGTCGACACCCAGCGCACGCTATCGAGACCTCCACTCAGGCATGGCGGGTCCATTTGCTCACGAACGTCGTTTCTTGCAAGCCATGCTAAAACCCTCCTGGGCTTATCATGTTGGCCTCATGGGACGTCCACATGATTTGGGAAATATCTCAACCTATTTACACAAAAGGATTGGTTTAGAAGATTATATTGGATGGTTAAATAACAATTTTGATCCCGAGATAAGTTGGTCAGATCTCGAATGGGTACGTAATTTTTGGAAAGGGCCTTTGCTCATTAAAGGAATACTGGATCCCGAGGATGCAAAAGATGCCGTGCGGTTCGGTGCGAATGGAATCATCGTCTCTAATCACGGGGGTCGGCAACTTGATGGGGTATTATCTACAGTCAAAGCCCTGCCGATGATAGCAGATAAAGTAAGCTCCGAGATAACCATCCTAGTTGACTCAGGAATCCGCTCAGGACTTGATGTCATTCGCATGCTTGCATTAGGGGCTCAAGCAGTGCTTATAGGACGGCCTACGGTTTATGCTTTAGCAGCAAGAGGTCAAGCCGGAGTCGAACATATGCTCGAACTGATTCGCAATGAGATGAGTATTGCCATGACATTGATGGGAGTCAATTCCTCTACCGAGATTAATCAATCTCATCTGTGCACCTCGTATCAGATAACTCACTCTAGATAAACGGTGTATTTTGTATCAATTAAAAATAATTAATACACATATTGATCCATTAAAAGTTAAATTTTATATTTAATAATCATAAATTTAAAATATAATTCATCGAGCAAATAAATTTCAATGCGCTACACTCAATAAGAGAGGAAGGAACGTCTATGGGTCTTTATTACTTATGCCAATGGGGCACCCAAGTTATGGAAAATAAGTTTGAAACCATTAAAATCGAATCGTCTAATGGACGATTACTTACGAGAACACGCGCAAATCCTCAGGGAGAATATTCTTTTTTTACAGTTCAGCACAAAAAAAATTTGACACCTCTTTACCCCAAAAGACTATCTATTTCCCACATTGCTCAAGGTGCTCGGAGTGGCGATTGTTATCTTCTTTCAGTGATTAATGCCATCATTGCTTTGCCCAACGGAGAACAATATATTCGCGATGCAATGATTGAGCACAAAAATAAAATCCATGTTCGTTTTTTTAAAGACGACGAGCCCCAATGGCTTATCCTTGAAAAATCACTTCCGACTTCCTGGGGCATTTTGAGTTCAGGTCCAAACTGGGTTCGTTTTCTAGAAAAGGCTTATGTAACTTTTATGGGGGGTAATTACAATAAAACCTTAACAAGTGGCGACAGTCGGAATGCTCTAAAAGCGTTTCTTGGTGGTTTTAACGATTCCATCGCAACCCCCAAACAAGCGGAGGGTTCTCTTTCCGAATTATATAAACAAGTGATATATGGCTGTAATGGTAAAGATATTTATTCCTTAATTTTTCTTTTGCGCCCATATGATAAATTAGCCAGTATTTCCAATATGTGTCAGTATATTTTTGATAATCAACCTGCGTTATTAAACGTATGGTGGAATTGGGTTCATTTGCAACAAAAACACTTTGAACAATTACTCAAAAATCATCTCTTTTTAACGAAGAAGATCTTTATCGCCTTTATTAGGGAGCGAATGGAAAACAGCATCAATCCCCCCGTTAAAGCAATCGAAGCTGTAGAACAATGGCTGGATAAATATGCAATTTTACCGGAAGATAATAAGTACAGTTATGATGAAGAACAATTGTTTCTTTCCATAAAAAGTGCTCATCAAGAACAAAAACCCATTGTCTGTAGTCCGAAAGAGAATCCGCCAGAAGGGATTACCATGCAGCATACCTATGCCTTGATTGGCATCAAAGAAAGCAAAATATCGCATCGAAAATTTGTTATTCTCCGTAATCCACATCACGAAAACCGCAATTGGTTTTCACATTATTTCTTTTATGGAGGGCGACATTCTATAGAACAGCAAGAAAATGGAACCACAAACCTCACCATCTCACCTGTAGAACGCTCCACTTTTACTATGGAACTCAGAGATTTTGCTCATGCATTTGCTTATATCGATAGTGGTCGCTCTTTATTGGATAAGCAACTTCTCAAACAACAGGAAAAGAATCCTTTTCATTCTTATGCTAAACAGCATTGTCCTTAGGGAATATCTCCTATGTTGATTTACAACCATTTCTTCTTTTTAAACAGAAGGTACAAGAATAATGCACAAATAAATATTAAACCCAGAGCCCCAAAATATCCGTATTGCCAATGTAATTCAGGAATCCAGACAAAATTCATTCCATAAATTCCAGTGATTAAATTTAACGGCAAAAAAATAGCTGCAAATGCTGCGAGTATGGCCATCGTTTCACTCATTTTTTGCATCAACTCATTATCGATTTGCCCCAATAAGCCATTTAATAACTCACGAATTGAATCCACTTCGTTGATGATAAGGTGACTATGATTCGACAAATTATATAAGGAAGAACGGCACTTTTCAGAAATAACTAGAATATTTCGACTGGTAATTCGCATTAAAATTTCTCTTATTGCAATCAAATAACGTTTAATTTGCAATGTTTGGTGTTTTACCTCTGCGACATTTTTATAAAGATTCTCAGACGTTGTTTGTAATAAAGAATCGAACTGCTCTACTAGTTCTTCATAATGCAAAAGAACCTTAGCATAATCATTAATAATTCCTTCCAGAAATAAAAATAATATAAAACAAGGTGTTTTGGCATAATGAACTGATTTCGAGCAGTTATTGAAGAACTCAAATAAAACAGGCAGAGATTCATGCGACGCGGTAAAACAATAATTTGGGGTAAGATGAATGACCAAGCTATCCAAATTGATTTCATTATCCTCATTTAACTCAAGCGAAGACAAGCATTTAATTTGCAGTGTGAGCGCATTATCATTATCAATAAGATTGGTTAAATTATTTTCCTCAGAGCATAATTGAATGACATGGGTGGGTAATCTTAGTTTTTCTGCTAATTGATTAACAATGCCCTCTTGATTTAAGTTACAATGAACCCAATAAAGTTTGTTTTTCTCCTGGGCATTAATACTCAATTCGTCAAGAGCAACCTGCTTGATGCTGAGATGGGTTAAATCAAATTCAATTGCTATTGTATCAAAAGTATTCATTTTAACTAGCATCCATTTGTCTCAAGAACGCTGAGCCGCATTGTTAACTTCATTTATACAAATTTAGCACAAATACAACCAATAGATTAATAAACACACAAAAAGATTAATTAATTTAATATTCTCTTAAGAATTGAATTATAAAATGCAGCCATTGTTAAAACTATTCATACGGATTGGGAGTAACGAACCCAAAATGACTTCTGTGTGAGCGGAGGACTGGTACAACTTAAGCGATCTTAAATCAATAAATTGGATTTGTTGAATAGATTTATTTAAGTTTATCAGCGGCGTTTAACAAAAACTCAGCCTTTCATAAATAAGGTTAGAGCTATTTTATATTTGTTTGCGCTTTTTTCTTAAATCATTTCTGCGCCTCAAACATCCACCCCAAATTGATAAGGTTCCTTAAGGCTCAAGATTAATTCAAAACTTATTTATTTTTCATTTTAAATTACGAATTAACTTTTTAAGGTACACAAATGACTATACGCTATTTATCCTTCGATTTTGATGGATGTTTATTTAATAAAGAATACTGTGAATTACCTCATGACGATTTTAGCAAGCATCTGGGTGATGCGGTTCTTGCTGCTAATAAAGGCTTTCTAAATTGGATTAAAAGAGGAAATGCTGAATTTTCAGCCGCCTACGCCTTCATTGGTTCTACAAGACAAGATTATTATACCGACCTAATAAACAGTGGTTCTTGGGTTAATTTTAAGGGTTCTTGTTGTCCGCCCATGGAAACCATTTGTAAACATCTCGGCATCAACTTGGATCGCATGTTGCTAGCGGATATAGAGGACGATTTGGAAAGTGGTACTTCCTTCAAACGTATAATGGATGAAATTATTAATGACTCTTGGATGGATGACACTAATCAAGTTCATAAACATGCCTCTTTGAGCATTAACCAAATCGACGAATATAAAAGAACTATTCTTTTTGCACAAATGCAAAAAGCGTCAATAGAGCATCCCGGTGAAGAAATCATTTTTGATTTTTTTGACGATAGGATGGATATATTATATACATTAAAAAATTATTTTACCCAACATCCCCATATGATCCCTATCAATGTGCATTTACGATTACATGCCTATGCGGGAGAAGATGTTCGCTTGCAAGCGGAAATTCAGGGACTCGGGATACCTCTCACTTCCTATGGAAGCTGTTTAAAACAAATGCAAGAAAATATTAGCGACTTAAATATGGTTGCGAATGCACTTAAAGAAGTGATGATCGAAATGTATCCTGAACTGGAGCAGCTTTTACCCGGAAAGAATCAACAAGGACGCAAGCCTGCAATTCAAACTAAACCTAAGGTTGAAATTTCGGAGGGTCGATCTCTTTACCTCAAGATTATAAAAAGTCCTTATTTTGTTGTCCATGCAGAAGACGCGACTACCGTTCTAAAAAATAACAACGAATTACCTTTTGTAATTCGTGAAAGTCGTACCCAACTCCCTGGAATGCTCACATTTACCCTCGTATCCGATACATCAAAAGGGTTTATTTCTTCACGCTTTGCCCTTAATCATCAGGGGGAGCTCTTTGGTCTCGATGAAGAAAATGCTTATAAAATAGAGGTTCCCGGGGATTTATTGGAAACTTTAGAAGAGCAAAGTCGTTCGTTAAAAGAGCGTGTAAAGAAGGCGAAAAAACTAGAGGATATTACGTTTACTCCGGGTGAAAAGAACACGGATACAGCCAAAGGAGCAAATAGACTTCTGGTCGCAGAAAAAGGATTCTTTGCAAACGCTGCTAAACCGCAACCGGCCTCTGAACTCCAACGTGGTTTGGATATGAACCCTTGAGTAATACCTAGCAAGCATGGTTCTAGCTATGCTTGCCCCTTTTGCTCATTTTAAAACTCTTGAAAACCATTCCTTTACATTGAAATCAAATCCCGGGTCAAGTAGATTGATAAACATACAAAAAGATTAATTAATTTAATATTCTCTTAAGAATTTAATTATAAAATGCAGCCATTGTTAAAACTATTCATGCGGCGGATTGGGAATATAAAGGACCCAAAATGACTTCTGTATGATCGGAGGACTGATACAACTTAAGCGATCTCAAATCAATAAATTGGATTTGTTGAATAGATTTTTTAAGTTTTATCAGCGGCGTTTAACAAAAACTCAACCTACACAAGGTTTAGGTATTTTATTTTGTTTGCAACCTTTTTCTTAAATCATTTCTACACCTCAACATTCACCCAAATTGATAAGGTTCCTTAAGGCTAAAGATTAATTCAAAACTTATTTATTTTTCATTTTTAATTACGAATTAACTTTTAAGGTACTCAAATGACCATACGCTATTTATCTTTCGATTTTGATGGATGTTTATTTAACAAAAAATATGCTGCACTTCCCGATAAGGATTTAACTAAACATTTGGGTAATGCGGTTCTTGATACAAACAGAACGTTCCTGGATTGGATTAAAAAAGGAAATGCTAAATCTTCAGCAGTCTACGCATTCATTGGTTCTACCCGGCAAGACTATAGTATAGACCTAATGAATAGTGGCTATATATACAATTTTAGAGGTTCTTGTTGCCCAGCAATAGAAACCATTTGCAACGCCCTAGGTATGAACTTAGATCCTTTAATGCTTGCGGATATAGAAGGAGACTTAGAAAGTGGTACCTCATTTAATCGCATAATGGATGAGATTAAGAATAATACATGGATGGACTCTAGAAAGAATATCCATAAACATATATCTTTGGACGTAGACAAAGTAGATGAATATAAAAGAACCATTCTTTTTGCGCAAATGCAAAAAGCTGCAGCAGATCATCCAGATGAAACCATAGTATTTGATTTTTTTGACGATCGACTGGATATATTGTTTACTTTAAAAGATTATTTTACCAAACATCCACATTTGATACCTAAAAATGTCCGTTTACGTTTAAATGCCTATGCTGGAGAAGATGTTAGTCTAAAAGCAGAAATTTCTGGAGTAGGAGCACCAATAGCTAATTATAGATTCTGCATTAAAAAAATGCATGAAAATCTTCATGCCTTAGACCATCTTGCAGAAATTCTTAAAGAATTTACAGTACCAGTACAACCTGAAGAAAAAATAGTTTCTATTATAAAAGATATTGCTCAACGTGGACTATTTATCAACTCTCACGAGGAAGTTAAACAATTCTTTACTGAACATCCCCATGCCCCTTTTGTTATCCATCCAAGCACACACCCAGTTCAAGGTTTACTCACCTTCACTGCGGTTCAAAAGGCTGGAAAGGATATGGCTCACATAAGATATGGTTTGGATATGGAGGGTAAATTATTCGCAGTTGATGAAGAGAAACAAATTGAAATTTCGATTCTTCCTGAAGGACTGTTTGCTACTCTGACTATGCATTTTGAACTAATGACGCAAGTTTCCGAAAAAGAAGTACGAAAAGCGAAACCCAAGGCCAAAGAAATTTCAAAAGGACAAGCTCTTTACGATGAATTGACGAAAAGTCCTTATTTTGTAGCAGATGCCTCGCAAACTAAGGCCGTTCTGGCAAAGCATGATGATTATCCTTTTGTGATACGTGAAAGTAGTGCCAAAGTATCAGGAATGCTTACATTTACCCTGGTATCCAGTACAGATAAAGGGGTTATTTCTTCACGCTATGGACTGAATCATCAAGGTGAGCTCTTTAGTATCGATGAAGAAAGTTCTTTAAAAATAGACGCTTCCGGAAATTTATTGGATACTTTGAAAGCGCATAATTGTTGTATGAAGGAGTATGTAAAGAGCACGGAAAAATTAGAGGATATTATGTTTATTCCGGGGGAAAAAACCAAGGATGCAGGTAATAAAGTGGCGTTAGCAAATAAACCGCTGGTTGCAGAAAAAGGATTCTTTGCTAATTCAGTTAAGCCACAACCCACGGCAGAACTTAAACGTAATTTGGATATGCAACCTTAAATAATCAACCAAGCATAGGTGGTAGCCTATGCTTACTTCCACTGCTTGCATAAAATTCATCGTCTTAACTAACGCATTTTTATAATTATTTTTATTAAAATTCACTTGAACCTTTTTTAGAGATAAGTTAATTATCAAGATGGGCCCTAAATATCCAATGGCGTTTATTGGTGTACACAAAAGGATTTACTATGCAAACAAAAATACCTCCCTCAAAAAATAATTCAAAAACAAATCCTGGCGACAGCAGAGCCTTAGCACTTCAATTAATACAACACGCCGAACCCGATCGAACGTACTACATAAGAAGCACAGCAACTGAGATCAGCAATTTTTTTTCACTCAGGGTGAAAGAACTCTATAACACACTAGCTTGGACTTTTTCTTTAGACTCTATGGATTGGAGTACTTTTAAAAAATACATATGGCCAGCGATTTACTCAGGATCAGCATTACTAATTGGTGATTATTTAACCCCGCAACTTAGTGAATACCTCGTCGGAAGCCCGGAGTATGATTTTATTATCAAATTTATTTATGGTGCCGCTATATTGGGCTATTGTGCATTAAATCGAATTACCGATAAGAAACTTAATGCCGGTCCAGCACTATCTATTGCTATGGCCAGTGAAATTACCGCAATCGTTTATATGTACAGTTCCGTTTTTAAGGGCACTACCTTTTTACTCAATGAGCAAATTTCTGATGAATATTCGTTAATTGCCGGACTGGGAGCGAGTGCATTAGTGGTTCCAAGTGGAATTTCTTATCTTACTCAAAAAGTACAAGAGTTGCTGGTCCGCTTTCAGTACAATCGCGGAGCACAACGCTCAGACACCGCAGTGATTTCCAGTGGTCTAACCCCTTTATCCAATCTTTATTTTCAAATAAATCATTTTATCGCCAGTGAATTGATGGTCAGTTCGCGCGCATTTCAATTAGGATTAATTTCTCACAACATTCGTTATGCCGACCGAATTGTCCAAAAATTTCGTAACTTACCTGCATTATTAGCCGATTTGACCCCATCAACCATAAAAAAAATGCGTGTACAGCAAGAAAAGTTGGACCATGATTACGAATACAATCATAAACTACATCAAGTTTTAAGATTTACTGCGAGTGGTCCAAAGTTTGTTTCAATACCCCGCTATCAGCTGCGTACGGGTGATTTGGTACTTTGTGATGAAAGCATCAATTTAGATTGTGTACCAATTTCTGGCGAGTTGATTGCCCTACAACGTAACTTAGAAGGTGATTTTACAAAAACGTTGGAACGAAAAAAATTTAGCGTCAATCTTAAAGCCCAAAATGGTGAAGATGTTTGGATTGAACATCATACCAAACCGGATTTTACTTCAAATTACAAAAAAGTGGATTTGTATGCAGTAAGGGATGGCAAACAAGCTGGAGTGCTAGTTGGTGATAAGTTAAATACATACGGTCAGAACAATATTTTTATTCAAATCAAACCCGAGAAAGAACTGTTATTAAACAGCAATTATGAAAAAGAAGCCGTCATTAATAAAGTGATTGCACAGCGCAAACAAAGAAACGTCTTATATTCTATTTTAGGCTCCATAATTATGGCAGCGTTCTTACAAAGAGATATTACTCAAATGCCTGCAGAAACCCTCAGGCTAATGTTTACTCTTTTTCAAACAATGATTCCTTTTTCTGAAGCTTTTTTACGTGAAACAGTAAATAGCCGCTTGATGAAAAAATTAAATAGTAATTTAGGAGATCAACCTTTTGAGACGATAGACGCACTGCGAATTGTGGATTTATGTAATGCCTTAGGCGGATACTATCGTGAGCAGTTTTCCAATGGTGTCGCTATTATTTCGGATAAAACAGGAACCCTGACTACGACACGAATGGATGTGCTCGGTTTATGGACCTCCGATATGTCGCCCGAAGTTCAACAGCTCCTCAAGGAAAGAAAAGAAGATATGCTTCTACCTGAAGAGGCACGATGGCGTAAATCATTTGAAGTATTTTGCTATGCTTTTACAAACAATAAAAAGGAATTAGAACCCGAAGAACATGCTATTTTAGAATTATTCAAAACCTTATTGGCAGATAAAGACTGTTTGGAAGTAACTACTCTCGGTAACAATCATTTTAGAAAGGTGATTACTGCTACAGAACAACAAAAAAAGATCGAGACGTTTCATCTGGGTTTATATCGTACGTTCGGAGGACGACTTACCCTTGTCCAGGATGGGGAGCATTTTGCTCTTGTCTTTTGTGGAGTACCTAAAGCCGAGGCGTTTCAAAAAACACCTTTATTGCAAGACTATACTAAGATGCAAAGTCGCACTGCGGTCTTATCCCGTGATTGGTGTATCGCCCAAGCCGAACTTAATGAACACGACTTTACGATTTTAAAGAAATTATTTGATATAGATGATAAAAAAGAGATTGAACGTTTCCTTCTAGAACATCCAGACTTGCTTAAAAATTTGGAATATCACGGCACATTTATTATTGATAATCCAGTGAAAAAAGGTGCAGAAAAATTTATTGCGCAATGTAGAGAAATATCGGTTCCGGTATTTGTAGCGACCGGTGATACCACAAAAGCGGCAGTAAATATTGCCAAAGTATTATGTCCGGAAAATGCAAAAAAGATTATCACTATTCGAGCTGCCCATATTGAAGAGGAGACCCTTAACCTTTTAAGTGAAGAACTTTGTTCTCCTGATTCGACGGTTATATTCGCGGGTGTTAATGAAGCGATATTAGCGCGTTTTCAACAATTAATGGCCCGAGATAAAGCAAAACGTCCTGTAATTATTTTTGCAGAAATGAGTACGGAGGGGAAAGGTACTCTGGCGCGTTTTCTTAAAGATCATAATTATTTTGTCGTTGCCAATGGAGATGGGACGAATGATGTAATGATGATGAAAAATTCGAACATGGTCATTGCTCATCATTCTGATGACGGTACTTTTGCACCCGGGGTTGATGCGTTATCGAATATCAGCGAGGAACAACTCAGAAGATTATTTGGTTCTGAAAAAACCTTTTATGAACTTTTTGATATTAATCTTCCTCAGAGCTTGTTTGTACAGCAATTCGCTCCTTTAGCCAATTCACAAGAAAAACCTACAATGGCCTTAGCACTCAAAAGTGGAAAAATGACGTTTGATTTGGCTAAAGCAGTAGGAGCTAATGTCTCAGAAATGCAACAGCAGCATTGGTATAGCGTTGCTTTTGATTTGTTGTGGTTATGGATTGCGTTTTATGAGATCAATCAAAGCGCCGACTTACCGATGGATAATAGGAATATCAATGCATCTACCTTGATTTCCAATACTATAGGAATTGCTTTAATTATTGCGGTTTTGGAATCCTTAACCAATTATGCTTTATTTAACGAATCGACCAACTTGGCCAGTATGCTGATTATGTTGAGCTTGTTACCTCTAGTCCTCAAGAGCGTTTTTTCGGGTTTTAGAATGGTGCAGGAAAACTTGTATCCGGAACCCAAAATCGTCGAGGTTAAAGAAGAAGCAGAACCCCCTTCTAATCGCTCTCTCTTCGGTTATCTGGGCTCTTTTTTTGCGCGTAAGCCCACAAAGCAATTAGAAAATGTACCCAAGGTACCTGAGTTGAAGTAGCCAATTTCTCAATGGAATGAACTTAAGGAAATTTGTATCGTAGCCCGGGTGAAAGCACAAGCCATACCCGGGGGAAATGCTAGGCAAGGAACTTTTTGAAGACTCCTCAGGACGCAGTAGGTGCTATTTTGTTTTTCAATTTAATAAGACAGTCTACCGCATTAAACGCGGATGGGTAAGCTGAATGACAGGGGTTTGCACTGCGAACGTTTTCACTTAACTCTTCAATGGTTGAGCCAGTAATAATTCCATTTCCCACTACAATATCGTTTAGAGCAAATTGAGTGAAGCAATAGCGAATATGAGACATGATATTATCATAGTGATCTAGATTTATTTTAAGGATTAATCCTAGAGCAATATAACCATCAAAAGGATTTTTTTGATGATACGTATTAATTACAAACGGAATTTCATAAGCACCGGCTTGTAATAGCTCCACTTGATAATCGTAACCTGCATTTTTAACCAGGGTTACACAGAGCTCCAGCTGTTCTGCTGCTAAATCTTTATGGACACCAGAAGAAATAATTAGAATTTTAGGCATACGCAACTTTTTTATTTTGTTTATTCTTAAAACGAATTAAATAATCAACCGCATTAATTGCTTCTTGCACTCGCTCTCCGTTTTCAACCCGCTCGCATAAAATATCCATACTTGGAGCAGAAATAATTCCATTACCCAGGGTTAATCCATCTAAAGCAAATTGAATAAAACATTCTTTAACATGTTCCCAAATAAACTCATAATGATCGGTTTTACCTTTAAGTAATAAACTCAATGGCAAATAACCATCGAAGGGATTAACGCGGTGGTAATGTTGGATCACCGTCGGGATTTCATAGGTTCCGGCTTCCACCGTTTCAACCTGATAATTATAGTCATATTGCTTTAATTTGTTTAAACAAACATCCAACTGTTTTTCCGCTAAATCTTTATAATAATTAGACCAGACTATTAATATATTAGGTTTGTACATCGCTTATTACTCTCCTGCAAGGTGAGTAATAATTTTACATAAAAAAAGGAAGCCCCACAAATATTATTTACGGAGCATTCTCTACTACACAGTTCTATTTTTTAATAAAAGTACCGCTGAAACAAGTAGTAATATGCCACCTACAGCAATCAAACCCGCACTGGTCAAAAGGGATAATAAATTGGAACCAAAACCCGTGACCATCCAGGCAAATGCCATCACCGCACCCGATATTCCCATGACCCATCCTTGCGATTGTGCATCCACCGCATTAGAAAATAACGTTAATAAACAGGCAAACGCCATAATATCGAAAGTTGCAATCGCTACTGCCAAGGGCCATTGTAATAACGAATTAGGAATAATATAAACCAGTAACTGCCCCAGACCGGTAAGGACAAGGGTCAATACAGCAATGTGATGGACTTTATATCGATTCACACATAAAGGCATGCCAATTAAAATACCAATAGCAAAACCCAAACCAATCATCCCCTGTACTGCTCCTAACTGCCAGTTGGTGTAATGATAAACCATCTTCATATGTACAATGATGAATTGAAAATAAAGACTAAATCCCATTTGCATCAATAGAAACACTAAAGCCAGCATACGAACCGATTGATGTTGAAATGCTTCAATAAAAATTTGGATTGGACGAAAAATAGAAATTTTTTTATGGGATAGAACTAAAGCGGTATCTTGGTATCCGAGTTCTATCCAAATCCAAGCAATAAATGCAAGCAATGCGGCCATTAGAAAGGGGGTAGTAAATGTAAACCACGGGAGTAATTGTTGATCGGACATGACTCCACCAAGCAAGGGACCAAGAACAGAACCAAAACTAAAACTCATGGAAATTAAACTCATATTTAAGGCCTTGGTTTCAGGAGTACTCAAATCAGCAATAGACGCTTGAGCTATGGGTTGGCTACCGGCCATTAACCCAGAAAGAGCTCGGCCAATAAGTAATAAACTCAAACAAGAGAAGGCGACTCCCATTCCCATTAACAAAAAACTGATGGTTATCCCCAGCATGCATAATAACAATACTTTTTTTCGTCCCCAAACATCAGATAAATCGCCCATAAAAGAAGTGCCAAAAAACATGCATAAAGGATAGAGCATATAACTTAATCCCAAATAAAAATGTTTCATAGCAAGGCTGGCATCGGCACTTAAAACCGGACTATGATTCGCTGTAAAGAGTGCTGTCATTACTGGATAAACAAGACCAAAACCTAAAGCATCAATAACCACTGCGAAAAAACAAGGAGCAGTTTTTCGAAACATACATCAACCTTTAGCTTAAGAATATAATTATTAATATAGTGATATTGCATAGGATTTGTCTAATTAAAGAATATGTAAGAACGCTTTTTCTTGACTCATTGTCTTATATGCTGGAAGGAGCGGTCATTGGTTCTTTTATGGGTGGAGTGGAAGTTTATTCTCTTCAATCAACTTCAATGCTACATTCACAACTTTTGTATCATAAAGAACACCCCTACCTCGTTTTATTTCTGCTACTGCAGCCTCAATGCCTAATGCGGGCCTATACGGTCTATGTGAGGTCATCGCTTCCAAAACATCTGCTACAGAAACCACCAAGGTTTCAGGCAAAATCTCTTCTCCTTTTAATCCTCGAGGATAACCGCTGCCATCAAGTCGTTCATGATGTTGTAAGATGACTTCTGCAACAGGTTCTTTAAGTGGAACATCTTTTAAAATATCATAACCTGCTTGGGGATGTATCTTCATGAGTTCCATTTCAATCTCAGTAAGTCGGGTTGGCTTGGAGAGAATTTCAGCAGGTATTGAAATCTTCCCTATATCATGAACCAATCCCATGAGCTCTAACGAGGCACAACGCTCGGGGGACCATCCCAATTCCTCACCAATTGCTTTCGCTATTAATCCTACTCTACGTTCATGACCTGCAGTATAAGGATCACGAAGTTCGACCATGTTGGAAACTGCCATGAAAGTCCCTTTTATTGCCGTCTCTAACTGATTAATGTATTGATCGATTTGCTCTTTCGCATGTTGAATCTCAGTAACATCATCCACTATCGAAAGATACTCGAAATGTCCATTCCAGGAAATAACTGTCGTATCAACCCTTAGAATTAGAGAGGCGCCATCATTTTTTCTTTTTAAAGGAAGGTTATAGGCAATACTCGATTCGCCGTGCTCTAATAGCCGCCAATTCTTGAGAATTAATTTTTTAATGAGATTGTCCTCTACTAAATCCAACAGTCCCATGGATAACAATTCTGCCTCTGTTCGACCAACCAGGTCACAAAAGCGTGGATTTACATACAAAAACTTTTTTTTACTCCGTATATATACGCCAACATGTGCTTGTTCAATAAATGCCCGGAAGTGTTCTTCACTTTCTTTAAATCGTTTTTCGGCCTCCGTCGCCTTTTGTTCCGAGTACAATCGTGTTAGCGCATTTTGCAATAGCGTCGCTACTGAATCCAATAGCGTTGATTCTTCAGGTAGAAAAAGAGTTGTGGATTGTGGTGGTTGCGAGCGGTAAGCGACGCTTATTTTTACTATAGAGTGGTTTTCAATTAGAAACTCTTTTTCTAATTGATAAAGCAGTTTATCCATATCCACATTTAGGTCTGAACTAAACTCCCCCCAATCACTTTTTATTATTGCAACCATATGCTTTGGAAATTGAAATGCATCTGGCAATACATTGACAATTTGAGTAAATAATTCCCCAATGCTCAAGTGGCTAAGTGCAATTAAATTAGCAATCATATAAAGACAACGAAGTTCTTTAACACGCTCACCTAAGTCATAAGTCAATTTATTTCGCTCTTTTTCAAGAGCCTTACGCACAGTAATATTCCTTACTATTTGTACCCAGGAATTAGGAAAAAAATCAGAATCAATCGATGACATGCTGCATTCTACCCATTCATTCTTTTCAGTCTCAATTTCCAGAATAAATTGACGTTTTGAAATAGACAATTGAGAGCATACCGGGCATTGCTCTGGTTCTATAGACTTATTATGAAAAAGCATATGGGAAGATAAGCCCACTAATTCTTCAGGTTTTATATGAGTGAATGCTCCAGCAGCACTGTTTGCTTGGCTGATGGTGCCGTCTGATTGAACAATAAAAGTGGGGTCAGGGATGTTATCGTAAGTCGTTGCTACCCGTGCCAACATTGCAAAAGGATGACGTAATGTTTGTACCACCAACGCAATGTAGATAAACCAATATGAGAATATTCTTAATACATGGCCAACTATATTTTCAAAACCAAATAAATTCTTATAAGTAGACAATGCTAAATCAGAACCTATCATCGAAATAAGGCTCAAGCTCATATAAAAAAACAACTCTCTCGACATCATTGCTCTCTCATACCAAAGCAAGATGAGGGTCATGCATAGGATGAGGACAACACTCCATTCACAATAGAGTTTGAACCAAGTAACTCCATAATTATTAATATAGGTCGTAGGAAAATAACCCGAGAAAATAGCAGTAAAAATAGCGAGGATAATAAAAAAGAAAAAAAGATTAACCACCCAAATTCTCATGGTATGTCTAAAAAAATAAATAGCAAAAAGAAAAGATAAAGCTTGAATGATTCGCGCAGAAACCCAAAGCTGGGTACTCAGATTCCCTCCACCACGCGGTAATAAGTTCATTCCTTGATAAGCTAAAAGATGAGCAATATCGATACATGCACACCAACCGGCTGCTAAAGAAATAAAAACCACAAACTGATTTTTTGTGAATTGGGTCGTTGTCGCTGCTACCGTCATTGCAGTTAAGGCGATAAACACCGAAATTAACTCAACCAGGACATGGAAAACAAGAAAACTAGTTTTATATTCAATTAAGATACAGATTAAGGATAGAACTGCAGGAGGGAAAAAAACGCGCCAAGTAGGTGAGCGCTCTGCGACATAAGCAGCATAGTGTCCCCTATCGATAAGCATCCATTTCTCCCTATTATTATACTTTTTGATGCGTATTCATCTAAACCTAAATGGAATTTGGCCAATATAAAAATGTTATTTATTATTATAGTTGAATAAAACAATTAGGTTGCTCACTTAAACCTGAGTCCAAAATTTAGAAACACATCGAATTTATTATATTTGAAACACAAAGAACTAAAAAAATACAGTTTCTTCATATTTCCTTAATTATTGATTGTTAAAATTGGCCTACTTTTAGCCAATGTATATTGAATGGGGTTTATATGAAAGAGAAGCAAGAATCATCAACTATTGAAGCACCAAAGAAAAAAAGTGTCCACTGGAATGATGGTAAAACTGAAGGAAAGGTTGATGAGAGTTTTCTTAAAGTTACTACCAGTGCGTCTCCAACCCAAGAAGTATTAGACAAAGAAATTCATGAGTTGATGAAAAGTGGGTATTCAGAAATTGAAGCCTCATCTATAGTAGGAAAACCACTAACACCGAGTGGGAAAGTGCTTATAACCGAGCCAGTTTTTTATGATTCAAAAGACAAAATTGCAGAACGTAAGTTTTTAGAAGCACAAGCAAAACCCATAAATGACCAAAATTCTAATACGCCACAAGTAAATGGTGCAAAAACTACATCTCCAGAGAATGGAGCAGCCAACCGATATAACTTTTTCTCGCCTACTGTAATTGGAGTGGGGCTGGCTTTAGCAGTCGCTGCATCCATAGGACTTAGCAGAAATAGCTAGAAAAGACGCTTGGTAATTTGATGTTTTTATATGCCTGGGGGGATTACCCAGGCAATCTGGTTAGATGTTAAAATAACCATTATTTAAATCTGTTTCAAAATCATATGGCCAATTAGTTCGGTATAAGCCATATTTCTTCTGTATCGAATTTTTTTCAATGGTAATCCACACTTGGGTGCTGACTATTTGATTGGGATCATAACTTGAGCCATTCTTTATCGTTATTTTAAATTCCTGAGTAGAAAACCCATTTCGAAGTAAAATACTTTGAAAATCTTTTTTTATTACTTCTTCTCCGTTATGCATTTGTTATTCCTTAAACAAGTACTTAAAATAATTATAGTATTAGCACGAATGACGAACATGTTCTTTTTAACTATTGTTCATTAAATTCAGTTATCCAAAATTTTTGCGATGCGCTCATGTTTTTAGGAACAGGTGTTACTAGGATTGTTTGCACCATTGGAGGATTAAATGGTCCATCCGCGGTTGCCCATTGGTACGTTATTTTAAATTTCCAAGTGTTCTTACTTTGAACTACTTTTTTAATTTCATAAGACGTAATCCAGGGACTGGAAACACCAGAAACCCAATAAGGCCAGCGATCTTTAAATTTGCTTTTTAATTGTTCCGAAAACAACATGAATTGGACTGCACCATTTCGTTCTTTGTTGGCTTTTGCAAACAAAGCGGCGACTTCCTCCAGTTTTTGCGGAGCCAACGCCTTCTCCAACATTGAAATTCGCGCGGCATCTGATTCAGCTTGGGAAACATTTTCAGTCATACTACTTGCTGAAACAGAAAACAAAATCATTAAACCGCTGATTAGGTATTTTTTCGCAGTGTTCATATTTTTCTCGTGTTTAGGAGACTTTGATTCATTCCTTTATATGTTATATGTCAATTTAACACTGATGTCATTATCTCATTTGGCCTCATTAAAAATAGAGCTCTAGGAGCACGTGTATTTTTTAAAAAGCTCAATTAAATGTTTTGCTGATGGCCCCATTTCTTGAGGTTGGTGGTGCACTAAATAAACGGGATAAGTTCTGATATTATTTTCTTCCATATTCAAAGGAAGGATGGGAAGATTTCGATTTTCAATCATTTGCTGCGGTAACCAGGCAAAACCTATCCCATGGACCACACATTGAATCTTCATTTCCAAAGTACTCACCTTCCAGTGGAATTCAGAGCCTAACCAGCCTTCATCACGTTTTTTGTTTAATCCAGAATCCTGGGCAATGAGGTAGCGCTCATCATAAAGATCTTCGAGAGTGAGCTGCTTTTGATGCAAAGTACTGTCTTTATGAGCATAGGGAAGAAAATGAACATCCATCAATTTATTGCCTGTATACCCTTCTGGAATTTTTGAAATAATAGCTAATTCAGCCTCACCATTAATTAATTGATCGCTAGGACCTGATAACAACCCATGAGTGATAATCAGTTTGGTGTGTTGATTCTGCTGCGCAAATTGTTGCAACACCATCATCAATACAGAGGATGGAAAAATCTCATCAATGGCTAGTCGGAGCGATTTTTCAAAAATTGATTTTAAATTAACTGCGGCATTCTCTACATTTTTTGCCGCTCTGGTAATTTGGCGTGATAATTTTAGAATTTCAATACCCTGCTCGGTCAACACCGCCCTTCGTCCGTCAAGCTGGAGTAATTGTAAACCGAGCATGTCCTGAAGTTTTGCTATTGTATAGCTAATATTTGATTGGCTTTTATGCAGTTTCATTGCTGCTTTAGCAAAACTTCCTTCGTCAATTACAGCATGTAATACCCGCCATTGCTCAAGAGTTACTTTCGTCATAGTGCCCCTCGAATCCATCAAAATATTAGATATATTTAGTCAAAATTATGCGCTTTTTTAATTTAAATAGCCATTTATAATCAATTTGTTTGATTAATAAGGAGCAATAATGAATAAAATACTGTTGTCACTCTTAACCAGTGGTTTATTAATACACTCAGTTTCTGGCATTGCAGGAGCACTTCAGGAAACGAATAAACAAATTGTAACCCAATTTTATCAAAAGGCCTTGAATGAAAAGGACTTTGATGCGGCACAAAACTACCTTGGTGCCTGGTACATCCAACATAATCCCATAGCTCAAGATGGAATTGACGGTTTTAAAAATTACATTAATTATCTGAAGAGTACCTATCCGCAATCACATAGTGAAATCAAACGAATTTTCGCTGAAGGAGATTATGTGATTGTGCATGTCCATTCTGTATTAGAGCCTGGGACGAAAGGACGTGCTATCGTTGATATTTTCCGCCTGGAACACAATAAAATTTATGAACATTGGGATGTTATTCAACCAATTCCTGCGGAGTCAGCGAATAGTAATGGGATGTTTTAGGGGGATTTCTACTCCCCTCATCCGCCCGATGGGCACCTTCTCCCCAACGGGGTGAAGGGATTCAATTGTCCTCATGAGATAACTTCAATACCATCCCCTCTCCCATTATAGGAGAGGGTTAGGGTGGGAATAAAAAACAGCGAGAGTCTATTTGACCACCCACAAAACCATTATGTACACTTATTATGTAGTACACATTCTGGATTCTATTTATGTCAAAACCATTTACATCACAAATTCATCCTCCCACTTCATTTGTTGAACCCGCATTCTGGTTTATCTTTCATGGTGAAGACATTCTTTTACAGAACCATTCGATACCCAAATTTTTTAGCCTGAGCGCACTTAATCTCCTTATTGAGCGCCAAATTTATTTAGGAACATATGGAAGTACTCCCTGTTTTGCTGTACAGATTCATGAACAACCCAAGATACTATCCAAAGATACTACGTTTCAACATATTCGGCAGGCTCATGAATTGCTGGGCGACGAGGATCTTTTTTTACTTGTTTCCAAAGCGAAGCAACTCTTACATTGGGATAAAAGTACTCAGTTTTGTGGGTATTGTGGTCATCAAACCCAATACAGTACAAAAGAACGAGCTAAAGTATGTTCCGAATGTAACTCATTAATTTTCCCCCAAATTGCACCTGCGATGTTGGCATTAATCTGGCGAGGTGATGAACTCTTGCTTGCGCGCTCGCCTCATTTTATGCCTGGAATTTACAGCCTACTGGCAGGTTTTGTAGAACCTGGAGAAACGCTTGAACATACGGTGATACGCGAAGTAAAAGAAGAGGTGGGATTAACTATAAAAAACTTGGATTATTTTTCCTCTCAACCCTGGCCATTTCAAAGTAATTTGATGTTAGGTTTCATTGCCGAATATGACAGCGGTGAAATTCAAATCGATGCAGCGGAAATTGAAGATGCTCAATGGTTCTCTATAAAAAAACTCCCGCAACTCCCCAAACCCATCAGTCTTTCGCGCCAAATGATTGATAAATATTTGGCCATGCGATTTCGCTAATGTCTACAAAATCCACCAAAAGATATATAATTGCCCAAACCATCACTTAGAAGTACGAGCTGTGCATTAAGTTCAGATTAGGAATTGCATGAAAACCCAAACGGAAATCCTCGATTATCTCGACTTATTATATGAAAAAAATCAATTACCAACGATTGAATCTTCTGTTGAGCCAAATGGCGGGGTCCTGAACCTGGATAAAGCTCTGGCAGATAATCCAGAATGCTGGGATACCATTGCTATAAACTCCGCTCAACTCGAAAAAAAAATCATCATTCTTAAATGCAAGTTGAGCGAAACCACCGAAAATCGTTACCTGAAACAACGGATTATAAAAAAATTACTAGATGATTGTTTTTCTGTGTATTTTCCTACTGAGGAAGGTTTAAAAAAAATAGACGATGTAGAGGAAGTAGATAACATCCCTCTCCAATATCATGAACTGGATCCCTCCCAAGAAGCAGCTGAGTTAAAAAAATTAAATCTCATCGGGGATCGGGTTACTTTTTTGAATACCTCTGAGTTTGATGCGTTCTGCACCAAAGTGTTGAGTTCTCCTGATATATTTTTCCATTTTATCAATTCCTTAACGCTGTATTTACCCAACCTATTTAACGATCTAAATGACTCTGAAGTGGTACAAAAAGATTTAGTCGGTGCACTCGAATGGTCATTTGACACTCAGATAAATACGGATAGAGATTGGCGGCAAAAGTACATCCATTTTGAAAAAGCACTCGAATGTGAACCACAAGAAAAACCGATTCCGCCATTCTTACAACCCACTTTGGCAACTCCTCAACTCACCGCCGAGGCGGACAAACTTTATTTCGCCTATTTATTAAAAAATCGTCCTGACATACTCAAAAAACTAGTTCATATTTCATTAACAAACAGCTCCGTCTCTCTATCTTCTTTTCTCAATAAACGAGAAGGCCTACTCTCACTGGCCATAGAAAATTGTGAATTGGAACCATTGAATGACAATGAGAATGAAGAAGATGAAGAGCTACTTCTCACTACTTCATTAAGATTTTTATTAGCCCAACAGATTAATTTTTCCGCTAAACAGCTCGCATCGCTATTAAACAATTCACCAAATTTAATGTCTCTTTGTCTCGTTAACGGAACAATTGCAAAGGGACCACCTCTCTCCCTACTCTCTAAAAAAATAGCCAATTTAAAAACTCTTTCATTAAATAGTGTAAAGACATCGACACATCAAATAAATGCATTAATTAATGCAACCTCTAATTTAAAAGAGTTGGCACTTGCCAATCTGCTCCTATCTTGGGAAGAGTCTTTGCAGGTGAGTGTCCCACTTATACACTTAAAAGATCTTTCCATCAGCTCCAGTTTCATTTTTGATGATATATACACTCTTGTAAACTCTGCTCCTAATCTCGAAACTTTATTTATTTATTCATTTGATTGGACAGAATATGGTGAGCCTCTCATCCAACCTGATAGCAAACTCAAATCTTTAAAAAGGGTTATCCTTGGCCGAGGAAAAATGGCTTCCGAGCAACTCTATAGCCTATTAATCGACGCCCCCAATTTAACTCATCTTGAATTATCATCCTGCTATCTTGATTTTGAATCGATTAATCTTGTCCCAAACTCATTGCCCAACTTAAAAAAACTCATTGCACCAGGAACTCACATTTCTTCAGAACAATTGTTCTATCTTTTCCTGGCTGCACCGAATTTAAATGAAATTGAAATTGATAATCCTGATGATCTTCTTGCTTTACTAAATGCTCTGGAACCTGGTTCGCTCTCGTCTTTATCCCACATCACTTTCTCTTTAAATGCTTTGAGCTTTTCGCAATTAAATCAATTAATTAAAATAGCACCTAACTTAAAATCTATATCGTTCCCCAGGTCACGAAACAGGAATGATTTAGTTGCGGCACAATGGTTTCAACACAGTTACCCACACATTGAAATCAACTTATTAGAAACCGGCTCAAAACAACCACAGGAATATGAATATACAGATGGCTCTTTATCTCTTGATGGAAATATAGGCAAGACTGACCAGATTCCATCCTTGCCTGCACGCATGATTTTCAAAACGAAAGAAGGTCCCAACCCTCACGTTTCGGCTTATCATCTTAATACATTTTTTTGGTTCCCTTTTACTAAAAATTTTAAACCCTACATCCCTTTAGAAGAAAATCTAGAATCAGTTCCTGAATCCTTAAAATGCACTACCCAACAGTTAGAAGAGCAATTTAATCACTCAGAAACCTCCAAAAAACTCGTTTATGGGCAAATTACTTTTGAGAAGCCTCTAATGGGTCAATGGCATCAATTGCCCGCCTTAAGCACTAACGATAAATTGTTCCACTATGCAGCACAACACCCAGATTTTGAATTAAAAAGATGTAACACTACCGGTTATCATTTCATCAAGTTTAAAAAAGAACTTGAATCATGTCTGATCAATTACGTCATTGAACCTGGAAATAACATTGATTTCACCCTTAAAAAAAAGGCACCCAAAGAACATTTAGAGTGGATGTCCAGGTTATCTTTTGATCACACAGGAGCCTTAATTAACTGTAATGAATATCAAAAGTTGTTAAAACTGCATCCGACTCAACGCATTCAAGCACTGGCCGAATATTGCCGCTTTGAAGAGGAGGCCGCTGCAGCAGACATAAAAGGAAACGCAATTTACGTCTTGAATTCCTTAATCAAACAACGTGCAGGAGTGTGCAGGCATCGATCCCAAGTCTTTTGTGCTTTGGCACACGCATTGCAAATCGAAGCCAGTCTTGTCGATAACGATACCCATCAATTCGTTCTCGTTAAACACAAAGATATGAATTTAACGTTGGATTTGGGTGGAGGTGCGGCTCACGTGATCGCTCTCCCTATGCCGCCACTGAATGAAAAAAGAAGTGAAAAGAAAACAGAAGAAAAGAAAACCAAAAAGATAGTTAGCCCGTTAAAAGCAGATAACCGCTTTCAAACTTGGAATAGCGTACCAATTCAAGCCCAAAATGCAGATGAGCTGGTAAAAAAACTTACCTCCAAGGATTGGTGTACAAAACAATGGCTTATTTTTAAAGACAATCAGGGAATAGAGGCGCTCCATCAAGCATCCTCAGGTTACAAAAACACTTTTTTCTCGCGTGACTTAGACGCCCTGGTTCTCCGTAATTTACGCGTGGAACATAACAATGACCAACAGGTAGATAGTCCCATAAGTCAGTTTTTAAAGAATGCTGCTTTAAATCCCAGTGAATCATATACCTGGTTTATTAACTGGTCTGATCCTAAAGCCCGCCATGTCAGTTTAAATAGCATCATTGACAAGGACGAACCTAATCTTGGCGGTCTTTCTATCCCACCTAATGTGCATGTCGTTGTGGGAATGGATGAGCTTTCTGCGTTTAAAATGGGGGATGATTTTTATTCACGTTTTGATGCCATCAGTCAAGCACCTGAAATACCTCCCATGGCTTTTCCAGAGATTAAGTTGAATCGACCTGTGGGTGATGATGATGTGCTGTTTCCTTCCACCTTAAATTGGGAATCCATTTTTCTAGGAAGACATACATTCGATGAAGGGACTTTAGATATTCTTCCCGGTGCACTTATGAAAGCCGCCAGGAATAAAACTCCCAAATTAATTGTGCATAATGCACCATTTGAAGATCCTAAATTTCGCTTCTTGATCACTGAATTAATGGCAAAAAACCGTTTTTTCTTTAATGGAGAATGGCATGAATTGCCTAAGGGCTTTCATCTGGAATTTGCTCAACCTGACTTGAGTACTTATCCTGACGTCATCAGACCTGTAGCCGCAGCGGGGAAAAAACGAATTGTTAACCAGACAACTCTTCCCCTATTTTCCAATCAATATAAAATTACCAAGAATCATACGCTTAAACCCCTTCCTGGTTTTTTTGCTTTAGACCAATCACTCGAACTGCTGGTGACTGATAATTTAACTGAAATTCAGTGGTACAGCCTCTTGAGGGAAGCCAAAAAAGCGCAATGCACTCTAACTATTAAGACAACACCCAAGGTATTTATTCCAGAGCCATTGAAAAAATCAATTATTCCCATCGAAGAGTTAGGACAGAGCAATCGCCTCATTATTTCTAATGATTTAGATGATGCTGAAGAACATTATAAACCAACAGATGCCATCACGATCAATATTGATCCCAAAACCAATTTTAACAGTTTGTTTTTCCACGTTTCTTTAAAAAACAAACTATTTAAGGGTGAAGAAACTCAATTACTTAAAGCCATCAAAACAGGTAAACCGTTAGTTTTCAAAGGACAATTTTCAACAACTTTGGCGCAACAATTACAAACGCTCTTTATTGATCCCCCTACTCTGTGGGTCAATGGGGAAGCCGTTTCAGCCCCAAACATCACTTTGATTAGTGACCATGCTGCCCCTTTTAAAGCCATTCATAAGACCATTCACACCTATAAACCTGAAGAAGACTTCTCTCGATTAAACTCTGAATTGGCAGAACAATTAAAAAAAACCTATCAACAGCTCAAACTAACACCCTGCCACAGCCATTTCATTGATTTGCCCACCAACACAACACTCCATTCGCAATGGATTGACGGTTTAATCAAAAAACTGAAATGGAGCGCAGGAATTCTTCCGGAGTGTGCAGATCCAACAACCCCTGAAATGGTGCTGGACTACCTGGCTCATCATCCGTTTGCATTTTTAACCAGTAAAACGGGCACTGGAAAAAGCTATTTCGTCCAAAAAATATTGCCTAAGTATGGAAAGGAACATCATAAACCCATCACCATCTATCATGGATTCGCGGGGATAAAAAATTGGCTTGAACACGAAGGTATGAGCCAACCTATATTATTTATTGATGAAGCCAATATAAGTCAGGAGCATTATGCTCTGTTTGACGCACTGGCTCGCGGCGACAAAGAGTTTTGGTATGAAGGCACATGTTATCCATTAAAAAATCATAAAATCATTTTTGCTGGAAATCCTACTCATTATGAGGGGCGTTTTGAGCCTAATTTATTTAAACGATTCCCAAACTACTTACCATTTGAAGGACAACCACTAAAAAAAATATTAACACCACTCCTTGAGTCAAATGATGATGCCAGCGACTTATTAAAACTCATCGAGGTCTACTATGCCAAAGCACAAGATGCCGGACTCAATATCACACCGCGAAATGCTCAAATGATGTGTCTGCGCTATTTTATTTTAAAAGAAAATTCGCAAACCAAGTTGATGACTCATGATTTCTTGATGCGTTATGCCATTTTAAGTGAAATCAAAACATTAAGTCTGGATAAAAAGTTAAGCCATCACATTCGTCATGATATAAAACAAGGAAAAAACTGGAACAAAGAGAAGAAACAACTCAAAGAAGTCTTGCAACGATGGCATCCCAAAACTACCGACACGCAATTTATCTGGACTGATTCGCGTAATAAAATTGCTTTGAGTATCGAAATGCTCCTGCTTATTCGAGAAAAGAAAATAAAAGGGGAATGGGATCAGGAGCTGGGTATTAACGGAATTATTCTTGAGGCAGAGCCTGGTTTGGGCAAAAGCCGGTTAGTTCATACACTACTCAAAGCCAAAGGAATTGAATATCTAACGATAGCACCCACTAATCCTAAAGAGCTACAAAAAAAACTCTTAGATGCATTTCATAAAGGCCAAGTTGTTTGTATCGAAGAATTTAATACCCAAATTCATGAACAATTACTAAATGCCCTTCTTTCAGGCTATGATCTTGAAGGCAATCCGCCAAAAAAACCAGGTTTTTGCCTCATTGGCACCCAAAATCCAACCACATTTCATGGAAGACTCCCTCTATCTAAAGCCCTTGATAATCGGCTCATGCTCACTGAGTTAAGTCATTATAACTTTGCTGAATTTATCAAAATTCTGACCGAAAAATTTAAATTACTGATAGATACAGCACAAAACATCACGATGGAATATTTTGCAGCTCGTACCTACGCACAAAGCCAAAGCTTATTCCCACCCCCAAACCCACGTAATGTAATGAATGTAGCTGAAGAAGAGCAACACCGACAAGAAATATTAGTGTATTAAAAACCTGGGATATGAAACTAATTAAACCTGGTCTATATGAGTTCATAGAACTTCTTTGAATCAAGAGCTACACTTAAGATATAGAGAAAAAAGGAATCCTTAAAAATGGACAAATCCAAATTTTTAAGTAAAGTTCTGGGAATTTATCTTATCATCGTTAGTTTAGCGATGTTTCTCAATCTGGAACAATTTACAATCTATGTTCAAGATTTGCTTAAAAATGCGCCATTAATGCTTGTCCTCGGCCTTTGGACTCTTATTCTTGGGTTACTTATGGTTGTAAGTCATAATATTTGGGAGTGGAGTTGGCGGCTTTTAATCACCTTGATTAGTTGGGTCGTATTGCTCAAAGGGGCAAGTATAATTTTTTATCCTCACTATATTGATCACGCCACTTTTCTCTTTACGCAAAATAAAAATATTGCCTACAGTGCCGCCGGATTTGAACTCCTCTTGGGAATCCTTCTTTGTTACCTCGGTTTTAAACGTTAGAACTATTTCAATCCCATTATCTGTTATGCTAATAAATTCATTAGCTTTCTAGTCAATTCATTGATTATTAGGTTAAAGTATTATGTCCGTTTATTTTTTCAATTAAGGGAATAGTAATGAAAATTTTAGCAAAATCACTTTTTTGTACTCTCTTTTTGGCCAATGCTGCTTTTGCTGATGATCAAATAGCACAATTTAATACGCAAATCCAAAATCAGTTAAAACAATTACAAGCCCAGCAACAACAGCAAATACAACAACTTAACACGCAACTCCAAGCACAAATTCAAAAAGTACAAAATGATTTACAACAACAAATACAAACATCAAATAGCCAGCTGCAAAATCAAATCAAGACCGTACAAAGTCAATTGCAAACCCAAATACAAACGGTGAACACCCAAGTACAGCAATTGGCAGGAAAGCAAGCTCAGCCCGTAACCGTACCTGCTCCCCCAAAATAAGTCAAAACCCATTCCCGCGAAAGCGGGAATCCTTCCAGAACCATGTCTATTTATCCCCTGCTTATTAACTTATAAATATCAATTGATTTCTTTTTAGGCAAAAATCCATTAAGCGTATATAATTTAAATTGAACTGGCTTCGAATAATAAGTTAATTCATTAGCTAGTACTGAGGGGAGTGAGTGAGGGAACATGGCGCGACGTGAACTAGATTATAAAGAGGTGGCAGCGGCTGCGGAACGAGTTAAAAAGCAAGGCCGGGAACCATCGCTTATCAATGTATGTGAAGAATTAGGAATAATTACACCTACCTCTAACCTATCTATCCTTCTTGAACGATGGTATCACACCCAACCCGAATTTCAGCGTTCGATTAAAGCTCCACTTTCAGAAAATATTAATATAAAGACGCATGATATTCTTGAAAAAAATATAGAACTGGAAAAATCCTTATCCCTTTTACGCGCCACACTTGAATCAACTGCTGATGGCATTATGATGGTAAACGGAAAAGGCCAAGTAGTTGATTGGAATCAAAAATTTGTAGAAATGTGGCGAATTCCCTCCCATATGTTGGAATCAGGTACTGAAAGTATTGGATTTGAATATATTTTACAACAATTAAGCAATCCTGAAGCAGTAATTGCAGATGTAAAATATCTTTATGAAAATCCGGAGTGGCAAGGAGAACTACCCGTTTTGCATTTTAAAGACGGACGAATTTTTGAACGATTTACCCAACCGCAACGAATAGGTTCTGAGATTGTTGGAAGAGTGTACAGCTTCAGGGATATAACCCAAAAACTACTGGAAGAAGATGAACTTCGTATCCGAGAACGAGCCATTGAAGCAAGTACCCATGGCGTGGCGATTCTTGATATTTCTAAACCTGATTTGCCAATTATTTATGTTAATAAAGCATTTGAGCGCATTACAGGATATAGCGAACGACAAATATTAGGACAAAGTCTTTCCTTTTTGCATGGTAGTCAAGTGGAGCATGTGAATCATAAACGGATTACTCTGGCGATTAAGGAATTACGTGAAGAAACTGTGGAATTAGAAAGTTATCGACGCAGTGGTGAAGTTTTTTGGGCTGAAGTAAGTGTGGCACCTGTCAGAGATTCATTTGATAACGTCAAGCATTACGTCTGCATTCTTAACGATGTCACCCAACGTCGAGAAATGGAACAACAATTAATTCAACAAGCAACTCATGATTCGCTCACTGAATTACCTAATCGAGTGTTACTAATCGACCGTGTAGATCAAGCTATTTTACTGGCCAAGAAAAAAGGCTCTATGCTGGGTTTCTTATTCCTTGATCTGGATCACTTTAAAATGACCAACGATACTTTAGGCCATAGTATTGGCGATAGAATGCTGCAAGCGGTATCGAACCGCTTGGTAATTGCTACTGACGATTTTGACACCGTTTGCCGCCTGGGTGGTGACGAGTTTGTGGTTTTGTTACAGGATGTGACTAGCGAGCAACAGGCTCAGCAAAAAGCAGAAGAAATACTTGCTTCTATAGCCAAACCGATTCAAATTGATCAACATAATTTAAAAATCACTGGGAGTATAGGCATCAGCTATTACCCTAAGGATGGTGATGATTATGAATCCTTAATGAAATGTGCTGATTTATCGATGTATCATGCGAAAGATAATGGCCGCAATACATATCGTACTTATGATAAAGAGATGAATATGCGCGTCATTAATCGAATGCAACTGGACAATGCATTGCGTGATTCACTCAAGCGAAATGAATTTCATCTGGTGTATCAACCGTTCATTGATTTAGCTACGAATAAAATTATTGGCTTTGAGGCATTATTACGTTGGCACAGCCATATCTTAGGAGATGTTCCTCCTAATGATTTTATAGGGATGGCAGAAGAAAATGGCTTAATTCTTGATATAGGCATGTGGGTTTTGCGCGAAGCATGTAGTCAACTTGTACGTTGGCATCACCAAGGTTATGACCAACTAACGGTAGCAGTCAATATTTCTGGCCGGCAATTTCGTCAGGCTCATTTATCTGAAGTCATTGAGAATATTCTGCTTGAAACCGGTTTACCTGCCAAATTCCTGGAATTAGAACTCACCGAAAGCCTGCTTGTTGATAATGTAAAACATGCGGTAGAAACCATGTATGAATTGAAAGACATGGGGACAAAATTAGCTATTGATGATTTCGGAACGGGTTATTCAAGTTTGGCTTATCTGAAGCAATTTCCTGTAGATAAATTAAAAATCGATCGCTCATTTATTAGTGAGTTAGTCAATCGAGAAAATGACGCCGCCATTACAAGGGCCATCATTAATTTAGGGCATAGCTTAAATTTACAGGTATTAGCCGAAGGAGTTGAAACAGACTTACAACGTGAATTTATTATGCAGCATGGTTGTGACTATGCTCAGGGCTATTATTTTGCAATGCCCCAAAAAGCAGAAGACTTGAAAGAGTTCATTCGCCAACACTATTAATTTTTATAACTCCATAAATTTTCCTACTATTTTCTCTAGAATTTCTCAAATCGGTACGATTCTTGCTGGTAAAAATTATGATGTGATTTTTAGGTATTTTTTATGATGTGAATTGATTATTAATAAATAAGCAGTCGTAGTAATTGTTCGTCTGAAGTGAATATCGGTACGAGTGGATAGTCCTGTGCCAACTGGATTAAAACCCGATTTTACTTCAGACCGCAATCGTTCTAAGGAGACTGGAATGAAAGAAGTAACCATTATTGGTTCAGGTTTGGCAGGAACCTTACTTGCACTCTATTTGGCAAAAAGAGGTTACAAACTGGAGTTATTTGATGCACGACCCGATCTAAGACGCTTGCATGCAGATGATGGACGCTCCATTAACCTGGCTTTATCATGTCGTGGCATTACTGGCATGGAAGGGGTAGGTATCATGCCACTGGTGAAAAAACTCATGGTTCCCATGCGAGCTCGTGCGATTCATGAAACTCAAGGACAAATTAAATATCAATCGTTTGGCCGAGATCAGGATGAGTATATTAATGCAATTCTACGAAACGAGCTCAATAAATTATTACTTACTGAAGTAGAGAAATTTGCTAAGGTAAAACTCAACTTCAATACGAAGCTCACTGACATGGATGTTCAGAATAAAATTGCCATTTTTGAATTACCTAATGGTTCCTTTCTAAAACATAAGTACGAACTTCTCATTGGCGCCGATGGAGCAGGTTCATGTGTTCGTGAGCATTTGCAGGCGAAGCATTTGGTACATGCATCACGAACGTTCTTACCTTATGGATATAAAGAGTTATCCATTGGAGAGCCTGGCCAAAATCACCTTATTCACGAACATTTACACCTCTGGCCAAGAGAGGCCTTTTTATTATTAGGAAATCCTAATCTCGATCAATCCATTACGGGGTCCCTATTTCTACCCCATGAAGGAAAAAACAGTTTTGCTGAGTTGGATAATGAATTCAAAATAAATAATTTTTTTAAAGAGTCATTTCCAGATGCATATGTCGAAATGCCTCATCTAATTGAAGAATTTACCCAACATCCTACCGGTAATATGAGTACTATAAAATGTGACCCATGGTATTACCAAGATCAATGCCTTCTAATAGGAGATGCAGCGCACGGTGTGGTGCCTTTTTTTGGGCAGGGAATGAATAGTGCTTTTGAAGACTGTCGGATTTTGAATAAACTGCTGGATCAATATCATGATAATTGGCAAAAAGTAATGCCCGAATTTTATCGTTCAAGAAAAATAAATACCGATGCTGTAGCCCAAATGTCTATGGATAATTTTCATGAAATTCAAATCGACATCACAGACAAACGATTTAACTTAAAAAAACAGTTGGGACATGAATTAATGCATCGATACCCTCAGCATTATGTTTCAAAACATGTTTTGGTGATGTTTACGAATACCCCGTATGCGGAAGCGCAAGCGCATGGGGAGTTACAAGCGGAATTTTTAAATAAAATATGCGATAACGTGGAGCGAATTGAAGAGATTGATTGGAGTAAAGTAGAGAAAGAATTAAAACAATATGACAAAAAATTGGCATAATTGATTTGAATTTTAAAATAGTTAAAAAAATTCAAGGGGTTGCTTTGCCAAAAATTTGACATATAGATTATTATTTGCTCATAAAGATTGACAGATTCAAGTTGCCTTTTATTAAAAAAGGGCACAAATAACCTTTTTTCATAGTTTTTTGAGCAAACTGGAGAAAAAAAGTTGGTATGCGAAATGCATTGTTAGAAGTGTCCAACAAATTTTTCTCATGGAGATGGCTATGAAAATCATACAAGATTATATTGATTCTAAACAACAAGAATTCATGAATCATCCTTTTTTTGAAATCCTAGAACAATTGAAAAGTTTAAAAGAATTAAGTTATTTTGTTCCTGAATTGACCTTTTGGGCTATGACATTCCAAGATATTTTAAGAATAAACGAAGAACGAGTAAATGACCCTTACTTACGAAAAGTCGCTCGTCACCACAGACTCGAAGATGCAGGCCATGAAAAATGGTTTCTACATGATAAGAAGTATATGGGTGCAGTAAACATTGATTCAGCAAATGATACTAATGATGTAAGTTGGCTCTACAGTAAAGAAACTCAATTAACTCGCGATGCTGCTTATGCTATTTTAGCCGAAGTATATAAAGCGAATGATGAAATTCTAAATATTGTTCTCCTTTTAACGATTGAATCATCAGGACATGTGTTCTTTGAAAAAGTTTCAAAACAAGTGAAGAAAACTGGGGAAGATAAAAATCTCAAATATTTCTCCACATCACACTTAGAAGTAGAAATGGCTCATGCCTTGTTTGAAGAAGAAATGGAGCGGTCTTTGTTTTCAAGACAAGTACCCATTCATATTCGACGCGAAGCATTAAAAATGGTTGACCGATGCTACGATGCATTTAACCAGATGTTCGATGGCTTGATTATTGCTTGTAATCGAAGACTCGAACTGGCAAAACAAAGGAATCATCAAGATGCTGCAAACAAAGAACCAGTGGAACTCATTTCACATAAAGCAGTGTAAAAAAAAGTTTGGACAAGCGATGCTCAGCGATGGGCATTCGCTTGTTTTTTTTCGTGAAGATTTCGGTAAATTGATTCATTCTGATCCAATTGCCGCTTTTGAACCCCAAACCACCGCAGCAACACAATCATTCATACAATATGCTCATGAGAATCAACTGCCTATCACCCTCCGAGGTAATGGAATGAGTCAGAGCGGACAATCGCTCGCAGTCTCCGGTGGCATGCTCCTCAATATGAAACATTTCAATCGTGCCTCAGAAGCTGATTCAAACTCTATTTGGGTTGAAGCAAATACGACATGGGCCTCATTGTTGGATAATACCTTAAAACACTCCATGACCCCTTATGTAGTCCCTCATAATTGTAATTTAACAGTTGGAGGCGTACTCTCTGCTGGCGGAATGGGGGCTTCATCATTTAAATACGGTAGCGTTACGGCCCATGTCAAAGCGCTAGAAATAGTGCAAGCGAATGGCGAATTGATCCAAACAGAGCAACAATCTTCGTTAACGCAAGCCTGTTTAGGAGGACAAGGACGTTTTGGTCTGATTACCAAAGCATGTATTGCATTAAGGCCTTGTTTAAAAAATGTGAGAACGTTCTTCTTAATTTACTTAGACAAGGATGAATGGCTTAATGATTTGCTTTTGTGTCAAACCAAAGCAGATTATGTAGAATCATTTTGCACCCCGGCAATACAAGGTGCAAAATTATCCGCAAAAGGTCGAGCACCTTTCGCCCAATGGTTTTATTCCCTTCATGTAGCGCTTGAATATGACAATTTCCCACCCGATTTTAGTGATTTAGGCTTAAAGCCCTGGCGCTTACTCCACACTCAAGAAGAATCCATTCACTCTTATTTGCACCGCCATGATTCACGTTTCAATGCAATGAAAATAACCGGGCAATGGGACTTGCAACATCCGTGGTATGAATGCTTCATACCCGGTTCACAATTAAATAATCTGGAAGAATTATTGGCAACTTTGCCTTTACATTATGCCACTGTGGTACATCTTGCTCGGATTGCACCACTTGCTCCAGCTGGATTTCTGCAATTGCCTAAGGATAAAGATATTTTTGCCTTCATGATCTTAAATCCAGGCTTACCTAACGCATTAATTCCGAGTTGTTTAGAAACCATCAAACACTTGGATGCACTCTTTTTATCCCAAGGAGGCAAACGCTATCTTTCCGGATATTTGGGTGAGTCCCCAGATAAAAAATTTTGGCAAAATCATTTTGCAGAGCGATATACTGATTGGATTAAATTAAAAGAACTTTATGATCCCCATAATATTTTTTGCTCGGTTTTGCATCACAATTAGTAACCTGGGTGCAGCGTAGCGAAGCCCAGGGAGTTCGTTACGCTGCACCAGACAACACTCATCCTGAGGTTTTAGGCTTAAATTCCATTAAAGTGAATAAACTATTTGTTGGATAACTGTTTTTAAAGATAAATCCCGCGGGTTCAATTGATTGCTGCCATTCGGACAAGGTCCGTTGTCTGCCACCTAATAATACCATCATCACAATATCCATCGTTTTATTAGGATGAGGCTTATCGTCATCAGGCATTACTTGCTCTATGATAAATAAGGTCGCATTGGGAGACATTTGTTGAGCACAGTTCTTTAATATTTTATGCATCATTTCATCATTAAAATCATGCAAAACTCCTTTGAAAGTATAAGCATCTGCTTGCGGGATGGTCGCAAAAAAATCACCTGCTTGAAGGGTTACTTGATTGGAAAATTTTTTAGGATCTAATTGGCAAATCACTGACTGTGTATCAAAAAGAATAGCCTTTAACTGGGGATATTGGTGGGTTATTGCTTTCACAAGCCCCCCTCGTCCACCGCCCATATCAACAAAGTTAGAAAAAGTAGCGAAATTGTATGCATTGCTAATTGCCACTTCATCATAAGAAGATAACTTAGCCATCCCTCTATCAAAATTTTGCTGTTTCTCTGTATTTTTACTAAGAAAACTAAAAAAATCATCGCCATGTTGTAGATCAAATGCGGGTATTCCAGTTTTAATGCTGGCGTCTAACTGTGAAAACGCTTGCCACCAAGTATCATCAACCATACACAATACATCCCGCATTGAATGAGGATCCTCATCACGCAGCGGTTTGGATAATTCAGTCAATGAATAAAAACCATTATCATAATTAAATAAATCGTAACTGCTTAGAAATTTTAATACCCTACCAAGCAATTCGGGCTTAGTTTCTGTAACTTGGGCCAATTCGTCGATTTTTTTCGGCCCAGAGGCCAGATGATTTGCGATACCTAATTTGGCTACTGCATGTAATGCTCGTGATACAACATACCAGCGAGACATAATTGCTAATTGCATATGTGGTTTATCCATATGAGCTTGCATTTGTAATTCCTTTTAAGACGGTTTATTTATTATTTGTTAATTAGATCAAAAAGTTAAGCCTTTATTGTTTATTTTTATCCAAAAAGAAATGTGCGCATTGAAATAGAACTATTCTCAATCCCTTCATAAATGAAATCTAGCTTATCTTCATTATGAGCAGCACCTAAAATATAAAACAATGGATAGTAGTGATCAGGAGTAGGAACGCTCAGCTTCCCTGAAAGAGTATCTCTATAATGGGAAATTAATGCAGGAAAATCTCTGGCTATTAATTTTTCTTTGAGCCAGTCGTCAAACTCAACCGCCCAATCATAAGGTTTTGATTTGCACTCCCAACTGATCTTGGAAAGATTATGTACTAAATTACCACTACCGACGATGAGAATGTTTTGCTCTCGAAGTGATTGTAACTGCTGGCCAATTTGATAGTGAAACGCTTCAGATTGTTCTAGGTCCAGGCTGAGCTGAACAATAGGAATATTTGCCCGTGGATATATATGTCGCATCACCGACCAAGTTCCATGATCCAATCCCCATTGTTTGTCATCCAGTTTGATCGAAGTTCGCGTGACTATGGTTTTAATGAGTTCTGCCGTTTCAAGAGAGCCTGGGGCCGGGTATGTCATATCAAAAAGCTTTTTTGGGAAGCAATAAAAATCATGGATCGTTTTTGGATTTAACATATGGGTGACCCAAGTACCTTCAGTTAACCAGTGTGCTGAAATACATACAATTGCCGTTGGTTGAGGAATTTTGCCAGCTAATTCCTGCAATTTTAATGTAAATTTATTGGTTTGAATTGCATTCATGGGACAGCCATGGCCAATAAAAACTAATGGCATGCGCTTGTTGTGGTCCAAATTATCCTTCATGTCCATAATGAAGCACCGTAAAATCAGTACTCACTTAGTATCATATTAGTTCAAAAAAAGCTCGATGTTTAATTAATGAACATTTATTGAAAAAAATATCACTTTTGCAAAATATAATGTTATGGTCTCATATATTTAAAGAAAAGCCTTCCATCGTAATTCTACTAAGATCGATTAATATTCACTTAATATGTTTTTTATACCTTTTATACAAATTAACTTTATGGTGATTGATTATGTGGTACTTAAAAATAATGCGTGAATTATTGAAAACGCTCCCGGAAATAAGTAAAAAAGATGGCGAAACTTTTTTAAATGAACTTTTTTTATCTGTTAAAGCAGTAGGGGGAACTCCTGAAATAGAATTCTTTCTCGGCCTTATTGAGAAATCTTTTTTAAAATTTGCAAATCAGGAGCCTGGTTCGGTCTCCTTAACCGACTTTTCCAGACATATTTTGGGGCTTACTCTACTTTATCTTAAATCCAGCGATGAGCTCGCTATCTGGAATGATGATTTTATTCCAAAAATAGGAAAAATTGAGAAATTTTTGGCTATTGAAAATGGGAAATCGATACTCCACTTGCTTAATCAGCTTGAAAGGAATGCATTTGCGAGTTTAGATCACAAAGTTAATATCAATTTCTCTCATTTAAGGTCCATTATAAATGAATGCACCGCCTTGGAGTTAAGCGAAAACGGTACCTCAGAAATCGCTCAATTTTTTAATGATACTTATGCTAAAGAATTGAATGGAGAAAATTGTTGCGATGCGTTTAAACTGATCATCCAAGATGCCAAGACACTCGTTGAAAGTCAAAAAAAGGAGACTTCTGTGGGTAAAACTCGATTAAGCATATTTAAATCAATTGCAACATCAAGTGATAGCCCCGGGAGTAAATACGAATCCATGAAAATGCGATAGTCATAAATTCCGGGACATCAAGTCCCGGACAATTCCCTCGTCTAAGGTGTGAAGCATGTAAATCCGCTCTCAGCTCACATCAGAAAAGCTCAAAAAAATTCAATACTGCCAACTCCTAATACTCTCTAGTAAAAAAATATCTCTGATGCGAAACATGCTATCATATGTTCCAATTTTAATTCATGGAAAAATATAAATGCACACTTCTTTGGGCACTCTTTCTATCTGGGAAGAGAATTCAGGAATGCCGGTATCTTTGTTGTTTCTTCATGGACATTGCACCAATAAAAACTTTTTCAAATACCAGATGAATTCTGATGCGTTCAAATCCTATCATCGAATTGCTATCGATTTACCGGGTTATGGAGAAAGTGAATCCCCTATTAATCCTTTAAAAACTTATAGTTTTCCTGGCTTTGCAGAAGTAGTGCTCGAGGCAGTTCAACAATTGGCGATTCAACAATTGATTGTTATTGGATGGTCTCTCGGAGGACACGTTGCTTTAGAAATGGCATCCAAAGTACCACAATTGGCTGGAATACTTATAACGGGCACCCCCCCTTTTGAGGTATCGCTTCAGGGAATCCAGAAAGGATTTAAGGTACTCGAGCCTGAAATAATGGCCTGTTTTGGTAAAAAAGAATTGACACGGGAAGAGGCGAAATTACTCGCAAAAGTTTCAGGATACGATGGCAGTGAAGAAAAAGAATTTTTAGTTGATGCAATACTTGCTACCGATGAGGGAGCACGTTTCTTATATCCTCAATCGATTTTAAATGGAGTAGGTCAAAATCAATGCAACATCATTGCTGAATGGGATAAACCGATCGCTGTTGTTGCAGGAGAACATGACATCGCGATTAACTATGATTATGTTCAAAATGAGCTGCGATTTAAAAATTTGTGGCGTAATAAAATTCATACATTGAGTAACGCAGGACATGCCGTCATGCTGGATCAACCGACCTTGTTTAATCAACTAATCAGAGAGTTTATAGAAGACTTGATTCATGATAACAACAACCCTGCCCATCCTATGCAAGCAAAAGGATAAATGATGAATAAAGAGCAATATAAAATAGTGACACTCACTGCTCTAGGCGGCGCACTAGAATTTTATGATTTTACGATTTATGCACTCTTTGCCTCATACATTAGCCAGAATTTTTTCACAAATACCAATACACTTATTGGCCTAATGAATACTTTTGCTGTCTTTGCATTGGGGTATTTAGCACGTCCTATAGGGGGCATGGTATTTGGGCACTTGGGTGATAAATTTGGTCGAAAATCTGCTTTTTCGCTTGCCGTTTTTATGATGGCAACCGCAACTCTGCTTATGGGATGCCTACCTAATTACCATTCCATAGGCATGGCCGCACCCATTTTACTCATTTTTCTACGCTTAATTCAGGGCTTCTCTGTGGGAGGCGAAATTCCTGGGGCCGCAGTTTTTACGATCGAACACGTCCCTCAAGAAACACGTGGATTTGCTATTGGTGTTGTATTCATGTGCATTACCCTGGGTAATAGTCTTGGCGCATTAGTAGGATTTATTCTTACATCCATATTAAACCAGGACCAAATGATGAGCTGGGGCTGGCGCATTCCTTTTATAATTGGCTTTGGATTAGGTATTATCAGCTATATTATTCGAAGACAATCGATTGAAACACCCGTTTTTTTAGCCATGGCAAAAGAAGAGCGATTGCATCATAGACCCTTTTGGGGATTGTGGACCTTATCAAGGGCAAAATTATTCCATGCGTTCTTATTCACTGCTACTTCTTCCAGTATCATCTCGCTTTTTTTATATTTGCCGGCCTATCTTACATCTATAGTCAAACTCAAAATAACCCATACGTATTTGATTAATTTAGTAAGCTTTTTAAGTTTCGCAATCTTAACAGCTGTCTTTGGACGCGTATCGGATCGCTATAATCGCAAAAAACTACTTGCGCTGGGCGCCTCACTGTTGATTTTATCATCTTATCCGCTCTTTTATGGTCTGAATCATTTTGGCGAATCGTTCATTTGGATTTTTACCTTATGTTTTGCTTTGTTTGGTGCAATGATCAATGGAAGCTATGTGGTTCTTATTAGTGAATCGTTCCCAGCTCATTTACGATACTCTGGGGTTGGGTTCAGTTATAGTCTCGGTATTGCACTATTTGGTGGCATTGCACCACTTGCTTTTACTCAACTCATCCAAACCTTAAACTTACCTGAAGCACCTGCTTTATACCTGTTGTTTTGTGCTTGCATGACGCTCATTGCTATTAAGCGATCAGCTCATCAAGAAAAAACTTCACCCATCCAACACAGTAATGAACATGCCAGTCTTTTATAGTAAAGCAACGTCGAACTCATTTCGAAGGGGCATTAACAGGGAGAACTACCTAGATGATTTTCGGTAGATACCAAAGACAAGCCCCTGAGAAAGCACCGAAATTTAAAAATAACTTAATGTTTATATGAAATCTACTCATATTCCTACGTACCGCGCATTAAGCGCGGTACGTAGGGGGTGTGAGCGAGATGTAGCTTTAAAAGCTTAAGATTCCTCAACCATAGAAGCCATATCTGTAACTACTCAGCCAATACTACCGGCAACATTGCGGCATGACTTAGGCTTGCAATCCTGATTCCAAAAGCAACCAATAAGCCTCCCATAATTTTAACAATATAATATTGCAATCGATTCAGATTCGTTTTGACATACTGATGGGTAAGCATATAAGACAGGCAAGAAAACCAAATCATGTGAATTAAAGCAATTTCAACTCCATAACCTAACTCAGTCATAATTGAATGACCTGGCTTTACCACTAAAGTAAAAAATGCCAGTAGAAACATAATTGCTTTCGGATTTAAAAGATTACACAACAATCCTTGATTAAACGCTTGCAAGCCTGTAATAGAATGGGATGAATGACTGGAGTCCAGTTTCATCATTTCGCGCTTCGCCAATAAGCTTTTGATGCCAATATATATCAGGTACGCAGCCCCCAAATATTTTATAATACTGAACGCAAGTAATGATTGCGAAATAACTAGGGCCAATCCTAAAATACAGTAGCTTGCATGAATTAAAAGACTCACTGAGACGCCAAGGGCGGTATAGAGGCCCTCCCTTCGAGAATAAAGTAAGGAATTTTTCGTAACTAAAGCAAAATCAGGGCCTGGAGAAATTGCGGCTAACATAATCAATATACTTATAGATAAAAACTCTTGCACAATATTTCTCCCTAAAATCGTAAAATGATAATTATAACACAATCTTGAGTTGCATCTGATGTTCCGATTCGTTGATGGTTACACCGAGATTAGCTAACGCAAAATAGAGGCAAAAGACGTACTTAGGTGTTTTATTACTTGCTTTAATAAATGATTCTTTTTAATTGTTTCTGCATGGTTCCTGCACTCTTTAAAATTTAATGATAAAAATGAATATTTAGTACATTCAAATTGAACCATACTGCTATTAAGAATATAGTTCACACATTCACGCAACTCTTCTTTACGAAGCGTCAAATCAACATAGCGATTACATAATATATTCATTCCATCATAAAAATTTTGCACCCCTGCTCTCAAAATTGCAGCAGATTCTTTATTCATTTCATCAATCGTAGAGAGATATTCTTCAGTTTTTACCATCAATAAATGCATTTGTGCGCGAACACCTCCTGATTTGGATAGTTCCGCTTCTCTCTCCCGTTGGGCAACATCGGCTAAAGATTTATACCAACCGCTATCTTTATTATCTCGATAATAAGTAATGAAATTCTTATCCGCACTTAGGGATTGCTGTATATAAGCTTCTTCAGTTAAAGAGCACTGATAATCAAAAACAGGACCTATGTTCTTCGCTGTGAACTGTGAGGCATCTTTTCCCCCATGACCATCATAAATCCCTATCAAAAAAGGTCGCGCAGGAGAAAGGGTTTGGATCGCAATTGAAATATTATCTCGAGATCCTCCTTCGAGGGCTTTATTCGCCAGCATTTTTGCTAATTGGTGTTCTTCTAGTTTGCTTGCCGACGATATTTCATTTAAGCAATTAATTAGCCATTGTTCATGTGCTTTTTGAGTCTGGGATGCTAATGGTTCTGTAAAACCATCGCAGGTTGTAATTATTTGAATCATTCCTACGTGCTCTGGAGTAATATCTATAGATGCTTCAATTTTATCAAGATGATGAATATCGATATGGGCATCAGCACAAACGACCTCAGCATTGAAATAAAAATCACCTAGCGCACGAGATACTGCCAACTGACCATTGATGCGATCGAAGAGAACCACGCTCCCAGCTCTTTGAATGCGCTCTAACTCTACCGCGGGGTGATGAATGATACTATTTAAGCGTACCACACCAGCTAACTCATCCAGGGTATTGTAAATAACTGCAAAAGAAATAGAATCCGCTAAGGTTGCGGTAATCAAGGTCCCATGGCCATCATATACTGTCGTCGACGCCGTGGTGCCTCCATGCATGATATTACGCCCTAAAATGTTGATTAAGTGATAACTGGTCCATAAACGACGCCCAATCTCTTGCGGGGTGAGTAAATTAAAATGATTTGAAGCATACCAACATGCAAAAGCCGCATCTTCTTGGCTCGGACGGGCACCCATGGTCTCATACAACCCAAATCCATGGTCTTCCACACGTTCACAAACATCAATCCCATCATCAGGAAGTGATGTGATGAATTGAATGCTTTGCATGTTTTTTCCTTATCAACATCCCCTGTAAAAATATAGCACATTGCTTTTTCGAGAATCAGTAACTTTACTTCAAGCCGTAGACCCGCGCCCCTGAAGTATCGTCATCTTTTTATCATTTTTCGATTCACTAATAGACAAAATGAATATATATTGTGTCATTGCTTACATCTGATGTCATTCCCGCCTGCACGGGAACGACATCAATTTAAGATAAAATGAATTATTGATATCGATTATTAAAAACTCTTGTGTTTAAAAAACAGAGGCGATACCTAGATCCCGCCCCCCTTCCCTGCGCCTATATTGCTTCTTCAGTTAATTGAGTTAAATAACCGCATTGAATTAAATAATTAAGGTATTTATTGAATACGGTTTCATCTATTTTTTCACAGTAAATGCCATGATGAGCCAACTGCGTCTCTGTATAAGTACAATCAATTTTCGCTTTATTGTTGTGAAGATATAAATCAAATAATGAGCTGTTTTTAGGTGAGACTTTTTCTGTAAAAAAGGGACGTAATGGAGAAAATGAGTGGTGTAGTTGACTTTGGTCTTTAATCATTCGTTCCCATTTAGGATAGGTGACATCCTTTACCTTAAAACCCTTTGCTTTTATATATCCAAATAATTGATCTACACTAACTTCCTGCGGATTTATTAAATGATACGTATCAGACAGATGGGGTTTTTCTATAGCGAAACGAGTAATTGCTTTGGCAACGTAATCGACAGGAACAAAATTGAATCCAACATCCAATAGAGGGCGAGCTCCCAGTTCAATACATCCTTTGAGGATACGACACACCACATCATCCTGATTCCAACAGCCGGTTTGACTTTCTCCCGTAATCAGGCTCGGCCTGTAAATCACGGTTGGAATATTATAGGTTCGAGCGTGAAGTACCAATTGTTCTGCCAACCACTTTGTTTGATTATAACCACCATAAATTCCCTCTTGAACTGTAAGCTCCGTGCGCTCGCCAACCACCCTATCATCCGTTAAATCAGCAGACATAAAGTAGCCTACGGTGGAGATATAATGCAGTGCTTTTAGCTGCCTGTATCCAGCTAGGTCGATAAGTTGTTTGGTACCAAAAACATTGCTTGTTGCCAACTTTTGATATGGATAAATAAAATTAAGTACGGCAGCTCCATGAAAAATAAGATCGACAGTATCCGCCAAGTAATACCAATCATGCTTGGAAAGTCCCAGGTTGTGTTTTTCCAAATTACCTAAAACGATTTTAATTCGATCATGATAAACAGGATTCCACACCCCATAGTGTTCCATATTTTTAATGACTCTGGTTATTCCTGCCTCACGTGAGCTGGCCTGAACAAGGCAGGTAATCTGCCAGTCCGTATGGGTTAAAAGCTCGTGAAGCAAATAAGCGCCTAAGAAACCTGTAGCTCCGGTCAATAATGCATGTTGAGGAATGGCCTTAGGCATAGAAGTAATATGAGTGTTGATGGTTTTATATTGATTAAATTCAGCAACCAAATCAATCGGGTTCTCATCAATGGGCTGTTGCTCTTTTGTTTTGCCTGTGAATAAATCCATAATTTCACCTAAGTTTGGATCCTTGAGCAGAAATTCAATGGATAGGTCTTCATCAACGCTTTTACAAAGAGCATCATGTAACTCGCCTAGTTTCAGTGAATTGATTCCCATTTCACTTAACTTTTTTTCTTTATCTAAAACCGTAATCTCTTTATTAAAAATGGGTTGGAGTATCTGAGCAATGCCTACAGTTTCAGCATGAAGTGTCTTTACAGATTCATCTACTGCATTCTTTGCGATGTTATCAATGGAGATAATCTCTAAATCACCTTGCAGATATTTTTTCTTACATAATAGGCGCTGTGTTTTGCCGCTGGTTGTTTTGGGAACTGATTTACGCCCGACAAGAACCACAATGTCTGCATCTATTCCATGGGTTTGCAGCAGATTGCTCCGTATGGTTTTAATTATTTCCTCTGAATTCAGCTTATTAACATCCTTTTTAATTTCTTGGACGATTACCAATAATTCATGTTCCTCTTCTTCTATGGAGAAAATGGCACAACCATACTCCTGCAATTGAGGATGGCATACATGAATAGTATCTTCCAAATCATGCGGGTAATAATTACGGCCACGAATAATAACGAGGTCATTCAAACGCCCTGTTACATAAAGTGAACCCCGATCCAGGTAACCCAAATCCCCAGTGCGTAAATAAGAATGATCTTTACCTGCAAGATGGGCATTAAAAGCGTGGTTTGTTTCCTCAGCTAATTGCCAATACCCCAGAGTAACACTTTTACCTGCCACCCATATTTCTCCAACCACTCGTTCGGGACATTCCTGCAAAGTCTCAGGATTCACAATTGCAAGATAACAACTGTCAATTGGCTGTCCACAGTTAATCAAACTGCGAGCATCAGGATGGGATTCATCACAAGAAAGCACGTTTCCCTGATCGAGACTACTCTTATCTATCCATTGATAACTTATTCCTTGTTGGCGATTCCCTCCTGTAATCATCAATGTCGACTCAGCAAGTCCATAGCAAGGATAAAAAACCTCTGGCGAAAAACCACACGATTTAAAACGCTCTATAAAACGTTCAATAGTGGCCCTGCGAATTGGTTCTGCTCCACTCATTGCACACTGCAAGCTACTTAAATCTAAATGTTCTTTTTCTTCTTCAGTCACTTTAGACGTACATAAATCGTAAGCAAAATTGGGAGCGACCGTAGCCGTAGCTTGATAATGGGTGATCGTTTCTAACCAAATTGCGGGGCGCTGCAAAAAGGTCAATGGCGACATCAGTTTTACAGGAATCATGCTAAAAACAGGTTGTAAGATCCCGCCAATGAGTCCCATATCATGATAATGAGGTAACCAAGAAACACTAATATCCTCTTCGGTAAGACGATTCGCTTTTTCGATTACAAATAAATTATGCAGCAAATTACCGTGACTCACCATCACTCCTTTGGGGGTTCCAGTAGAGCCTGATGTGTATTGTAAAAAAGCAATATGATGTTCAGTAAGAGAGGGAGCACACCAGCTATCGGGCCTATTAACCCAATCTTCTGTTGTTATGAATTGTACCGCTGAATAATCATCATATTTTGTACTCAATTTTTTGATATGCAGCATAAGTTCTATGGTGGTCAAAACAACATGTGCCCCTGAATTTTTAATAATCCGTTGGGATTTCTCAGTCCAATCTTTGGTGGAGGGAGGATAAGAAGGTACGGCAATAGTCCCTGCATACAAACAACCAAAAAAAGCAGAAATAAACTCAAGCCCAGGAGGATAAATAAGTAAGACACGATCGCCAGGGGATGTTATATCCTGCAACACACTTGCTATTTTTTTTGCCTGCTCAGCTAACTCACGATACGTTAGGTTCTTATGTTCCTTTATTTTTCTGTGGATGAACGTATAGAGTGGAAAATTCGGATTTTTTTCTACTTTTTTTTCCAGTAAATCGACCAAACTTATGTAACAGTTTTCCCCCATACCAAACCCCTAAATTATGGCTGAACTTTATTGCGAACTGCATGAATCCCCTTTCGGGTAATTTATTATGGAATATCTATTTGAAAAGTACAGCAATCTCAGACAAACTAAAAAATTAAAACAAGGTTTTGTAGGACGAATCGGAATGCCCAAATTCATAATGAAAGCCATTCGGAAATTAAAAGAAGCCAGTCGTTATTCGTTTCATGGATTAAAAGCTGCCTTTCAAGACGAATTTGCATTTCGTCTTGAGCTATTGGTTGGTATCATCGCTTTACCCGTTGCCATTTTTATAGGGAAAACGTACATTGAGCGGGCTTTATTAATCAGTACTTTGCTCATCGTTATCATAGCTGAATTATTGAATTCTGCTGTAGAAGCAACTTTGAATCGAATTGATAGCTCTTGGCACCCTTTAACGAAAAAAGGCAAAGACTTAGGCTCAGCGGCGGTCCTCGTCACAATTATTAATGCGCTTGTTGTGTGGATTATGATTATTATCTCACACTTCATATCGTAGCCCGGCTTAATGAAGCAGTAACCCAGGCTCACTTGCTATGCAATTAATGGGTAAAAGTTGCCGTTTCTTGAATAAATTGAGTGATTTCATCTAATTGAGCTTTGGCAAAATACTCATCTTGCTCTTTCTCCGGATCGATCTGTGCCAGTTTTTGGTACAGTTTCTCCATATTCTCATGCCGGCCTTTACCTAAAATTTTAGAATGACTGAAAAAGTAAAAGAAACCGGTTGTCGTCTTTGATTGACCTATTTGATGTAATTGTTCCAATTGTTCTAATGGGGATAAGGCCGAACTTAAAATCCCTGCAATTTTTCTCATTCCAGTGCTGTTCGTATTTATAAATTTTCTCGTTAGCTGTTTATTATTCACCATCACCTTGACGCATTGGTTAAAACTAGCCATTGCATTCTTAAATTTCAAATTTTCCTTTTGCAGCATACGAGTTACTTTTTCTACATTAGGGTAAGGATTATCTTCATCCTCAAAATCTGCTGTACGATTTTCCTTTATCAGTTTTTTGGACAATTCATAGTGAGAGCGGGGTAAAGCAAATCTTGAAATTTCTTTACAAATTGCCTGCCTTTTTTCGAGCATTCCTCGATTAAATGAATTACTAAGTAAATTCTCTTCATATAATAGGCTACTCTTAAATGGGCGTAGCGAATGCTTTGATTTCAATAGATTCATGTGTTGATGGTAGGCTTCAAACTCTTCAAAATTTTGCGACATAAGCGCCCAATTATTATTGAAATCTTCATATACATCCATCCTTGTAGGCAGGGTAATAAGAAATTTATTGACTTGTTCAATAGTCGGACGCTCTTTAGGTAGGCTACTTTGTAGCTGAATCAGTAACGTCTTAATATCATCTAAAAGATAAGGATCGATTTTGGATACATCATAACCTGTAAATAAACCATCAAAACAATAGGGAGCTCGAGCTAAATCCCCCAAATTTGTTGCTAATTCCTTATATTTTAAAATTTTCGTTGCGCCAAAAATCTCACCTAAAATTGCTGCTAAAGCATACATATCTGATTGATAAGTACTACCTTTGCCCAGAATAACCTCCGGAGCGATATAATATGGTGTGCCTGAGCACTTTAGATTATTCTTTGAATCAATGTCTTCTGCCAATCCAAAATCTATAAAAATAATATGAAAATGCCCGGTATCAAGCTTTTTATAACAGATGTTCGCTGGCTTAAGATCGCGATGCACCACGTTTTTTTGCTGTAACAAAAGCTTCTCGCTCGCAATGCGTGCAGCAACTTCCAACCGGAAGTTAAACGAATAATTGTTGCTAGGCGTAAAAGGCAATATCTTATCAAGGCTAGTACCACAATCCTCTAGGATTGTAATCACTTTATCTCCAGTCCCAACAACACCTACAACATTTACCCCATGCTTTCTTTGTTTTGCTGCTTCTTGTAAAGTCTGCTCCAAAAGTTTAGGATAGAGCGACTCTTCTCTAGGCAGTTGTATTTTGATTACATCGTTAACAGGGATTAATTGAGCTTGATAACCCTTAATTTTTGATTCATGAGTTACCATTATTTTATATTTTGATTCATTTACTGAACCAAAGCCCCCTTTTCCCTTATGGGTATTATCAATAATATGCCATTGATTGTTCCCCGTTCGGACTAAATCATGACTAAAGGTACATTCGGGAGTACTCGAAAAAAAACTTAATTTTGACGATTTTCCTGAGATTGGACTATTAAGCAGGGAGGGTAAAAATTTTACGCCCTCTTTTTGTTTGAATAAAAATTTGGCAACTTTTTTATGTAAGAAAATGGGACCGCACTTATTTTTCCATACTTCTGCAAAATCAGTAAACTTCATATTTTGTCCGTAACACTTGAAGCAAAAACAGGATGTTCATACTAGCAGTTTCTTCTTCTAAGAAGAAAAAAAATTTAAATCCACTTACGAGAATTTTCGATTCGGGTTAATATAGACCTTTTACAGCATTCGCGTACTATTAAACCCAAAAATGTCCATATCAGTACCTCATAAAAAACGTGTTTCCTGCGTTGTTCCCGTTTACAATGAAGAAGCAGGAATAGCAGAATTCATTGCGGCATTGACTGATACCTTACAAAAACTTGGTTATGCTTATGAAATACTTATTGTGGATGATGGCAGCCAGGACAACACGCCGTTGATTATTCAGCAGTTACGATCTCAATTTGTGCTTCGTTGCATTCGTTTTAGTCGAAATTTTGGGAAAGAAAATGCCATAAGCGCAGGCCTTGATCATGCCCAAGGTGACGCCGTTATCCTTATGGATGCGGATTTCCAACACCCGCTTGAACTATTAGGCCAATTTCTTGCCAAATGGGAAGAAGGCTATGATATGGTTTATGCTGTCCGGCAAAATCGTTCCGACGAATCCTGGTTAAAAAGAACATGCGCCAAAGCATTTTATCAATTTACCTCGCGAATTAATCGGATCAACATTCCAGCAAATGCTGGGGATTTTCGACTGCTGGATCGGAAAATCGTAAAAGCACTGCAGAAATTACCTGAACGCAATCGTTTTATGAAGGGCTTATACAGTTGGGTGGGTTTTAAACAAATTGCAATTCCTTTTGAAGTCCAACCTCGTAAAACCGGTACGTCACAATGGAACTTTTACTCGCTTTTGGATTTGGCAATCACCGGAATTACATCCTTTACAGCATTTCCGTTACGAATGATTGCTATTGGTGGAATTAGCGTTGCAACTCTGGCAATACTCTATGGCCTTTGGATTATTATCAGTACCATGATTTTTGGTATCGAAACGCCTGGTTGGGCAACTATAGTCACCACAATTACTTTTTTTGGTGGTTTGCAATTGTTTGCCTTGGGAGTAGTGGGTGAGTACATTGGTCGAGTTTTTGATGAGGTCAAACACCGCCCCCATTACGTTATTGATGAGGAATCCAGTTTTGATGACAACCCCATTAAAATTAAGGCATAGACTAATTTATTTTATAGGTATTGGTGGTTTTGCTGCTTTATTCCATCTCTTCACTGTATTCAATTTAGTGAAATTTATCCATGTGCAAGCACTAATAGCCAATGTTTTTGCCTTTTTACTTGCCTTTAATGTCAGCTTTTTAGGACATAAATATTTAACCTTTTCTCAGTTGCATGATGAAAAAATCTTGAGCTTGCCGCATTTTTTTCTAGTAGCGGCTTCTGCGGGACTCATTAATGAAATGCTTTATTTTTTATTATTACGTTACACTACTTTAAATTACCTGTTTGCTTTATTTCTCGTCTTGGGATGTGTCTCCGTTTATAGCTTCATCATTTCAAGATTTTGGGCCTGCCGTCAGATTGCAAAATAGCCCCCATAGTCATGTCATCCTAAGATTTTCTCAACCCAGGTCATCCTAAGGCGTTCCCGATCTCATTCCCGCGCAGGCGAGAATCTATCCATCAGGATCGAGGTAAGTTATTGTTCGAAGTAAGATATATAATTTTAAGAGATCAATTCTCGAGAATGCCTAAAAAGGAAACCATCCAATTAAATTTCCACTTCACTTTGTTTCAGTATAATTTCCTCTTCGCCGCGAATGCATTGAATTGTTCTCTTTTTTACATCAAAAACATATTGTAACCTGCAATACTCTCTAGGGTTTGAAAGTAAATTGGGATTAAACACAACGAGATTAATCCCCTGTAGATGTCGAGCAGACGGAACAATCAATAAGGGATGTCCTTCTTGAGCTACCCGTCTGCCTGTTTCTTGGCATTGAGTATAATTATCTGGATCAACAAGCCAGGGGAATTCTGCTTTCTTTCCAGTCAGATCAAGTCCCAATCCCTGGCAATAAACCTTGGCAACTCTTCTGTCAATGATGACCGTATCTTGGGTTTGAAAAACTTCCCAGGAGTCCTTTATTTCTTGAATAAAATGATGGTTTGTTTCATAAATTGTCGTTTTCAATGTTTCTGAACCATACCAACACGCAATTGCACCATCGCTGTAACGCGAGCTGGTTATTTTTTCAAATGGATAGTCAATAAAATCATTCTTACTATAGTCAAATGCGCGTTGAATTAGCGATTGGTGGGTTAATTCAGGATGGGTATAACTTTCTATAGTATTGGCTGCGTCCCAATTTACTGGATCATCACTGAGATCATCAAATAAATCTTGGGATACCTTTATGCCCCTTATATTTCTAAAAACATCTTGTGAGTATTCCCTGACTGTATCAAACAAAGACACGTTACTGACCTCGCATAAAATCCGTGAGCCGTCTTATTTGGGCAATTCCAATATAACCTTGCTCCAGCATAAGGTCTAAAGGGCGAAGATTATGAAGTTTTTGATTTCTCCCTTTTATCCATTGATAGACTACCTCTCGATTATATGGATACAGAATTCTCAAATTTTTGTGAATACCTAAGAGATTGCCTACCCGCTCGATTGTGTCTCTGCCTGATATATGAGCGGTTCCTTTTTTAAATTTGGCAAGTTGCGCAGGACTGATGCCCCCTAATAGTTCACACTCTTCTTCATTTTTCAATTGCCAATGTTTAAAAAGTGCAACCACATTCTGGGTATTGCGTTTTAGAACATCCGCACTTAAATCTTGAGATGTAAAAGGTGCCAAATGTAAATGATTCATGTCGTAAACCCTCTATTTATAGATAATTATAGTATATAAATAGATTTTTACAATAAATTATAATAGATAGAAATTTAGGGCAGAAAGAAAATTGAACCCTATCGTAAAATCGACAGTGAATTGTAGCGATCGTTTTTTATGGATTCCCAAGGGGCTCATGGGTTATCGGGAAGAGAATCGGAATAAATGCCATTCACAATTTCAACAGGCTCACGAACGATGAGACGATTTCCAACCATTTCTTTCACTTTAGGTAATATTGCGTCCACCTTTTCCACGGTGTCGACGAATTGCACAATTAAAGGAAGCTTGCTTCCTATATCCACCAATGATGCAGAGACAATAGGATTGTTATACGTGAATCCGGCAAGTGCACGTAATACCGTCCCCCCTACGATTTCATGCTTATCAAGCATACTTAATAGCTCAAGGTACAAAGGACGATGCTGCCATTTATCTGCTTCATTAATATAGACAGAGACGTTTACATGATTCATATTAGATTGCCCGAGCGAGCACCATGCCCGCAACAACAGCCAATAATGAAAAAAGATTATTGCAAATAAAATTTAGCGCAGCAAGTGCATAATCACTTTGTTCTACCAATACATAAGTTTCGTAACTGTAGCTTGAAAAGGTTGTATAAGCACCACAAAACCCAACAGCTACAAATGAGCGCCATCGTGGATCAACTTCCACTCGCTCTAGAGTCCAGGCAAGAAAAAAACCTAAAATGAAGCTTCCAGTAAGATTAACGATGAACGTTCCAAAAGGAATATCTGCTGATAAATACTTAACAGAAAAACGTCCCACGAAATAACGTAAATTCGCACCAATGATCGCACCACAAGAGATCCAAAAAACGTCATTCAAGGGTTTATTCCTTTTTATTAAAATAGATGATGATTGACAAAAAAGATAATACATTAAAAAGGATAAACGAGTAAAATTAACCTAAGGTTGCTTTAGGAATACTCTAGATGCTCATGTTGCTCTAACTGAATATGAAACTCTTCGCAATCCTTTAAGAACTCATCACTTGAAAAATAATTAAATTCTTTGATCCGCGCTTGAGTGATAGGATCTGAACCATCTGAGTTTTCACCCGGGTGACACATAATTAACGTATTGTCTCTCGCAAAATGCATCCATTTTCTAAATAATTCTCTATAGTTTGTATTGGGTGCAAAATCATAAATCCCAGAGAAGTATCGATTATGTGGGATGTTTAATTGGATGAATTGTTTCATTAAGGCCTTGCCCCCAGTAATACGCAGTACTTTCGCTTTAAACCGATATTGTGGCAAATTAATAGCAGGCCAGGTGGAACGAATAAAGGTTCCATGTTTTTTCAATTTTTGTGTATAAAGATCCAACATCACTTTTCGTATAACGGGGAATTGATGAACATGCTGATGGCCATCAATAAAATCAGGTGGTTGTTGCATGACCTGGGTAAATTGCTCCAGTTGCGCTAAAAATTCTTTTGCAATGAACGATAGTTTCAGTGAGCGCATATGCGTTTTTATCAACAATTCAGCTAAGGTGAAGCTCGATTTTTCAGGAATTGAGGTCAAATTGCCTTCTGTTAGATTGAAATGTAAACCAATTTTGATGCGCTTGCTTTTTTTTAAGGCAAGCAGTTCGGGAGCATAAGGAATAAAATCTGGCATATTCACCATGCAACTTACAGCGGACAACCGACCCATGCGTACTAACTTAAGAATCCCTTCTGAAACCCCGGAATCTAAGCCAAAATCATCTGCACACAAAGTTATGGTTTTCGAATCAAGCACAATGGAGACCAATAGTTAAATAAAGGCATATGATATATCATTTTGTTTATGAAGTCGTATTCTGGATGAACAAACTGTCACTTGCTCGATGTCTACGCTTTGCTGCATTACTAAGGGACCCAACAATTTTTATGCAGTTTCCGACTGTACTTTCACGGCAAAGAAGCGTGCGCCTAAGATATTGATACACAAACCACCGATCACCAATAATCCTGCGGCAAGTTTCCATAGCTGAAACGGCTCACCCAATACTAAAACTGAACTAAGGATAGCAACAATAGGGACCAATAAAGTAAATGGAGCAACAACGCCAACCGGATAGCGAGCGATGAGCCAGTTCCAAACCCCATAACCTACCCAAGTTGAAGCAAACACAATGTAACACAACGACAGAACACCGCGCCAACTTAAATGTTCATAGGTATAAACAAAACGAGCAGGTCCCTCAACTATTAAAGAAAGAAGAAACATAGGTACACATGCAACAAAACTTCCCCAGGCAATAATTGCCATCATATTGTCGGTACTTCCTTTAATTTTCTTAGTGATAAGGTTACCAAATCCCCATGTTGCAGCAGCAGCAAGAATAAAGACGAAACCTGGCAAAGAGATTTCACTATCAAAATGCATGGCAACCAATCCAATTCCAAATGAAGCCACCAAAGCCCCAATAATCTGCCCCATATTGGGTTGTTCACCTAAGAAAATCCCAGCAAAAAACATACTGAAAAATACCTGTGTTTGCATGAGTAAAGATGCCATTCCTGGGGGCATACCAATGTTCATACCCATAAAAAGAAAGGCGAATTGCAAGGCAAACATAACAAAGCCATAGAGGACTATCACTCTGAATGAACCTTGTGGAATTTTGATGAACAATATAGCCGGAACACTCGCCAATAAAAAACGTAGGGCACAGAGCAACAACGGTGAAATTTCTTCCAGTCCAAAAGAAACAAAAAGAAAATTTACCCCCCAAATTACCACAACTAAAAGAGCCAATAAAAGATGTGTAATAGGCATCATTGAGTGATCCGACAAAAACCTTATTTTAGCCTAAACACTGTAATAAAGCCATTTGTTTAGTTTATTTTTTAATCACTTAAGTGATCAAAAAAAGTAAAATTTGCTTACTAATAAGTAGATATATTTGTCATAAAAAATTTAATTCCTATTTTTAATCCATCACGTTAAACTGGCTTACTTTTCTAAAAGAGTTGAAGAAGCTCTGTTAACTGCCATAGAGCCGCCTATTCGAGGTTCCACTGTGCTTCACTTAAGCTGTTCTATGTAATTCCACATTTTATGGTTTAAATTATGAAAGAAATTATTCTTGCTACCAGTAACTCCGGTAAAATTAAAGAATTGCGCGATTTATTAGCTCCTATTAATTGTATTCCTCAAACCGATTTGGGAATTACAGATGCAATAGAAAATGGCTTAAGCTTTGTTGAAAATGCGCTCATCAAAGCGCGTCATGCCAGTTTACATGCAGGAAAACCTGCATTAGCTGATGATTCAGGGCTCGTAGTGCCTGCATTAAATGGCGAGCCAGGAATTTATTCGGCGCGTTATGCAGGTACCCATGCAACCGATGCGGAGAACATCCATTTGTTATTGGAAAAAATAGCCCACGTTCCTGCAAAACAGCGCGAAGCTTGGTTTTATTGTGCCATCGCATTGGTACAACATGCAAAAGACCCTACTCCTATTATCGCAACGGGTTTATGCAAAGGAATGATTCATGACCGCCCTCTTGGGGAAGGTGGATTTGGGTATGATCCCATATTTTATATTCCTGATTTTCAATGCACGGTAGCACAATTACCTGCTAAAATTAAAAATAATATCAGTCACCGCGCACAAGCTTTAAAGCAATTGCGTGATCTACTTAAGAATTGATGATGGATACGGATGCACTCTTTGCGCAAGCATATAAATTTCAGTATGAAGGTCAACTGCCCCAAGCCATTAGCCTTTATGAGCAAATATTGTCCCAGGAGCCCAAGCATCTAAATACCTTACATTTTTTAGGGCTCACTTATGCTCAACTAGGTGACATGGATAATGCAATTCTCTATCTGTTACAAGCACTCTCCTTAAGTCCAGATAATGCCAGCCTGCTTAATAACCTGGCGAATGCATACAAAAAATTACATCAACTTGATAAGGCAGTAGAATATTATCAACAAGCCATAAAACTGCAGCCAGATTATGCCCAAGCTCATAATAACCTTGGAACAGTCTACGCGTTGCAAAATAATTATGCACAAGCATTATTACATTATACTCGTGCAGTACATGCTCAACCTGACTTTAGTGCAGCACATTTTAATTTAGGCTTATTATTGCTGCAAAACAATCAATTAGATGCGGCTAAAATTCAATTTAATAATGTCGTATCCTTAAATCCTTTTCATACAGAAGCACTGTTCTATCTCGGTGTTCTACATCTGGAAAAAAATGCACTTGCTGAAGCAGAAAAAGCCTTTCAAAATGTATTGGAGCAAGACAGTAGACAAATAGAGGCGCTTTCTAACTTAGGTGTAATTGCTTTAAAAAGACAACAAAATCAATTGGCAATCGATTATTTCAGTAAAGCATTAGCCTTGGATAATGAGAATATCGAAGCCCGTAATAATTTAGCCGCTACCTTTATGCATCATGATCGTTTTGAGAATGCGCTTATGCATTATGATGTCTTACTGCAAAAAGACCCTGACAATATTGAATATTTATATAATTCAGGCGTAGCGCAAATGGCTTTAGGCCATTTAAATGAAGCGGTTATTCTTTTCGACCATATACTCGAGTTAGAACACTCTCATACCTCTTCACTCAATAATCTGGCCGCAATTTACATTAAGTTGGAACAAAGAGATAAAGCAAAAGAATACCTCGAGCGTGCGCTAGCGATTAATCCCCAGGATACAATCAGTGCTCATATGTTCCACGCCCTTACTGGAGATGAACAGGCAAAAACCACTCCGGAATATGCACATAATTTATTTAATAACTATGCGCTTTATTATGATCAACATATGAAAGGCACACTGAATTATTCCATACCGCAACACATGGCACGTGTAGTCCACCAACTCGAATTACCAACGAACACCCACACTTTAGATTTAGGTTGCGGAACTGGTTTAACCGGAATCGTTCTTCGGGAGCTCAGTAAACACTTAACCGGTGTTGATATCTCAGAAAAAATGCTGGCTCAGGCCAAAGAAAAAGAAGTTTATGATAATTTGGTTAAAGCTGAAATCAATCAATTTCTGCAGCAAAATAAAGCATTTTATGATCTCATTGTCGCAGCCGATGTGTTACCGTATTTTGGGGAACTTGACACACTTTTTCATACCATTTATCACCACTTAAAACCTAAAGGATATTTTATCTTTACAACGGAGATTGGTTCGACTATCCCCTGGTCGCTTGAAACAAGTGCGCGTTTCAGCCATCATCCTGACTATATTAAAAAATTAGCCGAACAAAATCAGTTTCGGCTGGTAATGCAGGAAAAAATTCCAGCACGCATTCAAAATAAATGTATTTTGGAGGTTATGCTCTATGTTTTAACAGTTTGAGCAACTTAAAGCAAGAAAATAAAATAGTAATATACTATATATAGGGGTTTAGGAAATGACTCTATCGATTTTATGATAGAGCAAGGAGCTTATATGTCAAAGCCCATTAAAGGACTTAAATTTGTCGAAGCGCCGCAACTAACTTCCAGCGAACAGCGCGAGATCGATCGTAAAATTGAGTTTGAAACAGCCAAGTCCTTTCACAGCATGGTCAAACTTGGTGCATTTGCCAATATTTTGGGTGCGTTTTTTTACGTTCTAGCAGTTTATAATACAACCCGGCCTGTATTAATTATTTCATGGTATAGCATTTTGGTGCTTGCAAACTTGCTCAATGTCTTATGGGCCTTTCGTTTCGAATACAAGCACATAACCCGTGAAGAAATTCTTAAATGTCGAAAAGGATTTCTCTATCTGGTTGTTTTAATCTGTCTGATATGGAGCAGTATTGGGATTTTGTTTATGGATGATGGAATGGATCAACGGATGACCACCATTATCTTTTTGTCTGCTGTATTGATTTGTTTTTCCTTCTCAACTGCAATTGATTTAACAATGGGGATCACTAGTATTGTTTGTTTACTTACCCCAACAATTTTATATCATCTGTATCTAATCATTGATTTATTTCATACTGAGGTCAGTCACATTAGCATGTCAGTTGTGGGCTCTTTTCTTGTACTTGGGATATTTATGCTCGTTGCTTGCTTTGTAGGAAATAGAATCATTTTAAAAGTATTTCGTTTAGGTTATGAGAATGCATTACTTAGCCATAAACTAGAAAATATGAATACTTTATTAGAACAACGAGTCAAAGAGCGTACTGAAGAATTAGAACAATCGCTTAAATTAGTCACCTACCAGGCAACCCATGATTTATTAACCGATTTGCCTAATGAACGTTTTCTTTACGAACACATTCAGAATTCCACGGAACGAGCAGTTAAAGAGCACCAAAAATTTGCCATTGCTTGTTTTTCATTAAACAATATGATGAAAATTAATGATAGTATCGGTCATCAAGCATCCGCAACAATAATTCATCGTGTCGCCCAACGTTTTGCTCAATTAGCAGAAAATAATAAAAAATATTTCATTTCTTTATTACGCAAAGATGTATTTGTTATTTTAATTGATCCCATCATTGATCCACTGGAAGCTGAAGACAGCGCTCAAGAATTGTTTGTTGTATTAGAAAATCCTGTGTATGTTGCCCAACAAGAATTAAACTTAACAGCAAGCGTTGGCATCAGCATATTCCCGAATGATGGCCGAGATGTAGATACACTGATTACTAACGCAGAGGCAGCACGAACCTTAGCCACCGAGCGTGGAGGAAATAGCGTGCGTATTTACAATACCGTCATCACTGCAGATGCCTCCAGACAATTGAATATTGAAAATCAACTATATCGTGCCATTGAAAATAATGAGCTCATCTTAAATTACCAACCCTTTATTGATCTAAGAACGGGAACAGTTTGTGGTGCAGAGGCTTTAATACGTTGGAAAAACCCCGTTCTAGGAATGCTCTCTCCATTGGAGTTTATTCCTTTAGCAGAAGCTAACGGTATGATTCTTCCTATTGGTGAATGGGTGTTACACACCGCATGCCAGCAATTGAAACAATGGCATGACAGTGGCTTTAAGTTAGTTATGTCGGTTAATTTGTCAGCAAAACAACTCGTCCAACAAGACCTAGTTGAACGTATCGAGAAAATTTTAGAGCAACTGAAGCTATCCCCCAAGCATCTTGAACTTGAGCTAACAGAGTCCAATGCATTTCAAAACGACGCCATCCCAATTATTAATAAATTTACCGAAATGGGTATCTCACTAACCATCGATGACTTTGGTACGGGTTATTCTGAATTTGGTAATCTGAAACTATTTAAAGTGAATAAAATAAAAATTGATAAAACCTTTATCCAAGATGTTGACGTCAGTATTGATAGTAGAAATATTGTAATTAACACCATAGCCTTGGCCCACCGGATGAACATTGATTGTCTGGCTGAAGGTGTAGAAACGCTTGAACAAATTAAATTTTTAAAAGAAAACGGATGTTACATCATGCAAGGCTATTACTTCAGCAAGCCCTTGGATGTTAAAGATTTTTCTGAATTCTTAAAAGCCCACTCCACAAATACCTATGAAGCGTTAACCAACTGGTAAAAAATAAACATCTATAGTCTACTCCAGGCTACAAATAATATCTCTTAAGATATGGATGACATTATTTACGAGTATTGATAGCATGGTGCAACCAAACGGTGATTTAGCAAATGGAAGTTGCTCATGCAGAACATTGTTAATGTATTACAAAACAGAGCGCAAAAAAATCCTCATCAAGAAGCACTTCTTTACCTAGAAGATGGTGAACATAAAACAGCAGGACTTACCTTAGCAGAGTTGGATTACCAAGCCAAAATTATTGCGGCCCATTTACAAACCCAGAAAATGACGGGCAAATGCCTCATTCTTCTTTATCCTACAGGTGTTGAGTTTGTCACAAGTTTAATCGGATGTTGGTATGCCGGCATCATTGCTGTACCAATCCCCTGCCCTAAAATAGATGAGTTTGCGAAACATGAGGCATTCCTAAACACCATTGCAGAAGATGCTGATATTGCCGCAGTCTTAAGCCTATCTCGATTTTATTCAAGTATTAAAACCACTCTAAAGAGAAAGGTACCGATACTGACTACTGATACGATTAAAACTACATCTGCAAAACATTATCAATCAACCTCTATTAGTGATGAAACCGTAGCCTATTTACAATATACCTCAGGGTCAACTTCTACTCCCAAAGCCGCAATCATCACCCATGGAAATTTACAGCATAGCTTGCAAGAAACGATTAAAGTTTGGCATTACACTAAAAAGAGCATTACCTTAACCTGGGCTCCTCATACTCATGTGTATGGACTAGTATGTGGGATATTAGTACCGCTATATCACGGAACAAAAGCTATTATTGTGCCCCCGGCCGCATTCATTAACAAACCTATTACCTGGTTATCTGCTATATCAACCTATCGAGTAACCCATAGTGGTTGCCCAAACTTTGGCTATGATATTTGCGTGCGAGATATCAAAGAAGCGGAACTTGCACAACTCAATTTAAAACACTGGAAAGTAGCAATTAATGGGGGCGATATTGTTCAATATCAAACGCTTATTGATTTTTCTACTAAGTTTCGCTCTTGTGGTTTTTCATTAAAGCAGTTTTGTTCCGCATATGGCATGTCTGAATTATCAGGCGCTATTGCAGTAACTTCTTTTGGTTCTGAGCCACATTCCTTGTCCCAGCAAAACGATGCGAATCCTCTTCAACGACGATTAGTCAGCAGCGGTAATTTATTAGGAGGATTACAGGCAGTTGCTGTGGATCCTGAAACGAAACTACCTGTTACTGCTGGAGAAACTGGTGAAATTTGGTTATCTGGAAAATCACTAGCTCATGGATACTGGCGACGTCCTGATGAAACACAGGCCGCGTTCCATGCAACCATTCCTGGCAGTGATCTCCACTATTTCAGAACGGGCGATCTTGGATTTATTCTAGATGATGAAATTTATTTAACCGGCAGATTAAAAGAGGTTCTCGTGATGTATGGCAAAAAATATTATCCTCTTGATTTGGAAATCACAGTTGCCCATGCACTCTCTCAGTTCAAGATTAAACTTCCACAAGTAGCCTTTTCAACAGAAATTGCAAACAAAGAAAAAATTATTATTGTACAGGAGCTGGGAGAGGAAACACCTAAATCACTATGGCCTGAGATCAAGAATGCAATTCGTCATGCAATCACCAAACATCATGGTGTGGATATCCATGAAGTGGTTTTAAGCCCTAAAGGAGCCATTCCTAAAACCGGCAGTGGCAAATTACAACGAAAAAAAGCGCAATCATTATTTAATGAGCAAAATCTGGCAGTTTTGGTGCAGGATCTATCTGAGAAGCCAACATCAAGTTACAATGAACATCATAGTAAGCAAAATCACTTCATCACTTTAGTAGCCAATGTACTGAAAATAGACGAGAACGACATCGACTTATATGCGCCCTTGAGTCGCTATTCCTTCGATTCGATTAATATCATTCATCTTACAGCAGTGCTCAATGAAACCTATCAACTTACCTTATCTCCAGCCGCTTTGTATGAATATGCCACTTTGGCAGATTTTTATACTTCTCTATTAGCAGAACGCGGCGTTGAAACAGTGCTTAACGAAGAAAAGCAATATCGTGATGAAACAAATGATGTTGCCATTATCGGAATCAGCGGTGTATTCCCTCAAGCTCCCGATGTAGATACCTTTTGGGATAATTTATCTCAGGGAAAAGATTGCATCAGCGAAGTCCCCTTATCACGCTGGAACTGGCGTGATTTGACGATACAATGGGGTGGTTTTATTGATCATATCGATCAATTTGATGCAACGTTTTTTAATATCTCTCCACGCGAAGCCGAGTTAATTGATCCACAACAACGATTATTTCTCCAAACCATTTGGAAAACAATTGAGGATGCCGGATACAGCACACCAACTCTCGCCACATTGAAAACAGGTTTGTTTGTAGGTGTATTTAATCATGATTACGCCGAACTGCTGCAAAAAAATGAGGTTATGGACGCCTATCTTACGACAGGTACGATGAATAGCATGATTGCCAATCGTATTTCCTACATTTTAAATTTGCGCGGACCAAGCGAGGCAATTGATACAGCGTGCTCCAGTTCTCTCGTTGCTGTTCATCAAGCAGTCCAGGCGCTGTTACACGGTGATTGCGATCTTGCGCTTGCAGGCGGAGTGAATACTTTGATCACGCCCACTTCATTTATTGCCGCCAATCAAGCGGGGATGTTAAGTGTAGATGGACGTTGCAAAACTTTTGATAAAAATGCCAATGGCTATGTACGTGGTGAAGGCGCCGGCGCCATTTTATTGAAAAAACTTCCTCAGGCATTAGAGGATGGCGACAATATTTACGGGGTAATTAAGGGCACTGCCGTAAATCACGGTGGACATGTTAATACGCTTACCGCACCCAATCCTAATGCACAAGCTGAAGTGATCATTGCTGCATGTCAGCGTGCGCAAATACCTGTCGATAGCATTCAATACATCGAGACACATGGAACCGGAACGCCATTAGGTGATCCCATTGAAATTAATGGCTTAAAAAAAGCATTCCAACACCTGGCTTTGGAACAACACCTTGAGTCCTTACCCAAACAATTTTGTGGTTTAGGAGCAGTGAAAACACATATCGGTCATTTGGAATCTGCAGCAGGAATAGCGGGGATCATTAAAACCTTGTTAGCGATGCGTCATGAACTGATACCCGCTAATTTACATTTAAGTGAATTGAATCCTTATATTGAGATTGAGGACAGTCCATTTTATCTCGTGGATCAGCCCACCAAATGGCCAAAGACGGCTAACACTCCGAGAAGAGCGGGCGTGAGTTCCTTTGGCTTTGGCGGTGCCAATGCTCATATTATCCTTGAAGAAGGTCCAGAGCGTACCCAATCCTCATCTCTCAATCACTCTTCTTATCTGATTAACTTATCTGCGATGACAACATCCGCATTACATCAACGAGCAGCTGAGTTGCTCAAATGGTTGGAGCAACAACGAGAGCTACCCTCTTTAGCTTCCCTCAGCTACACTCTGAATGTAGGCAGGCAACATTTTCCCAAGCGTTTTAGCGTGATTGTGAAGACGATTGAAGAATTGAAGGGCTATCTACAGTCTATTTCATCCAGTGAGGATATCGAGCAACACCTGCTCGCAGCAGAACTATCCAATGCAAATAAGCATCCTGCTGATTTAAATCAAATACGCAGTACCTATCTGCAAGGCAAATCAATTGATTGGCACGCAATCTATGGTGATTATCAGGAGAAAATATCGCTCCCTACTTATCCCTTCGCCAAAGAATCACATTGGGTAGAACTCAAAAGTAAATCGCATCAGAGTGTGCATCCATTAATCGATGAGAATATATCTACGCTCTCTGCATCTGTCTTTAGTAAGCACTTTTCAGGAAATGAATTTTATTTGCTCGAGCATCGGTTACATGATGAAGCGGTCTTGCCTGGTGCGGTGTGTTTGGAGATGGTTCGCGTTGCTACCAGTCTAGCTTCAAATAATCAGCACGTACTCACGTTAAGTAATATAACATGGAAAAAGCCGATAAAAACCCTGGACTTGTCCTCTCCCCTGCATGTCCATTTAGCTCCTGAAGCTGATTGTGTCTCGTTTGCATTAACTGATAAAGATGGAACTATTTCCTATATGAGTGGTGAGGTCCATTGTGCAGACAGCGCTCCCAATGCCCATCACATCGCACTTAACATTCAGGAATTAAAATCTGCACTGCCCCAAAATCAAAACCCCGATGCTATTTATGCCTATTTTAAAAATGTAGGGATAACCTACGGCCCGGCTTTTCAGGTCATTGAAACCCTGAATTTTGATGAGAATAACCTGTTGGCAAAACTTACCCTGCCAACAACACTGCCCATTAAAAGCAATGAATTTGTGCTACATCCCTGCTTGTTCGATGGGATTTTGCAGACCACTCAGGTACTACTTAAAAATCGTGAACGGCAATACCTACCCCTTTCTATAAGCCAAATCGATATTTACCAGGCTTTAACCAATACCTGTTATGTACGTGCCAACTTGATTTCTGCTGTTGATAATCAGCATATGCCTGTATTTAATATTCAAGTGACCGATACAGAAGGAAGGCTCTTATTAGTCATTACGGGATTTACCTTATGCGCGGTACAGGCCGCTGTTACACCTGAAGCAACGGTAGCATGTTATTCTCCCCAATGGGACATGCAATCTCTACGTGCCTCAACAAAGGCCCCAGAATCCATCCTGATCTTAGGAAGTAACCTACAATCAATACACGCAATTAAGGAACATGTTTCAGCTCAGACTATCTCATGCCAACTTATACACGATTCTTATCGTGCAGATATCCTAATCGACTCATCTTACGAATGTATTGTTATTGCGCTAGAAGAGGCCAATGATGAGCCCTATTTAGTGAACTCGATTCAAAAACATTTGGAGCAAACCTATTATCTGCTCCAAACGCTAACACGCCAAATGTGTCAATTAAAGCCCAAACATCGAGTGCAATTCGTTTGTATCAGCAAAAACCCTTCAGTTTATTCACGTGCTTTAGTTGGCTTTGCAAAAAGTCTGCATCAAGAACAATCTAATATCTCATGCCGTTTTATTGAACTACATGATCTTAGCCTACTTGCGCAGGAACTAACTCAAAATGAAATTGAAGTTCGCTACGATACAAAGAACCAGCGATACGTTTGTCGTTATGAATCGCTTCCTACACCAAAGGCAATGCTGCCGACGCTTAAGAAGTCTGGGGTTTATTTAATTACCGGAGGAATGGGAGAACTCGGTTATTTGTTTGCCACCTATTTGGCAGAACATTATCAGGCCAAAATCGTATTAACCGGTCGTTCACCTTTGTCGGAGCAGCATCAAAAGCGGATGGCAGCACTCGAAAAAAAGAATGCCTCCGTCGCTTATCTAGCCGCGGATATATCATCCCACGAAGAGGTCCAAGCCCTCATTCAAAAAACTAAAAAGCGTTTTGGGGCAATTAATGGCATTATTCATGCCGCGGGGCTTACCCATGATGGATTTATTGTTAATAAAACCATTCCCGAAATAACCAATGTATTAGCACCTAAAGTGTATGGGACTTGCAATTTACATGCAGCAACTCTTAATGAACGTTTAGATTTCTTTGTGCTGTTTTCGTCTGTCGCTGCTGTGTTCGGCAATGCTGGACAAAGCGATTATGCTTATGCCAATTGTTTTCTCGATGAGTTTGCCTGCGAACGCGAACAACAAAGAACGCTTGGTCATTGTTCCGGGCATACTATTTCGATTAACTGGCCTCTTTGGGAAGAAGGGGGATTACGCATTGCTCCTGAATACCAACAGGTGCTTGAGCAAAACTTAGGTATTATCAGTTTATCTACACAACAGGGATTCACTGCATTCTTGCAGGCATTACAGCATAATACTCCAAATTGTATTGTACTCCCGGGTTACCAACAAAAACTCATGAGTGCCTTGCAAAATAACGCGATGCTCAACCAATCAACAGCGCCTCAACGCCCCGTGCTCAACGCAAATTTTCGAAAACAGACCGAGGATTTTTTAAGGAACATACTGGCTGATAGCTTGAAATGTTCGTCAGAACAGATTGATCCCAAATCGTCTTTCGAAAAATATGGCATTGATTCATTGATGATTATTCAACTCAACCAGCGCTTAGCCCGTGAGTTTAGTGCATTACCTAAAACATTATTTTTTGAATACCGAAATGTAGCCGATTTAGCTGAATATTTCATGGAACATCATGCCCATGAATTAAGGCCCTATTTATCTGATATTTCAACTCATATGATAAATTCAGTTCGTCCCTTGGTCATCTCGCCCAGTGTGCCAAAACATACACCCAAGTCTGAAGATATCGCCATTATCGGGATAAACGGACGTTATCCAGAGGCAAAAGATTTGAGCGCATTTTGGCAGAATCTCTACACGGGAAAAGACTGCATTCGCGAAATTCCCAAGGAGCGATGGATTATGACGGATTATTTTGATGGGGATCAAAATAATCCGGGAAAAACCTACAGTAAATGGGGTGGTTTTTTAACTGATGTGGATCAATTCGATCCTCTGTTTTTTAATATTTCGCCACGCGAAGCTGCATTGATGGATCCCCAGGAGCGATTATTTTTAGAAACAGCCTGGAAAACCATAGAAGATGCCGGATATGCCCATGATGCATTAGCCGGGAAAAAAGTGGGCGTTTACGTCGGCGTGATGTACGGGCAATATCAGTTATTTGGTAATGAATCGACTCACGCTCATCCATTTACAGCAACAAATTCAATATTTGCTTCCATCGCCAATCGAGTTTCCTATTTTTTTGATTTTCATGGTCCGAGTATTGCATTGGATACAATGTGCTCCTCTTCGCTTACTGCAATTCATTTAGCCTGCCAGAGCATTCACGAAGGCGAATGTGAGATGGCACTTGCAGGGGGCGTGAATCTTTCTTTGCATCCCAATAAATATCTGTTGCTAAGTCATGGGAAATTTTTGGCCAGTGATGGGCACTGCCGCAGCTTTGGTGAGGGCGGCGATGGCTATGTACCCGGTGAAGCCGTGGGAGCAGTACTATTAAAACCCTTAGATAAAGCATTAGCCGATGGCGATCTTATTTATGCAGTGATTAAAGGCAGTCAGCTTAATCATGGTGGAAAAACAAACGGTTACACAGTACCTAATCCTAACGCACAAGCTGAATTGCTTGCCGAAACCTACCAAAAGGCCCATATTAACCCAACGCACGTAAGTTATCTCGAAGCGCATGGTACCGGAACTTCACTGGGCGATCCTATTGAAATTGCCGGATTAAATAAAGTATTTCAGAAACAAATGCCGTACCATTGTGCTATTGGTTCAGTAAAATCCAATATTGGTCATTGTGAATCTGCGGCAGGAATTGCCGCAGTCACCAAAGTGGTATTGCAATTACAACATCGCACCTTAGTGCCTTCTCTGCTCTCAGAAACGTTGAACCCCAACATCGACTGGTCTACCACACCATTTCGCGTACAACAAACCGTAAGTGAATGGCAGCCACCATTACCCAATATCCCGCGAATTGCCGGGATCAGCTCTTTTGGTGCAGGAGGCTCTAATGCGCATCTGATTTTATCTGAAGCGCCTGAAGCACTTCCTTCATCTACAAGAAATAAATCGTATTATTTGCTCACCGTATCTGCCAAAACAGAATTGGCCTTAAATCAACGTCTCGATGATTTATTGAGTTGGTTAGAACAAAACCCTTCTGCCCAACTGGAACAAGTAAGTTACACCTTAAACGCGGGCCGAAGTCATTTTGATTGCCGTTGCGCTATGGTGGTAAGCACGCTTGGTGAAGCAATTCAATTAATCCAACGATTTAAAGCACACCAACAAACCGCTGCATTTTTTATTCAAATGAATGCAGAAAAGAATGCTGAAAGCACCCTGATTCATTCCACGGTCCTACCTATAATGATGCAGCAATTGTTGCAACCCAATCAATATAAAGAGACATTACTCGCGTTGGCAAAATTCTATGTCGAAGGTGAGAATCTTGATTGGCAACAAATCCACGCCGATGAATCCAGGAAAAAAATCTCCTTACCTACTTATCCTTTTGCTAAAGAACGCCATTGGTATTCCGATGAAGCACAACTGAACTCTACCGAGAATAGACCAACCAATTTGGCATTAACCCAAAATGCACTCATTGATAAGATTCATTCTTATCTTACGCGACAAGTAGTCCAAATATTAAAAATAACACAACACCGAATTGCACTGGAAAAAAATCTTGGTGAATACGGGATGGATTCCGTGCATTTTATTGAATTGGCTAAAAAGATCACCGAGTACTACCAAATCGAATTTACCCCTGCAGTGTTCTTTACACACAGTAGTGTGCACTCAATTAGCGAATACCTGATTAACCAATTTCCTAAAGCAGTAGCTCAGACTCACCAAGAAATAGCTCATCTGCAAGTGAATGCTCCTAAAATAAAACCAAGACGTATTGCCGCCAGCGACACGGAATCAGTCGCCATTATTGGTATGCAAGGACTTTTTCCACAATCCGATGACCTTGCCACCTTTTGGCAGCATTTAGTTGAAGGCCATGATTTAGTGACCGAGATCCCCAAAGAACGCTGGGACTGGCGTGATTATTATGGAAATGAAGCCCATCAAAGCAATTCCAAATGGGGTGCTTTTATCAACACGTTTGATCAATTCGATGCGGGATTCTTTAATCTTTCGGCCCGGGAAGCGAATCTTATGGATCCGCAACAACGACTCTTCTTGGAAACCGTATGGAAAACCATTGAAGATGCGGGCTATGATCCTTTTGCATTACCCTCACAAAATGTTGGAGTTTTTGCAGGTGTTGAGTTTAGTGAATACCAGACTTTAATTGCCAAACAACAAAAAGAACACCATGGATTTATTGCTACAGGGAACTCGCACAGCATGATTGCCAATCGTGTTTCCTACTTTTTCAATTTCCAAGGGCCGAGTGAAGCCGTCGATAGTGCCTGCTCAAGCTCATTAGTTGCAATTCATCGCGCAGTACAAGCAATTCGCCAAGGCGAATGCGATTTAGCTATTGCGGGTGGCGTAAGCCTTATCTTGAGCCCAGACACCATAGTAGTTACTGGACAATTAGGCGCCCTATCTGCAGATGGTCGTTGCAAAACCTTTGATAAAAACGCAAATGGCTACGTTAAAGGCGAAGGAGTTGCCAGTCTTTTACTCAAACCGTTAAAGCAGGCCCAAGAAGACGGAGATCATATTTACGGGGTCATTAAAGCTTCAACAGTAAATCATGGTGGTAAGGCCCAATCTTTGACTGCACCCAACGCAAAAGCACAAAGTGAGTTGTTGATACGTGCCTACACCCAGGCCGATTTCGAACCAGATACGGTCACCTACATTGAAACTCATGGAACAGGGACCGCTTTAGGTGACCCTGTGGAGATTGAAGGTTTAAAACTTGCATTTTCCTCTTTAATTGCAACGAGAACAAAGCAAAATTCGATTGGGTTAGGTTCTGTAAAGACAAATATCGGTCATTTAGAACCTGCATCGGGAATTGCAGGCATTATCAAACTACTTTTGGCCATGACCCATGAAACACTACCCGGTATTTTGCATTTGCATGAATTAAACCCTTATATCAATTTAGAAAATACTCCCTTCACCATTGTCAAAGAAACTCAGGCCTGGCAACGTATCAAAAATGAAAGCGGAACAGATATCCCGTTGCGCGCTGGAATCAGCTCATTTGGATTTGGTGGAACTAACGCTCATGTCGTGCTTGAGGAGGGTCGCCCCCATCAACGCATTATGGAGAACCAACAGGCTAAACCTTATTACCTAATCACTCTCTCTGCCAAACAGCAGGAAAGCTTGCAGCAAAAAATAATCGACCTGCAGCAATGGCTTAATCAGAATAAAAAAATCATTTCTTTGCCCTCGCTTAGTTTTACCCTCAATATGGGACGAGCTCATTTTGTTTACCGCTGTGCTTTGGTGGTAGATTCTGTGGACTCCTTGTGTCATGCATTGAGTTTATTAATCGACCATGAAATTCCTGAATATTGCATGATGAATGAAGGCCAAACCTGGACGCTCCAAGGGCCAGTATTTGATGAAGTATATCAAGCCGCAATCAAAACCCTGCACCAACCAGAAAATTCCGATCAATATCGGCATAAGTTATTTATTCTGGCTGATTTATACACGAAACATTATGTCATTGACTGGCGCCAAGTGTATGTCGGAGAAAAAATACAACGCGTGGGTTCGTTACCTGCCTATCCATTCATAAAACAACGCTATTGGTATGATCTGGAAACACATTCCATAGCAACACCCCAATCCTTAGATCCAGCTCCAATAGTGAATAAGGGAGCAATGGATTTCTCTAGCCAGACTTTAGCTTATTTACAACATATATTCGCAGAAAAATTGCGTACCTCTCCTGAACTTATCCAAGCGGATGAGACCTATGAAGTTTATGGCGTTGATTCTTTAATTGGTTTAGAAATTACTAATCGGTTGGAAAAAGACTTTGGTACCTTACCCAAAACCTTACTCTACGAACGCAATCGATTAAATGATTTAGCCAAATATTTTATTAAAAATTATAAAGAACCATTGTCAGCGCTCGTATCCAAGAACGATGCTCTGCCGATGGTAGCCCCCCTTGAGGTTGAAACAGTTAAACCAATAACATCTACCTTAAAGCACGCGCCCCATTCATCTCAGGACATTGCCATTATTGGTTTAAGCGGCACATTTCCTATGGCTAACTCCATGGATGAGTTTTGGCAAAACTTAAGTTCCGGACAAGATTGTGTGGGCGAGGTTCCTGCTGATCGCTGGAATTATAAAGATTATCCTGTACTGATCGGCGGTGAAGAACATTATTTCCCCCATGGAGGCTTTATTCCCGATGTCGATAAATTTGATCCATTGTTTTTTAATATCTCGCCCCGCGATGCAGGACTTATGGATCCACAAGAACGTTTGTTCATGCAATCAGTATGGACCACTCTAGAAGACGCAGGTTATACACGGGACAAATTAAAACGAAAAACCAAAAACTCAGTCGGCGTTTTTGCTGGAGTGACTTATAATTTTTATCCATTGTTTATCGCAGAAGAGTGGCAAAAAGGAAATCGGGTGCCATTGGATATCCAATCATTCTCTGTAGCAAACCGAATTTCTTACTTTCTTGATGTAAATGGTCCAAGCTTTGTGGTCGACACAGCGTGTTCTTCCTCTCTAGCAGCAATTCATCTGGCGTGTGAAAGCCTCTTGCGTGGTGATTGTGCCATGGCCATCGCCGGCGGTGTGAATTTGTCATTACATCCGAGTAAATATCACTTTCTGGGTAGTTTTAATTTTATGTCCGAACAAGGCCGATGTGCGAGTTTTGCTGAGGGAGGCACCGGTTATGTACCCTCTGAAGGCGTCGGCTCTGTCTTATTGAAACCTTTAGCGGATGCGATTGCTGATAATGATATGATTTATGGGATTATTAAAGGCAGCAGCATGAACCATGGGGGCAAGACCAGCGGTTATACTGTTCCCAATCCTAATGCTCAAGCAGCGGTGATTTTGCAAGCGTTAAAAAATGCCAATATTGATGCACGAACCATCTCTTATATTGAAGCGCATGGCACAGGAACCGCCTTAGGAGATCCTATAGAGATTCGTGGTTTGCAAGATGCTTTTGAACACTATACGGAAGACAAGCAATTTTGTGCTGTTGGTTCAGTCAAATCCAATATTGGGCATCTGGAATCTGCAGCAGGCATATCCCAATTGGCAAAAGTACTCTTACAAATGCGCCACAAAAAATTAGCGCCTACATTACATAGCACGCAATTGAATCCTTTTATTGATTTTCAAAACTCCCCTTTTTATGTACAACAAGAATGTACTGATTGGCTGCCTGATAATAATGTACCACGACGGGCAGGAGTAAGTTCATTTGGTGCAGGCGGCGCGAACGTCCATATGATTATTGAAGAGTACATACCCCCAATAAAGCAACAGAACACGATGCAGGTTCCATATATCTTTTTATTATCGGCATTAAATGAAGAGCGTTTGACAGCACAAATCCAGCAAATGCATCGTTATCTACAGGGGAACAGACAGCTAGAACATAAAGAATGGCTTAGAGATGTATGCTTTACATTACAAACTGGACGTGAGCACATGATGGCACGATTCGCGGTGATTGCAACAAACACCGGTGAATTACTTGCGGCTCTGGCAACCCATCCTCATCCCCAAGGTACAAACACCTGGATAAATCATCATGCTCAAATTAATCCCCAAAACGTTGATGAATTAATCCGTGATGCACGCTATGAAGAATTAGTCCAGCATTGGGTTAATGGTGCCAAAGTGGATTGGGAGCAATTATACCCAAAACAAGTGCCGAATATTGTTTCTTTACCCACATACCCGTTTACTAAACGACGCTGCTGGATACCTACAAAAGAAGTAGAACCATTACCTGTGGTTCAACCTGTTATGCAACCAGCAATTGAACCCGTGGTTGCTAGCCCTGAAATGATTGATCTTCAAGAGTGGCTTTACAGGACCCAGTGGGAGAAAAACCCTCAAGCAACCCAGCCTGGATTAATGAATAGCGAAGGAAAATGGCTTATTTTCTGTGAACCAGAATCAGTACCTTTCTTGAAACAAGAACTTGGTGCCCATGCAGGTATTTATTGTTTCATTGGCAATCAATATTCCATGATTGAGAAGAATGAATTCGCGCTCAATGCGTCACAAAAAACTGATTATGAAATGCTCCTGGCCACCATTCACGAACAGCACAGAGATAATTTAAAAGGCATCATCTATCTATGTCCAGCGATAACTAACCACGATCATACTACGTCCCGCGGCTCGTCCGCGGGATCCAACGAGACTATGATACTTCTAGATCCCGCGGACGAGCCGCGGGATCTAGGCAGGAGTGAGCCTATATCTTCTGTATATGGCTCAAGTAAAGAAAACCAATCGGATCCTGCCCATTCCTTACTTTATCTGTTGCAAGCCATCGTGCAGCATTCGTGGCCGCAACAATTAACATTTTGTCTCGCATCACAATCAGCACAACAGGTTAATCCTTCTGATACCATCAATATCTGGCAGCATCATCTCTGGTCCATGACCCGTATTTTTGCAGCCGAACAAGCAAAGTATCACGCATTATTGCTTGATTTGGATGTAAATGAAGGTATGGAACATAATACCAAGATCCTAGTCAAGGAATTGGGACGTTATCAAGCAAAAGAAAACCATATTGCGTATCGTGCCAACGAACGCTATACCATTCGCTTCGCTCCTCATGAGGCGCCACAAAGTCATGAGATACCCCCTTCCTGGAAAACTCCTGTTGCTGCATTAGTTACTGGAGGCTTGGGAGCCTTAGGTTATGAAGTAGCAGAATTTATTGTCACCCAAGGAACTCGTTTTGTTTTGCTTACTGGAACAACAGAATTATCAGCAAAAACATTAGAAAAAAATACCTGGCTCAAACAGTTAGAAGCGAAAGGAGCGCAGGTTAGGTATGCTGCGGTGGACGTAGCGAATCAAGAACAAATGCGTCAGGTCATTATAGAGGCCGAAAAAGCATGGCAACAATCCATTGATGGCGTTTTTCATTTAGCAGGGGTCACTACTGATAATGTCACCATTGCCGAGATGGATGAGGCATTATGGCATGATGTGTTACGCGTAAAAGTACAGGGTTCCTTGGTATTGCATGAACTCTTTTTGCAGGCGCCACTATCGTGTTTCGTGCTGTTTTCTTCCATTGCAGCGGTTCCCCATTTTGGTATGGCAGGACTCAGCGCTTATGCAGCCGCTAATGAATTTATGAATGGCCTTGCTTTATATCGTCGTAGTTTGCAACTACCCGCATCAAGTATTAACTGGGTCGCCTGGTCAGAAAAAGGAATGAGCCACAGACATAATCATGATGCCTTTTTAGATGCTGTAGGTATGGCTTCTTTAAGTATTAAAGAAGGCATTGCATTGTTGCATATTCTTCTCAGACTAAATCCTGCTGAAATTACAGTCTGTAAAATTCAATGGAAGAAATTTTTACAAGTAAATGCCTCTGCCAAGCAACTTGATTTCTTTACACATTTTGTTGCTGAATATGCTTCAAATACGCAAGCAACTGTTGTTTCTTCATTAAATCAGGAGGAAATCACAGCATTAGTCCTGAATCTCTTTGCTGCGGTATTAGGATTGGAAGTCACTGAAATTGACAGCGAATCCCCCTTCCAACAATATGGGATGGACTCCATTACTGGCATCGATTATACCGAGCAACTGGGTAAGCATTTCCCCGATGTAGTCGCCCCCATGGACTTATATCGCTACCCTACACTAAAACAACTTACCGATTACATCATGCAACGCGTGCAAATTAATATTGAGCCTGCTTCTGCACCTCTTTTCAAGGTAGAGGAAACGCTTGATCTGGATCAATTAAATGAGGCGCAACTGAATGAATTGCTGGAATTGGAATTAAAAGAATTAGAGCTGGCTTATGAATGATACAACTACTTTAAAAAAATCATTATTAATGATCCAAAAGCTCAAGAAGCTTTTGCAAGAACAGAACGACAAATTATTTGATCCAGTAGCAATTATTGGTATGAGTTGTCGTTTACCCGAAGCGAATAATCCTCAAGAGTTTTGGGAGTTATTATGCGAGGGCAAGAACATCATTTCGCCAATACCTGATGAACGTTGGGAGCTTTTGCAAGGCACTCGAGAGGTCATTCAGCGTGATCCCAATTTGCCTTATTGGGGAGGCTATCTGCGTCAAATTGAAGCGTTTGACGCTTATTTTTTCGGCATTAGCCCTCGTGAAGCAATGCGAATGGATCCACAACAACGTATCTTATTGGAAGTAGCCTATGAATCCCTTGAAGATGCCGGTTTAACCGTTGATGATTTGGCTGGATCCAATATGGGCGTTTTCTCCAGCTTATATGCAAGTCAGTTTAGTCACCTGCAAAAATTAGACTCAGATATGGATGCTTTGTTTATTCCTACCGGCAGCGCCATCAGCATGGCAGCCAATCGTTTATCCTATTTGTTCGATTTACGCGGCCCCAGCTTAGTATTAGATACGGCCTGTTCGTCTTCGCTTATTGCCATTCAATTAGCCTGCTTAAACTTACAAGCCAAACTATGTGATACTGCATTAGTCAGTGCAGTAAATATCAATTTATTACCCTCCATTCATTCTGTTTTGGCTAAAGCAACCATGCTTTCTCCTACCGGACAATGCCATACTTTTGATGCCAAGGCGGATGGTTATGTACAAGGAGAGGGGGCAGGTTCTATTATTTTAAAACCGCTTGCCAAAGCATTGCAGGATAAAGATAAGATCTATGCAGTAATCACTGGTAGTGCGATGAATCAAGACGGTAAAACCAATGGTTTAACTGCGCCTAATGGCTTGCAACAAGAACAATTATTGCGATCCGCTTATCGAATGGCTAAAACAGATCCGGCCCATGTTTCCTATATTGAATGCCATGGAACAGGGACATTTCTAGGGGATCCAATTGAAATTCAAGCATTAGGTGAAGTAATCGGCAAAAATCGTGATGCGAAACAACCCTGTTGGATTAGCTCAGTAAAAACCAATGTAGGGCATTTGGAGCCTGCCGCGGGTATTGTGAGTGTCATTAAAGTTGCTTTAGCTTTAAAAAATGGTTTAATTCCACCCCATCTTAACTTTGCTAATGCGAACCCACATATCCCGTTTGATCGCTATTCTTTGAGTATTCCTACTAAAGCAGAACAATTACCCAGATACAGTGATGTCGGCATTGCCGGAGTGAGTGGTTTTGGTTTCGGTGGTGCCAATGCGCATCTGGTGTTACGTGAATCTCCTTTAAATGAGCAACCCACTTTCACAAACACCGCTCTTAAGGATAATGAGTTATTTACACTTTCGGCAAAAGAGTCCGCTGCGCTAGCTGATTTAATCGGCCGCTGGTGTGATTATTTAAAAAATCATCCTGAGACCAATTTGGCACTGCTTTGTTATAACCTCCACACCAGGCGTTCTCATTATGCAAAACGTTTGGCAATAATTACTGATTCAGTTGCTGATCTTTATCAAAAATTAGTTGCATTACGGACAAATCTTGATGCCCCAATTGAGTCTGTTTTTATCAATGACGAGCAAAAAAAATCCAATCATTCAACTCCAATAACCGAGTTTGCCACCATGGATGTGGCAACCTTAGCAAAAAACTATGTAAATCTTGTACCAATTGATTGGAAAAAATATGAAGCAGAACGCTCTTTTGCACCGCTGGATATGCCGTTTTATCCATGGCAACGTAAACTATATTGGCCAGCCTTAGATCAGGGCTTTAATGAAAGAATCTCTATAAACTACCCTATGCGCGGTAAATCCCTTCCCTCACCTTTAGCAGCACGACAATTTGAATTTGTCTTTGATACAAAAGTGATGCCTGAGGTACAAGATACTTTTTATGTTTTGCATGCAGGTTACTACCTAGAAATGTTGGCCTATGCAGCAAAACAATTACAGCAAACCGTTTCGTTTAAGGTACAAAACCTTAAGTATTTATCGCCTATATTGGTTTTGGAAGGAACCACTATTTTGGTGCATCTCATCATCGAAACCGATAATGAAAGCAACACATCATCGTTTCGCTTTTACAGCAATGATGGCAAAGAAAATTGGATAGAACATGCGACCGGTACTTTAGTCTTGAATAGTTCTACCCCAGTCAACCCACTTGAAACCAAGACTGAACGCATACAACGACTTCCTGTTTCAGGAACTATGGAAACGTTTTATAACCGAATAACAGGCATGGGTATGCCTGCTGGTGATACCATTCGCTGGGCCCATCAATATTGGGCAAATGGTGATGAATTGTTTTGTGAGTTACGCGAACCTAAATCCTCCGAGCGCGGAAAGCAATTTACAACCCGAATGCATCCAGGAATTATTGATGCCTGCATCCAAACAGTCTTTTTATTATTACCTCAACAATTCAACAAACCCTATATTGCATCCCATATGGGTACTCTTGAATTTTATGGATCAATAGAAGACCAGAAATATATATACACCGTATTAAAAGAACTGCATCCCGATGGAAAACACATTATTGCTGATTGGTACTTACTGGATAAAAACTATAATGTCATCGCCATGTGTCATGACCTATGCATGAGTGTCCTCAATGATACGATCCAAATTAATCAAATCATGGATATTCAATCTCAATTTCAGCTCGATTTATCATTGCCCTATGAGGTATGTAAAGACAAATTGATTCATCATTTAATGGAGCGATTTGCCACTATTTTTTCGATGCCTCAAAATGATATCAATCCTTTTCAGTCCTTGCATGAACTAGGAATGGATTCGCTAATGGCTCTGGCAGTAATCCGAATCATAGAAACAACCATGGGGGTCACTTATTCTTTACCCTTGATAATGCAAGGTCCATCAATCAATGAAATTGCAGAGTATGTGTTAGCAAGCCAATGGACAGGCGAAAAACAAGAATCCCCTGAACCCAAAATCCAGATTGATACGCCTTGGATAGCCAATCGAAAAATACAAGCCAATGCCCAAGTACGGTTGTTTTGTTTTCCCTATGGCGGTGGCGGTGCTTCAATTTATCGCGAATGGCAACAGGAATTTCCTGATTCCATTGAAGTATGTCCGATACAGTTACCAGGCAGAGAAAACCGAATGGAGGAGCAACCCCTTGATAACCTCAATACCCTGGTTTCATTATTAGCCAATCAGCTAAAATCTCAATTCAATTTACCTTTTGCTTTTTTTGGCCATAGTTTTGGATCACTAATTGGATTTGAGTTAAGCCGCTATTTACGCATTCATCAGCTCCCCCAACCCATTCATCTTTTTGCATCAGCCTATCCAGACCCACGTGTACCCTCCAAAAGTTTGGATAATCTGCTAAAAAACCTACAACAAATGAATATCAATTTATTTGATTTAACCTCGGAGCGAATCAGTGCCTTGGATGATGAACAATTAACCGCTTTATCCATCGTGTTCAAAGATAATGGGATTGTTGATTACAGCGATGAACGGATGAACAAGAGTATCATCAAAGTGTTATTGCCCATTTTTATCGGCGATATGAACATCGTTAGAAACTATACTTATCGTGATGAGTCGCCCTTAACTTTTGGCACTACGGTATTTTTGGGTAAACAAGATACCTGGGTCTCCCCTGAAGATCATTTTGGATGGGCTGATCATTCATTAGAGCATTGTGAGTTCCAACAATTTGAAAGTGGGCATCTTTTTATAAGAGAAAAAGAAATAAGAACAAAAGTAATCAAAAAAATTACCGAAAAACTTTTGTGTTTTAATGCTGCAGAATGTGAGGTTTAATTCCCAACTTAATAAATCATCCATGTTTAAGTATGCTTGCATGAAAATTATGAACACAAGCATACTAAGATACTATAAAGAAGAAGAACAATTAGCCCAAAAATGATGGCTAAATGGTAAACTTCGAATGTTCTATATTCTTAATCTCTGGTGCATGCTCACGAATACTTCTACAAAGATCACTTATATCTCGGGTCGGTCCTTGAATTGACAACCAACTTAAGATTTGAGGATTGTGAACCATTGCATCGTGGATTCTGTGCCTTCCGGTTTCACCACCAAAAGAATTGTCAGTCAAATCCATATAAACTTCAGCTTGCAGTTTATTCGCACGAATAAAACTTGATAGCATTTCAGCGCCCTCTTGTGTAATTGCATTGTATGCCAAATGAAGCTTTATTTTTAAGCCCTCAGGCATGTGTTCTAAAGCCTTTAGAATAATGGCAAAGCCCTCATCTTTTAGTCCTTGCTCACTTAAATCAAGCTCCAGTTGACACGGAGTCTGTATTGTCTTTAAGGCTTCAAATAATATACTAACTTCTGTTGTAGTGAGATGCTTGACTCCAAATTGTAATGATAATTCCTCGGGGCATTTATTGGATTTTAATGTATTAGCTAAACTACAGATAATGCCTGTTCCATGTTTACTAAATTCATAAGTTAGATTTAAACCATCCTTTTGTGAACCACATTCCATGCCTTCAATTAAAGCTGCAGAACCAAGCTTTGTTGTAGGATTAAATAATAAATTTAACGATAACTTTTTAGTACTTCCGGGTAATTTAAGCATCTCTGCTAATTCAATAACCCCTTTATCTGAAATCTCATTATTGGCCAAGTTTAGCGACACTTTTTCTGGGCTATGTTCTGACTGCAAAGCATGAGCAAACAAAACGGCGCCTTCATTTCTTAATCTATTGCCGCCTAGTCCCAATTTAACTTCAGAAGCATGACAACCTTGAGTAATAGTAGCTGCCAAGATCTCTAATGATTTCATACTAAGAGAAGTTTTGGCGAGTATTAGGTTTATAGAATTTGGACATTTATCGGATTGTAAAAAGGTGGCCAGTTCAGAAATATCTTTATCACTGAGCGGATGATTAGTGAAGTCCAAGCAAAGACTATCCCTTGGATTTTCCATAAGCACTTGACAGATCTCCCCCATCCTATCGGTGACTGGACAGGCCAAAGAGAACTCAAATCGCACACCCTGCTTATTTTTAGATTGGTTAACTACAACATCAAAACCATCAATGTCTTGTACTTTAATAATTCCTGGCATGAGTACATTCCTTAAGATAAATCATAAAAAGATATTTAATCAATAATCAAAGTATATTACAACGCCACAGTGAGTCAAATTAAATCAATTCTGTCATCAGTTTTTCAAGAGCAACCACAAGGAAGTTTAAATTATGTGCTAAATTTAAATTAAGGGAGCAATTAGAATAATTAATGTGCAAGCTAACTAATGAGCATTTAGCTAAATTAATTTAATTGGGTATTTGAATGGCAACTAATAAATTTCATTATATCTGGATGGGTCGTGTGCCTAGTGGCAAATACGAAGATGCATTTAAAAATGGTCCTAATGCTTTAGCCCAACAATTAAAAGATTATGTGATGGACATAAAGAAAAATAGAGATCCAAATGCTCCGAATCCTCAAGATCAAGAAATAATAATGTGGGTACCAGAGGCCATAATTGAAGGAATTAAAGAAGCTGGATATCTCGATCCTGACATTACGCTAAAACCCATTGAAGATCTTTATAAAGATGCCAAACATTTAACTCAAGAAGAACGAGAAAATCTAAAAAAAACAGTGGATTTATTGGGAGAACATAACGCATATTCCGCTCAAAAAGATATTCTGGAAGCGGCAATACTCGAAGAATATGGCGGATACTATTTGGATACTACCTCAATCGTCACATCAATTGAATACTTGATCAATAATCAACCCCAAGACATATGGTTTCCAAGAATTACAGAAGAGGCTGAAAAGTATTATGACGGAGAGACCTATGTCCTGCCTGATGTTTGGGCTATGTATAATCCAACACCTGGTGAAGGTACTTGTAAGGCGATGCTCAATGGCTATATCCAAAGATGTCAGTTTTATTTTCCAGAACACTTTGAAGGTGTTCAACTTGATGTTGAGAAATTAAAAGATAGATCGGGATATAGTCTTATGGAGGATGAATCTTATGGAGCTGGAAGTGAAATTATGTCCTCGGATTATAGAGATGACTTGATCGGACAACTTGTTATTTTTGCGTTATATGATGGACTGCAACAAACAAAAGGGCCCTTAAATAACGCGATAATGCGCCGTTTAAGCTCGTATGCTGAAGATACATCAGAAGGTAAACACATTGAAAAATTCGGCATTGATAAATTCCATAAGGGAACATGGCGACAAGAAGCGATTGCAGATAATTTCGAGGATCGAAAAGAAGAGCATCAAACACAAGTAGCGCTAGACGATCAAATCCAAGAAGTAGCCCAAGACGAACAAATCGAGGAACTCGTCAAACTCGAAATTACATCTCCTTCTCAAGAAATTGCATCCACCCCTCAAGACCGTTTCCATATATTTACAGTACAAGGCGATGATTTTGAAAATTTCAAGGCAAAATATCAATCGTTAAAAGGAGATATTTTGAAAAGTCAGATTATAAGGGATTTTGAAAATAAACTATCCGAAATAGACGATAAAGACACATTAAATCATTTCGTAGCTGATTTCAAACAAAGTACTTCTTATGCCGTGTTGTCGAAAGGACAAGGTTTAACAACCAGGTTTTTTTCATTAGATACAGATTCTGTAACTAAAATTGATGAAATGATAGATGCCAAAATATTTGAGCTAGATGGAAAAAAACTCTCTATTTCCTAGAAAAGGGGCAAGCGTTCGTTAACGTCATGCTCAATACGTTCTTGTCCCCCATCAGCAAAAAAAGCACCCGTTGCCCCCTTCTCTAGACCGAGATAGTTGAAAACTAAGCAAAACTCCAGTTAATTTGTCCGCCAATGGCTGTTGTTTGTGTGTGAGTATGTCCTTTAAGCGCAGTCAAAGGAGTAACTAGATTCACCGACATAGGATTAAAGAACGAATGTCCAACACCCACATCATAGCTTAAGTGCTCATCTTGTTGATAATGAGCACCTGCAGCCAAAATAGTAGCACTCCCCACAGGATCAGCGATGCCGCGATCGCGATCATTGGAGGGAGTACTCATAAATTTAATCCCACCACGTAATAATATTTTTTCAGTGGCCTTATAGGTTGCGCCAACTGCGTAATCAAAACAATTGTGATAATTAAAAGGAATCGTTACTGGTAGTGTTACTCCCATTGGCGTTTCCGTATTTTCCATCGTTATTTGTTTAAAGGTACTCCAATGGGTGTAAAATACTGTGGCCATTCCTGTCCAACGTTTTGTGAAATCATGTTGCAAACTCAAATCGCCTCGGGCTGGTAAAGCCGCCTTTGTTCGTTGTTGGTTGGTTCTAAAAATTGCTACTTCAGGTCCAATTGCAGGAGCATGAACGGTACTATGTCCCGTTGTGGTAAGTGAGATTCGCGAGTAATAACTAAACCCAATCCGTGTTTCTGGGGTAAAATCAAATAAAGCACCACCATGCCAACCATATCCCCAGCCACTTAAATGATTCTCAAGTCTTGAATCAAAAGGAAAAGAAACAGGGGGACCATACATATTATTTAGAGTGAATGCCAAATGCAGCGCATCAAATCCCGCTCCAACAGAAAACCGGTCGGTTATTTTAACCCCTAAGCTTGGGCCTGCATCAATTCCCACAACTTGAGCACGGGTTGTAGCATAACGTGCTATAGAGGATCGCGTAGAACCATAATTCGTGCCCAATCCGAATGGAGTCGTCAGATTAAAACCAAAAGAAATGCGCTGGTTTAGAGGTGCCGAATAATAAAATGAAGGGAGAAAAGCCTTAATTTGGCTCTTCGCTTCTCCCGACTGGACCACAGGGAATGGAAATGGAAATGTCGGGGTCGTTGCGGTTCCTGTGAATCGAGCAGTACCTATGATCCCTAATGCATTACCGACTATTTGTTGATGAGTCAGTTTAACCAGCCCCGCCGGATTTGTATAAGCCGTACTCGCATCACTGGCTGCACTAGCCCAATCGGCATAAGCCACTCCCAGTCCTGATGTATTAACAAAAGGCAGATTAAAATCAGACGTCGCTAAGACTGGTGCAGCCATGAAAAATGAAGAAAGCGTTAGGTATAAATGAGACCGACGCACGTTTTACTCCTTTATATTTTACTATCCCTCAGTAAATTGATAATTAGTTCAATTTCTTCTGTCATCGGCCTACAGTGTTCTATTTTTGGAGAATACTGACGAACCGTGTGATAAATAGATTGTGCTTTTTTACTTGCTTTTTCAATACCCCGTAACTCAAGAGCCTGTGTTGCAGCAAGAAACAAAATTGCGGTGAGTCGCTCCAAATTAGCGACTGACTCTTGAAAATCCAGAGCGGCATGAGTTCCTAAACTATTTACATCCTGATTATCACCCTCTGTAGGTAAAGTAAATGACTGATGTGACTGAGCAAATTTACGATTTTGTACTGCCAGTGCCGCTGACAACAGTTGCATCGAACGAAAACCATTATGCGTTCCTGGATTAGGGACTAAGTTTACCGGTAAATTATGATTCTTACGAGGATGTACTAAGTTTGCAAGTAATGCATGCATCCACGTAGATGCCTGGGCAATATTCATTTTCAAAATATCACATGCATCCGTAATATAATAGCCCATAAAATTTGCACTATGATGAATATTATTCGCTGCGACATCAATGACAGGATTATCATTAACGGAGTTCATTTCATTTTCTATCCATCTAATCGCACGTTCTAAGTTTTCTTGAAAGGGGCCAAATCCTTGAGGAACAGAACGAATAGAATAATAATCTTGCACGGGTTTATAGGTATAATCTGTGGTTCGTAATTCATCTAAATCGGTCAATAATTGGCTGCCTTCCCAGAAATCAATAAAAAATTGATTGATTGTCGTTTCGCCCTTTTGTTTTTTCAGTTGATGCACCATGGGATGATAAGCACTGCTTATTACCAGCAAAGACTCTAAGGTCATCGCAATGGCAGCCAACATTTGATTGAATAGACGGTGCAAATCATAAACGGCCAAACTGGCTATTGCAGTCATAAATGATGTGCCGTTAATGAGGGCAAGACCATCACGCATGACAGGTTTATAAGCCTTAAGCCCTGCTAATTGAATCGCTTCAGGCGCCCGCATTACTTTATTTTGGTAAGTAACCGCAACCGGCTCTCCAATAAGCGCTGCGGCAATCATGGAAAGGGGAATAAGATCACCACTGGCACCAATGGAACCATAGCAACGAACTACGGGAGTAATACCAGCATTTAGAAAATCTAACAGTGAGTTAATTAGTTCGGGATGAACACCAGAATAACCTTGTGCCAAACAATGGGCACGCAGCATCATAGTCACTCGAACGATATGCGGCGCGACAATTGTGCCCAAACCGCAAGAAAGAGAGCGAATGATGTTTTCTTGTCGCTCATTTATCGACTCATAATAGTCCAGTGCCTCAGTATCTTTTAAAGCCGCATCGATATAACGAACTTGATCACCAAAATTTGTGTTAACCCCATAAATGGGTACTCTCGAATCAACATGAACTTTTAAATACTGATATGAAGCTTCGATTACATCCATAGCCTGAGGTGGTAAAGCAACCGCAGATGAATAATGTGCCAATACTTGCGAAGAAGCTATAGTCAAGTGACAACCATGGCCAATTGTGACAAGGGGCATATTTGCTTTACTCATGCTTACCGTATTAGATAATTTGGAAGGATCAAATGACTTTAAATGTTCCAAGCGTAACTCCATTTATCATAAAGATTCATCATAAATTGAACTTAGTGTGTTCTTTTTTAGAATACATTTCAATAAAACTTGATACTTTATTTTTAGGGATGACTTAAAACCCAGGTTAGGGCGATACCCTCGCCCAGGTTCAACGTTCCTAGAATGGCAACTCCAGTGTGTCATCTAATAAATGCATCTGTTTTTTAAATAACTCCTGAATTTGCTCTAAGTTATGTTCATCTTCTGCTTCAAAACGAGCAACAAGACAAGGAGTTGTATTGGATGCACGCAATAAACCCCATCCCTTATCCAATTCCACACGTAAACCATCAATTGCTATAACACGTGCCTGTGGAGGAAATTCTGCCATTTCGTTAAACCGCTTCATAAACTGAAATTTCTCATCATCTGCTATGGCAATTTTTAATTCCGGAGTATTGACGCTATTCGGAATTACTTCAAATTGTTCACTTACTGTCATATCAGAAGCACTAATGATTTCGAGTAACCGGCAAGCACTATAAAGTGCATCGTCAAATCCATACCAACGATCTTTGAAAAATAAATGGCCGCTCATTTCACCAGCCAAAGCAGCTCCTTCTTCTTTCATTATGTGCTTCACAATGGAATGCCCAGTAGGGCACATTTTGGCTACTCCACCCGCTTCTTTGATCACCGATTCTAAATGACTGGAACATTTCACATCAAAAACTATAGTTGCTCCGGGACGACGCGTTAATAATTCACGCGCATAAAGCATCATCAAACGATCTGGCCAAATCATTTCTCCTTTATTTGTGACCAAACCTACGCGATCGGCATCACCATCAAAAGCTAATCCCAAATCTGCCTTATGTGTTGCTACCGCGGCTTTCAGATCAACTAAATTAGCTTCGATGGTTGGATCAGGATGATGATTAGGAAAATGACCATCGACATCGCAATAAAGTTCAATCACATCACAACCTAATTCACGAAGCACTTGCGGCACAATTGGACCAGCAATACCGTTCCCACAATCAACGACAACCTTTAATGGGCGCTTGATTTTTATATCACTTATAATCCGTTGCTTATAGCTAGGCAAAATATCGAATGGCACATCCTTACCTTGACCAACAACGCGTTTCCCTTCCAGAACCATCCGATACAAGATATCAATATCTTCTTGCATTAGAGTCTTACCCAATAACACCATTTTGATGCCATTGTAATTCGCCGGGTTGTGACTTCCTGTTACCATCAAACCACAATCGATACCTTGAGTATGAACTGCAAAATACATCACCGGGGTGGGAGCCTCGCCCAGGTCAAGTACATCAATGCCACTATCTAGTAATCCTTGTTTTAAAGCTGAAGCCATGCCAAAACTGGTGAGGCGACCATCGCGTGCTAAGAAAATTTGCTGGCGTTGCAAATCACGTAAATAACAGGCTAGAGCCAGTCCAATGCTGTAGAACGCATTTTCATCCAATTCTTGACCAATTATGCCTCTAATATCATAAGCACGAAACACAGAGCGAGAAACTTGCTTTTGCTGATAGTTCATTTAATGTCTCCCCGAACTGCCAAATCCACCGTCTCCTCTAGAGGTTTCAGTAAATTCATTAACTATTTCAAAAGCTGCTTGTACAACTGGAATAAAAACTAATTGCGCAATACGCTCTCCAGGATTCACAGTGAAATGTTCAATTCCTCTATTCCAGCAAGAAATCTTAAGTTCACCTTGGTAATCAGAATCAATTAACCCAACTAAATTACCCAAAACGATACCATTTTTATGTCCCAACCCCGAACGAGGTAAAATCACGGCAGCTAATTTGGGATCAGCAATATAAATTGACAGACCTGTTGGCAATAGCACAGTCTCTTGCGGTGCAATTTGAATCGGCTCATTGATACAAACACGCAAATCTAGCCCGGCTGAACCATCGGTCGCATAAGTAGGCAACGGAATTGTGTCACCTATTCGAGCATCAAGAATTTTTAATTGAATCGCTTGCGTCATAATTTTTCCTATTAACATTAATGCGCATCATTTTGCAGAGTTGCAGCAATGATTGCAATAATTTGTCCAGCCAACCGTGTTTTATGGGTTAAGGGCAGCTCGATTTGCTTGTTTTTTGCAATCAAAGTAACTTGATTGACCTCACTGTCAAATCCAAGTCCTTTACCAACTGCATTAGCCACGATCATATCCAGTTTTTTATGCTGTAATTTTTCAGTGGCATAATGTAAAACATCCGTAGTTTCAGCAGCAAATCCAACCACATAAGAAGCCTTAGCTGAATCAACAACACGACTTAAAATATCGGGATTCTTGATCAACTTAAGTGTCATTTCATCATGATTTTTTTTCTTGATTTTCTCAGACGCCGGTGACTCAGCCCGATAATCTGCAACAGCAGCTGTTCCTATAAATATACCATCTGATGGCAACTCCTGCATGACAGCATTCAGCATTTCTTGTGCAGACTCAACCTGAATCCGTTTAATAGTCGCCGAAGCCTGTAAAGAGCTCGGTCCACTAATCAAAGTAACCTGTGCTCCAGCCATGGCAGCAGCCTCTGCTAAGGCATAGCCCATTTTTCCGGAACTATAATTGCTGATATATCGCACGGGATCTATAGATTCACGAGTAGGTCCCGCAGTAACCAGCACTTTTTTACCCACTAATAACCGATGTACCTCATGTAAGCGTAAAGCGCTAATGATTTGCTCCACTTCACTTACGCGCCCAAAACCCTGTTCTCCACAAGCTTGGGAACCTTCTTCAGGGCCCACAAAAATAACTCCACGTTCCTGTAAAAGCGTACAATTGGCTTGCGTCGCGGGATGAGACCACATGCTGCGATTCATCGCTGGACAAACAATCACGGGAACTTCTGCAACAAGATATAACGTTGAGAGCAAATCATCAGCGATACCTTGTGCTATTTTGGCAAGACAATTGGCAGAAGCAGGTGCAATCACCAAATAATCAGCCCAACGTGCCAATTCAATATGCCCCATAGCACGTTCTGCCTGGGCATCAAATAAATTCGTACGTACATCATTTCCTGATAAAGCTTGCATCAATAAAGGACTAACAAATTCCTGGGCTGATTGGGTCATCACCACTTTAACCTCAGCACCTGCTCGAGTTAACTCTCTAATCAGATAAGCTGATTTATATGCAGCCACCCCACCACAAACTCCAAGAAGTACTTTTTTCCCAATAAAATCTTGCATGGTTCAACGTTTTTGATAAGAATAGCTTCGATCAAAGCATAAACTTCGCAATAAAGGAATAGAAAAATGACGGTTGTCCAATCAACACGGCAGTTAGACCTGCGTGAGAAATTACTTACCCACGGTGCACAAAGTCTTTCAGATCCAGAGTTACTCGCAATTTTTATTAGTTCCGGCAGTAATAAAAAATCCTGTGTCCAATTAGCATTTGACCTCCTCAAACATTTGGGAGATTTACGTGCCATTCTTAACGCAGATAAAGAAAGTTTCAAGCAAATCCATGGTTTGGGAGATGTACGCTATGCCCAATTGCAAGCAGTTAAAGAAATGTGCCGTCGCAGTGATTACATTCAGTTGCAAAAAGAAACTCAAATCACCAACAGCAAACAAACCTATGCTTATTTAAAAAAGCGGATGCGCGATTATAAAAATGAAACGTTTGCTGCTCTGTTTCTTGATAATCAACATCGCATCATTGCTTATGAAGAACTTTTTTCTGGCACAATCAATACGGCCACGATTCATCCCAGACCCATCATCGAACGTGTCTTACAACTTAATGCTGCGGCCCTCATCCTTGCCCACAACCACCCATCAGGTCTAGCCGATGCAAGCCATCAAGATATTGTTGTCACTGAACGCATCCGCGAGGCTCTTGAATTAGTTGATGCCCGCTTATTGGATCATCTAATTATTGGTGACAACGAGGTTTATTCCATCTTTGCCGAAAGCAAATCGATATGTTGTAACTAATACTCAATAAGCCCGCACCCGACGCGCTGCGCTGCGTCGGGTGCTTGACATCATCAACAGTTGTACGTTGATTGAGCTTCTACTTGCTTTTGTCGCTCTGAAAACTCACGCAATTGATCTTTAGAAATTGTAATTACAAATTGATTCGAATTTGAATAATTCGTCTCAAGAATAAAAGTGAATTTTTTATTTTCTTTTATTGGCTTATCCTGTTCAAATGGGGTTATTTTTTCAACAAAGTGATACCCGTCATCCAACACTTTGCCAAAATTATGGGTATGACCAAAACCCACCTCCTCCCCAAGTTCGTGTATGCTTAATTTAGCTAAATATTTTACGGCTCTCTCAAGATCTTGTTCGGTAAGTTCCGTCTGACACATATCAGAAAATTTATCTTTAAACGAACTGCTTTTACCTTGTGTACTGGTCTCCATCGAGGACTGAAAGTGTTGTTGTAAAGATTGGAGTTTAGTGAATAACTCTGTATTGCGTGAGGGGTTGTGAGTAATATTTCTTTTTATAAAACTACTGCTTCGTTCACTTTTTATTGAATCAAGATCTTTCTCTTTAATTACAATGTTGCGAAGGCTGTGAATGTGGGCAATGGGTTTACCCACATGGGCACTCATTGTATCAAGTATTTTACTCAGGGTCAGCGGTTCGCTCGGTTGGAACTTAGCATAATGACGGGCTATTTCTGTGGCGATAAAAAAAGCTTTATCTTTATCTTTTTTTAGACTTCTTTGATTGGCCACCAGTGACTCAATAAATGCTTTATTATATTTATCGATTTCTTCTTGTTTCGGTTTATCCAATTCTATATTAAGCCGATGATCGAGTGCATTGTAAAGATTTGCCTGGTCCTGGAATTTAGTAAGAACTGTGTCCACGACGGGCCGATAAGCTTGTAATAACCCCCCAGCATAGACCCAATCGTCCACTGAATCTTTTTTATTCCAGGTATGTTCATGAATACGCGACATTACCCCATTTTGGGCGTAATAGGTTTTAGCAATTTGATTTATTATATCAATTTGACAGTGCCACTCTTCGGGGACAGGGTAAGAACCAAGCGAAAATGCTTCCGTAAGGGATTGATCACCGGCAACTCCGCACACATCAGATAAACGCATTAAATCAAGTGTTGTATCATGAGTAAAACGATTTCTTTGAAATACTCTAAACTCTCGACCAGGATTTGATTCATTCAAAACAATCTCTTTATGCGGCTTTTCTGAGTCTCCAGTATAAAAAACAAGCTTTCCATAGCCTAGTTCTTTTAATTTCGCTTGAAAGTCTTTTTCTTCAAGCATGGATAATACGACCTGATCCTTCTCATTCTTATCTGAAGCACTTACAAAATAATTTGCATGTTTTCCTTCCTCATTACTTGCTGCAAAGACTGTAGCCGCTCTCTTGTAAGAATAAGGGTGGTTATAATAAGAAAAAGCAAAACTGTTTTTTTTAAGAAATGAAGTGGCATCATCCACCTCATTACCAAACACTTGCTTTTTTAAAAGAGGATCGAGTCCGTTCAGTATTTGGCCGCGAGCTTTCAATTTTGCATCGGGGTTCAGACGCGAGAATTCTTTTAAATGCTGTTCAATTAAAATTCCCGGATAATTCTCTCCCACCCCCACATTTCCACTTAAATTAATTATAGGTGGCTCATAAATTGGCTTTTCATAAAGCCCATATTCACCAATAAATATTTTGGGGCAGGTACTTTTCTTATGATAATGATTCAATGTGTTATTAAAAATTGCAGTTTCAACTGCAAGTTGAGCACTGTCACATAGCTCACGGAGCTTATGAGGGTGGAGCTTATTCGTATTAACCATTTTGATTTGAGGATGCGTCACTTGCTCTAAAAAGTCAGGCTCAATCTCGGTTATTTTTTTTATTGAATCAGTTGTCGCTAAAACATAAATCGGAGCATCTGGATATTTTTTCGTCAGAAATTTAGCTATTTTCATTCCAAGAGAAACATCACCATAACCATTCTGATCAATCATATGTAAGACAATGGGACCTTTAAATTCTGATTTGCTTTTAAAATCAGGTTTAAAAACATCTTCAGCCCGTATCATAATTAATAGCCCACAAAATAAGCACTACTATATGATTAATATTAGACCATCCATGGGTGCAGTGTAGGATTTGATTGTCAAATTGAACGGGAGAATATGAAGAATTAAGCCCTGGTAAAATCAAAAGAAATAATTTTCGAAATTTCAGGTTGTTTTAAGGCCAAAGCCAATAAGCGGTCGACGCCTAAGGCCACTCCGCTACAAGCTGGCAAACCATGCTCTAAAGCCTGCAAAAGATATTGATCCGCGTCCACAGAAGGAAAACCTTTTTTGTTTCTTACTTTTTGGTCTTGAACAAAACGATTAGCTTGGGCAGTAGCGTCGGTTAACTCATGGAAACCATTTGCTAACTCTACTCCTTGATAATACACCTCAAAACGTTCTGCCACACCATGATTAATTTTTGCTAAAGCCGCTTGCGATATTGGAAAATTATATACAGCTACCGGGGCGCATTCTTTACCCAAAAAAGGTTCTACAACATGACTCATTAAGAGAAATAGATACTGATCTCTATCCTCTTCTTGAGGAGATAAGACATTATCCAAATCATAACGCGTTAATATTTCCCTAAATTGTGTAATGGGCGCAGATAACGGATCCACATCACAGGCATCAAGAAAAGCCTGTTGATAGGTTTTTTTGATCATAGGCTTAGATTGCATCACCATTTGCAGGAACGCATCCATCTCGTCCATCAAGGCATGATGATCAATACCCAATCGGTACCACTCTAACAAAGTAAACTCAGGATTATGCCAACGACCTAGCTCATCATCGCGAAACACACGGGCTATTTGAAAAATAGAGCCACTCCCTGCAGCAAGCATTCGCTTCATATGGTATTCAGGAGAGGTTTGTAAACAATAAGATTCACCACGAAAAGTAGCTTTGATGTTACTGAGATAAACATCGGTTGTACCATAGCGCGCCATAATTGGAGTTTCTACTTCCAAGTAATCACGCTCAGTAAAAAAAGAACGTATTCTTGCTAATAATTTCGCCCGTTGACGCAAAAGCTCGATCGGTGCTGAAGGCTGCCACATTAATAAAAAATTCCCAATTCCAGTCGTGCTGCTTCAGTCATTCTCTCTTGAGACCAAGGTGGCTCCCAGACTAATTCTACAGAACAATCGCGAACACCTTCAACTTTATTGACCGCTTGTTCTACTGTTCCTGGAAACGTTTGAGCAACAGGACAACCTGGAGTAGTTAAAGTCATGTGGATTACAACATGGGCCTCTTCATCGATCAAGATATCGTAAATCAAGCCCAGGTCATAAATATTGACTGGAATCTCAGGGTCATAAATCTCCCTAAGCGCATTAATAATGGCTTCTTTCAACAACTCCAAGTCCTGTTTTTTCTTAAAACCAAACATAAAGTACCTACTTATATTTTGGTGACTATAATCTAGGCAGTGCAACACTGTCATAACCTAATGATAATAATCTATCCCACGTCCCGCAGCTTGTCCGCGGGATCCAGACATCTTTCGCTCTCACCAGATCCCGTGGACAAGCCGCGGGACGTAGGATTCAACTCAATTACCAGCATAATGTATGTGAAGCACAATAAAACCCAGTAATAATGTCTTCCTATTCTGTTTTCACCACATTACTGTCTTTATTCAATGCCGCTTCCAAAGTATGCCAAGCCAAGGTGGCACATTTTACCCGCGCCGGATAAGCCTTAACTCCGGCAAGGACGGTCAACTTATCCATATAACGTAACTGACTTTCCTCATTTTGCGTCAACATATGATGAAAGCGATGAAACATTTCATGAGCTTCTTCTATGGTTTTTCCTTTTATTGAGTCCGTCATCAAGGAAGCCGAAGCTTGAGATATAGCACAACCACATCCTAAAAAACTCAATTCAGTAATCAAATCCTTGTCGATTTTAACATAAACGGTTAACTTATCCCCACACAAAGGGTTAAAACCATTCGCTTGCACTGTCGCATCCTTCATTTCATAGTGATGACGTGGATTGCGATTATGATCGATAATGATTTCTTGATAAAGCTCTCGCAACTCAGCACTCATGCGAATACCTCTTTAACTCGATGCAATGCTTGTATGCATGCATCAATTTCTTCTTTAGTATTATAAAATGCCAAAGAAATACGTGAAGTGGCAGCCACATTATAAAAATCCATCAATGGCATAGCACAATGATGGCCACTGCGTATTGCAATTCCTTCACTGTCTAAAATAGTGCCAATATCATGCGCGTGAATTGTTCCATGGACAAAAGCGACCACAGGTACTTTTTGTTTGGCGGTTCCAATGATGTTAAATCCGCTTACAGAGCGAACTCCAGCAGTTGCATATTCCAATAATTCCTGTTCATACGCAATGATTGCGTCCTTATCCAACGACTCTAAATAATCGATTGCAGCACCTAAGCCAATTGCTCCGGCAATATTAGGAGTACCCGCTTCAAACTTATAAGGTAAAGCAGCATATTCTGTGGCGTCAAAGGTAACATAATTAATCATTTCGCCCCCACCTTGATAAGGTGACATGGCTTCCAAAAGTTCTTCTTTGCCCCATAGAATGCCAATACCTGTAGGACCAAATAACTTATGTCCAGAGAACGCGTAAAAATCACACCCTAAATCTTGTACGTCTACTGCAAAATGAGGAGCTGCTTGTGCTCCATCTAATAATACTTCGGCACCAACATCATGGGCCATCTTAATCATTTCTTTAACCGGATTAATTGTACCTAAGGCATTGGAGGCATGAGAAATTGCAACAAACTTGGTATTTTTATTTAATTTTTTAGCAAATTCTTCCAAGAGAATTTCACCATCCAAAGAAATAGGTGCAACTTGCAGCCTGGCACCTGTTTTTTTGCATACCATCTGCCATGGAACAATATTGGAATGATGTTCCATATGTGTAATTAATATTTCTTCATCAGGTAAAATACGAGGTGCAACCAAACTTTGGGCTACCAAATTAATTGCTTCAGTTGTTCCGCGTACATAAATACATTCGCGGGGGGAGTTTGCATTAATAAAGCGCTTCACTTTGGAACGCGCAGCTTCATAGCCCTCAGTTGCTCTGACACTCAAAGTATGTACACCGCGATGCACATTCGAATTATCATGCTCATAATAATGAGAAATAGCCTCAATCACCGCTTTAGGCTTCTGTGCCGTTGCCGCGTTATCAAAATAAATTAAATCAGAATCATTTACTTTTTGATGGAGTATAGGAAAATCTCTACGAATTGCATGAATATCCAAGGCGTCCATTAGCTTACCCCAACTGTTGTGTTAATAAATGCCCCATATAATCCGCCAATTGACGATGGGGAATAAGCCGCAGATTATCGCTAGCAAAAGCATGAATTAAGTAGTGCGATGCTTCAAGTCGATCAATTCCACGAGTCGCCAAATAAAATAATGCTTCCTCATCTAATTGTCCAACTGTTGCACCATGAGAGCACAAAACATCATCAGCAAAAATTTCTAACTGTGGTTTTGTATCAACTTCTGCATTTGCTGAAAGTAATAAATTTTTATTTTGTTGTTTGGCATCCGTGTGTTGTGCATTTTTGGCAACAACGACCTTACCATTAAATACTGCACGCGAACGTCCAGTGAGAATCCCTTTATAATCCTGTTCACTACTACAGTTAGGAACCAAATGGTGCACTGTTGTATGATGATCCACATGCTGCCCTTCAGCAGGAGCATAAATCCCATTCATTAAAGAATGAGTTTTTTCTTCTTGCAGATACAAACTGATGTCCGAACGGACCAATTGTCCACCAAGACTTAAGGAATGATTGGCAAACTCGCTACCTGCCAATTGCTTCACCGACAGATGACCTAAATGAAAAGCCGATTTACTCTCCCTTTGAATCGTACAATGTGTTAATTTGGCATCAGCACCGACTACAATTTCAGTTACTTTATTAGTCAGATAACAACAATCAGCCAAACCCTGATAGTCTTCAATTATTGTAGCCTGAGTGTTTGCTTCAGCAATAATTAGATGTCGTAAATAAACTGCCTGATTCGTTTGAGTTTGTATATGTGTTAAAGCGATAGGCTCTTCAATCACAACCCCGGCAGGGATGTAAATCAATAGACCACAATGAATCATAGCCGTATTTAAATAATGAAAACCATGCTCTTGCTTTAAAATGGTTCCCAAATAAGGTTGCAGCAATTCCGAATGGTTCACTAATGCCTCAGCCAAAGGAAGGACTAACACTCCTTTAGGTAAAATTTTGGTAAGTTGTTCTATGCCCAAAATGAGTCCATTTTGGATTGATACATGTTGATTTACTGGTAGATCAGAATTTATTTTTCCATCCTGGGCTACAACCACAGACTCTTGAGGACTATTTCCAGTGCCAGAACGCATAAACGGTTGGTTCAATAAGGCATCAACACTGGTATATTTCCAGTCTTCATCATGACGCGTTGGAAAGCCGTGTCGGTTCAAATCCCTTAATGCTTTAGTCTGCAATTGGGCAAGCCAAGGTAAGGTAGATAAACTGGCTTTTGCTCGTTGTTGGTAAAAATCCAAAATCTCGCTCATATCGTTACACCGTTTCCTCAAGCCAGCTATACCCTTTTTTCTCTAATTCAAGTGCCAATGATTTATCACCAGACATAATGATACGACCATTAACCAGTACATGGATAAAATCGGGCTCAATGTAATCCAGCAAACGCTGATAATGCGTGACTAAAATAATCGAACGCTCAGGCGACCGCATGGCGTTAACCCCTTGAGAAATAATACGCAATGCATCGATATCCAAGCCTGAATCTGTTTCATCAAGAATAGACAGCTTGGGCTCTAAAGCAGCCATTTGTAAAATTTCATTCCGTTTTTTCTCGCCCCCAGAAAATCCTTCGTTGATGCTGCGATACAAAAAGCTTTCATCCATTTCCAGTAACTGGCATTTCTCGCGAATGAATGAGAGAAACTCAATAGCATCAAGGGTATTTTTTCCCTGACCTTTACGTACTGCATTAACCGAGGCTTTGAGAAAATTAACATTAGTTACCCCAGGGATCTCCACTGGATATTGAAAGGACATAAAAACACCAGCTCGTGCTCTTTCTTCGGGAGATAAAGGCGTCAAATCCTGCCCTAAATAATTTATTTCTCCACCAGTCACTTGATACGATGGATGACCAGCTAATACTTTAGACAGGGTACTTTTACCAGAACCATTAGGCCCCATGATGGCGTGAATTTCACCAGGATTCACCTGAAGATCTATGCCCTTTAAAATGGATTGGCCATTTACCTCAACATTTAAGTCTTTGATTTTTAACATATTAACCCACTGCCCCTTCTAAACTTAGACCTAGCAATTTAGTCGCTTCCACCGCAAATTCCATAGGCAACTCTTTTAATACCTGCTTACAAAAACCATTTACAATCATCGAAACAGCGTCTTCGGTATCGATTCCTCGTTGTTGACAATAAAACAGTTGCTCTTCACTAATCTTTGAAGTAGTTGCTTCATGTTCTACCTGTGCCGTAGGGTTTTTAACTTCAATATAAGGAAAAGTATGCGCAGAGCATTCAGACCCCATCAGCATAGAGTCACACTGAGTATAATTACGCGCATTAGTCGCTGTCGGTGCAATACGAACCAAACCACGATATGCATTATGTGCACGCCCCGCACTGATTCCTTTGGAAATAATGGTTGAACGCGTGTTTTTGCCAATATGGATCATTTTAGTGCCCGTATCGGCTTGTTGGTAATTATTGGTTAACGCAACTGAATAAAATTCCCCAACAGAATCATCCCCTTGTAAAATAACGCTGGGATATTTCCAGGTAATTGCTGAACCGGTTTCAATTTGTGTCCAGGAAATTTTAGAGCGCTTGCCGCGGCATGCCCCTCGTTTGGTCACAAAATTATAAATTCCACCTTTTCCTTCCTTATCACCTGGATACCAGTTTTGGACTGTGGAATATTTAATTTGTGCTCCATCCAAAGCAACTAACTCCACCACCGCTGCGTGTAATTGATTCTCATCACGCATAGGTGCTGTACACCCTTCTAGGTATGAAACATAACTGTCTACATCGGCAACGATTAAGGTACGCTCAAATTGTCCTGTAGATGCTGCATTAATCCTGAAATAAGTGGATAATTCCATGGGACAACGCACCCCTTTGGGGACATAAACAAAAGAGCCATCACTAAAAACAGCCGAATTCAAAGCAGCATAAAAATTATCACGGTAAGGTACTACTGAACCTAAATATTGCATAAGCAATTCGGGGTATTTGTGTACGGCTTCAGAGATAGGACAAAAAATAACACCTTTTTCGGCTAATTTTTCTTTGAACGTAGTCGCCACAGAAACACTATCAAATACTGCATCGACAGCTACACCCGCCAACATCTCTTGTTCTCTTAAAGGAATACCTAATTTCTCATAGGTTCTTAGTAATTCGGGATCAACCTCATCCAGACTTTTAGGAGCATCTTTTTTCTGTTTAGGTGCTGAATAATAAGAAATAGCTTGGTAATCCACCGGCGGGTAGTGCACACTGGACCATTGAGGGGTCGACATGGTTAACCAATGCTTGTAAGCCTTTAAACGCCATTCCAGCAAAAATTCAGGCTCGCCTTTAATTGCTGATAAACGTCGAATAACTTCTTCATCCAAGCCAGGCTCAAAAGTATCTACTTCAATGTCGGTGGTAAACCCATGTTGGTATTCTCTATCGAGCAGAGAATTAATTTGCTCACTGCTTTTAGCCACGATTAACTCCACTTGCCAATTGTCGAACTCGTTCCACATCGTATGCTTGCAAGGTGGGTTTCGCCAAAGTGGCCAAACTCACACTATCCAAGGCTGTTTCAATTGCTTGGCTTATTAAGCGCCAATTGCCCTGAATGGTACAAACACCTTGTAATGAACAATCATTAGGTTGCAAACTGCATTCTGTGAAACCGCGATGTTCTTCCAATGCAAAAATTATTTGCGACACAGAAATCTCAGTTGCAGGTCGTCGCAATCGATAACCTCCAGCCACTCCACGTACTGAAGTTAACAAACCTGCACTGGTTAAACGTTTTAAAATTTTACTTACCGTAGGTACAGTTAGATGAGTATGTAATGCGATATCACGAGCATTACACAATCCTTGCGCGTGCTTTGCGAGATAAACCATCACTACTGTTCCATAATCGGCCAACTTGCTGATGCGCAGCATAACACCTCAAACTCGAATAATCTAGTACTAAATAAGTCTTAATTAGAAACAAAAACTCACTTATTTTATTTTCTATCCATATTATAAATATAGTACCAAAATAGTTCTATATCTGGCAAACAAGAATAGTACCTTATTGTTAAGGAATGATGCAAATAAAATATGCAAAAGATAACTTATTAGAGTTGCTTTAGTTTTCCGCTGTTCATTAGCTACATCTTTGTAAATATCATTAACGAAAAAAATTTGTTCCCAACTATACTCATACTATATAGATCCACAAACCAGAGTAATTTCCCATGCATACTTATCAATTATATATGGCGGATGATCTCAATAGCGCAATAACAGAACTACGTGCACAGCTCACAACCCTAAGTACTCAAGTTAAAGAATCTGATGTACATCTATCTAAATATTTTGACGTACCTAAAATAAGCACTGCGCTACACTCAATTTTAGATAAAAACTTTGGCCAAGACACGTTAGAAGAACTAGAACGTCTTACTGCGGCTTTAATTCAAGTGAAAGAGATTGCCGATTTAGGAAAGGAACAATCAGAACCTGTAGCCCAGATGATTAAAACACGTCCCTCTCTAATTCATGCGTTAAATTTAATAAATCAGTTATCTGATGTAATGAAAGAAACAGACCGTCTACTTAATTTGGAGCTTATTGCTAATTCAGATAAAAAGAGCCCTCCAGGAACCATTTTCGCATTTAGCGATCAAAGCATACGATATTCATTAGATACTCATTCTTTTGATTTATACCGAGAATTTAATGCTTAAAGATTTAGCCCCTGGCAGCACAATTCATCCTGACCACTACCAAAAACATCCAGATATCAATCAAACCGTAGTAGAATTAATTGAGCGATTACAAAGAGAATATGGAACGGGCGATCCCAAGGTTGCCGAAACTTTTTTTCAGAAATGTGATTTATTAATCCCTTGCTCCCTCAAAGATGTGGAACATCTCATTAGCAAAAAGGAAGTAATGACCTCAGGCCAAAAAAATGATCCTAAATGGGATATAGAAAAAGTTGTTTTTGATATTGAACTGGAAAAAGAGTACGGCACCGTAGATACGGTAAAAAAAATTAGACATATTTCTGGTCTTCTGCATGTTCCTAATAAACCCGTTGAAATATCTAGACACAGTCAATACTCCCAAGCGTTCCAGGAATGCGGCATCGTTCTAAAGCTGAATCAGGACATGCAAGACCGGTCAACATGGCTGCCGTTTGATACCAACGAGATTTTCAGAGAAACAGATACTCATCGTCTCGGTTATTTTCATGCTTTTGATACGTGTCCAACCCCAACATTCTTGAACCAAAAAAATAACATTAACATTCAGATTTTTGGTGGTGTAAGTAGCCAAGATATTTCAGAAATATGGGTGCCAAAAACGATTGATAAAACCTTATTAGCCCAACTTAAAACCTTACAAATTCCAATTTATCAATATTCTTTATCAATCAAATCACACGATGACTCCTTTTTTAGTAAGGGATCATTTGCTCCCGAGTTCAAAAAAAGGCAATTGATTTATCATCCCACCACCAAGCCTAATGAGGGACTGTGTCCGATCTCCTAGGAAACATAACCAATAAAGGTATAAATGGATACGTACTTCTAAAGATAATCCAGCAAACAGTATTCTAAAGAAGAATACTACGATCTGTAGATTGATTTTAATCAAACAGAATATAGAATGAACTCATTTTAAATAAACAAGGAGTAATTTCATGGGTATGTGTGGCAATCCACTCAATATAGGGTCAGCCTTCGGTTTATTTGCAAGTGGCTATAATTTTTTAACAGATAAAAGAACGTCACGAGTTGTAAACACGCTCTCTTTGATAGGTGCAGCCTATAGTTTTTATACTAACTATAACAAATATAATGAATTCGTCGGAACCTATGCGTTAGATACTCTAGTCCATGGACTAAATCTCCTCTTGATGGACGCAAAAAATCCTCATGTCATTAAAGTATTAGAATATTTAAACGATAGTCAAATTGTCACTAACTTCGGGGCTATTAGTGGTTTTGTGAGTAAAGGCAATCTCTCTAGCGAGCTCGTACTTAAAGCGCAATTAGCCGGAGATGCGTTTACTCATCTAGTAAACCATTTAACCTTGGCTAAAAATGAGGCAGAAGCTAACACTACCGCAGCAGAACCATATAAACTCAAATAACTAAACGTACCCGTTTGCTTGCGAACGGGTATTTAAAGAACATCCATCATTTAGCTTTTACTTAATTTAAAAAGCAAGTAACACAGGTTCCAGGGGCATGATATCCAAATCCTCTAAATCATAAAGCTTGACTCACTTGAACTATGCGAGTTATATAACGTATCATCTCTCTTTTACTTTAGAGTGTTTGCAAAACGATTTCATGCTTGAATCAAGACCTATTAGGAGCAAGACCATGACAGTTGCGCATTATCCAGCCTCACTGGTCAGCAGCCACCTCGTTAATTCGGGAACGATGCTTGTCCCGCAAGGTTACTATCGCTCTAAATTATTCATTGCTCCCTTTTCTACCAATTCTTTAGTTGCAGCAGCAGGCCCTCTTTTATCCTTACTGGAGCGACTCTGTCTTAGTCCCTCTTTGCCTGCTATTGAGAATATCAGAGACAATATCGAGCATGAATTACTCGCTTTTCAAAGTAAAATGGATGCTTCTAAATATCCAGCAGACTTTGCAGCGATCGCTTATTATTTAATGGCTGCAACAATAGATGAAATCATTGGTAAAAATTACATGCGTGTATACCAAATTACCGCTGAATTTAAGGCATTCACTCCACTCACTAATGATAATGCCCAACCACAACAGCGTTTTTTTGAAATCCTTAATTACATTAAAGAACGACCCACTCAATATCTTGATCTGATAGAGCTCGTTTATTTTTTTCTGATTATTGGTTTTGAGGGCCATTACCATCTCAAGGCGGATGGACGGCAGGTATTGGATAATTATATTGAAGATCTCTATCAAATAATTCAGCAAAATCGGTTTAATCAACCGCGCCGCTTATTTAATGAAAACCCTATTCCCAAAATTGTTAAAAAGAATTACAAAGCAGTCATCATTACCTTGGTTACTGCGGTTACTGTGGTAACACTTGCTTTTTTGACCAGCCAATATTTATTGGAAAATAAGGCGAAAACCGTTTTATTTGGACACACCCAACTTGCTCTTCTGGATAGCTAATGGACAATTCTTTACGCGCATTATGTGATGCTATAAAAAAAATACTTTCACAGCTAAAGCCACAAAGCAATCAGCTATCCTTTATAGTGATTACAGGTAGAAATGCTCAAGGAAAATCGGCAGTCTTAAAACAAAGCAATATGGAAGAAATACCCGTTTTTAGCGAGCAACATGCAAAGATTTATTTTAATCAGAAAGGTATTATTATTGAGCTTGGTGAAAATTGGCTCACTAACAGCAAAACATTATTGCTGACGACGTTAAAACAATTAAATCGATGCAACGCTTATCTAAAAATTACCGGACTGGTTTTATGTATTGATGTAAACGACTTACTCATTGCCGATCCAGGACAGTTTGCCGAACAGAAAAAAGCCCATCTACAATTATTGGAACGATTTGGAACAAATCTGGGCTATCCTGTCAATCTGGCACTGATGTTTACCAAAATGGATACTCTCGCTGGTTTTACCGAATTTTATCAATCAGAACATGCGAGTGATTTATCAAAACCTTTAGGGTTTTCGCTCGATTGCAGAAATGAATTAAAGAAAAAAATAGAAGCCTATTCATTACAATTCAACCAGCTCACAGAACAGATCGGCCAACAAGTAATTCATAAAATGCATCCTGCCCGCTCGACTATGCGACGCAGTTTAATTCGGGAATTTCCACTACAGGTCGCAAGTCTTCGTTCCTCTATTCAAGCATTAATTCAAGGAATTTCTCCCCGGCTCTTTAATTTACATTCCATTTATTTTAGTAGTGCGGAGCAAGGTGGAGTGAGCATTGATCGCTTGAATAAGAAAATTCAACATGAATATGCCTTGATGGTACAAGATACGTTTCCGCAAGCGACCAATTTCAGAGCTTATTTTGTTGAAGGTGCATTAAGCACGATTCAGGAACATTGCAGCCAAATTCCACAAGTTAGAAAATTTTCACAAAAACCCATTATTGCGATAACAGCAAGTATTGCTGGAATTAGTTTACTGATTTTAAGCTACAACCATTATAAAACTGCTCATTTACTCGATGAAACAAGCAAAGAATTACTGGCTTACGATGTTCTCAACAGTCAAAAAAATAAAGAAAAGCAGGCCCTTTATCATTTATCAAATGCGGCCAAAACAATGAGCCATATTCCCAGTAATTCCTTATCACTACCAACAGTACATCAATTAAAATATAATTTGCACCATAATGCTGAAAATCGTCTCCAAGGTGAGTTTTTACCCTCATTGACCAGTGAGTTGGAAGATGTAATCAATAATCCAGGAAATACTCCTATTGTTCGCTATAACGCATTGAAAATTTATCTAATGTTAAGCCAACCAGAACATTTCTCGTCGATGCAAGTACAAGATTGGTTCACGAGTCAATGGAAAAACCAACCTGAAAGTGCTTTAAAAAAACAACTGGCACTATTAAAACTTTTATTAAGTAAGCCACCCAAAAATATAATTGTAAAACAGCAGGTAATTACTGATGCAAGAAATTATTTAAATGCATTACCCACCAGTTACCTTTATTATTCCATTGCCAAAGAATTTTTCCCTAATTCAAAACAAAAAATTGCCATTGATGGTTTTGTACTGGCAACTAATGAATTGCCAAGTTACTTTACCAGAGCAGGTTTTAACGAAATCATGCAAAAGATTCCTGACATTAGCTATAGCCTACAAAAGGAAAACTGGGTACTTGGACGCAATGACTTAAATCAATTACAAGAAATGATCACTCAGGCTTATTGTTTTGATTACGTGACCTGGTGGCAAACCTTTATGCGTAAATCACAGCCCTTGCATTACCAAGATTATCAAACTGGACGGCAAGTAGTTAAAAATCTAGAGCAATCTCATTCATTGAGTAAGATAACTGCTCTAATTCAACAAGAAACCAAAGCGGACTTGACCAATAGTTCATCACCTTTTAATCATGCGATAGCCAATCAATTTACTGATTTAAATTTAATGAGTCATTCCAGTACTAAAGAACTCAGCCAAAAAATCGTTGATTTGGAGCGCTTTATTTCAACCTTGTCCATGATAAATGATGGCGGCAGAACCGCATTTAATATCACAAAAACCCGCTTTTCCAGTGAAAGTGCTTCTGATCCAGTAAGCCTGCTTTATAATCAAGCGCGACAATTACCTGAACCTTTAAGTACATGGACCAAACAATTAGCAAGTGACGCATGGGGTATTCTGATCAAAGACAGTCGTGAGTATATTAACCAACAGTGGCAAGAAACTGTTTACAGAGAATTCCAAAGTACTATTGCCAGACGCTATCCTTTTGACTCGTCACAACATGAAGAAATTACGATTAATGACTTTAATCATTTCTTTTCAACTCGTGGGGCTTTAAACACCTTTACTGAAAACTATGTTAAACCATTCCTGGATATTTCCAGCGCAGAATGGAAGCCTAAAGCAGTAAATGACTCCGTATTACCTATTGCATCAGAGACATTAGATGCGCTCATACGTGCGAATATTATTACCAATATGTTTTTCCCAGATCATGGTGATGAGAGCAAAATTGATTTTAGTCTACAAAAAATTAGCCTGGATCCTGTAGTTGCTAATCTAGAACTTGAGATTGGCAGCACCAAATTAACCGATAATCAAAGTACTGAGTCAGTTATTCGTTTTACCTGGCCACAATCTCATGCCAAACTCGCCCTTGATTCAATTGAAGGCAATCATTATGAATTGGCAGAGCAAGGAACTTGGGCTTTATTTAAACTACTTGAGAAAGTGAATGTACTGATTGATGAACAAGACAGTTCTAGCTTACAAATTCTCTTTGAAATAAACAGCAATTCAGGTCGTTACCTCTTAAAAACAAACAATCAAGTAAATCCTTTCACACCAGGAATTTTGAACGGATTTACATTAAAGGAATCTATAGTTTAGCCCTAAAAGAAAGAGTTTTCTCAGCAACTAATGCCGGGGCTGACTAACTTTATTGAGAATTGTCTTTAAAAACTCGTGCCTCATGAATCAACGCGGTCATATCAGCAACATCGGAGTCTTTATCCCATTTAGGATACATTCTCAGATATTCGTCTAAAAGATCAAGTCCTATATTGCCACAAACATAGTTTTTAATCGCATTTAACACCGATATTTTGTCTGAATATTGCTGCATTCTCGGATACATTTCCTTTTGTTGCTTACAATATGCAATTCCCTCTTCAATACGACTCAATAGATCCTGTAATTGAATCAATATTCTTTCCGACTGCTCCGTATGGTGTAGGGCTTTTGGAAAAAAATGGTTAACATTAGCCCCCGAAGCTCCTTTTTGATATTCAGACATAACCTACTCCTTGTGTATTTAACACATAAAGTAATGGTCATATTAAATTTTATTGATTCAATCCATTATGTGTTACGTTATTTTAAAATCCTTCCAGTTTTTTAATTATAGTGCAAAATTAAACCACAAACAGGCAGTTTCATTCGAATTCATATATACTATTGTCTCTATTTAAAAAGAAAGGTCTGATACTATGCGTACGCTTGTTTCCTATTTACTTATTGCATTACTAAGCTTTGGACTATTGGTCAACGAAGCCTCAGCAAAACGTTTTGGTGCTGGCAGAAGTTTTGGCATACAACGTTCACAAAGTGCTCTGTTTTCACCCAACAAGGTACAGAAATCTAGTGTTTTTGGTCAAAGCACAAAAAATACCAGCCGATGGGGAGGATTACTCAGTGGTCTGCTAATTGGTGGCTTGCTTACCAGTTTATTTATGGGACATGGCTTTGCTAATGGGATCTTGACATGGTTGATTTTGGGTGCAGTTCTCTTCTTTATTGTTGGCTTTTTCCGCAAAAGAATGCAACCTGAATTTCAAGCAAATCAAGGACAAACCCGTTCTTTTAACCAAAGTCCTTTTAATAATTTTACTCAATCATTCAATAACAGTTCAGGGAATAATGCTGCGAGCAATGCTACTGAATATCCTATAGGTTTTGTACCTGAAACCTTTTTACGTGAAGCCAAAGTGACATTTAACCGCTTACAAGCTGCTTATGACCAAAAAAATCTTCAAGATTTAAGTGAGTTCACGGCACCAGAGGTATTTGCAGAAATCAAGATGCAATTAGATGAACGGGGAAATGCGGCAAATAAAACAGATGTAATCACCTTAGATGCTGAGTTACTTGATGTTTCAAGACAATCAAATTCGCTCATCGCAAGCGTTCGCTTTACCGGTTCAGTTAAAGAAGATAATGATCCTATAAGTCAACTTGACGAAATTTGGCATTTCCGTCAATTCGCTAATAGTACGCAATGGGTTGTCGGCGGTATTCAGCAAGAAGTATTTCAACCTTAATGTAGTTAACCTCAATGGCACTAAGTTAATTTTATTCCCCTAGAGCCTACGTTCCGCGACTTGTTCGCGGACACCAAGGAATAAAAGCTTCGTAGTTGGCTCCTGCGAACAAGTCGCGGGACGTAGGCAAAGAGGAAATATAGAAAAGTATTCTTAACTTACTGCCATTATAGTTAATCTAGGTATTTCGGTCTCGATACCCCAGGTTATATTTCATTCTTACTTAAACTGCATGTTTGGAACCACTAATTCAAAACAAGGGTTTCATCAAAAATAACAACTTGATTTCGTCCATTTTCTTTAGCTTTGTATAATGCTCTATCTGCTTGATTTACTAAGTTGTTGATATCATAATTCCCATCAAAATAAGAGATTCCCACGCTAATGGTTACATGAACTTTTTGTTCATTCACCGTGAAATAATTTTGAGAAAATTGCAATCGCAAGTCATTGCAAATTTTTTGACTGTTTTCAATAGTTGCACCAGGCAAAATGATTGCAAACTCTTCGCCTCCATACCGTCCAATGATGTCTCGGTTTCGTAAGCTGACCATAAATAAAGAAGACAACTTTTTAATTACAAGATCACCAAATGGATGGCCATAAGAGTCATTTATCGATTTAAAATTATCAATATCAATCATCACAAACGAAAGAGAACTGTTTTGTTGTTTAGATCGTGCAATTTCGATATTTAATCGATTCAAAATACTTGAGTGGTTTAATAACCCCGTCAGGCTGTCCGTAGTCATATAATAATTTAAAATACTGGCACGGTTTGATCGTGAGCGTACTGCGGAAACTAAATCCTGTGGTGAAACAGGTTTAGTAAGATAATCATCCCCGCCTAAGCTAATAGCTGCTAGTTTTTTATTCTTATCATCCTCTGTAGACAGAAAAATAATCGGGATTTTTGTATATCTTCGGTCCTTACGTAGTAAAGCGGCCAGCTCTAAACCAGAACACTCAGGCATGTAAATATCCATTAAAAGTAAATCAGGATGAAATGTTTCAAGCTCTTTTAATAAGTTCAATGGATTAGTAATGGCACGAGTAATCATATCGGCTTGTTTTAAAATCAGGGAGTAATATTCCGTTAATGATTTCGAATCATCCAGAATTAAAATTCGATAGGCTTCATTAACAGATGAACTGCAATTTATATTTAATTCCTGCACCAGATAAGACACATCAAGAGGCTTTTGAAAATATGCCACACAACCCGCGCGTATTGCAGTAAGTCGAGGAAATAAATCAGCATTAGGAATAATACAAAACAATTGAATAGGTGTTTTTTGTTGCTTTTGCACATCAATCAACTGCTCAAGAGCCGATTTTTTTAGGTAATTCGTATCAATAATAATTGCAACAGGTTGATTTTCTTCAATTGAGCTCAATAATGAAGCCATATTTTTTATCGATTGCGCGTGGTAACCTGCTTGTTTTAAGCTTTCGGTAAGTTCGTTAACTAATTCTTTTTCCTGTTCCAATACATACACTAGCTTATTATCTGTAGGTTTTGTTTCATCTGAAAAAATCGGTTTCTTAGGGATTTCTTGAGCCAATACACTTTTCAACTGATTAAAAAAAGAAGTAATTTTTTCCTGATCTCCCTCGGTTAATTTACCCTTAGTGAGAATATCCTTTAACAATATTTCCATCTTACGCGCCGTCTTACTTAATTCAGGATAACCATAAGTTCCCGCAGAGCCGCACAAACTGTGGACGTCACGATGAAAATTCTGAAAGCCTATTAAATCCCATTGTTTGAGTTGGGCATGCCACTGCATCTCTATATTATGAATTTTCTCAGGGAGACTCTTACTATAGAGAACGAAAAGATTATGTAACTTTTTCTGTGTATTTTCATCCATTATATTTCAACCATGCGTTTTTTATTGACGTTGCAAGAGTCAAAGGATCAAAGGGTTTTTTAATAACATCAATTGCTCCCATTGATTTATAATCTGCTATCTCATTACTTTGTATTTTAGCAGTCATAAATATAGCAGGTATTTTTATAAAATCTGGATTCTTACGTAACTCGCGTAAGGTGGTAGGTCCATCCATTTCAGGCATCATTACATCTAATAAAAGCAAATCAGGAGTGTATTCCTTCGCTGCTTCAAGAATTTTTTTCCCGCTAGAACAATATATTACCGAGAACCCGCCAATATCTTCCAAAGCAATTTGGGCAATAGCTCTTATATCCTCTTCGTCCTCAGCATATAAAATCTTTTTAAGTTCTTTATTCGCCATATTTTTCACCTTTAATCAATGACTTAAAGAAGGTTTTTAATAGTATTTAATAAAATTTCATTTGAAGAATTCGACTTCAGTAACGCCTGGGTTACAAACTTTGAGAAATCTTCATTTAATTTGGTATCAGAAAATACAACAACCGGTGCATGATATTTTGAGATCAAAGGTAAAATTTCTGCTCCATTTCCATCGGGTAACAATAAATCTAAGATAACCAAATTATATTTATCTTTTTCAAGCATTTCTTTTGCTTCGTGTAAGTTATTTGCCGTTGAAATATTTGCATGTTTCTCAAGAAGTGTTTCTACAATTTCTTGAGTATCCTTATTGTCCTCAATATGCAATATATGAGGCTTATTTTGAAAGTCCTTTTTTTGAACTTTACTGATTGAGAAAAGCAGCTTATTAAAATCAATAGGCTTATCCAGCCAATCGACGATTGAAACAGCATCACCATTGGATAACTCTTTTCCTGTTTGAGCAATTAGAGAAAGCACGATAATGGGCAAATTTATCGTGCTTTTATGCGAACGTAATTCTCTAATGAATGAAATCCCATCCTGATCAGGCAATATTAAATCCAATAGGAGTGCATGATACTGCTGATGTTCTAATAATCTCCGAGCTTCTGCTGCAGAGGAAGCAATCTCCGCAATAAAACCGGCTGACTCTAAAAGTAACTTCATGTAATTCGATTGATCTTCATCATCGTCACAAATAAGTAAACGCTTTTTGATTTCCGGGATGATTATTGGAGTTTCTTCTTGTATCGTGAGGAGTGATTGTTGTGCTAAAGGCAAGTCAAAATAAAATGTTGTGAGCTCATCGGGCTTACTTTCAAAATGTAATGTCCCACCCAATTTTTCAATAATCATTTTACTAATATTTAACCCTAAACCAGTCCCACCTTTTCCACGAGTAGTAGATGAGTCTCCTTGAGAAAATTTTTGAAAGATACGAGACTGAAATTCAGGAGAAATTCCCTTTCCTTTATTTGCAACGGATACACGGACTAATGAATCCAATTGTTTAATTTTTATAGTAACCATCTCATTTTCATAAGAAAATTTGCATGCATTAGAAACCAGATTTGCTAAAACTTGCATTAACCGGTCTGGATCAACGGTCACTAAAAAATCATTATCCGGAGGTACTAATTCAATTTTAACTTTAAATTTATCCGCATACATTTTGTTAACATCTATAGACTCGTTTACTAGTTTATTTAAGTTTGTTACTTTTAATTCAAAATCCATTTTCCCAGCTTCAATTTTTTCAATATCCAAAATGTCATTGATTAATAAAAGCAAGCGTTCGCAGTTATTGTTGGCTATCTCAAGCAATTTCATTACCTTTTCAGGAAACTTCCCTAATACACCGCTAACCAATAGCCCCAAAGAACCTCTTATCGACGTAAGTGGAGTACGTAACTCATGACTTACTATAGAAACAAATTCATTCTTTAATTTTTCAGTTTGTTTTAAATCCGTTACATCATGGATTACGATAACCGCTCCTAAGTTCTTTCCTTCTGAGTTAATGATCTTTTGTCCATCAATCACTACATTACGAACCCCATTATTTTTAATATGCATCAAGAGTTCAACATCGCGCAAACGTTCACCATTTAATGCTCGCTTAAGTGGAAAATCCTCTGGGGCAATAGGCGTATTTTGCATAGTGAAAAGGGTAAAGTAATCCAATATATTATTAATATTTTTGTTCGTCTTATCTGAATTAATGTACTTCTGAATTGTATGGTTTAGTACGGTAATTCGTCCTTCTGCATTGCAGGCTATAATGCCATCCTCTAAATTATCCAGCATCGCATTAAGGAATTCTTTTTCATTCTCTATAGCGGTGATCATTTTCTTGTAATAATTCGATGCAGTGAGGGCAATAGCAAAAATTAATCCAGTAATTCCGGCAACAAAATAGGCTAAATAATTTTGTTGGATTGCCACATTCTCGCCGGTCATAACGTGAGTTACACCTGGCGTAAATACAGCTGCTGACATTCCTGTGTAATGCATACCGCAAATAGCCAATCCCATTAATAAAGAACTAATAATTTTCAGATTAAATTGTCTTTTACTCGAACCATAGTTACTCTCCAATGCCAGCCACAGTGCAGTTTCTGCCGCCGCAATCCCAATACCAATAGAAAGAAAAAACAAACCTGGTAAATAATGAATATTTACATGAACTTTCATCCCTTCCATGCCCATATAGTGCATGCTGGATATAGCAAGACCAACGATTAAACCGCCTATGGCAAGATGAAAAATCGAATAATCTTTTTTCTGTAAAATAAATAAAGCTAAAGCGGAAGCAAGTATGGCAACAATTAACGAAGCGGAAGTCCAAGTAAAATCATACTCCATGGGCATAGGCATGATAAAGGCGAGCATTCCTACAAAATGCATAGACCAAATACCTGCTCCCATGGCAAAGGCCCCACCTGCGAGCCAATAGATGCGACCATACTTATTTCTTGTAGCAAGAAGCCTTCCCACAAGAGTTAAAGCTACATAAGATGCAAGAACTGCAATTACATAAGATAAAGCTACGAGTTTCAAATCATAATAGCCAGTTATGACATTAGCTGGAGTCGGAGTTGTTTGAAACCATTCAGGTAATAGGTTCATTATTACTTCCTGTAATAGTAAACATCGAGATTATATTTGTTTTTAAACGAATCAATTAAAGCATCTGCTCAAAATGCTCTCTTTAATTATAGACCTTTAGTTGCTTTATAGACTAGGAAATCTTATTTTTGAGCAGGGGAAAGTACTCAAAAACCTGGGCTTGTTGCGCTGTACCCAGGCTCCATGAGTGAAACTTTTAATTTTTTAAGAGCTTAGATGTATTGCACATCAACAATTTCGTAATCCACCATTCCGCCGGGTGTATTTACTGTTACTGAGTCGTCCAATTCTTTACCAATCAAAGCGCGACCAATCGGGGAACTGTACGATATTTTATTTTGTTTAATATCCGCCTCATCTTCACCCACAATTTTGTAGGTGACTGTGGCATCTGATGAGACATGGCATATAGTAACTGTAGCGCCAAAAACCACCTTGCCATTATTGGGCAATTTGCTGATATCAATAACTTGTGCATGAGATAATTTTGCTTCCAACTCCTGGATGCGTCCCTCATTAAAGCTCTGCTGTTCTCGAGCAGCATGATATTCAGCATTTTCTTTTAAATCACCGTGAGCTCGTGCTGTAGCGATCGCTTCAACAATACGAGGTCTATCAACAAATTTTAAACGCTGTAATTCTTCTTTCAGTGCTTCTGCACCTTGTAGTGTCATGGGATGTTTACTCATATCTACCTCAAAAAAAAATTCCCTGGTAATTCCTACCTTTTCTTCAATACAACAAGAAAAAGAGCATTTCACATTAAGTTAAAGAAAACCGTAGTAACGATCGTAGCTTGGATGAAGGTACAAGCCATAACCCGGTAAAAACCTTGGTTCCGCTGCGCTGCACACAGGCTACGATTTAGATTAATGTAAATCCTGCAATCGGGTTACAGTTTCTCTATCCTCATATTTCATAGCCAAGCAAGCAGCCTCAGCTCCTGACAAAGTTGTAGTATAGCTAACCTTATGTTGCAATGCATTGCGCCTGATTGCAAAAGAATCGGCAATTGCTTGCTTACCCTCAGTTGTATTTACAATAAAATCGATTTCATTATTTTTTATAAAATCTAAAACGTGGGGTCGACCTTCGTTCACTTTAAATACCCTACGACAGTCCACTCCCGCTGCTTGTAAAGCCAATGCGGTACCTCGCGTTGCAATTATTTCAAAACCTAATTCAATCAACCGCTTAGCAATTTCACCCACTCGTGTTTTATCTGCATCTCGAACAGAGACAAAAGCGCGACGCCGCTTTGGTATGTTGCAACTGGCTCCCAACTGTGCTTTAGCATAAGCTTGTCCAAAACGTCTGGCAATACCCATCACCTCACCAGTAGATTTCATTTCAGGCCCCAGAATAGAGTCTACTCCAGAGAATTTGATGAAAGGGAAAACTGGCAACTTAATTGAATAAAACGACGGCATATGATGATTTTGGCTCAAACCCTGTTCTTTTAAACTAACACCCAACTTACAAAGTGCAGCAATTTTAGCCAATGGCAATCCTGTCGCTTTGGAAACAAAAGGCACTGTCCTGGATGCTCTTGGATTGACTTCTAAAACATAAATGTCATCCGCTTGAATAGCAAATTGTGCATTAATCAAACCAACAACACCTAAATTCAATGCCATTTGCCGCATTTGCTCCATTAGGTCCTGTTGCACCACCACACTTAAGCTAAATGGGGGTAAGGTGCAAGCAGAATCTCCTGAATGAATACCAGCCTGCTCTATATGCTCCATTACGGCACCAATCAATACCTCTTTACCATCGCATACTGCATCAATATCTACTTCAATTGCATCATTTAAAAATTTATCCAACAAAACGGGTGAATCATTGGATACAGCAACTGCGTGCGATAGATAATGGCGTAAATCATCTTCTTGGTAGACAACTTCCATTGCGCGCCCGCCGAGAACATAGGAAGGTCTAACCACCAACGGATAACCAATATTATTTGCTAAAGCAATGGCCTCTTCCTCGCTACGCACCGTACCATTATCCGGTTGATGTAATTTTAATTCAGTAACTAACTTTTGAAACCGATCCCTATCTTCCGCTCTATCAATAGCGTCAGGAGAGGTGCCAATGATTTTAACCCCATTAGCTTCTAAAGCACGCGCTAATTTTAAAGGAGTTTGGCCACCGTAATGTACAATAACTCCGTCGGGTTTTTCTACATCGACAATACCTAAAACATCTTCTAGTGTTACCGGTTCGAAATACAACCGATCGGACGTATCAAAATCTGTAGAAACTGTTTCGGGATTACAATTGACCATAATGGTCTGGCATCCGGCTTCTCTCAGCGCCATCGCTGCATGCACACAACAATAATCAAATTCTATTCCTTGACCAATACGATTTGGTCCTCCACCGAGGATCATAATCTTTTTCTTGTCTGGATCGGGCCGAGATTCACAACGGGTTTCATAACAGGAATACATATATGCCGTATCACTAGGGAATTCGCCAGCACACGAATCAATGCGCTTATAAACAGGAACAATTCCTAGTTCTTTACGTCGTGCGCGAACCTGCTCTTCAGAACATGCCCATATTTTGGCTAGGTACGCATCAGCAAACCCACGTCGCTTTAACAATCGTAACGTTACTGTATCGATATCTGAGAATGTTTTTCCTGTTACAGAACGCTCCAGAGCTACCAGCTCCTCGACTTGAGCCAAAAACCAGGGATCAACACGGCTTTCTTGATGAACCTCTTCAAGAGACATATCGTTTCGAAATGCATCGGCAATATACCAAAGTCTATCTGGAGTTGGTTCTCGCAAATGTCCTCTTAAACGGGCTAAATCACCTTTAGGAAATAAAGAATGCAAACCACATCGTCCTATTTCTAAACCACGAATTGCCTTTTGTAATGATTCCTGAAAATTAGACCCAATGGCCATAACCTCGCCCACTGACTTCATTTGCGTCGTCAATGTAGCTGAAGTTTGTGGAAATTTATCGAAATTAAAACGTGGTACCTTAGTAACTACATAATCAATACTGGGCTCAAATGATGCTGGGGTTTTCCCACCGGTAATTTCATTTTTTAACTCATCAAGAGTATAACCTACGGCCAGTTTCGCGGCGACCTTCGCAATAGGGAATCCAGTTGCCTTAGATGCTAAAGCAGAACTTCGAGAAACCCTTGGGTTCATTTCAACCACAAGCATTCTGCCATCCTCAGGATTAACTGCAAATTGTACGTTCGAACCGCCGGTATCAACTCCTACAGCTCTTAATACTTTAATAGCTGCATCCCGCATGCGCTGATATTCTTTGTCAGTGAGCGTTTGCGCAGGAGCTACAGTAATCGAATCTCCTGTATGGACTCCCATAGGATCAAAATTTTCAATGGTACAGACAATAATGCAATTATCGTTTTTGTCACGTACTACTTCCATTTCAAACTCTTTCCACCCAAGCACCGACTCATCAATCAGTAACTCATGGGTGGGTGACAACTCCAACCCTCGCGTACAAATTTCTTCAAATTCTTCACGGTTATAGGCGATACCTCCCCCGCTACCGCCCATGGTAAATGATGGGCGAATAATTGCAGGGTAGCCTAGCTGTGCCTGTACCTGAATTGCTTCTTCCATACTATGGGCAATCGCTGAGCGAGGCATATCCAAACCAATTTTAATCATCAATTGACGGAATTTTTCTCTATCTTCTGCACGATCTATCGCTTCTCGGGTTGCACCAATCATTTCAACATTATATTTTGCTAAGATTCCTTCGCGTACCAAGTCCAAAGCGCAGTTCAATGCTGTTTGGCCACCCATTGTGGGTAAAAGTGCATCTGGACGTTCAATTTCAATGATGCGAGCGACCTCTTTCCAGGATACCGGTTCAATATAAGTGGCATCTGCAAGTTCGGGATCGGTCATAATGGTTGCAGGATTGGAATTTACAAGGATCACCCGATACCCTTCCTCCCGTAGGGCACGCACCGCTTGGGTACCTGAGTAGTCAAATTCACAAGCTTGTCCTATCACGATAGGACCTGCTCCAAGGATGAGAATGGATTTAATATCGGTTCGTTTTGGCATATTGACAACAAAAAAGAATAAAATTGACGTATTTTACCTACTTTTGCATAAAGTTTATACCCTTGATGTACAATTAAGTGTATCGATTAGCTAAAATAATTTGTAATCCTGCTTCAGTTAACGATAAATATTTATAATTAGGATCCGCAGTCGTTCGTTCTAACCATTCATTAGCAATACATATATCAGTTAATTTTTGTACGGTTTCCACGGATACCGATTGCTTTATTTTTTGAGAAAGCATTGCAGCTGCATCCTCCTCCATACTTAAAAATACTTGATCGCGAGTTACCCCGCGATTTTTCATTTCATCATAAAATAATTTTAAAATATCAAGTTCATTCATGATGAGTACCTTAAAATAAATTATTTTGAATAATTACAGTATAAGCTTAAATTAATAGTCCGATTATGATTTAGAAGAAAAACAATAATTTCTTTCAAATAGGCTCGCCTACTTTTGCGATGCGTTACATACTTCACGGAGAAAAATTTGATGGTTGAATAGCCTAATACCATTATTATTGCATGACAGGCGACTTACCATCATTCATATTAGAATACTGAGTAGCTAATTCGCCTTCGGATTTTGTTTGATGACTTATCCCTGAACCAAAAAACGATTGCACAGAAGAACCCAATCCCAATTCTATTTGTTGCGAACTCGATAGCAAAGGAAACAATTCCGTCGCTAAAACAGTCATTTGAGCAGCCGCTTCATCTAACTCTTGAGAAGAACAATCTTCTTTGGTAAGAACGTACCAAGTATACCGTGTTTTCATTCCATTATAGGAGTCTGGAGTTTTCAGTAAATCTTTGTTTAGAGGATGTCGCGGTTTTTGTTTTAACCAATGCAATAAACTCTCTTTATCCGTGATGTAACTGTTCGCAGGGACATTATGCCACTTCTTGTCTTTTGAGCATTGATATTGTTTCACCAACAAAATGGGGATGTCCACATCATTATAAGCGATTATTTCATCCTTTATCTTAGTCTTATCATTTTCAACTAAAGCAACACGTACCTCCTCCAGTTTGTTCGACAAATCGTTATATTGCATATAGAGTTTTTTTAAAGAGGCCAATTGCTCTTTAACTTGATGCGATAAAGGGGTGTTAGGATGGGTTAATGCTTTGATGAGTTTGTCGATTTTTTCTAATTGAGTTTTATCTAACAATGTAGAAGTTTTCTTAGTGTCTTTATGTTCCAAGTCCGGAACCTCTAAATCTTCGTGCACTACGACAACATCTTGTAACTCACCTCTAACACGTTGAAATCCATCAAAATCAACATCATCAATTGGTTCTTCTTCATTAATCCCGTTAATAAAAGCATCAATCCGTAAAAACAACTCTTCATTGAACACTCTTTGCGAATGGTATGCACTCCAAAAACCTTCCATTTCATAAAGCAAACCACCCCTAAAACCGTCCCAGAACGATTCGAGCATATTAATTACAGTATCGTAAATTAAATAAGTCGCAGTAATTGCAAGAACGATTGAAATGAGTGCCACTATGATTGGCACTATAACCAACATAGTCAGCAGAAAATTCTTTGTGGGCGACATACCCTCATTTTTAAACATGGAGGCCAAGCTTAGGGGTAAAACGATTATAGCTGCCAACCCAGCAAACCCTGCGAGCATTGTATACCACATATTGTATGCAAGTTTGCGTAACGGCAATATGGTTATACCTAATAAAATCGCTAAAAGATGTTTTAGAATATGCATAAATATATTAAAAATTAATCAGTTAAATGATTGTATGAAAAAATTGCATGGCGAGCAATAAGAACTCTTTGAATCACGCGTAACGCATGTTAACCTTGCATGTTTAGATTTAATACAAGTCGATTTGAGATGGAAGCTGTTGATGTCATTATTATTGGGGCAGGTGCCGCAGGTTTAATGTGTGCTATTGAAGCGGGCAAACGCCATCGTAAAGTTCTGGTGCTGGAGCATGCGAATAAAGTAGGAAAAAAGATTTTAATGTCAGGTGGCGGTCGTTGTAATTTTACTAACTATTATATTGAACCTGAAAAATATACCTCACATAATCCCCATTTTTTAAAATCTGCTTTAACTCGCTATACTCAATGGGACTTTATCGAACTCGTCAAAAAACATAAAATTCCGTTCCATGAGAAAACCTTAGGCCAATTATTTTGCGATAATAAATCAAAAGATATTGTTGATATGCTGCTTAAAGAATGTGCTGCTGCAGGAACTACTATCCACCTCAACACCAGCATAGAACACATTCAAAAATCACAACACTTTAAAATACAAACCACCAAGGGGATATTTAGCTGTCAATCTTTGGTCATTGCCAGCGGTGGTTTATCCATACCTACGATGGGTGCCAGTCCATTTGCCTATAAAGTGGCAGAACAATTTGGAATTAAAGTATGGCCCACTCGTGCCGGACTAGTGCCTCTCACTTTGGATGTATTAGAAAAAGAACGGGTCGCTCTGCTTTCTGGTATTGGTGTTGATAGTTTAGTTAAAAATGACCGCATAGAATTCCGTGAAAATACCTTATTCACTCATCGTGGTTTGAGTGGTCCTGCTATTTTACAATTATCTTCCTACTGGCATGCAGGAGAAAGTATTTGTATTAATTTATTGCCTGAAATCAAACTATTAGAATACTTAAAAAAAGTTCGTCTCGAAAAACCACAAAAACAATTAAACTCAATCTTGTCGGCACACTTACCCAAACGAGTCATTGAACTATTTATTTCACCAGAACTTGCTGAAAAGAAACTTGCGGAACTATCGAATCGTGATTTGGAATCTATAGCAACAGTACTCAACTCCTGGATTGTAAAACCTAATGGGACTGAAGGATACCGTACGGCCGAAGTAACCATTGGTGGTGTGGATTGTCATGCCATTTCTTCTAAAACAATGGAGGCTCAAGATATCCCTGGTCTTTATTTCATAGGAGAAGCCTTAGACGTCACCGGTTGGTTAGGCGGATATAATTTTCAATGGGCTTGGTCATCGGGATGGGCAGCTGGGCAAGTAGTATAATCCTTCCTCCTCATCCCGAAAAAAGTTATCTTACTCTTCTCATTAAATACAAACCCAAAAGGGCAAAAATAAAAGTGGGGCCTAAAGCAGCTAATTCAGATGGCAATTGAAAAACTGAGCTGAGTGGACCAAAAAAGCGGCTTAAAATATGAAAACTAAATCCAACTGCAGCCCCAACTAATAATTTTGATCCCATCGTGCTCGAACGCAATGGGCCAAAAATAAATGGGATGGATAGAATCATCATCACTACCGTCGTAAACGGTTGAATGATGCGTTGTAAAAAAGCAAATTGATAATTATGGGCATTTTGGTGATTTCGCTTTTGTTCACGTATATACCGATTCAGTTCCCTCAAAGTCATTTCATCCGGATCGCTACTACTAATCATCAAGATTTTGGGCTTTACAGATACCTCCCAAGGAAGGGAAGCAATAGTTCGAGCGGTGATTTTATCTGCACTAAAATCTGTTTGTTGGACATAATAGGCCATCCAACCTGTGGGAGTATATTTCGCTTCGCGAATAAAACGAGACATTTTTAAATGATGATGGGCATCAAAATGAAACTGATAAATGTTGTTTAGGGTATTATTTGAGCGTATCAAACCCACTGAAATAAAATCATTGCTATGACGCAACCAGAATCCCTTTGAAGTTCTTAATGTTTGTCCCCCGCTGACTGCAGCAGATTTATAATCGTTCCCATAATGGGATAAGTAGGGCACTATGGTTTCGCCCAGTGCAGTAACGATCACAATGAGTACTACAGATGCTTTTAAAACAGCCCAGGTTATTTGCCCTATAGACATTCCTGAGGCACGCATGACTACTAATTCGCTATTGTTGGCCAAAATTCCCAGGCCAATCAAAGATCCTAGAAGACTTGACATAGGAAAAAATAAATAGACTTGATATGGCATTTGCAACAAGATAAAAAACGTTGCCTGTGCGATACCATAATCAACTCGACCTAAGTCACTTATTTCATTTACAAATAAAATAAAAATTTCTAGACCTACTAACATCAGCGTGACCAACGCAATAGAGCCGAGAACAGTTTTCGCAATATAACGATCTAATATATTCATGCTCATGCCAACTTCACCCGATCACGCCAGATTAGGAATAGCCCAAATATAACAATGATAAGATGCACCCACCATAAACCCAGCCATTGGGGTGATTTTCCCGAAATCATTGCATCACGTCCGATAAACAAAAAATTAGCATACAGGATATAAACAATGATTGCGGGTAATAACTTGGCATATTTACCAGAGCGAGGATTAATACGGCTCAAGGGAACTGCAATCAAAGTTAAAGTGAAAACCATGACGGGCACAGATAAACGCCATTGTAACTCAGCTGCTTTCGCAGCACTTTCATTATTGTAAGGTAATAAGCTTGCAGTACTCATGGTACGGAGATCTTCAGATGCCTTCATTACAGGATGTGGTAATCGCGCTTTATATTCGCCAAACTCCACGACTTGATAATCAGCATGGCCTGGAATTCCCTGATATTCTTTACCATTTTGCAGAATGATATAGTCTTCTCCTGTTTTTGCATCTGTTTCGGCAAAAGCTTGGTCCGCCCATAATACATCCCAACGTAATTGTTTATTGATAACACTCCGTTTGGCCAGAAACACTTGCTCGGCCTTAGCATGGTCACGACTCATAGACTGGACATAAAATACTTCCCGCCCCCCATTGATGGCATGAAAGCGTCCAGGCATGATTGTTTGTACCAAGGTTTGAATCCCTGTAGTACGCAACAGCTTAGAACGTTCAATATAAATTAATGGGCTGACCCAAATCATTACTACCGCCACAACAATCGCCACTACCGTAGCCATGATAAAACTATGTTTTAATAATTGATTTGGTCCATACCCGCAGGCTCGTAATACAGTCATCTCACTTTCAGCATATAAACGCCCATAAGCGAGTAACATGGCGATATAAAAACCTAATGGAATCAATAAACTTAGCAAAGTGGGCAATTCAAGCATCATTAATTTCATAATAATGACGCCCGGAATATTTCCGGAAGCTGCCCGATTGAGATATTGAATGAATTGATTGCTCAGAAAAATTAATACCAGTATGGAGGTTAGCGAAATCAAAGTGAGAAACACTTCTTTAGCTAAATAACGAAAAATGATCACTCAATCAATGCCCCCATTTTAGTAATCTTATTCATAGAATCATTCTCATCTTGAGCATTGTATCCTCTTGTGGAGAACTAAAAAAGCCTTTTCTACCCCCTTGCAGAAACAATCAATTATTTAGCTTATTTTGTTGAAATTGAATCAATTGGTTAATAAGTTTATATAGATAACTACTAAAACAAATAAGTCATTAAGACATAAGGTTTAATTTGCGTCCATCATGAAAATCATCTTAGAGTGAGTCACAATAAGATTACAGGTTTGAACTTTCTCTCCCAGATACATTGCTTTATCCCGATAATAAAATTCGAAACAAGTTAGAAGGACTTTAGGATGGAGTAGTAGGTAAGCTAAAAAAGCAGCCCAAATTTAATTGTGCTGCTTTTTAAAAGAGACATTAATTAATGTTTTACTTCAGTTGCTTTTTTAGCTTCATGAACGAAACCTAACATTGCTTTCTCAACAATTTGAAAAGATTTTTGCATGTAATCTAAAGCCTTGTGACCATTTTCAACAGCTAGATTAATTTGCTTTTCCAATAGTTCTTCAGGTTTTTTAATGCTCGCAATCTCTTCAGGTTTGAGATAATGCATGCCTTGTAACGTTTTTACATTCAATTCAGCTATGGCTTGAAAAGGCTCTTGAAGTTTTTTAGCCATTTCAGTCCATTTTTCAAAATTTTGTTGCGCCATGATATTCTCCTCTATGTTGCATTGCACAATTTAATAATAGTCCATACACACCAAAAATGTCAATGAGTTACGAAAATATTTTTTGCAATGCAGCATAAAAGAGAGTCGGCGATGCTCTGTTTAGGAATAAACAATTTCTCTACATAATCGGGGTTAACTTTTAAATAAATTTTGCCATTGTTGCATCATTGTTTGCATTTGTTGATTCCATGTTTCTGTTGCCTGGCGGTAGGGATTATTTTGTAAAGGTTTCTCCATCGCTTGAAACATTTGTTCCATCATCTGTTTTAAAGAAGCATGCATTGGATGATTTGCGAGAGCAATGATTTGTCGTAAAATATCTGAAGATAAAAATTGGGTTGAACCAGCCTCCATCTCAACGATAATTTGCAGCAAAATGGAATTTGTTATGTCATTTCCGGATAAGGAATCCTCTACTTTAAATTCCATTCCCTCGACAACATAACGCTGTAACTCTTCAAGCGTTATGTACTGACTTGTTTCAGTATCATAAAGCCGACGATTTTTGTATTTTTTTATTAATCGAGTCATAGTTTTTCTCTTGATATTTAGGTGATTTTGAATGGCCCCAAATCTCACCCACGCTACCCCTTCATTACCATTTAAGTTCAAGGAACGGTCTTCCTGCGGATAGACCGCAAGACCCAGACAAAGAAGAATTCCTTAACTAAATGGCGATGAACCTATGACCTTCTCCTGAAACAGGAGAAGGTCTTTAATAAGAAAGATACCATTTTAATACATATGGAGGCCACCGTTGACGCTTAGATTAGCTCCAGTAATATATCGACTCTTCTCACTAATTAAAAACTCTACAGCCCAGGCAATTTCTTGAGTTTCTGCCAAACGTTTAGCAGGAATTTGGGCAATGATCCCTTCTAAGATATCGGGTCGAATGCCTTTCATTAATCGAGTATCTACATATCCTGGAGAAAGACTGTTTACGGTAATGTTTTTACTCATTAATTCCTGCGCCAAACTTTTAGTAAAACCATAAACTCCTGCTTTTGATGCAGCATAGTTTGCCTGCGAAAATTGTCCTTTTTGAGCATTTACCGAAGAAACATTGACGATTCGTCCTGACTCATGTTCTTTCATGTTTTCAACCACATGACGCGTAACATTGAACATACCATCAAGATTAACAGTTAATACCTCATCCCATTGCTGCTTGGTCATTTTTGTAAATACAGCATCACGCGTAATCCCCGCATTATTAATTAGTGCATCAATATTACCGTACTCTTCAATAATGGAAGAAATAACCTTACCGCATTGATCATAATCAGTTACATCCATATGACGAAAATAGATATTCTTATGTCCTTCATCTGCTCGTTCTTTTTTCCATGCTTTTCCTTCTTCATCAGAAACTAAATCAAGAGCAAAAATATGTTTATAAGAAGAGTTCAATTCTTTCGCGATTGCAGTGCCAATATCTCCAGTACCACCAGTAATCAATACAATATTATTATGTTGCATAAGGTTCTCTATGAGTTAGGATGTTGTGAGAATTAATGAAAACTGACTTTAATGCCCAAGGAGTCACCCTGGGCTTAACTTTTACATATACTGTCCGCCATTAATATCTAAATTCGCACCGGTAATAAATCCACTATCAGGAGACGCTAAAAAAGCCACCGCATCAGCAATCTCTTTTGGATACCCCAGGCGACCAACAGGAATACTTGAGATGATTGATTTGAGTACTTCTTCTTTCAAAGAAGCAAGCATAGGAGTTTCGATATAACCAGGAGAAACCGTATTCACAGTGATGCCTTTATTTGCTACTTCTAAGGCAAGACTTTTAGTAAAACCATAGAGCGCGGACTTGGTAGAAGCATAATTACATTGGCCAAATTGACCTTTTCGTCCGTTAATTGAAGAAATACTAATAACCCGACCATAACCTTTATCGAGCATTAAGGGGATTGCATTACGAGTCATATTAAATACACTGGTTAAGTTGGCATCAATCACAGATTGCCATTGCTCTGGAGTCATTTTTCGTAAACTACAATCTTGAGTAACTCCGGCATTATTAACTAGAACATCAACACGACCATAACGCTCCATGACTAAGGCCAATATTTTTTCACAATCAGCAAATTGTGCGATATCGCCGTAAACGATATCAATATCGTAACCCAACTTTTTTTGTTCCTCTTGCCATTGCTTCGCTTCTTCGTGTTTTCCATGTTTGAAATAACACGCTACAACCTGAAAATCGGCAGCTAAACGTTGACAAATGGCTGTGCCTATACCACCAGTACCACCAGTAACTATTGCTACACCTTTCATCATAACCAACTCCCTGTTATTACGACATTAAAATACTACTATAGACAATCAAAACAAAAAAACAAATAAAATTACCATTTCTCACTCGTCCTTTCATCTTCATGAAAAGACATAGTGAGAGATAGAGAAAATTTATCGATATACAGGAACATATCCTTTGATTTGCTGGGCAAATTGTCTCAGTACATCAAGACCTGATTCTTCTGCTTGCCGACACCATTGCTGGAGCGCTTCAATTAGCTCTTTCTGAGTAGATGCCGTCTTCAACCAAATACCTTGTAATGATTGCTTGTAAGCATACACAATACGCAATTGTTCGCGAGCTTCTAACAAATTGGATAAACGAATTTTTGCTTTATTGTTCAAGAGGCAATTCTCACGTCGCAATAAACTTCCAGCACGGGCAAAAAGTTTCTTTTCTTCTTTGTTTTCAACGTGATTATGCTTTTCTTGTTTCAGAATGGGTCTAATCACACTCTTGTAATAATTAGACATTACTTGAAAGCGATTCGAGATCACTGCTTTAACTGTATCTAAATCTACTTGCAACTTGCCTTTTTCCATAGCCAGTTTTGGTGGTAATTTTTTAACTTTAGCAAGACCTAAAAAGGAAAGAATACGAATATACATCCAACCGATATCAAACTCCCACCATTTAACTGAGAATTTGGCTGAAGAAGCGAAAGTATGATGATTGTTATGTAACTCTTCTCCACCTATCCAAAAACCCCAGGGAAAAATATTCCTTGCAGCATCTGGACATTCAAAATTTCTATATCCCCAATGGTGACCGATTCCATTAATGACTCCAGCCGCATGAAATGGTATCCACATCATTTGAATTGCCCAAATCGTAATGCCAGGAACACCAAATAAGAATAAATCGATGAGCAACATGAGCAAAATTCCCTTGGCAGAATGAGGAGAGTAAACTTTTCGCTCAAGCCAATCGGTTGGGGTACCATGAGAGTATTTAGCAACCATTTCTTTATCTTTACGAGCTACTTTATAAAGTTCAGCTCCTTCCCAAAATACTTTTTTGATACCAAAAACTACGGGACTATGGGGATCTCCCTCAACATCTGAGGATGCATGATGTTTACGATGAATAGCAACCCAATCTGCGGTGACCATTCCAGTCGTTAACCACAGCCACAAGCGGAAAAAATGACTGACGATAGGATGCAATGTCATCGCTCGATGTGTTTGATTGCGATGAAGATATAGTGTTACTGCTGCGATAGTAATTTGCGTCATAATCAATGTTGCAATCACATATCCCCAAAAAGACAGGTTTAAATAACCAAAAACCATAATAGCTCCACTTCAAATGCAAAAATGCAATTTAAGAAAAAACTCATCCTTTAGTTTGGGTACCCCCATTTAAGAATTCCAGAAAATCCTTATATCATGTTAAGGATAACACAATTTTACTCTTTACGTTGCAACATTTCATTATGTAGCCGATAATTAATAGATAATAATATAGGAATTATGTTATGAACGATAAATTTTCCCTAGGAAAAATTTTTGAGAATTTAGTGCCTTTCTTAATAGCCGGAGTTGCTATTGCACTATTCTTTGGACTGCTGTTTATGTTTTCCTATGTTTTGATTTGGGGCCTTCTCATTGGTGGTATTCTTTGGATAATCGCCACAATAAAACAATACCTATTTCCAAACAGCTCGGCTAAAACAGAAATAACTACGAAAAGTAAGGGCCGAATCATTGACCATGACGATCAAAAATAATGCCCGAGTTACCTGAGGTTGAGACAACAAAAGAAGGAATTAAACCTCATCTAGAAGGACAAACAATCGAAGGGGTTACGGTGCGTAATTCTAAACTTCGCATCCCTGTTCCTAACAATTTAGATCAATTGTGTGCTGGCAAAAAAATAGTCGGAGTTTCTCGTAGAGCAAAATACATTCTGATTCATCTCTCAAAAGGATATCTGTTAATTCATCTCGGAATGTCAGGGCATCTACGCATAGTAGAAGCTCACAGTGAACCCGAGAAACATGATCACATCCTATTGACGTTGACCAATGGCCTTATGCTTCGTCTGTGCGATCCCAGGCGTTTTGGTTTGTTTCTTTATATCGATGAAAATCCCTATCAACACCAACTACTTGCTCATTTAGGCCCTGAACCCCTTTCTGATGAATTTAATGGACATTACTTAGTTCAAAGAGCCAATAATAAAAATAAACCCATCAAATCATTGATTATGGATAATGAAATTGTAGTAGGTGTTGGAAATATTTATGCAACTGAAAGCCTTTTTTTAGCCAATATTCACCCGGCGACCCCTGCGAAAATGCTTTCTGAATCAAAGTGTCATGCACTTACAACACAAATTAAAGAAGTACTCAAACAGGCCATATTAAGCGGGGGAACTACGCTCCGTGATTTTTATGCTTTTGATGGCAAACCAGGTTATTTCAGTATGTCACTCAAAGTATATGGTCGAAAAAATCAACCCTGCTTGCTTTGCCAACACCCTATAGAGTCACTCATAATTGCTGGGCGTAATTCTTTTTTTTGCCCCAATTGTCAAAATTAATTTTCAGCGGGCATACAGCACTAAACGGCAACTATGCATCTTGAAAAGCATGCCTTGGAGTCTGCTCATTCTATAACTCAATTGCCCAATACTTGATTTTAAATTAACATACAATTGCTTAATTTTATTGAGGTTTTGTATGTTGCGTTTAAAATTAGCAAGACATATCGTCCGACAATATCAAGAAAAAGGAAAAATTCATCTTCCTGATTTCATTATTTACGATTTCGATGAAGAGGAATACAAAACATTTTGGCGAGACATTAAATCGTATCCACGGCAAAGATTATACACAGATGGTATCGACATTTTCCGCGTTAGTTGGTTTCGAACTATTTTTGAATCATTTAAAGGTTGGTTAGGCTTTGAAAATCATTGCCACCCTAATCGAATTGAAATGACTTTAGCTAAGGTCGCCTATACAGGCTATATCAAAGGCTTCAAATCAGTGGAGTTGAATAAAAGTAAGGATGGATTCCCAATCTCTAAACGTTTTATAACATTAACCCACTCACCAAGAACAAATCAAACATCTAGTGATCTGCAGAGATTACTAATGGGTTATTTCATCACTCATTCACACGCCTTTCCAGAGCTCAATGCATCCATTCGGGAAAGTTACCCTTTTGGGCAAATCCTGGTACAAGAATATTTAGCTTATTTAATTCCCTCAATTGACCCTCAAAATAACCAAATAATTAAGGATGCAATTAGCCAAATTCTTTATTATGGACACCGCGTCAGTAAAACACATTGTTTTCAATCCAGTCCCTTTGCTGAAGCCTATGCACAAGCGTTGGCTGCTAAACGTCAATATCAGGAAGCATTAGAATGGTCTCCAGAAGTCAAAAATAAGTTTAAAAAACCGTTTATTGATTATTATTTAGCTCAGGAACAATTTGATCCACAAGCATTAAAAATTGCAGTTGAACTGATTGCTGCATTATCTTTATCACCCAATATGAGCGATCAAGAACAAGCTGTTGAATACATCAAAGCTAATTTTGACGATGAAGAACAAGCAGTCTATTTAATACCCTATCCCAAATTACGTACCCAAGTTGCTAAATCTTTTATAAGTGATGCTAAAAGGGAAAAAAGCAAATGGGGGATTACCAAGTTTCTCACTGGAAATCAAACCATTGAGTGTTTAGCCCAAGCCGTCAGACTTGAACCCCAAATTCTGGATCAAGACGATTCAGTGGAGGACCTCATAATAAAAGAAGAATGGACTTTATATCAATTTGACTGCGCCCTGGAAAATAACCGTTTTGACGACGCAGATACTCTATATACAAATAATCCTGACTTTAAATTTAATAAAAATGGGCTTGAACGCTTACGAGAACATTATTTCGCTCAATTTAAGGCAAATGAATTACAAATAGAAGAAACATTACGAAGTCAAAAGCCTGAAGCAGCGGCACAAATAGCCGCAGAGCAAATAATCCTGGCTTCAAAAATAGCGCGTATCAAACCCCATGATTTTCTGGTCATGGAAGCAACCATAGCTTATGCATCGACTCTTTTAGCAATTGATGAACTCATACACTGTGTAAAAGAATCCGATCGAGCCCAATTGAATAAAGCACAACGTCAACTTAATGAATACCTATTCCTTAATGGCAACAGTGCACTAATACAAGTTTATAATAAATTAGTACTACGAAAAATTGATTGTTTAATTGCACGACTTGGTGTCCCTATTGATTATAACGATCATTTAAGTACGCGAATCGACTTCCTTAAAGAACACACAAACGAAGTAGACGAATTGAAAAAGGAACTCAAAGCTTTTATTGCTCTTAATGAGTCAAAATCAAAAGAAATGCGCCAAATGCTGGCAAAAATGTATTATTTATTGGCTGATGCCCTTGTTTATTTTGAGGAGAAAAAACAAGAATCCATTCCTTACTTCAAAAAAGCGAGTGAATGTATGCCTGAAAATCTTTATTATAAACTACGCTACCTTGAGATCATTGAAGATGAACGAAGACATGAGGCAAGAAGAAAAGTAGGGGATATTGGTCATTTACATGAAACTCATTACCGCAATTACATGCTCGAACGTTGGAGTGAGGACAAAATCATGTCCTCTGGTTTTGACATTCATATGGTTTCTCCCAACGATTCATTTTTCAACTCTATAGGTAGGGCAATAGGATTTTACTAAAATTACATTATAACGAGGATACTTATAGCGAGATTATATTCTTACCTAAAAAACTATCTGGGCAAGCGAATCAACTTGCGCTATATTACCGCTAATTTACTTAACCCTAACGCTAATGAAAATAAATCAATTCCGAACGGCATGGATTCTTTGTAAGATCATATTTTATACGGCATTAACCAGTACGCGCTGTCTTTTTAAATATTTTTTTAGCACCATAAACCGTCAGTGGACGGATAAAGCATTACACCATTGGATTGATCAATTGCTGAATGCAGTACAAGTAGAGCATAAAGTGATAAACCCTTTTAACACTCAACCGCAACCTGGAAAAGCGACGATTATTATGTGCAATCATTCCAGTGCTTATGATATTCCTCTTGCATTTAAAGCATTCCCTAGTCACTCCATTCGCATGCTATCAAAAAAAGAACTCGCAAAAATCCCCTTAATGGGACAAGCAATGAAAGCAGCAGAATTTCCTTTTATTGACCGAAAAAATAGATATCAAGCCGTTAAAGACCTGGCATTTGCGAAGCAATTAATGGAAAGTGGTATTGTCATGTGGATTGCTCCCGAAGGCACTCGCTCCAAAGATGGAACACTCGGCTCGTTTAAAAAGGGCGGATTTATCACTGCAATTCAGTCCAAGGCAACAATTATCCCTATAGGCATACGTGGTGCTAATAATATTTTACCCGCACGCACATTTAATTTTCATTTAAAACAAAAAGCTGAAATACATATAGGTAAACCAATTGATGCATCACAATATACTCTTGAAAACAAAGAAGAACTAATTCAGCAGACTTTTGATGTAATTAAAGAGCTGGTTGGAGAAAATCCATCTAACTAATATAGTTGTAGCCTGGGAGAAACACAGCGAAACCCGGGACCTGGATTTCTCGAGTCCTACTACGCTTCACCCCGAAAATATTACTGAGTGACTAGAACCTTACTCCATATCCACTTGGTGTATTCACTATGGAAGCTGCCAATCCTATAGCCCTCGGATCCGATGCCGCAGTTAAAATATTGGATTTTTTATCCCAGGTAATTGCTTGCATATCACCATAATTTCGTCCTAACTGCATTAAATTGTACCCCATGGCTTTTAATCCTTCCTGTATTGATGGGGGTAAAGCATCAGGTTCAATCTGTATGACATCGGGTAAATACTGATGATGAAAACGCATCGCTGAGACCATACTAATTGCACCGTACGCATCATGAAACACCAATGATGCAATTAACACCATAGTAGGAATACGACTACCACCAGGAGTTCCCAAAATTGCTACACGTCCCGGTAATTCAAGAAAAGTGGGCGTCATACTGGATAATGGCCTTTTACCAGGCGCAATTGCATTTTGATCTGCGCCAACAAGACCAAAAACATTTTCTTCGCCAACTTTACTCGAAAAATCATCCATTTCATCATTCAGCAACACACCTGTTCCGTCAGCTACCACACTGGAGCCAAAAATAAAATTTATGGATAGAGTCGCAGCAACACGATTCCCCTCGGCATCAATAATTGAAAAATGAGTTGTGTGCGTACGCGCCTTTTGTTTCTCTTGATGATTATTCGTTTGCCCTTGCAACACAGAACTGGCAATTGCTTTATTTGGAGGAATTAACGTACTTAACTGCTTTCCATTTTCTGCAGAAAGTAACTTTTCAACAGGAATCGTGACAAAATCAGGATCCCCTAGAAACCGCTCACGCTGCCAATAGGCCAGACGCATAGACTCAACTAAGTAATGTACCCATTGAACTTTTGAGAATGATGACAGAGAATAATGAGACAAGATATTCAGCATGGTCAATAAGGCGACCCCCCCTGCTGAAGGTAGAGGAGCAGTAATAATGAGCATATTATGATACGCCCCAATCAAAGGCTCTCTGACTTTGATGCGATATTTAGCCAAATCCTCAGGCGTCCAAATACCTCCTGCAGCATTCACCCCTTTTACTAAACGTTCTGCAACTTCTCCGGCATAAAATCCTTGCTCTCCTTTTTCTGCAATGAGTTTTAAGGTGTTCGCTAAATCCTTTTGAATTAACCGTTCCCCAATGAGATAAGGACGACCATTATTCAAGAAAATCTTAGCCGTAGATGGATATTTTTTGATTTGCTCTAATCGATCTTCATTCTTTAAAAATGAACTTAGTTGTTTATCAACCAAAAATCCTTCTTGTGCAATCTTAATGGCAGGAGCCAATGTTTTTGTTAAGGGTAATCGCCCATAGTTTTTAGCAATATATACTAATGCCGCAGGCTCCCCCGGAATTGCTGCAGCCAAACCGCCATTTAGGGATAATCCTGGTATTACGCTACCATCTGGTGCTAGATACATGTCTTTTTTCGCAGCCAGGGGTGCAATCTCTCTTCCATCGATAAAAATGTTCTTATGCTGATTTTCTTGATGCAAAAGCCAAAATCCACCGCCACCTAGACCTGAGTGATATGGTTCAACTACGGCTAATACTGCTGATACAGCCACTGCAGCATCAAAAGCGTTTCCACCACTTGCTAAAATTTCAAGTCCTGCATTAGTTGCTAATGGATTTGCACTGGCTATAGCATAGCCCGGCGGAAGAATGTTATTTTGTTTGGCAAAAGTATTTGTGAGATAAAACAATAAATTAATGCTGATTGTAATTAGGAAAAGTACTTTAACTATCCAACGTTCCATGATCATCCTGTCTCTTTTGGAGTTCCCTTACGACACAAGAAGGAACGAACTGAGAAATATCTCCATTTAAAATCGCAATTTCACGCACCAGAGTAGAAGAAATATACATAAAATTTTCTGATGGTGTTAAAAATATTGTTTCTATTTGCTTGGATAATTTTCGGTTCATTCCAGCCAATTGAAATTCATATTCAAAATCAGAAACTGCACGTAAACCGCGTAAGATAATTCCCGCATTCTGCTCTATTACAAAATCGATTAAAAGATTATCAAATCCAACTACACGAACTCCTGGTAAATCTGCTACAGCCTCTTCTACGAGTTGAATCCTTGTTTCCAATGGTAAAAAAGGGCGTTTTGCTTTATTGCTTGCCACAGCAACAATGGTGTCGGGAAAAATCTTGGTTGCCCGACGAATAATATCGACATGCCCATTGGTAACTGGATCAAACGTACCAGGATAAATTGCTTTTAATTTCATGTTAATTAAGACTGATTGCATATGCGAACAGTCTAGCGTATTGTTAATTGAAAAACTACAAAAATGGACTTGAGGTGATAAATGAAAAGTATGAAACAATTAATAATAATTCCCATCTTCTTACTAACTGCCTGTGCGCCCCCCCGCCCTGCAACAGAATTGCCTGAAAACAAAGTGATGCCTGTAGAACAACGTAAAGCAAAAACAGCAACTGTTTCGTCCTGGGAAATTCGCGGTGCTATGGCTGCAAAAAATAAAAGCAAAGGTTGGTCGGCTACTATGAATTGGAAACAAAGCGGCCCTAGTGCTTATCAAATTCGTCTCATGGGTCCTTTAGGCGGTGGCACGGTCCTCATTGACAAAAAAGGAGATACCGTTACATTCCAAGATGGACCTAAAAAGATAACATCACACAATGCCGATGAGCTATTACTTGAACAAACTGGAATCAGACTTCCGGTAAATAACCTTTATTATTGGGTGAGAGGCCTACCTGCTCCAGGCCCTGTTCAAGCAGAGCATCGCGATGATTACAATCATCTGGTCGAATTAAAACAAAATGGCTATACAATTAATTTCACCAAATATACTTCGGTTAAAGGGATTGATCTGCCAAGTATGATTCGTCTCGAAGGAAACGGAGTAATGATCAAAGTAGTGATTCAAAACTGGACAGTGTAAATCCAGGTGCGCGTTTGAATTGAGGCAAAGCGAAGTTTAGGATGTTCTTCCTAAATTTCGCTTTACTTGTTCGATTGCATATGACATTCTTTCCACAATGTCAACTCATACTCTCACTTAAAAATACAAAAAATTATTGCTTTCAAAGTTGACATGTTCCCAAAACCACTGCAAAATACGCAACACATTTGCAGGGAAGAGCGCATTTTATAACGGATGATTGTAAGAATCTGCAAATTTTAGGGGTGTCGCCAAGCGGTAAGGCACAGGGTTTTGATCCCTGCATACCTAGGTTCGAATCCTAGCACCCCTGCCACATTCTTGTTGATTCAAGTAAACAGACAGCAGAAGATAACCTGGAAGGATGCGTCTTGTAATGCTCAAATAATAATAATATCTTTTTGGCTGTCTTCTGCTATGTGTTTAAGTTAAGTGATTAACCTAAATCTAAAGGCTTTTTACACATGTCCACAATGATGATTTTTGCCGGAAACGCAAATCCGGAGTTAGCTCAACAAATCTCTTCTCATTTGAAAATACCTATTGGCCAAGCAACTGTTGGTACGTTTAGCGATGGGGAAACAATGATCGAGATTTTAGAAAATGTCCGCGGAAGAGACGTTTTTATTATCCAATCCACCTGTGCTCCAGCAAATAATAATCTGATGGAACTCCTTACAATGGCTGATGCGCTAAGAAGATCTTCTGCGTCGCGTATCACGGCCGTAGTTCCTTATTTTGGTTATGCACGTCAGGATCGTAGAGTTCGCTCCGCGCGTGTGCCAATTACAGCTAAAGTTGTTGCTGATATGATGGCATCGGTAGGTATTTGTAGAGTGCTTACTGTAGATCTACACGCAGATCAAATCCAGGGCTTTTTCTATATGCCCGTCGACAACGTGTATGCGACTCCGATACTTCTCGAAGATATTCAAAAACAGAATCTGAAAAATATGATGGTCGTTTCTCCTGATGTAGGAGGCGTTGTCAGAGCCCGAGCGGTCGCAAAACGTCTTGATCATGCAGATTTATGTATTATCGATAAACGTCGTAGTGGCCCTAATAAATCTGAAGTAATGCACATTATCGGTGAACCAAAAAATAAAAACTGCATTATCGTTGATGACATTGTTGATACCGCAGGAACTCTGTGCTCTGCAGCGCATGAACTTAAGAAAAATGGCGCCCACAGTGTTAGAGCCTACATTACTCACCCGGTTTTATCTGGCCCTGCAGTCAATAATATTAAAAACTCCGGACTTGATGAAATTGTAGTAACAGATACTATTCCTTTGTCTGATGAAGCACGTCAATGTGAAAAAATTCGCGTTGTAAGTTTATCTGATATGCTGGCTCAGGCAATTAAACGGGTTAACATCGAAGAGTCGGTAAGCTCCATGTTTGCTGAATAAATTTGTAGTTTGGGTGAAAGTCGCTGTCGTATAAAGGTTCCTAATAGAACACCTCGATTACGCTGCGATTCATCCAGGCTGCGCTAAAATCAGGCATCCTATTCCCACTATTCATACCCAATGCAACGATGCATGTTGAACCAGATTTTCATCAGAAAACAGTAAAAAAAAGGAGCTACCAAGCTCCTCTTTTCACTATAAATTTCAGTTAGTCGCGAGTACCAACATATTTATCATCGAAATATCGACGTAGTTTAGTTCTCAAAGTTCCACGACTAATCCCCAGCATAATTGCTGCTCGAGATTGATTGTATTTACAATGTTCCATTACTGCACGGAACAATGGTGTTTCAATCTCTTCAAGTACAAATTGGTATAAGTCAACAGGATCAGTTCCCTTAAGCTCTGAAAAATATTTTTGCACTGAAAGAGTTACGCTTTCGGCTAGAGAAGCGGTGTTATCCACTACTTCATTACTGATTGTTGTCATTATTATTAGCTCCTCCTTTTAAAAACAGTATATTACCGAAACAAGCCCATTGAGACAAGGGCAGATCAGAAAAATCTGTATTAAAAATCAATGTAGAATGTTCAATTTAAGCTCAACAAGTTCTTATAAGAAGTAGGTTGTTTTATACACCCTACTCCTTACAAAATTACTTCAGTTGCATCCTAGAATTTCATCATTGAAGGATCGTAAGGTTTGCCATTAATAGTGAATTTACCTTGGTCTAAACTCACTTCAATTACATAATCCGTACCTTGAACTGTAATTAGCCCACTTTGCTGTAATGCAGTTAGTTGTTTATTAGTTTGCATTTCAGCTAATTGCTCAGGGGTAAGAACAGGTTGAGTTGCTTGGCCTCCAGCTTGGTTTGCTTGGTTTGCTTGGAGTTGTTGGGTTAAGGTTTGTTGCAAATCAGGTTTTTTAGAAATTTGTTGCATCACTGATTGCTTCATAACCGCCTTTACAGCTTCTGCAGGAATTTGCAACTTCGCTTTCCCTTGAATCTTTTGCATCATTTCAAATGGGTTAGCATTTTCACCTTTAGGCAAAGTTACAAAAAGATTACCTTCGATTTGTCCTTGAGGAATCTTTAGGCTAAGTTTAGAAATTTCAAACTCTGCACCCTTGTTAAATAATTTAGGTAGCTCAGGAAGAAGAGCAAGCATTGCTTGTTGGCGTTGGATGTCATTGCCATTTTGCATGGCTGTTGTTTGTTGATTAATTTTAGCCAACACATCCGCGTCAAGATTTCTTAAAGCAACATCCAATTCACCTGGACCATAATTTTGCCCGTTTGCTAATACTGATTTTAAAGCCAGGTTAAAATGAGTATTAAACAGGTGTTGTTCAATATCGCTATCTGACTTGATGATAAGATCATTCAGAGCAAACATTTTTTGTTCTTTTACAAAAACATCAAAAGAAGGAAGAGAGAAATTTGCATCACCCAAATACAAGCCGGCAGGTGTTTCATGTAAATCATAATCACTAGATACCTGGCTTAACGTAATTCGAGTATCTTCTTTAGTAGCATTTAAACCATCCAAAACAATTTTACCCGCAACTTTACTCATTCCAGAAGACATCGTGGTTTTTGAATCCATTCCTAGCCATTCAAGAACACCGGAACCATCTTTTGCAATTAATTTAAAATCAGGAACGTTGAATTCCACTGTACTTTCATTAAGGTAATTAACAAAAATACTTAAATCTAACTGTGGCTTTACAGAGTTTGGAGTAAATTGAGCTTCGAATTGTTGCGTGTATTCTGCTGGAAATGGAAAAACGGCCTCACCATAACCTAATCCAAAACGTAATCGTTTATTGGCATAAATAAACGGACCATGATGGATTGTTAATGGCATCTCCATGCTATAGTCTTGGGCAGGAAGAGTTTTAGATTGTCCATTTTCATCTTGTACTACACGCTCGGGAATATGCAGGCGCCATTTAATTTGAGCTTCGGAGTTAAATAATCCTTTGTTGTATTGCTGAATTTCAGCATATAGTCCATTAGACTGGTCAATTACTTGTACATTCTTTCTGATTGTTCGTTCGGTAAGAACGCCCATACCATAATACCCGCCTAGAATTAGAACGGCCAGGATAATGACTAATCCTGTAAATTTTTTCATTCTCATCTCCATGTTATTAATTCGCATGCAAAACTGCAGCTGAAAGTATAACAGTAAATAACATCAGAGTGCGATAAGCTTATAAAAAAACAGTTGCAACTATTTTCTTATGAATAAGTAAAATTTCAGGCACTTAGGCATGGTTTATTGGCTTGCAGTATGTTTCCTTCACAGTAAATGCCAACACGAGTGCGATTATGGAACAAACCGGTAGCAACTTCAAACCTGCTTGGAAATCAGACAGTAATAACGTTTCGACGTTATAAGCACGGGCCCCAGATACCATGTCTACCAATCGACCAACTAAAGGCTGTAATGACGCCCCTACAAAAATTGATATCATGTTGGTAAATGCAATAGAAGTCCCTATCACCTTTCTGTCATGGATCTCGGTGGAAACGGCGTAGGCAATAGCAACACCTGTATTGGTCAAACCAAAAAGGAAGAATAGTAAATAAGCTGAGTTTTGACTTAAAGTCGGACTAAATACATATAAGGATGTAAAAATGACACCAAATAATGCAGATAGAATCATTAAAGGTTTACGTCGTCCCATCTTGTCTGAAAGCCAACCGGATAAAGGACCACTAATACCCCAGCCGATAAAAATTAATCCCGTAGCAAATGCAGCTGCATGAGCACCTAATCCCCTACCAAATTGTAGATATGCAGGACCAATTGCCTCGCCAATAACAGCTGTTGGGCCAAATAAAAATCCAGCATATAACGCATTCAGCCAAGTTTGTCTGCATGATAATATAATTTTTAAACTCTGGAGAATACTGAGCTGATTTACAGAGCGAATCTCGCTTCGATGCTCACCAGGTTTATCTTGTATAAATTGATATAATAAAGCTGCAAGTGCAATGAACAGAAAAGCAATAATCAACATACTGTGACGCCAGCCCACATTAGTGACTAAAAATGAAACAGGAGCTTCTCCAGCCGCAGCACCCAGCATTCCTAAAGCCTGTGTTAAACCTGCAAGTAAACCCAGCATTGTGGGAGGAAACCAAGATGTTGCCAATCTGAGAGAACAAACAAAAGCAAAGGCAGCGCTAAAACCTATAAGCATCCTACCTATTGAACCCATAAACAGGCTATCTGCAAGACCAAAAACACAACAACCAAAAGCCGTAACCAATGACATCACGGTGAGCAACCAACGTATGCTTAAGCGGTCTACAGTAAGTCCTACCGGAATCTGCATAAGGATGTAAGGAATATAAAATGATGCAGTCAATATACCAAAACCTGCTTCGTTAATTCCGAAATCAATTTGTAAGTAACGATGCATTACTCCAGGGGCAACACGAGCCATATAATCAGAAAAATAGAATGCAGCAGCCAATCCCCATACTAACCAAGCAAATCCTAAATTATTTTTACCGGTATAAATTTCTACTCTTGACTCATGTATTTTGTTCATAAACTCTCTACGCTAATAAGATCCTAATTGGCTTTGAAGGGTTACAACGCACACATCAAAAAACAATCCCAGGATAAAGATTGTCAGCATTTCATTGATCGACTCAATTTTATATCGTGAGGTATATAAAATGAAAAAAACTAAAAATATTTATCCAAAAAATGAGCAATAAATCTGTAAAACAAAACCTACATTATACTGCTGTTGTCATTTATTTCAACACATAGTTTGATTTCATTTTCATAGGTACAGAAAATGGTTATAATTATCGTGCTCTATCTATATGGTATATAATATCCCTAGTATCGCTATATATACACTAATTTCGGTTATTTTCAAACCAAAGTGCGACAATATCGTTCAAAAATATAAAACTAAGGCTTAAAATGAATGCTCTTAACCTTGCAATTAAAGAAGCTCTTGAAGCAGCTGGAAATACTAAAGAAGCAAATAAAGCTTATCTTGAATTTATTAAAGCCAACTTCATTATCCCTGTAGAACAAAGTTTAAATGACGACCAACCCAGGGTTTTATTTTTGCAAGAGGAAGAACATATCTTCCTTCCTGTGTTTACTGAAATGAGCTATCTTGATGCATGGGCTGGTGATATTGCGCAGGAAATTAATTTGCTCAAATTATCTGGTGTGGACTTACTTAAGGGACTTGGTGAGAATGTGACCATATGTCTCAATATAGGGAGTGCTATTTATAAGGAATTTAATCCCTCTGAAACTGCGCGAATGCGGTCTATGGTTCTAAAATTTTTCAAAAATTAACATAAAGTTCGTCTACCCTCCCCCAAATAGAAGAAGAATGTAGTTGGGTGCGCCATACGACATGAGCGTTTGATTATCTTAAGGAGTTAGCGATGAGCAAGCTCCTGATCTATCAGTTTAATTTGCTTACAATGATTGTACCTACTACTGGAGATTTTCTCACTGTGTTCGGAATGACGTATCCGCGTGAGTTCGGAATAATCCACCCCAGCCAACCACGCCATCCTTAGGGTTGCAGCGAAGGATCTCCTGATTTTTTGCTCAGACACCTTCTGGAGATCCCTCTCGCGTGCGGGATGACGTATCGAGGGTGAAGGTAACATATAGAATTATGCTACCAACTCAAACAATTGATATCCGACGATTGCAGAAGCTGCGATTGCACCGCTAATTTCAATCACTAGTGATAAAAAGCCATGCTTATGACCATACTCTTTATCATTTGCAGCCACTTCTTCGTTTGCAGTCAATTCTTCATTTTCTAAAGCATTCAATTCAAATAAAGGATCTTCACCCTCAATTGCATCCCACCATCCTTCTAACCAGTGTTCTGCTTGTTGGGTCCCTTCTCGAAATGGATTATCCTCTTCCGCTACTTCAGCCAGTGCACATTCGTATCCAAATGCGTAACTGTCTTCATAGCTTGGATGTTCAACATTAAAACGTAATTTAATATGTGGTAGTAAGGCTGTTATGTCGTTCATGATTATACCCTCTATTTATTCGCACAGTATTTACCTTTAACACTGCTAATAATTTCTACACTTAAGACAATTTTACGACTTTATATTAACGCTTATTTACCAAATAAAAACATTTACTAATTCTTGACAAATTTTGTTATAGCTTGGAAAAAATAACTTCAGAATCAATTTGGGTTTTATAATTCTATATTATATAAAGCAATAATCGGGCCAAGTTTATTTGTATCTTTAAAAAACAGAAAAAATAGAGTAAGTACAGAAAGAGGGATAAAATATAAATTTGTGGCAGAACTTAACTTTTTGCCGGCAAATTTTGCCGCTAGTACATGTTCTTACTATGGTGCTAAACGATGAAACGCCCAGCGCCCATTTTTTAGATAATAATGAATTCTATCGTGCAAACGGTTATCACGTCCTTGCCAAAACTCGATTTCATCAGGAATAACCATGTAGCCTCCCCAGAAGGTGGGGCGTAATACAGGTTCTTGTCCATGTTTTTGAATTAACTCATTTAGGGCTTTCTCTAATGCCTCCCTTCCCTCAATCGCATGACTTTGTGGAGAAACAATCGCACTGAATTGGCTTTTGATTGGTCTTGTAGAAAAATAAAGATCTGATTGTTCTTTATCAATCGATTTGATTTGACCACGAATACGCACTTGTCTAGCCATTTGTGGCCAGTAAAAATTAAGTGCTACATATGGGTTGTCTTGGATCTGCTTTGCTTTTTTACTTTGATAATTTGTATAAAAAACAAAGTTCCCCCCCTCTAATCCTTTTAACAAAACGACTCGAGAATCTGGAAAACCTTGATTATCTACGGTAGAAAGCACCATAGCCGTAGGATCATTTTTTTCATTTTTTAAAACATCTTCAAACCAAAGCTTAAATTGAACAATTGGATCTTCAGGAAGTGATTGTTCATCTAAATTGAGCTCTCCATACTCTCGTCTTATATCAGCAATGCTTCGAAAATTTGTCATGAAGTACCATATAAAAAATTAGGTTAGTGAAAGTCACCAGCGATATTGATAGTAATTCAGTATGCCTGGGTTATGGATATACCTTAACCCAGGCTATGTCCAAATAAATTACCAGCCAGTAACTTCGGCAATTGCATCACCTAAATCAGCAGGTGAGCGTACTGTTCTTACGCCTGCTGCTTCTAAAGCGGCGTATTTTTCAGCTGCAGTCCCTTTGCCACCAGAAATAATTGCACCAGCATGCCCCATACGTTTTCCAGCAGGAGCTGTTACGCCGGCAATATAGGAAACTACAGGTTTGCTCACATGCGATTTAATATATTCTGCAGCTTCTTCTTCTGCAGAGCCGCCGATTTCACCCACCATGATAATCGCTTCGGTTTTAGGATCTTGTTCAAATAAAGCTAAAGCATCGATGAAACTGGTTCCAGGAATCGGATCACCGCCTATACCAATACAGGTACTTTGGCCAAAGCCTTTATCGGTGGTTTGTTTTACTGCTTCATAAGTTAAAGTTCCAGAACGTGAAACAATACCTACTTTACCAGGTAAATGAATTGAGCCAGGCATAATTCCAATTTTGCATTCGCCTGGGGTAATAATTCCTGGGCAATTGGGTCCGATCAAACGGGCCTGAGTATTATTTTCTAAATAGACCTTGACTTGTAACATATCCAATACGGGAACACCCTCTGTGATACAAACAATTAATTGAATGCCTGCATCTGCGGCTTCTAAAATAGAATCCTTACAGAATGGTGCTGGAACGTAAATCACGCTCGCTTCCGCTTGGGTTTCTTCAACAGCTTCACGCATGGTATTAAATACCGGTAACCCTAAATGCTTTTGTCCACCTTTACCTGGTGTCACACCACCAACCATACGTGTGCCATAAGCAATCGCTTGTTCTGAATGATAAGTTCCTTGCTTTCCAGTAAACCCCTGACACAATACCTTAGTATTTTTATTAACCAATACACTCATTGTTAACCTCGAAATTTAGTAATTAAGCAACAGCTGCCACAATCTTTTTCGCAGCATCAGTTAAACTGGTTGCAGCAATCACATTTAAATCACTTTTATTTAAAATATCAGCACCTAGTTGTGCGTTATTACCTTCAAGACGTACCACCACAGGAATTTTTACATCGACTTCTTTCACTGCAGCCAAAATACCATCGGCAATGAGATCACAACGAACGATACCACCAAAAATATTGACCAAAATACCTTTGACTTTGTCATCAGAGACAATAATTTTCAGTGCCTCACTTACTCGTTCCTTAGTCGCGCCACCTCCAACATCTAGGAAGTTAGCTGGCTCACCACCGTGAAGCTTAATCACGTCCATGGTCGCCATCGCCAGGCCAGCACCATTCACCATGCAGCCAATAGTACCATCTAAAGGAATATAATTTAGCTCCCAGTCGCTAGCACGATTTTCGCGCTCATCTTCTTGAGTTGTATCGCGCATGCCTTTTAATTTGGGCTGACGGTATAATGCGTTGCCATCAATATTAATTTTCCCATCCAAACAAATTAATTGTTCTTGTTTTGTTACTACCAAAGGATTGATCTCTAATAAGCTCAGATCACAATCAACAAACATTTTACCCAAGCCCATCATTAAATGAGTAAATTGCTTAATTTGCTCGTCTTTGAGGCCTAATTTAAATCCAACCTCACGGCATTGAAATGGCATGACACCAACTAATGGATCCACAATTACTTTAAATATTTTTTCGGGCGTTTCTTCAGCTACTTTTTCTATTTCTACACCACCTTCCGTAGAGGCCATGAATACGACACGGCGTGTAGCACGATCAACAACCGCTCCAAGATATAATTCTCTGTCAATATCACATGTTTCCTCAATTAGAACTGCATTAACTGGCTGTCCATGAGCATCCGTTTGATACGTAACTAAGCGAGTACCTAATAATGCTTTGACTGCTGCAGCTAATTCATCTTTATTCGATACCAATTTCACACCACCAGCTTTTCCTCTCCCTCCAGCGTGGACTTGGGCTTTAACAACCCAACGAGCGGTAGACAACTGTGAAGCAACTTGCATTGCATCTTCAACGCTGTAAGCGACTTCACCGTTTGGTACGGGTAAGTTGTAGCTAGCAAATAATTGTTTGGCCTGGTATTCATGTAAATTCATTGCGATTACCTTTCTAAAAAAGCAAAATCCGTCGCTAGACATAAATGTTAATTTATGCATCATATCCCGGGTAAGAATAGGGTCAACCGTGGGATGTACTTAGATAAATTTAAAACCCCTGGGTTCCAGCTGCGCCTTCACCCAGGTACATTCATGCGCTAATGCGAATTTCGCTGTTACATTTCATTAAACATTAAGCAAAAGACGAGCAGGATCTTCCAATAACTCTTTCACACTTACCAAAAACTGTACGGAATCTTTACCGTCAATCAATCGATGATCATACGATAGAGCCACATACATCATAGGACGAATCACGATTTGTCCTTTTTCCACTACAGGTCTATCCTCAATTTTGTGCATTCCCAAAATTCCTGTTTGGGGTGGATTAATGATCGGAGTTGCCAATAAAGAACCAAATACACCACCATTCGTAATGGTAAAGGTTCCTCCTTGCATATCTTCCATAGCTAATTTACCCTCTCTAGCCTTTTTTGCAGCGTCATTAATTGCCAATTCAATATCAGCCATACTCATCTGATCCGCATCACGAATTACAGGTACGACCAATCCCCTCTCTGTAGAGACAGCAATCCCAATATCATAAAAGCCATGATAGACCACGTCCTGACCATCAATAGAGGCATTCACTGCAGGGAAACGCTTTAATGACTCAACAACTGCTTTGGTGAAAAAAGACATAAATCCAAGTTTTACGCCATGTTTTTTCTCAAAACTGTCTTTATATTGAGCGCGCATATCCATAACTGCTTTCAAATTGACTTCATTAAAAGTTGTCAACATCGCTGCATTATGCTGAGCTTCCAATAAACGCTCCGCGATTTTAGCTCTTAAACGGGTCATTGGAACGCGACGTTCTTCACGTAAGCCCATAGGTGCTTTTGGTGCTTGCTCTTTCCCGCTTTCTTTAGATTTAGATGTTTTTTCTCTACTCGATTCTATATAAGCCAGAACATCTTCTTTAGTAATACGACCATCCTTCCCACTACCTTGGATTTGCCCAGGTTGAAGGTCATGTTCTGCCATCATCCGTCGAACTACAGGACTGGTTGACTTATCTTCTTTCGCACTTACTTCATCACGTTCAGACTGTTCACTCGCCTTCGATGCATCAGCTTTTTCTTCTTTTTTGTCTTCTTTAATATCAGATCCAGCACCCGCTTTTATTTTGGCAAGCAATTGGCCAGAACGAACTGTGTCACCCTCTTGAAACATTATTTCAGCCAGTATTCCGTCAGCAGGAGCTGGAACTTCCAGTACGACTTTGTCTGTTTCTAGATCGAGTAAATTCTCATCACGGGTAACTTTATCACCTACTTTTTTATGCCACGCAGCTACAGTTGCATCAGCAACCGACTCAGGCAAAACAGGTACTTTGACTTCAATAGACATGGTTATACCTTCTTATTTTATATTAAATTCGTTAACACATTGTAGTCTGGGTAAAAAGCAAAGCCGTACCCCAGACTACGATAAACTTACAATCAGTCCAATAAAGCTTGCTCTACTAAAGCTTGTTGTTCTTTTGCATGCAGAGCAGGGCTTCCTGCAGCAGGTGCCGCAGCAAACTCTCTTCCGGCATAATGCAAGGTTTGTCCAGGAAGCAAACAATCTATAATATTATGTTGAGAAGAGAACCAGACTCCTTGATTCTGCGGTTCTTCCTGACACCAAATAATCTTCTGGGCCTGAGGATATTTATTTAGCTCCGTCATAAGTGCTTTTTTAGGGAACGGATATAATTGCTCAATTCGCACCAACGCAATATGGTTTAATTCTTTATCACGACGCATTTGCAGCAAATCATAATAAACCTTTCCACAGCACAGTACCACTTTTGTAACTTTTTGTGCATTAATTGCATCAATTTCCGGAATAATAGTGTGAAACTTACCTTTGAATAAATCGTCCAAGGGAGAGACTGCTAATTTATGACGCAGAAGACTCTTGGGTGTCATAACAATCAATGGCTTACGGAAATTACGGATAACCTGTCTTCTTAATAAATGGAAGATCTGGGCTGGAGTAGTTGGCGTACAAACTTGCATATTATGTTGCGCGCAAAGCTGCATGTAACGCTCCAAACGAGCAGATGAATGTTCTGGGCCCTGTCCTTCATATCCATGCGGTAATAACATGACTAAACCACATAAACGGCCCCATTTTTGCTCACCCGAACTGATGAACTGATCGATAACCACTTGCGCACCATTGGCGAAATCACCGAACTGAGCTTCCCAAAGCACCAAGAAATTTGGTGCAGAGGCAGCAAACCCATATTCGAACGCCAATACCGCTTCTTCAGAAAGTACTGAATCGATGACAGAAAAAGGTCGGTCCAATTCATTAGTTATTTGTTCCAAAGGAGTAAACGTTTCTCCAGTTTCAGCATCATGCAGGACAGCATGACGATGAGCAAAAGTTCCTCTTCCAGAATCCTGACCAGACAAGCGTACTCCATAACCTTCTTGGACTAAACTGGCATATGCCATAATTTCAGCATAACCCCAGTTCATCGGTAAGTCACCGGCTGTCATTTTATCACGATCATTTAATAAACGTTGAACCACCGGATGTAATGAAAAGCCTTTTGGTAATTCGTTTAAGATTTTAGCTAATTTTTGTAAGTTTTCTTTTTTGATGGTGGTATCTACTTTATCTGTCCATTTTGCATTCTGATAAGGGGTCCAATCCACTGCATATTTACCTTCATAATCACCATGAACCAAATCCACAACCGCTTTACCCTGATCCAGAGTATCACGATATGCATCTACTAATTTTTCAGCATCTTTACTGGTCAGCAAACCTTCTTGCATCAGTTGCTCGGCATACATTTCACGCAGGGGACGCATGGATTTAATTTTGCGATACATGGCAGGTTGAGTGACTGCAGGTTCATCTGCCTCATTATGCCCATGTCGCCGATAACAAACGAGATCCACTACGACATCTCGTTTAAATTTCATTCTGAAATCAAATGCAAGCTTAGTCGCGAATACTACTGCTTCAGGGTCATCACCATTCACATGTAAAACAGGTGCCTGAACCATTTTGGCTACGTCAGTACAATATAACGTAGAACGTGCATCTAAAGGATTGCTGGTAGTAAAGCCTATTTGGTTATTAATAACAATGTGAACGGTACCACCAGTACAATAACCACGTGCCTGGGAAAAGTTAAACGTTTCCATCACGACGCCCTGACCGGCAAATGCAGCATCCCCATGTATAACGATAGGAACCACTTTTTCTTTTTTATTCAGATCACTACGTCGACCTAAACGAGAACGTACAGAACCCTCTACTACTGGGCCAATAATTTCTAAGTGTGAGGGGTTAAAAGCCAAAGCAAGATGTACTACTGAACCCGAATTTGTTCTTATATCTGAAGAAAATCCTAAATGATATTTCACATCTCCAGTACGTTCATATTTTATTTTTCCTTCAAACTCTTGGAACAGTTGATTAGGTTCTTTACCTAATACATTCACCAAGACATTTAAACGACCTCGATGTGCCATACCGATAACTATTTCTTTAACATTATCTTTACCAGCACACTCAATAATTTCTTTCATCATGGGAATTAATGAATCGCCCCCTTCAAGAGAGAATCGCTTTTGCCCCACATAACGTGTACCTAAATAACGCTCTAAACCGTCTGCAGCAATTAAGTCTTTTAAAATTTGCATTTTTTTTGCTGCATCTAATTTTAGTCGACCGCGTACAGACTCCATTCGTTCTTGTAGCCATTCTATTTCTTCAGTATTAGAAATATGCATATATTCAATACCAATACTGCTGCAATACGTTTCGCGCAACGCTTGATATATTTCATCCAGAGTCATTTCTGGACCATTAAACGTAGTACCTGCAAAAAACTTACGGTTTCTATCGACATCAGATAAGTGGTGATGCTCCAATTCCAATGCAGGCAACGGAGTACGCTCTGTCATTTCCAGGGGGTCAAGTTTGGCTGCATGATGGCCCAATGCCCGATAAGCATTAATCAAATCTGCAATCCGAAATTGTTGGCTGTCTGAAGCTTGGACTACAGGGATGGCTTTTTTATCTGCATTCTGCAAAAAATAATCGCGAATCTCTCTATGTGAGAATTCTTTTTCGGTACTGTTAACCTTAGGCAAAGCACTAAAAACCGCTCGCCAATCGGATGAAACCGAACTCGGGTCAGCAAGATAATCTTCATAAAGACTATCAACATAAGCCATACTTCCGCCAGATAAATAGGAAGAAGCCCATTCTTTTTGCAGATCGGAACTGCTCATTTTCTTTTTCTCCAAAGGGGTATTAATCACTACCACCAGTAAGTTGGGTATTCCACTCATCCCCGTGGATAAAACAGCTATCCCCGCAAGTGCGGGGATCATCCTTATACTGGTTTCGAGCTCATTTAAGAGGATTCCCGTTTTCCGAGAATTATATTTACATGGCTCTTACCAGTACCAATAACAAGAAAAGTACTCTTAGGTCTCTTGTGACAACATTTGTAGGCGAATCTCAGAAATCGCTTTCGTCGGATTGAGTCCTTTCGGGCAGACATTAGTACAATTCATAATACTTCGGCAACGAAACACACTGAACGGATCTTGCAATTTGTCCAAACGATGCGCTGTGGCTGTATCGCGACTGTCTGCTAAAAATCGTCTTGCTTGTAATAAACCGGCAGGACCCACAAATTTTTCAGGATTCCACCAGAACGAAGGACATGAACTGGTACAACATGCGCACAAAATACATTCATATAATCCATCAAGTTGAGCGCGTTCCTCTGGTGATTGCAACCGTTCTTGGGCAGGAGGAACCTCATTATTTTGCAAATAAGGTTCTATACGCTCATATTGTTGATAAAACTGCGTCATATCAACTGCTAAATCTCGAATTACTGGAAATCCAGGTAAAGGACGCACAACAATTTTATCGGTATTCAACTGAGACACATGGGTGATACATGCCAGACCATTTGTTCCATTAATATTCATGCCGTCTGAACCACATACGCCTTCGCGACAAGAACGTCTGTACGTGATTGAGGGATCCTGCTCTGCTTTCAAACGTTCGAGTAACGTGAGTAACATAGGATCACTTTTAGCTTGGATCTCCAATTCATAATCTTTCATATAAGGCTTAGCATCCACCTCAGGATTATAGCGATATATTGATAGGGTCAATTTTCTACTATCTGCTGCCATGTAATGTATCCTCTTTAGTAAACGCGTTCTTTTGGCGCAAAAGGCTCGACGTGCTTAGGTGATGTATTAACGGGACGAAAATCAATTTTCTCACCTTCCTCAAAATATAGCGTATGTTTAATCCAGTTCGCATCATCACGCTTTGGATAATCTTCACGACTATGAGCACCACGACTTTCTGTACGAACAATTGCAGACTGCGCTGTAGCATATGCAGTTGCCATTAAATTGTCCAACTCTAATGCACTAACTCGCTCTGTATTAAATATCTTACTTTTATCTTCTAATTTGGCATGCGCTAAACGTTCCCGCAGAGCCTGAAGACGTTTTAGGCCAGAAGCCATTACTTCGCCAGTTCGGAAGACGCCAAAGTCCTCCTGCATTACACGTTGCATTTCATCATGAATCACTGCTGGGCTTTCGCCTGATGTTGAATCATTCCATCGATTATATCGTTGCAGCGATGGAGCAAGATCATCATCGCTAATATAAGTCATCTCCGGTAATTGATTTGACTGCCATAATTCTTCAACATGCAATCCAGCTGCACGACCAAAAACAACTAAGTCCAGTAATGAATTACCGCCCAAACGGTTTGCACCATGCACAGAAACGCACGCACACTCACCTACGGCATATAAACCCTCTACGATATGTTCCTTACCATTAGTTTTGGTAAGTACTTGGCCATGCATATTTGTAGGTATACCGCCCATACTGTAGTGGCAAGTAGGAACTACTGGAATCGGCTCAACAATTGGGTCAACCCCTGCGAATTTCATAGATAACTCACGAATTCCTGGCAAGCGTGATTTAATAAGATCGGCACCTAGGTGATCCAATTTTAATTTAACGTGATCAATCCCTTTAGGATCAAAACCTTTACCGGCACGGATCTCAAGAGCCATAGAGCGAGCAACAACATCCCGGGAAGCTAAATCTTTAACTCGCGGTGCATAACGCTCCATGAAACGTTCACCGTCTTTATTTATCAGATAACCGCCTTCACCTCGACAACCTTCCGTTACCAAAACACCGGCTCCAGCAATTCCGGTAGGATGGAATTGCCACATTTCCATATCCTGTAACGGGATACCTGCTCTTAATGCCATACCAAAACCATCACCGGTATTAATAAAGGCATTGGTTGTAGATTGGTAAATACGGCCTGCGCCACCGGTAGCCAAAATACATACTCTAGATTGAAAAAATACTACTTCACCTGTTTCGATACACATCGCAGTAACACCGGATATATGTCCATGCGCATCTTTAACAAGGTCAAGAGCGTACCATTCACTAAATACGTGTGTTTTGGCTTTTAAATTTTGTTGGTAGAGGGTATGTAATAAAGCATGTCCAGTTCTATCCGCTGCAGCACAAGTACGTGCTGCTTGATCACCACCAAAATTTTTGGATTGACCACCAAACTGACGCTGATAGATTCTACCATTATCCATACGTGAAAACGGCAAACCCATGTGCTCGAGTTCATATACCGCTTCGGGGCCAGTTTTACAGAGGTATTCAATTGAATCTTGGTCGCCAATATAGTCCGCACCCTTTACGGTATCATACATATGCCAACGCCAATCATCGTCGTGCGCATTACCCAATGCACAAGTAATACCTCCTTGAGCAGATACTGTATGTGAACGAGTTGGAAATACCTTAGATAAAAGTGCGACCTTTAAACCAGAGTTTGCCATCTGCAATGCAGCACGCATCCCAGCCCCACCAGCTCCAATAATTACTGCATCAAATGTGTTACGTGCAATTGCCATGCTACTGCCCCCAAAGGATCATTAAGCCCCAGATGAATTGACTCAGAAGCCATAAAACTACTAACATTTGTACTGATAAACGCAGAGCAGTACACTTCATATAATCGGTAGTTACAGTCCAAATACCTACCCATGCATGCAATGAAAGCGCAAACAATGCGATAAGTGATGCAATTCGAACTAATATATTGGAAAAAAGAGCGTGCCATTGTGCAAAACCCAGTTCAGGGTGCAATAACAAAAAACCAATTATAAAAAAAGAATATGCAGCAAAATAAACTGCTGTAACTCGTTGAATCAACCAATCCTTTAACCCATTACCTGTTAAGCTGGTGACATTATTTACCATATCCAGATTCCTAGAAAAATTGACAAAATAATAGCAAGAAAAATGACTAAAACAGCGGAACGCCTACCAGCATCAAGATGCTCACCAAACCCAATATCCATCAAAAGATGCCTAATCCCTGCAAGCAAATGGTAAATCATCGAGGCTCCAAACGCCCACATGACCATTTTATAAGCAGGATGAGATAGCAAATTTTTCACCTGCGCAAATGCTTCTTCTGATTGTATTGACTGACTAAAAATACACAACATAATGGGTAACAGTAAAAATAAAACTACCCCTGAAATCCTATGTAAGATGGACGCTATAGCCATAGGGGGATATTTTAAACTGCCCAAATCCAGATTTACGGGTCTTTTTTTGTTCACTGTGAGTTTCTTCCTTAATTAGAAAAGTTAATTAAATAGCACAAATGCGAAGTATAGCACTCTGTTTTTATCGTGCAAGATAAGCCCTTGCGTAATCCGAGCAAAATTTAATTTGTCTCCATCTCATTCAAATAATTTTCTTTAGTTACCTTGTTCATTAAAACTGTAATTCAAAATAAATTTTGCAAATACGTTAGATTGTACTTCGATAGCTGACTTAATCAAAAAGAATATTTTTTTACAAATTGTCATTCTATGATGCAAATAAATAAATCTTGTTGCATTTAGAGCTTTTATTGTGCTTATATCTGATGTGCCAAATGAAAAGACCAATCTATTGTATTACTAAGGAAATTTTTGTAAAGATGTCACATACCACTGCAACATAACAAGAATATAAAGTGAATTAATAAAATTCAACTAAAAATAATAGAATAGGCAATAAAAAGTACATTAAAGTCTACTTATCTGAGCATACTTATCTTTTTGGACCTGATCCGGATGTTTTATGTGGCTGTCTAAATGTTTCACGTGGCGATTCGGAAGGATAGCCGTACTTCTCTGCATTTTGTTTGACAATTTGTAAGTAACGTTCACCCCATGCTCCCGGATCAAAGTTAGTTACTACAACGTTATAGGGTAAATTGATAATCGACTCAAAGGCTTTTCTTTGAGGAAGCAAATGCCCACCAAAAGCGACTTGCACTTCTGTCTCTTTATCAATGCCTCCTTCTTTCAATCGCTCAACCAAAATATAAATCATTTTTTCTATGGTCATATAAAGCTTATACATTGACATCCCTGCAGAGACCAGCTCTTCACTTTTAGAAGTAGATAATTTGGATCCTGAATCAAGAATGGAATATACAAATTCCAGATCATTTGTACCAGGAATTAGTTCAGGTTTGAGCATTACTGGAGGTATAAGAAGATCTATAGATGGAGATACAATATAAAGTTGAAAATCAGCCCAATGCCACCAGATTTGATAAACCCGCTCAACCAAAGTCACAGGATCATTTAAATCTTCTTCCATGTGCAACTTGCGCAAGTCAATGCTGTTATCGATGCTATCGATAAATTCTGAGTTTTCGTCAGCAGTAGGAATATCTGGTTCATCAGCCATTTGCTTACCACATGTAAATCAAACCTATATGAGTATATTAGCCCAAATTTATTGAATGAGCACGAAAGTTAAAACAGCTTAAGTAAAAAACCCGTAAAAAAAATTCAATTTGCGACAAACAGCAAACTATAAAAGATATTGATAATATTCAGGGGCACTAGAGCGACACTTAAAGCATGTGCTTTGACAATTTGCCTTTTCCTGACATTTGCGTATTACGCCCTTGCCTATCCATAAATCGAGCATAGGTTGTAATGCAGGAAGATCCAAACTAAATTCCCTAGTCAATTGTTGGGTGCTTACGACACCTTCACGACAAATGTAATCACGTATTTGCAACAGCATCATCCCTCCTTCTGCTGCGTTTGGTGTATTGACGCATTCCTATAACAAAAATGAGGATTAATGCAAGAAGCCCAAACATACTTTGTTCTGAATTTTGAAGCCATTTAGCCGTTTGATAAAATAAAACAGCGGTACCATACGCAACAACAAAAGACCAAATTACAGAAATCCACATATATTTCTTATTTGCTTCTTGGCGAATTACCGCCATGGTAGATACACAAGGGATATAAAGAAGAACAAACAGCAGATAAGCATAAGCCCCTATTTTACCATCAAAGCGCTCTGCCATAACTCCATATACTGACTGAGATACAGGATTATCTGCTGCACTAGCCAATATAGGGTTTACCAAAGCAGAACCCAATTGAGCTAAATTTTGTGGAATTGACCAAAAAGCCGCCTTAATACCCGCCCAAAAATCAAAATGTGCGGCAGCAATTTCAGTCACATGTCCCACTTGTGCATAAAGTGAATTTAACGTACCAACCACCACTTCTTTAGCCAACATTCCCGTTAGTAACCCTACGGTTGCTGGCCAATTATCCTGATTGATCCCCATGGGGGCAAATAGAGGAGTAATCGATTGCCCCATTAAAGAGAGCAAAGATCGAGTGCTGGCTTCACCTGCATTAATTCCACCATCTAAGGTAATGGCATTTAACCCACCTAAAATAACACAAATGGGTACAATTAATTTACCTGCACGCACTACAAAAAAGCGCAAGCGCATAAAAGTCTCTTTAAATAAGCGTTTGAGTGCAGGCTTATGATAAGCAGGCAGTTCCAAAATTAAGGGGGATGCATGTCCCTTTAAAGTAGTTTTACGCAAAAGGAATCCTGTTAATACCGCCATCAAGATCCCTACAAGATACAAAGAAAACACTACGTTTTGTCCACCAGATGGGAAAAATGCAGCAACGAATACTGCATAAATGGCCAGGCGCGCACTGCACGACATGAAAGGGCTCATCATTACAGTTAATAATCGATCGCGTTCTGAATCTAAAGTCCGAGCGGCCATAATTGCAGGAACGTTGCATCCAAAACCAACAATCATCGGTACAAATGACTTACCAGGCAAACCCATCTTCCGCATCGCTTTATCCACAACGAAAGCTGCTCTTGCCATATATCCTGATGTTTCCAACAAAGATAAGAAGAAGAACATAGCCGCAATAACTGGGATAAATGTTAATGTGGTATTAATCCCTTTACCAACACCATTTGCCAACAAAGCAATAACCCAATTAGGTGTATTAATTTGGTGCAATAACCAGGATGTCCCTTGTACGAATATGGTATCGGTACTTATATCAAAAAAATCCTGAAAAGCGCCACCTACATTAATCGCAAATAAAAACATCAAATACATCATCGCAAAAAAAATGGGGAGGGCAAAAAAACGATGCAACATAATCTTATCGAGTTTTGCAGTAAAATGTTCACTGGCATCACTACGTTTTTTCTGCACGAACGTCACTATTTCATGTATTTTCTGATATCGCGCATCTGCCAATAATACATCAAGATTAGGATCTACTTCGTTCAATAAAGTTAAATCCTGAGTAATTGCCTTATCGAATAGTAACTTATCTCCCTCTGCGAGTCTTCGAGCATAATAATAAGCACGCGATTGACTATAACCTTCATGAATTAAGCTGTTTTCCAAGGTCATTAATGTTTGTTGGATCGGGGTGGATAGAGGAAGTGTCAGAGGTGTAACTGCTTGAGGCAATCGAGTCAACTCCTCCGTCAGTTGCGCAATGCCTATTTTTTTATGTGCTTGGATCGGAATAACAGGACAACCTAATTGTTGGGATAATGCTTTGGGATCGATGGATATGCCTCTTTGCTGCGCAATATCCATCATATTCAACGCGAGCAGTACGGGTTTTCCCAATTCCAAAATTTGGGTGGTCAAATATAAATGCCGCTCAAGATGACATGCATCGATCACATTAATGATGCAATCGGCTTCAATAGTTACTACAGATTGGGCAGCAATTTCTTCATCCTGGCTGATACCATCTGCATGGGCTACAAGAGAATAAATTCCCGGCAAATCAGTTACTTCAATTCGTTGCTTCGCGACCCAAAAAGACCCTGTTTTCTTTTCAACGGTCACCCCAGGCCAGTTTCCTATACGCTGATTATCACCCGTTAAGGCGTTAAATAAGGTGGTCTTGCCACAATTAGGATTACCGACCAATAATACATGAGTCATATACGCTCCAAAATCAATTGGCTCGCCTCTTCCTTGCGCAATGTTAAGGCAGTTCCTCTGACTTCAATTTGTATAGGACATCCTAAAGGGGCCATTCGGACAACTAAAAACTCAGTACCGCAAGTTACTCCCAAAGATAAAAGTCTGCGTCGGTATTGCATCTCTGTTGTACCAAAACTGGTTAACCGTACTCTATCGCCTTGTACTAACTCTGTAATATTTATCATGTCCTAACAGCAACTCGTGAAATAACTTATTCATATTAACATAAATGAAATCGAGAATCATTCTCAATTTAGAAAATAATTATACATTTGTTCTAATCTGCAGAACCCCGAACTGTTGGGGCTCCTTTACTCTCAACACCATCAAGAATTATCTGAAATCAATGCCTTAAGTTCTCTTTTGGGATGGCGTGATAAATAATCTACCGACTGCATTTCCAGCAGACGGCTTAATGTACGCTTGAAGGTTTCTTGCATTTCTCCCTCAACATACAACTCCTCAACTGCAACCTCTGCAGAAATAATAATATTAATTCCGCGATCATACATCACATCGATAAAGTGAATGAACATAATTGTTTGCAAAGTATGATTGACTGTTAACGCAGGGATGTTGCTTAGGAAAATAGTGTCAAATTTATCTGCAATCTCTAAGTAATCCAATTGACTTCGGGGCAAATTACACAGAATATCAAAAGCAAACCAAATCGATTGTTCTGCACGCTTAAGGTAAGGGATCTCACGATTTTGTATTGTAATAGTACCATTTTCGTTAAATTCACTCGCTAAAAGCGTGAATTGCTGCTCCATCACCAAATTAGTATGCGCATCTAAAGGAAATAAATAAGCATCAATCAAAGGTGCTCTCCCAATCCGATAATCTCTTTGCTCATTTAAATGCAGCACTTCGCAATTTTCTTTAATTGCTGCAATAGCAGGTAAAAAACGTTTCCGATGAACTCCATTGAGATACAAATCATCTGGGGGTATATTCGAAGAAATAACCAAAACAACGCCATAAGCAATTAAAGATTGCAACAATTCCGCTAAAATCATGGCATAAGCAACATCATGAACCATAAACTCGTCAAAGCAAAGTACCCGTGTTGTTTTGGCCAAATCTTTAGCGATTTGCCGAAGAGGATTTTTCTGTCCTTGCAATCGTCTTAACTGAGCATCAACTTGCTGCATAAAATGATGGAAATGGAAGCGAGCCTTCTTTTTCTCTTCGAGACAATCATAAAACAAATCAATTAAGTATGTTTTTCCTACCCCTACAGGACCATAAAGATATACCCCTTTAATTCGAGGTTTGATTAATGGATAAAGCCAGGATGAATTCGATTTCTTTACGTGATTCGCTAGATCTTCCAAATGCGCCAAGATGTCGCGTTGCAAAGGATCATCATTGATGTCACCACGTTGAATCGCGGCTTCATATTGAGTAATCAAATTCATTATACAATAACCTGAGATCGAATATATTCCAGGAGCTTTGCTTTCAGCTCAATTAATTTACCATGAAAAAAGTGGCCTGTGTTTGCAAACTGAATCACCGGTAGTTCAGCTTCGGCAGCAAAATCAAAAACTAAAGCCGGGGGAACGACTTCATCTTCATCACCCTGAACAATAAGCCAAGGAGATGGGGCAGAATTAAATTCATGATAATTATAATGATGCACTGCCGGAGCTACCGAAATTAATAATTTGGAGTCCGATTGGGCCGCAGCGCGGTACGTCACATAAGAACCAAAGGAAAAGCCTGCAAAAATAAGTTTCTTCTCGGGAGACTCCTTTTGCCATTCACGAACCAACACCAGCATATCCTCACTTTCACCGACCCCAGCATCATAGGATCCTTCCGACTGGCCCACTCCACGAAAATTAAAACGTAATGAAGGAATGCCTAATTCTCTAAAGACACGTGCTAGTGTAGTCACTACCTTATTATTCATTGTGCCCCCCTGCAGGGAATGAGGATGTCCTAAAAAGGCGATGAAATCCGTATGATTCTGCTCTGGAACAGTTAGAACCGCCTCTAGTTTGCCAATCGCTCCTTGTAAAAATAAAGGATGCTCGCCCGGAAGCGTTAATTTTTCAGTGATTTGCATAAAAACCCTGTATTTTAAAGACATCTTCTCACACAACTTATTGAGCGTTCCACAATGAACTAGTTGCTGCGCGAAACATTAATGATAACTCAGAATGATAGATGAACAAAATGCATCAAATGCAAAATGAAGGGCTACTTGTAAAAAATAAGCATCGTAACCTGGATGCAGCGTAACGAAACCCGAGATTAAAAACGGTTTATTTATGCTGGAAACTTAGGTTCCACTCTCTAAACCTAGAGAACAATGTGTTTCCTCCCACTTCTCAACCATTCGAATTTCAAATATGATAACCATTGTGAGTCAGCAGTACAGATTCATAATGCGCTGACCTTTTGGCAGCGACTTCATATTTAATTTTTTTTGGAGGACTTGATCCATGCGACAGGTACCTATAACGTGTTTCGCTTTTCACCATAATGCTTACTCTTTTTTATTAAGGAGTAACCCAACATGAAAATTCATGATTTCAAACGTAAAAAAGAAGAACAGCAAAAAATTTCGGTAATCACTTGTTACGATTATCCATCTGCCTGCGTTGTAGCTGAATCAAATATTGATTGCGTTCTGGTTGGCGATTCTGTAGCTATGGCAGTCCATGGACATGAAACAACCGTTACAGCGACCATGGAGATGATGATACTTCATACCCAGGCTGTAGCACGTGGACTAAAACACCAATTTTTAATCAGTGATCTGCCCTTTTTATGCCATAAAAGTTCACTCAGTCAAACTGTTGAACATGTAAAAAGCTTATTACAAGCAGGTGCACAAGCCGTGAAAATTGAAGGCGGGGATGCAGATACGTGCCAAACCATTTCTTATCTCGTCAATGCAGGTGTTCCCGTTATCGGACATATCGGTTTAACCCCTCAATCCATTCATCAATTAGGTGGTTATAAGGTGCAGGGAAAAAACCAAGAGCAAGCAGAGCAGCTAATTCAGCAAGCTCGCCAGTTAGAGGCGGCTGGATGTTCTGCCATAGTCATCGAATGCGTTCCCCAACAACTTGCGCTGACAATAACCAAGTCATTAAGTATACCTACCATTGGTATTGGAGCTGGTTCTCATACTGACGGACAAGTACTTGTTTGGCATGACATGCTGGGTTTACAAACAGAGTTTAATCCTAAGTTTGTTAAACGATACCTTCAGGGTAAAGAAATTATATTGGCTGCATTAAATGCTTATGCTCAACAAGTTCAACAGGTTAGTTTTCCAACCGCGGAACATTCATTTTAATTGGAAATTGAGCAGAATAATTATTACTAAATTTTTTTATCAATGAGAATTATTCTGTCTCATCCATAGTAACTATAGAAACATGGTAGCCTGGGTAAATGTAACGTCACACCAGATTATGCGTCACTTCACTCAGGCCACAATTCAGATGGTTACCATATTTCAGGAGTAACTCATGCAAGTTTTTCACGATCTCAACGAATGGGTTAGTTTTCGTAAAACTTTATCCCCTCAATCAACTCTAGGCTTTGCACCTACCATGGGTAATTTGCATGCAGGGCATGCATCTTTGTTTTTAGCCAGTCAAAAAGAGAATCACTACACTGTTTCCAGTTTATTTGTAAATCCCACCCAATTTAATCAAACTGAGGACTTTAAACATTATCCTCGAACATTAGACGCAGATCTTAAAATTATGGAAGATGCTGGTGTCGATTTTTGCATTCTTCCCGATGAACAATCAATGTATGCCGATGAATACAACTATCGGGTGCATGAACACCAACTGTGCCAACTCATGGAAGGAACCCATAGGCCAGGACATTTTAATGGGGTATTAACTGTCGTTATGAAATTATTGAACTTGGCTAAACCTCATAGAGCATATTTCGGTGAAAAAGATTATCAACAATACTTGTTGATTCAAGGAATGGTTAATGCTTTTTTTATGGACATTGAAATTAAAGCATGTCCAACGATCCGTGAGCCGAGTGGATTGGCTTACAGTTCACGGAATAACCGTCTCAATCAAGAACAAAAGGTGTTAGCTGAAGAGTTTGCCCAATTATTTCAGCATAAAGATTTAACATGTGAGCAAATTATCGAAAAACTAACTCAAAAAGGAATTACTGTAGAGTATGTGGAAGACCATAAAGATCGTCGTTTTGCTGCGGTACGTATTGATAACATCCGCTTGATCGACAACTATTTATTGAGGTAAGTCCTATTATTGTAGCCAGAGTGAAGCGAAGCGGATACCGGGTTGCGCTTCGCATCACTCTGGCTAAATTACTACAATAACTCGGGAAGCCCTTCTGGACTTTCTTCGGGGGCAAGTTGTCGAGCCACTTGTGGGTATGGCATCCCAAGTGCTGTTGATTGGGCGGGTATACCAGCCCAATGGGTATTTTCAGGTAAACGCTCCCCCTTCATGAGTAAAGAGAGACTACCCAAAGAAGAGTTTTCCTCCATCAAGGTGTTGTAGAGAACAATTGAACCAACACCCACATTACATCCAGAGCCAATAGTGACATTCGAGACTTTAAATATTCTATCCTCATAAAGATGGGTTTGAATTATTGTCTCGGCATTAATACATACGTCATCACCAATTGTAATTAAATCAAATTCCGAAAACTCGGCACTATCTGTGAAAACTCTCTTCCCCGCTTTAGTTCCTAAACAACGATGCACCCAAAGTGCAAAAGGAGTCCCTAAAACTTTATTAGTCCAATGTGGGTTCGTATAATAGTTATACGAATATTCAATCACATCATTTTTCCAAATAAAGGGATCCCAAATAGGTTTGGTTAAAGGTTTTAATTTACCTAACATTATCCATTTTAAGCCCACCAATACGCCAACAAGACAGACGGTAATGAACATTTCTACAGGTGGAAGAACCAGGGCTGTAACAAACCAGGAGTATTCGCTTAACATGTAATCCAAGACATAAAGCATGTTGAATAATGCAATCAATGAAAATGTCGATGGCAAAATAATACGTATCAACTCAATGAATAAGCGCATGAAATAGAGTTTTTTGGAGGGATAAAACGTATCCTTATCAGAAAAACCAACAAATAACTCTCGCTTGGGTAAGAATACAGCAGGCGAACCTAGCCAAGCAGAATGAGGCTCTGCTGCCCTGCCGTCAGATGGCGTCACCGATAAACACCCTAATAGAGCGCCCTCACCAATGGATTTCCCCGCAGGTAATAAACTGACATTCCCCACAAAGCCTCTGCGTCCAATGGTCACCGGAGCAAAAGAAATTAAGCCATTATAAACACTAGGCCAAGCTAGAGCGACAGAACTTGCGGTAAAACCCCCTTCTTCGATAGTGACTAGGTCAGGAATAATATGCGGTGTTTCCCCCATTTCTACGCCTTTACCTAATTTTGCGCCTAGTAATCGTAAAAAAGCGGGCATAAACAAAGTGTCTGCCATTATTGAAATTTCGTCACCATCCAGTAATTTTACGATGATCCAATGACGGAAATAATAAAAGCTCTTTAAGGGATAATTACCAGGTTTTATCTTATCCAAAATAATCTTTTTACAGAGCACAATGCATAAATAATATAACCCTAAAAACAGGGTCGCCCCTAAAGGAATAGCAAAAAACATTGTGGTCAAATAACGACTCTGATCATAGTAATAGCTAATCAAAGAGATTGATGGAATTAAGCATAAATAATAGACCACCATGACAAAAACGACGCCTAAGTAATGCAAAATACCAAAAAGGGTATTTTCCAACATGGTAGATTCTTCAACCGCAACTTTTTTCCGAGTAATATGGTCGGCAGGAATAATACCAGGCATCGCTGGGGAGCCGGAAAAATAGGATCCTTGAGGAATTAAGCCTTGATCAGGCAACATGGACATTTCATCTAAGATGGCATGATCTTCAAGTTGAGTATTCAACCCAACTACCGCACGTGAACCGATATAACAATTATTACCTATATTGATGGAACCTATTTTTAACCAACCATCCTCAATGATATAACCGTTAAGTCTACTGTCCGCACCAATAGAAGTATTGTCTCCTATGGTTAACAAATCATGGGCAGAAATCTGCATCGACCCCAAATAACAGTTCTTACCTATTTTCGCTCCTAGTAAGCGATAATAGATACCGGCCAATGGCGAACCAACTAAGAATTTAGCTAAAAACAAATTTTTTTGCAGCCTTTGTACTAACCACCAACGATAATAGAACCATCCCCAAAGAGGATACTCGCCAGGCTTTATTCGTCCCAATAATATCCATTTCAATCCAATCGTGATAAATAATGAAATGATTGGCATTGATAAAAATAAAGCTAAAAAGGCAAGCTGTAATTCTCTAGAAATAATTGAATACTCAGAGCTAACCCAGCTGTAACACAAAATAACGGCTAATAGTTGTAGGGTGCCCACTGCATATTGCAATAAGCAACCAAAAAATTGGCCTACACCACATAAATAATATTTCCACTGTGGCACTTTGTACTTTTTCTTGGGTGCTTGCTCATCAATTTGTGGATTAATGAGAGGATCATTAAACTTCTGCTCTAATTGCTGAATGGTGGGATTTTTATATAAATCCAAAATTGAGATATTTTTTAAGGCAGGTATTTTGCGTAAATTAGAGATTACCTTTGCTGCATGCAAGGAATGACCACCCAATTCATAGAAAAAGTCTGCACTTACTGAAATATTTTTACAATCAAATACTTTTTCCCAAACTGAAGCAATTTCCTTTGCTAGATCAGACTCAGGCGCTATATAAACCGTCTCTGACTTTTGCGCGGGCTTAGGAAGCTCTTTGCGATTCACTTTACCGCTGGCTAAAACTGGGAACGTTTCTAAAATTTCGATTAGCGATGGAAGCATGTAATCGGGTAAGCGCGACCGTAAAAAAGATTTAAATTCATTGACGTCAAATGCATTTTGTACATCAAGAATCAAATAAGCAACGAGGGTAGGTTGCTCGAGGGTCTGCAAAGAAACCACAGCTTGTTTTATTCCAGCATATTGCATGATTACCGTTTCAATTTCGTTTAATTCAATACGAAATCCACGCAATTTGATTTGATCATCTATTCGTCCTGCAAAGAGAAGATCTCCGTTGGGCGCTCTTGAAACTAAATCCCCTGTTCGATATAGGCGTTGATTTTTATTTACCGGATTTGAAACAAATTTCTTTGCGGTATCTTCAGGTCGATTGACATAACCACGAGCCAAAGCAACACCAGCAATACACAACTCGCCTTCCTCTCCTTCAGCTACTTCTTGTAATTGGTCATCAACAATGAGGACTTCGTAACCCGGCAAGGGTTTACCAATGGTCACATCTTGCTCAGGATGACATTCTGCATAAGTTGCTATAATCGTTGCTTCCGTAGGGCCATAAGTATTGATAATCCGCAGCCCCTCTCTACTCCAACGCTTCACCAAGCTGGATGTGCAAGATTCTCCTCCTAAGATGAGTATGCGAAGATCAGGTAATTGACCTTCTAGAGTAGACAATAAAGTAGGTACTGTTGAAAAAACGCTAACTCGATGTTGTTGTAAAAAGGAAACTAGACCTAAGCCTGATCGCACTTCTTTTGCAGTACAGGCAACCAGGGTAGCTCCATTGGCAAAAGCCATCCAAAACTCTTCCAAAGAAGCATCAAATGCCAAAGAAAAGCCTTGATATACCTTATCATTACTCTTTATATCATAAAGTTTGCTTGCAACTTCAACATAATGACAAATACTACGCTGGGTAATTTCTACCCCTTTAGGTTTTCCAGTGGAGCCTGAAGTATAAATGATGTAACACAAGTCATTAGCACTTAAGTCTTCTTGAAGAATTAATCGATGTGTAGGACGTCTAGAAATTTCTTCAGCCAGTTGATCTACTGCATAATAGGTTGGCCATGCCAAATTTTTCTGGGCCAATTGCAAAGACGAAGTTAAAACTGCATCAAAAGGTAGATCAGAGAAAATATAATTAATTCGATCGTCGGGATAATCTACTTCAATAGGGACATAAGCTGCACCCGTTTTCAATGTCGCCAATATAGCAACATAGCATTCTATAGATCGCTCTAATAGAATGCCTACAATGCTACCCTTGGAGACTTTATTCTCATGGAGATAATGAGCCAATTGATTAGCGCGATTTTCTAACTCTTGATAGGAAATAAATGCATTATCGCAAATCAAAGCAATATTGTCTGAACAATTATCAACGGATTGCTCGAAGAAGTGATGCAATTTCATAGTGTTATGACCGGGTGAAAAACTCAAATTGGGATTAGCTCCTAATAATCGGGTAAATTTTCCACAACTTGGTTTGTTTTGTCGCCTATTCTTAATAAAGAAGCGAGTAAGAACTTACATTCACTCAATATATTATATTTAATGTCAAGTGTAAAAGACTTATGGAAAAAAACACAGAAACAGAAGCAAGATTATTTTTTCGGCATTATAATTCTTTATTGTCCAATAATCGAGCCCCATGGTACCGAGTTTTTAAGATTTATTTCGCAACGATCTAAAAAAAGTCCTTAAATATGCATAACAACGAAGAGAATTCCGGGTGTCACATCGCCTCACCCGGCTCCCTATTCTCTTCGCTCAGTGATAAAACTATTTTCTCAAAACTTCCTGCAAGAAATTGATCATCGCTTGCCAAGAACGTTGAGCGGCAACTGCATTATAAATCGTTCCCAATTGAGTATCATGTGCCAATGGGTTAGTAAACGCATGCTGTACATGTCCATACATATGCATTTGCCAATCTACATTCGCATCAGTCATTTCTTTGCAGAAGGCCTGCGCTGTATCGGGTTGAACCATAGGATCATCATAACCATGCAATGCTAGAACTTTAGCTTTAATCGGTTCAGATTTCATAGTTCCAGGCTTGTGCAGCAAACCATGAAAACTTACTACCCCCTTGAGAGCTGCTCCAGAACGTGCCAACTCAAGAGCACACATACCCCCAAAACAAAAACCAATAATCGCGACGTGCTTACTATCCACCTCAGGCATAGAACTTACAGCAGTCAATCCAGCTTGAACACGACGTCGTAATAGGGCCTGATCAGAAACCAAAGGAGTCATTAAAGCCTGTTTTTCTTCTGTTGTAGAACCAAGCTTGCCGTGGCCATACATATCTACAGCAAAACCAACATAACCCATCTCCGCAAGTGATTTCGCCTTGTCACATGCAAATTCATTACGACCAGACCAATCATGAACAACCAGCACAGCAGGACGCGGAGCAGCAAAGGATTTGTCATAAGCCACAAATCCTTGAAGTTCCTGTCCCTCGTCATGATAAATATAATTTGAAGTATGCATCTTAAGCCCCCTGAAATAAACCCGAATTAACGTTTAGGAGCTCTAGTTTATAAAATTGAGCTAAAGAGATAAAGTTATGAAATACATTAAGTTCTATTGCTGCTCCCTAACAATATTTCATTTTGCCTCCTTTCTTTTTTTAACGTAAAAACGCTCGCAGACATAAACCCATCAAACTAAAAAACAATAAAATATTATGTTGATAAAATGTTTCATTTTAGATGCTACACTTAAAGTAAACTCTGAAGGGGATATAATTATGATAACTTCATCATTAATCCGTGTACGAGATATGTTACATGCACAATTGTGTTACCAAGCGTTTATTACTCCTATCTTTTTTCCTTTGGAAAAGCAGTACAGAGATTTTGCCAAATTGGCTTGCGAGTTTATTGAGGGAAAACGTACCGAAGTAATTCACCAAGAATTTCCTCGGCACCATGTGTTGCATCGTTTTGTACCACAAAAGAACTCAAAAGGGAAAAAAATACTGATTACTCATGGATGGATATCACGTGCGGCCTATATGGCTCGCATAATCCAGGCGCTATATCAGCAAGGTTATGAAGTATATGCTCTTGATTTTCCCGCACACGGAGAAGCAAAAGGATTACAACTACCTTGGACTGATGCAGTTGCTATTCTGAAAGATACCATCAATCAACATGGACCTTTTTATGCGGTTATTGGACATTCTTTTGGTGGCTCGATGCTCCTTAACACGCTCAATGTAGCGGGTCAACTTCCTGAATGGCAATTAAATCAAAAACCTGAACGTGCAATTTTAATTGCCTCACCCACCCAGATGCGCAGTCCTGTTAACCGGATTGCCAAAAAATTTAAACTAAGTGGTCATGGTTACCTACAGTTACGTCAGGTAATGAAGCAACAAGCCCAGTTTGATATTAATTTAATACGGTTACACCATTTCATTGCTCAATCTCCTGACATTTCCTTTTTATGCATTCACGGGGAATTAGATGATACAATTAGCACTAAAGAATCGATTGAGTTCTGTGAAAAATATTCAAATTCTAGACTATGCTTACTTCCTGATGCAAATCATGTAAGTGTCTTATTGGATGAACGAGTGGGACCACTGGTTTGTAATTTTTTGGAATGAACTTAGCCAGAATAAAGCAAGTCGGGTCCAGTTTCTTATCATAGATTTCCTGGGATCCGCTTTGCTTCACCCAGGCTACATATAATTGAAGGAATTACTCACTTTCTATATATTGTCGCAGCTTTTTCATAGCGTTTTTTTCAAGCTGTCGAACTCGTTCAGCAGATACACCATATTTCTTAGCTAAATCGTGTAATGTTAGTTTATCTTCAGCTAACCAACGTTGCTGTAAAATATCCTGACTGCGCTCATCTAACTGGTCCAGAGCAAACATTAGTCGTTCACGTCCGTGATCGCCTGCATTTTCTTTTTCTAACAATACAGAAGGATCATCATTCGCATTAAATAAATAACGCTCTGGTGCTGTATAAAACTCATCATGTTCATCGGCGTCAGGAGCGTCATAAGGTGTATCCATAGCGTTCAGACGTTGTTCCATGACGAGTACGTCTTCGCAGCTTACGCCCAAATCATTTGCGACAGCATTCACCTCTTCATTACTCATCCAGCCTAAACGATTTTTCATTTGGCGAAGATTAAAAAATAATTTACGCTGCGCTTTGGTTGTTGCAATTTTAACTATACGCCAGTTGCGTAAAACAAACTCATGAATTTCTGCTTTTATCCAATGCACCGCAAAGGAAACAAGACGTACGCCCATCTTTGGATCGAAGCGTTTTACCGCCTTCATCAAACCAATATTGCCTTCCTGAATTAAATCGTTCAGAGGTAAACCATATCCTAAATAACCACGAGCGACTCGAACAACGTAACGTAAATGAGCAAGAACCAAACGTCGTGCAGCTTCAATATCCCCTTCGGCATGAAAACGCTCGGCATAAGCGATTTCTTCCTCTAAGGATAACATAGGAATTTGATTGACCCTGTGTATGTACGAATCAAGACTGCCCACAGGTAAATTCATTTCGGCAAGTTGCAAATATTGACTCATGCTTCTTCCTTTAAAAATTTCTCTGTAAAAACAAGATAAACTATAAGAGAACAACTCATAATTGTGGTTCAATGGAAGCCAATTGTCGTTTTACAGATAAACGTGCCCCCATCCATCCTAGTATAATTGCAAATAAAAAAAGTAGCAAGATCTGCCGCATTGACAGGCCTGTTAACGGATAGTGCATTTGATAGGCAACGGCCAACTGATTCACGGCAGCACCCAGGCTGAAAATAAAAATATTAACCATAAAGATAGCAAAAATGGCACCTAAAGCACCATACCAAACCCCTGAATATAAAAAAGGCCTGAGAATAAAAGGATCTTTTGCTCCAATTAACTTCAAAACCTGAATTTCCTCTTGTCGACTATGAAGGGCCAAGCGCAGTGTAGTGCCTACAATCATAATGACTGCCATCGCTAATAAAGCCAATAATGCATCGGCAAACTTGGCCGCAAAACCTAAAAGAGCATGCAAGCGACTTATCCACTCCATATCAACCTTTGCATTTTCTACTTGGGTTATGGTCTTTAATTGCCGTGCCAATAAATCTAATTTTGCTGGAGAATCAATGATTAAAGCAGGAACCACATCCACCATTGCTGGCAAAGGATTTTCTGGGAGATAACGCATAATATCCTGCATCCCTTCTTGCTGAGTTAATTCAGACAAACCGTCAGCGGAGGTTTTCAAGGAAACGTGGGCTACACCGTCTGTTTCACGTACTTTTTGCAAGACAACTTGTTGTTCTGCATTGGATAATCCGGGTTGTAAATAAAGCGAAATGTGCCCGCCACGCTGCCAACTTGCAGTTAATTTAGACGCATTGTCAGAAAACACCCAAAAAAGAGCAGGCAAGGCTAAAGCAATAGCAATCACTATGGAGGTCATCATGGTTGCCAATGGTTTGCGACACAATGAATTTAAACTGTGTATCGCAGCTTGTAGATGGTAAGCAAGGATTGATTGTGCTCGTTTTAACACATTCGTCCTCCTTTAAGCATAACAATACGGTGTTTCATTCCTGCAATTAATGGCAAATCATGGGTGGCAATAAGGATGCTGACACCCACTTGATTAAATTGCTCAAAAATAGTCATGATTTCTGTTGATAGTTTGGGATCAAGATTCCCTGTAGGTTCATCAGCCAATAATAAAGCAGGCTTATGTACTACCGCTCGTGCAATTCCTACACGCTGCTGTTCACCACCTGATAAATGGATAGGCAACATTTTTTCCTTGCTTAATAGACCCACCATATCCAAAGCTGCATGAACTCTTTTGGCAATCATGGGATAGGCCATGCCTTGAATTTGCAAAGGCAAAGCTACATTGTCAAATACAGTACGATCATTTAGTAAATAGGGTGATTGAAAAGTGATACCCAATTGGCTGCGATGAGCAGCGACATCGCGTTTTTTTAATTGGTTCAAACGCAAACCATTTACCATCAATTGACCGGAAGTGGGCCACTCTAAAAGCGCAATCAATTTAAGCAAAGTACTTTTTCCCGCTCCTGAATGCCCCGTAAGAAAAGCCATCTCTCCTTTCTGCAAAGAAAAATTCACCTGGCTTAACGCTTCAAAACCACCTGGATAACGCTTAGTCACTTGGTCAAATGTGATCATTAAATAGTGCACCAACAAATTGCGCTGCATCAAAGGGTCGTAAATCTTCTATCCCTTCACCAATCCCTATGTAACGAAAGGGTAATTTAAGTTCATTAGCAATAGCAAACAAAATGCCGCCTTTAGCCGTACCATCCAGTTTAGTCATGGTAATTCCGGTCAATCCAATGGCTTCGTGAAATTGTCGTGCTTGAACTAAAGCATTTTGCCCTATACTTGCATCCAATATCAACATTGTTTCATGAGGAGCCTCAGGACATAATTTCTGCAATACCCGTTTTACCTTCTTTAATTCCTCCATTAGATTGCTTTGAGTATGCAGCCGACCTGCGGTATCAGCAATTAAGACATCTATTTTGCGTGCTTTAGCTGCTTGCAGAGCATCAAAAATCACCGAAGCACTATCCGCTCCAGTATGTTGCGCAATTACCGGGATATCATTTCGCTCCCCCCAAACATGCAATTGCTCCACTGCCGCGGCTCTAAAAGTATCACCCGCAGCCAGCATAACTTTTTTACCTTGCTGTTGGAATTGCTTTGCCAGTTTCCCTATAGTAGTTGTTTTACCTGCACCATTTACACCGACCATTAAGAGAACAAAAGGAGAGTGATCTGCAGTTTCTATAGTTAAGGGCAGATTGTTTTGACTTAAAATCGATTGTAAATGAGACTTGAGTGCCTCATAAACGGCATCACCATCAGATAACTGTTTACGAGCTAAACTATCGGTCAACTGCTTTAATACAGCTTGCGTTGTCTCCACCCCCAAATCAGCACTGACTAAAAGAGTTTCAAGTTCATCCAATAAGTCTTGGCTAATTTCCTTTTTACCTAACAACAGGCGGCCAATCCCATCACCAAGCTGGTGACGTGTTTTACTTAAGCCTTTTCTGAAACGTGCAAAAATCCCTTCCTTAATAGGCTCTTGTTCCTGCTCCGTTACTTCTACAGGAGCTTGAGGCAACGAGTCAGCAGGTTTTTGATGATCGACCTCTGTGGAGGTAGAATCATGACTTCGCTTAAACCATTTAATCATATAGTGTACAAATCCTGAAAAATATGAAATTCTATCATCTTTTTTACTTTGAGGTTAAGTTGTGCGCAAAATACTCTTTACTTTACTCATGGTACTATCTTGCCAGACCTTTAGCCAAGTTCAAGAGTTTACATTGAATAATGGATTAAAAATATTGGTAAAAGAAGATCATCGAGCGCCGATCGCGGTATCAATGATTTGGTATAATGTAGGATCTGCCGATGAACCCGGTGGAATTACAGGTGTATCGCATGCGATGGAACATATGATGTTCAAAGGCACCCAAAAATTTCCTTTAGGGGTATTTTCCAAAGTTATAGCGACCATTGGTGGCCAAGCAAATGCTTTTACCAATAATGACTATACGGCTTTTTTTGAAAAAATAGATGCTTCAAAACTTGCTACCAGTTTTGAGCTCGAAGCAGATCGCATGAATCATTTGCTTCTTGATGCCAATGAGTTCGCCAAAGAAATTAAAGTAATTCAGGAAGAACGACGTCTTCGAACAGATGATAATCCACAAGCACTTGCTTTTGAGCGTTTTCTGGCAACGGCACATCTTAGCGCCCCCTACCATCATCCAGTTATTGGCTGGATGAGTGATCTGCGACATATGTCCGTTGAAGATTTGCAAGAATGGTATAAAAAATATTATGCGCCTAATAATGCAACCTTAGTGGTAGTAGGAGATGTTAATCCAGAACATGTTCGTACTTTGGCAGAAAAGTATTTTGGTGCCATACCAAAACATCCTATTCCTGAGCGAAAAGTACAAAATGAACCACCAGCATTAGGTCAAAAGATTGTTCATATCCAAACCGCAGCAAAATTACCTTTACTCATGATGGGTTATTCCGTTCCTAGTGTGAATACTGCTAAAAAAGAATACGAACCCTATGCTTTGGAGGTCATCGCTGGAATTTTAGATGCTGGTGAGAGTGCTCGTTTTTCGAAAAATTTGATTCGTGGTACGCATATTGCCACAGGTGCTGATACCTATTACAACCCATACACAAGATATCAAACCCAATTCATTGTTTATGGTTCTCCCAGTCAAAATCATACTTTAACTGATTTACAAAATGGAATTCTTAAAGAACTGGATGATTTGAAAAAAAATCCGGTTAACGAGATAGAATTGCAGCGCATTAAACATCAAATCATTGCGCAGAAAACGTTCGAAAAGGATTCAATTTTTGGCCAAGCCTCAGAATTAGGTCTTTTAGAAACCATTGGGATTGGTTGGCAAAAGGCAAATGATTATACCAAAGCAATCAATGCAATTACGCCACAGCAAGTTCAGGAAACCGCCCAACATTATTTTCAAGAAAAAAACATGACGACGGCAATATTAGAACCTCAACCACAAAGGGCAGCACCATGAGAATTTTTAGCGCATGTATTTTGGCATTGATGATCGGACTGTCAACCACAACGACAGCAAGTACGTTCAAAACAGAAAAATGGCTTACTAAAAATGGAGTCCAGGTCGTTTTTTATCCTGCGATGGAAGTGCCCATGCTTGATATCAGCATCGCTTTCGCGGCAGGGTCAGCATATGATGAAAACCAATTTGGATTAAGTGCTTTAACAAGTCGTGTCATGAACCAAGGCAATGCAGGGCAAGATGCAAACAAAATCGCTGAGTCCCTGGCAGATGTGGGGGCTCAATACAAAGCAGAGATTAACAGAGATATGGTGATATTTAGCCTTAGAACACTAGTTGATCCAAAAGCATTGCCCAAAGCAGCGACTACCTTTGCACAAATCATTAATCATCCAGATTTTCCAGATCAAGCGTTTACAAGAGAAAAAAAGCAACTGTTGATGGCTATTGAGCAACGCCAAGATTCGCCTGAGGAAGTAGCAAACCTTCATTTTTTCCAAACCTTATATCAGCAACATCCCTATGCACATCCTGTTAACGGTACCGCCGAGACAGTTAATGCCATCAATATGAGTCAAGTAATTGAATTTAATAAACGTTATTATGTCGCAAAAAACGCTATTTTAGTGATGGTAGGCGCAATTACTTGTGAAACAGCCCATCAGCTTGCTGATCAACTGACTCAAGAACTTCCCGAAGGACATGCTGCGCCTCCTATTCCCAAAGCTATGCAATTAACTCAAGCAGATACAGTAAATATTCCATTTTCTTCTACTCAAACTGTGATCCGCCTCGGCCAGATAGGTATTGACCATCATGCCCCCAATTATTTTCCTCTTATCGTAGGAAATTATATTTTAGGTGGTGGTGCTTTAGTCTCTCAACTCGCTATCGAAGTTAGAGAAAAAAGAGGTCTGACTTACGGTATTGATAGTCAATTTGTCCCTATGTCCGGTAAAGGTCCTTTCCTCATCAGTTTATCGACAAAGAATAATCAAACCAAAAATGCATTGGACATCATACAAAATGTGTTGCGAACCTATATTAATAAAGGTCCAACGGATGAAGAACTAAATGCTGCGAAACAATATCTTACTGGAAGTTTCCCCCTTTCTTTATCAGGTAATCGCAGTATTGCAAATATTTTATTGCGGATGACTTTTTATCATTTACCAGAGGATTTTCTCGACACCTATACTGCCCGCATTAATGCAGTGACCAACGAGCAAATAAAACAAGCCTTTCAACAACAAGTTAATCCCGATAAATTACTATTGCTTACCGTAGGTAAATCGTGAAACAAATCATTCGTATTATAGGCGGGTTATATCGAGGAAAAAAATTACATTTCCCAGATGTAGAGGGGCTACGCCCCACCCCAGATCGGGTGCGTGAGACTTTATTTAACTGGCTTATGCATGACATCCGAGAGGCACGCTGCCTGGATGCTTTTGCAGGTAGTGGTGCCTTAGGTTTGGAGGCATTTTCTAGAGGAGCGGCACGAGTAGTTTTTCTTGAGCAATCGCCCAAAGCGTATACCAATTTACAGAAAATCATCACTGGGTTTAACAGTCCAAAACTCAAATTACTGCAAACAGATGCACTACAATATCTTCACCACAATCAAGAAGAGTTTGATATCATTTTTCTGGATCCCCCTTTTGCTCAGAATTTTCTCCCTCAATGTATTTCATCTATTGCACGAAGTAATATTCTTAAACCTGGAGGTCTAGTTTACCTGGAATCTCCTACCGTTATCGACTTGGATGAAACACAGTGGCGTCAAATAAAACTAAAACAAGCAGGACAAGTCGTTTATGCTTTGTTTGAAAAATTAAATTAATTTGTACCTTTTCAGTCTCCACACAACGAAATGTAAATATAGAAAAATTCTCTACTCCAATGACGAATTTAGCTTCACTGCATCTAGGCTACGTTAGGATTTCCCACGAATATTTTGCTAAGTTATTTCCGTTTAAATTCATACAATTCCTCATTTATAGGCTTGACAAGGAGCCTAGCTCCTGTTTCAATCAAACGAATATTTCCAGACATTAAAGAAGATTGAATGAACAATAAGCTTCTCATGCTATTTATTGCCTCAGTCCTGCTTGTGGGTTGTAAACATGGTGGAGTACTCTTTAAAAAACCACCGGTAAACAATCCTAGCGATGATGCTACAATTAAATTAGCAGAAGCAGCTGTATCTGTAAGCGATTCCATGCATGAAATGGCTCGCGTCGAAAAAGAAATTTTACCGCCAAATAAAGACAACACGCTCACGATACCTAATGCATACAACTTACAAGCCAGAGCAAGTGTGGATTGGTCAGGTCCAATTGAAGAGTTAACCGCTCGTATTGCTAAATCAGCTCATTTTCGACTGCGTGTCTTAGGAAAAGCACCTTCAATTCCAGTTTTAATTAGTCTTAATATTAAAGATCAGAGTCTAGCTGAAATCCTGCGTGATATAGATTATCAAGCGGGTAGAAAAGCTTATATTCATGTTTATCCTAACAGTCAGGTTGTCGAATTACGCTATGCCAAAATTTATTCCTAGCTTAATAGTTATTGTATTATCTGCTTCGTTGCTTGCATGCCACTCCTCAAAAAATATGGGGGATACTACCTCATTAGCAGGATTACAAGCTATGGCCAATGTGAATGTGAAGCAACGGAATAAAAAACAAAACGGTAAAATTCGCCAAATGGCTTTAAAAGAAACTGCTTTAAGCCTCGGCGCACAAGCAGGGTTAGCCGCGCGAGCAAAAGTTATTGACGAGCACCTGATCAGGCAATCACGTAGACTCGATGCCATTTATGATTTTAATTCCCTGATACTGGAACACAATATCTTACCTCCAGTGCTCTTGGAAGGCAGAAATACTCTAAATCTTGCTGATGCGCAAACCATTCGCATCTCTGACCGTACTTATAGAGTTGCAAAACAAGCCCATTTTGTTACGACTCCACCCACTTGGCGGCAATATTTATGGCTCGATTATGTGAAACCAGAATATCCTCACTATACACTGTTGCCTAAAACCAAAGTTGAGAAAAAAATATGGTGTATCTATACCGCCAAAGGCTGGAAAAATGGTATCGATCAAGCAAATACCATTCTTGAAGAAAATATAGCGCGGATTAAAGAAGATTTTGGTGGAATGATTCTTTATAGAAAATTATTAGCAATGAATATGGTAACTCCTCCTTATGTCTCTCACACCGACTTAGGAATCACAGGGGATGCCTCAGAAATCCATATTGATGATCGCGTATTAAGAATTACTGCTTTACCCGCTCTAAATATAAACAGTGACCAATGGCGAGCAGCGGTTTCCAAAGATGAAAATGCTTTAGAGCAATTCAAAAACATGGAAAAATTAGCAAATCGTTCTAAAATTATAATAACGGATAAATCTTGGCAGCCTACAATTGCTCCAATTAACGATAACAATAGAATTCACTGATACGAAGTATGAATAACAATTCTTATTTAATGCCCGATGAACCAACGCGTTTTACTCCGCTTTTTATGGATAAAATGTTAGAGCACACAGAACGTCTCAATGCTTCCGACATCACAATCCAAACAGGCGAACCAATTTACGCCGAGGTTTACGGAAAACTATTACGAATTACTAATCGTCGTTTATCTAATACCGAACTTGGTGATTTAATTAATGCGATATATGGCCCCAACGCCACGACCCAGCTTCTTTCCGGTAAGGACATTGATACCCACTATGAATTTCGCCCTAATCGGGGTGTTCGCTACCGTTATCGGGTCAATGGAACAGCATGTCTTGTAGAAGGTCATGATGCGATCCAAATCACGTTAAGAACCATTCCGACTACCCCTCCTAGACTTGAAACGATGAATCTGCCAGATAATATACTTCAAGCCATCGCGCCTCAGGAAGGTATTGTATTTATCACAGGCGCAACCGGTTCCGGTAAATCAACATTACTGGCCTCCATTATTCGTGATTTGATCGAAACCGAAGATTCAAACCGTAAAGTACTCACTTATGAATCTCCAATTGAATTTGTGTATGATGAAATTGAGACTATATCTGCTGTAGTTAGCCAATCAGAAATCCCTCGGCATTTACCGAGCTTTGCAGATGGAGTAAGAAATGCTTTGCGACGCAAACCTCGTTTAATCATGGTTGGTGAGTGTCGTGATGCAGAAACGATTAGTGCCGCATTAGAAGCAGCACTTACCGGACACCCCGTTTATACAACGCTGCATACTTCGGGTGTTGCCGAAACCATGCGTCGTCTGGTTACTTCATTCTCTGGTGAAGAGCGATTAGGTAGAACTATTGATATTCTTGAAACCATTAGACTCTGTATTTGGCAAAAACTTGTTCCTACCGTAGACGAAAAAAGGGTCGCTTTAAGGGAGTATTTAGTATTTGACGAAGAAGTTCGCGATATTTTACTTGAAAGTGATCCCAACGAGGTAACCTCTGCTACCCGTAAACTGGTACGACAAAAGGGTCAACTTATGACCTGGGATGCGAAAACAAAATTCGAGCAAGGTATTATTAGTGAGCGCGTTTACAAATTAATTATTGCTGGTGCCAAAGAATATCAACAATAAGATCACTGAAGAGTCTTTTAAGTATAATGTATACGACATCCTGAACAATGTACGTCATGACTTTATCCATCACGTTTTATTTTAGCTATAATTTAAGAGAAGGTATTTTTTGGGTTACCAACACTTAGGAATTATATGCTTGATCCTGTTGTACTGTTAGATGCCTCATTGAGGGATGGAGGACATAGAACTAATTTTATTTTTGAAGACATTCAGCTAGAAAATATCCTTCGTCCTCTTGATAACTCAGGCATTGAATATATTGAAGTCGGTTATCGCAATGGTACTTTTGCACCTCTCCAAGTAGGTAGAGCGGGCTTGTGCGCCAAAGATTACCTGCTTCTTTGTCGCTCTTTGATTCAAAAAGCAAAAATGGCGGTCATGGTTTTTCCAAACAAATTCACTCAAACAGATCTTGAAGAACTCAAAGAATGTGGTGTCGAATTATTAAGATTCTGCTTTCCTAAAAACGAACTTGCATCCGTTTTGCCTAAAATTAAAATGGCCAAAGAGGCAAACATGGAAGTCGCAGTTAATTTAATGTGTATTTCTTTTTACGAAGAAAATGAACTTGATGATTCAATCAAACAAATAAGCGAATATGCACCTGATATCATTTATTTTGCAGACTCAAACGGAAGCTTACTCCCAACACGGATCCCCCAACTTTATGAGCGGTATATTAATAAATATCCCCTCCAATTTGGTTTTCATGCTCATGACAATCTTGGTCTCGCTCAAGCGAATGCTCTGGCCGCAATGAGCTGCGGAGTTCGCTATATCGATGCAACACTTGCAGGTATGGGTAAAGGCATTGGTAATTTGAAAACAGAATTTTTTGTTGCTTATTTACATTCGATTCAATTAAAAAAATACAATCTAGATAGCATCTTAGAAGCAGCAAATTTTGTTCGCAGCTCATTAAAGATAGGTCAAGAACCGATTGAAATGTCGGAGTTTATTCGCGGAATTACTGATCTTTCAATTGTAAATTATCCTAAATAATAGTGTTACAAATATAGTGACCACATCATCCTGAGAAGTTCACCACGAAGGAGCTCCTCTTTGAGCATTGTATTTTATTTATAGGTCGAAAGCTTGCTGGATCCCCCTCACTTCCTTTGGGATGACGCCCGTTATACTTAAAAGACTCTTCAGTGCTTGTAACCTTGTGGCACGAAAGCAAAATCCAGGGTTTTCTTGATATACATTTCCCGGGTTCCGCTTTTGCGGTACCCAGGCTACACTCGTTGTTTATTTAAAGGTGGCTCATATTGATTGATTCTTGAGATTCTTCAACAACAGCAGCGCTCAATGCCTCAGAAAATTTACTATTGGGTTTGTCTAAATACCCTTTGGCCAGAGCTTTTAGATCTTGATTTTCAGGATCTTTCTCTATGGCTTTTTCTAATTGTTGAATTTTTTTATCTCTCATATCACTAGTGAAATCTTTATATCTTTGTTTGACTTCATCACGTGCTTCTTGATTCACATGTTCAAAACCGCCTTTGCGATTTGCTTCCTGACAGAGAAGGACTCCATGAATATTAGCGCGCGTATTTGCAATGGTACAATTATCATATTTTTGAGGTTTTTGATTGATAGTAGAGACAGGGTCTTTACCTTGAGTAACCTGATTAATGTGTTCCATAATTTGTGCATGGGATTTTCCATTATCATGGCCACTCATGACATTGTTAATGAAGTCTGAAGTAATATCCTTCGTATCTACCTCATAAATTTGTGTCCCATGCTTTCCTGCAGCACCTTCGCCTCGGTTGGTAAATACTAAATAGGTTTTGTCTGGATTTCCTTCCACTGGTACAAAAGATAATCCCATCGCGTGTCCTTTGCAATTAATAGGAACACTGGTTATATCTCCTGATTGTATTCGTTTAGAAAGCGCATTCCCTGCTTCGGGACTTCCTTCGGGAGTACTATGTTGAAAATTTGCGGTTTTATTTGCAAAAGCAAACGCATCTGAAATTTGCTTGAAGTCTTGTTTTGCGGGTTCTTTACTACAGCTCTGACTATAGTCCTTTACCGTATCCGTCATCAATTGGTATGTAGGTCCGACAGGAGCGCGCTGTGAGGAAACCCCATCTTGGCTGATCATTACTATTCCCAGTACGAGACCAAATTCTTTCACTGGATGTAACTTAGTAGGAGCTGAAGGGGCATAATCCTCAGGAGGAGAAATTACCTTTTGTTGGAGTGCCTCTTGTCCACGTTTACTATTTATGGCGATATCGTATTCCTCTAGTGCCTGAGCATCATATTCGGCACCAGAATCGAGTAAGGTTCTTACTAGAGAGAAATCCTGATCTTGCAGCGCTTGCACTAAAGGAGTCTGTCCCCGTGCATTTTTTGCAGTATTTAAAGCGGTAGGTAGATCTTGATAGCCGCTGTTCTTGGCAATCTCTGTTAATGGAACTTTCAAGTCAAATTGTTCTTCAAAGTTTGCTGTACGTCTGTTTTGCAGAAAAACAAACAGTTCTTGCAGAAATCGCTCTTCATCCATTTTTGCTTTTTGCAATGCATTAAGCTTATCCTGATTCAAATCTGGATGACTCGTTATAGTACTGTTAGGAGCAGATAATTCGACCATAATAGAATTTAACTCAAGTGTTTATTTAATATACAATTATAACATACTGGATAATGTATTTCCTGCCAAATGAGCATCAAGTGTCTCCCTGATGCTCACTTTTATTCAACCTTACTTTGTTATTGGCATATCGGAACCGCCCAAGTCTTGATTGGAACTACTCTTTTTTTTTGAGGATTTACCCTTAGATTTTCCATCTCCACCGCTATCGCTCTCAGGGCTACTTGGAGTAGAGTTACCTTGAGCAGAAACATCACCACCGCCACCACCTTTGCCCAGAAGTCCCTTGGCCATACTAACACCTTTCACACCATATCCACCCAAAGTCTTATCGATTTGACCCTGTGCGGTCTGGGTTTCTTTTCCTGCTTCCTGGGTCTTACCTTTCACTTCTTCACCCCATTGTGAGGCCTCTTGGCCTATGCTTTCAGGGGTGCCTCCTATCCATCGTAAGACTTTATCCGGTAAATAGGTGATTAGGGTAAATGACTTTTGTATGATCGTCAGATACAAAGTGGTATACGTCAATATTGAGAAGAAGAATGCATAAATTCCAGCCCAATCCGTATAACTTACGCCCCCGATTCCTGAGCCTGAAGAAGATGGAGAGGAACCCAGAAGTCCTTCAACAAGGACCGAGTTATCCGTATGTTCCTGTTGCATGAAGGACACGGCCTGATCGTATCCTGCATTTAAAATCCACACGCCCACATAAGAGAGCGCAATGGCAGTAATATAACCAATAATCATCATGGAAGGTCTGAGGAAGACATTCACCAGAATCATGATTGCTGCCTCACCTTTACCAAAGGCATCATGTCCTTCTGGGTGCGTCACACCCAATGCGACAATCGGTGCGGCAACCATCGCTTCGATAACTGAAATCAACCAACCTAAAGCACCAAAAGTAAAAATCACATAGGGCAACAACGGAATGTAATACGCTGTAGTAAAACCGACACTAACCATTACGCCTACCCAAGCAATTACAAGCGGCATCGCTAATGACATCATGGCAAAAATAAAGACACCAAATACTGGGATCAGTGCACTGGAGATTGCCATATTTAACAACATCATCCATAAGTTACCGGCAAAATTAATGTAATAATTCCCCATATTTGCCAATGCAACAACTGGATTTACTCCAGGTTCAGCAAGAATCTTGACTCCCTGTTGGAAGATATTTGCCATCCCCTGCAATGGAATCATTAAAAATGCCATTACAACCTGATTAATAATCTGACCAAATATATCCAGGAACAGGTTATATATAGTTACTAAGATGATGTTATAAAATATATTTCCTAGAATTTGTCCTAAGCAAATTGAAAAGAAGGGTTTGACTTCGCCACAAGAAAAATTTTGTCGCTGCAAGCGATATAAATCTGTATTTATCGCGAAATTGATTGTATTGGCAAAGGTCAGTGGCTGAACACCAGGTTGACCAGGAGTTTGCATCATTAATGCATTGTTAATATACCCATAAGTCGTAGATGAGGGGGCACTTCCCACTGCAGTCATGTTAGAAGACAACGAAGGTTTTTTAGGTGGAGACGTACTAGTAATTAAAGCCTGTACATTTTGTATTTTTTGTAGTCCGTCACTATTTTCACCCAGCCAGGAACATAAGTTTGAAAAATCTTTGTCTTTCATATTTCCTGGACCACAGGTTACGGTCTTTCCATCCGTGCTAATAACAAACGGACTCGCCATGGTTGTAGGGTCAAAAGAGCTTGAATCCAGTCCTGTCTTTGAATCAACTTGTCCCGCATTTTCTATAGATGAGGTACCTTGAATTTGTACTAGATTAAAGAAGTACGCACCAGCCATTATCCATCCCTGCGTCGTTGCTTTATTGATAAACTCAGTGGATTTATTCTGATTTGATGATTGGGAAATAAGACGGGCTAGATTAACTGTTGGCATCATAATACCATTGTAATCATTAATCGCATTGATAATTTCGGCGCCATTAAATAAGACTCCGCCTACTGAAGAACCTTGCACTGGTCCCCAAATCACACATTTATCTTTAGGAGACGTACTGCTGTTATAAGTAGTACAAACTGTTCCATTCTCTTTATAAGGGACACCAAATTGTTGCATTGCAACTGGAGAATATGGAGTAGTATTACTATTGGTATTCGTCGTTGACGACATCTGAGGATCATTGCTCACCATAGTTCGAGCGACAGAGGTCAAATCCATATACATTTGCTGAACAGCAATTCCTCGCGACAATTGCGTCGCTGCTATTTCTGCTGGAGTCAACGTGTTATTTCCAACTTTCACATTATTCCCTGCAGTAGGTTTCGCTGAAAACTCTTTACTACCAAACTTAGAGTTCAGGGTGCTAATATTATTCCAAACGATGGTGCCACAAATCCCATTTAAAAAACTATAAGGTGAACTAGAGTCGAAATTGGGCATGCTTACATTCCAAGAAGAATTCGTTGGGGAAGCATTTTGAACAGACACAGCATTAACTGAACTTAAAAAATCAGGGACCACAGTAGAGCAAAATTTCTGCATTTGCGACCCCTGTTCAGCAGAGTAACATGCTCCTGATTGTTTGGATTGAGCATCAAGAAGATCTTGTCGTGTATTTTCTAGTTGTCTTTGTATGCCGAGCATACATACTTGCCCAGCAAGCATATTGACCGCACCAGTAGCAATACCCGCCATTCCTGAAGTGCTCGAATTCTCCGTCAAGGAGGCAGTTGGATTTATCTGCTGGGCTTGAATAATAACGCCACCCCGATTCAAATAGCTTAACGCCGCATCCCACACTTTATCTGCTGCACCAACTCCTTGCACAACGATCCACATGACAAAAATTTGCATTAAGCAATAGCCAGATGTTTTGGGAATTAATAAAGCCAAACCTAGAGTGGAACGGATTGGAATCCATATTGAAGACCATTTTTGGCCCAGCATCTGCCCTTCATGAGCGGTATTCATGGTAGACACGATTAGGGTATACATAATAATGATCCCCCCCAATGCCAAAACTGCAGCATTAAATACTGCAAACATGCTTCCCATGATTTGGCTACCGGTACCGCTTAAAACGCCATCAACAACACCAAATAAATTACCAAGAAATACAACAGAATAATCACTCGCAGGAGGGGCAAAACTTAAAGAACCATCCGCTAAAACAAGACCAGGACACACAAGGAGAAGTAGCGCTACAAACAACTTATTCATTTCTTTCTCCCAACAACCCCTTCCTATACCATTCATTAAAGGTACATCCTAACTTACGATTTTTTATTTGATAGTACCAAAAGTGGTAACGAAAGGCTAAAACCAATGCAATCAAAGTAACAACGAGGCTTACAAGAAACGCTTTTATCGAACCATAAAAAAGCTGAAATACAGCATATCCCATAATCAAAAGAGCGGCTAATAGCATAATAATACTCAATCGAAATAAAGATTTTTGTTTGATAAGTATACTCTCATCGGTCAGATTCAAGAGTTTAACTGCTTCGTTAAATGACTCACCCTCAACTTTTTTCTGCGGGACAAATAAACGCTTAAAACCATTTACCAAATACAAAGTAAAGGCCTTCATTCGATCCCAATCAAACCACCTACGAACATTAATGATTCTTCTGAGCAGATTACCAATTCTCGACTGCTTTTTCATATTTTTTACTTCTTTCTTTTATCTTTCATAATATACTATAGTAGTAAGTAATGATTTCGTCCATCCGCTGAAAATACAGTAAAGAAAGAGTAAAAATATGCCTGATCTTAGTCATGAAGCGTCTGCTCAATATTGGTTTGAATATGTTGATCCTATGATATATAGGGTGATTACCTTTATGGAAAGTGTAGAGGATTGGACTCTGGATGGAAATCCAGAGTTTGAACGAGCCATGGAGCAATTAGGCAAAGAACTTGATGACATAGAAAAAATAGATATGAGTCTCTTATCAGAAGAAGATAAATTTATTCGTATTGTAGGAAATATCAAATCAGGTCGAGGACTACGTCTGCTGCAAGCAATTGATACAGTGCATCCAGGTAGTGCTTCACGTGTTTTGATTCATGCCGAAGAGACAAGCACTGGAAGCCATGATCCTGCTGGGGTTTTTCTCAAAAGAAATATCGTATTTGAGCGTCTCAGATTGTTGTCGCGCGTTTTTTGCCAGTACCGTCTAAAACTTGTTTTACGTGCACTTGAAGGGGAAGAATAAATGAAATTAGCGTCCAAATTTGTATTGCTCAATGCGCTTTGTTTTGCTGTATTTCCAGCCGCAGCTCAGGATACAAACGATTCATATAATCAACAACAAACCTCTACTAATACTCAAAAATTGGTAGAATATTTCCAAAATTTTGGTAATTATTTAGGTTACAATGTAACGCAATCGCCTACCCAAGATAATCAAAACTACTCAATAAGCTATTCGCTCCTCAATTTAACAACCTCCCAACTCGCGCAGGCCTATCAGTTTTATACTTTATTAGGCTCGATTCCAGTGAACACATTCACTGCGGGTAGTAGTAATGGAGGAAGCAGTGGGGGTGGAACAAATACAGGAAATGCAGGTAATCCCTACGCCCAGTTTCTGCCTAATGAAAGCACTGGCACATCAAGCCTTAACCCGAGTGCCTCAATCCTTAACCCCCTGGCTAATAATGCGTTCCCCAGTTACAATACAACGTCACCTTCTGGACAAGTGACCGTAAACAGTTTAATAGACCAAAAAACTTATCAACAAGATCCAGTAAGCCAAGCAGTATTAAATATTTTGGGAACTCCTAGTTATACGTACTGTATGGATTATAAGACTGCACAAACCTTTGATGGGAACTGCTCTTTCCTTTATGAAACCTTAGTACCTACAAATGTGGTAGGAGAAATTCCTAATGCGACTACTTTTTTCAGCCCTAATTACCTCCAACAATTCTTAAATCATCTTAATAGTAACGCTTTAACAGGGCCATTGATGTATTCAAATCAAGACCTTGGCAGTACTCAGGGCACGGGTGACATGCCCAAAAATGGTTTACTAGCACAAAATCAAGAACAACTTGCAGCGAATTTTATTCGCTACGTTACAGGTAGCGTAATTCCCATTTCATTACCTAAATGGAAAGATTATGATACTTTATACGGTAGAAGCCTGATGAAATCGATTACTTCCACCCCATCAACCTCTCAAATGCAGGCGACGCAAACGCTTGCTAAATATCTTGCAAGTTTACGTACCTATGCGGCACAAAACTCGGTTGGAATAAGTAACCTTTATTACATCATGTCAAAAAGAATGCCTCAAACTTCCCCTAACCAGCAGAGTGGGAGTCAAACGAGCCAAGCGCTGAACGAGTTTAATATGGCAACCTGGAGATTATATAATACTACTAGTGCTGGTAGTACGGACAGTACTGGTGCAGGTGGTACGGGTACAGGTGGTGGAACTGGTACAGGTGGGACTGGACCGAATAATACTCCATGGATTAATAGTTTGAATAACGCGCCACCTGCTGTAGTACAAAAAGAGATTGCGATATTGCTTGCTGAAATCAATTATCAGCTTTATTTAGATCGTCAAATTCATGAACGTCTACTAATGACTAACAGCATCTTGTTATTACAAAGTGTTCGTACAGGTGCCCCCTCAACTGATTTTACAGCAGTACAATAACCGTAGCTAAATTCGGGGTGAAAGAAACTCCTTTCACCCCAACCACTAAAACTTAGCTTGCCTAAATCACTGCATCGCTAGAGTTCACCGTGAGTTACAGACATCGTTTTTTAAAAAAGTCTTTAACAAATCATTTTAAAAAACATGGTGCAAAAAATGATGCATATGATATGATTTCACCCACATTGAAACCTCTAGTTTTTAAGACAACTTAAGGCTTGATATTTTCTAAAATCAACAAAAAATGTCTTGTTTTTCAATTACTAAGACCAGCATAGTATACGCAACAATAGGCGCGCCATTAGGTTCGGAAAATCACGATGTATCTCGCCTATATGAAAATATCAAATCTTAATAAATTAACCTTAATGAACGAGCCAATATGTCCAAAATTAATACCTATACTTTTTATGTCGACGGAATGACCTGTGTCAGTTGTAGTGGATCTCTTGAGTACCACTTAAGACAAATACTCGAGGACAGAATAAAAAAGTTCCATGCAGATGTCACCACAGCCGATCCTAAAAAAGTAATAATTGAGCTAGTGCACGATGAAAAACTTGGGGACAAATATAAAGAATGGACCGAAGTAAAAGGCTATATTGATGAGCTATTTAGTTGTAGAGAATATGAATATTCATCAACAAAAGAAGCACCCAAAAAAGAGGCACAAGTTACCCATCAGCAAACCAATAACTTAGAGAAAGCTAAAAGCTTCTTTACATCGCATTGGTTCCTTGGTGCAATAGGGTGCATCTCAGGACTTGCAGTACTCATCATTTGTCTCGCTACAAGTGGACTCTCATTACCTGTAATGGGCTCGCTTGCCTTTTTTAGTACTTTATTAACTCTAATGTTAGGTGCAAATTCCTATCACGACGCTTGGAACAAACTGACCAAGGCGGGAACGTTAACTATGGATAGCTTATTTGCACTCAGTACGGCCTCCATCTTAATCGTTTCCATTGCTTCGCTATTTCTACCCTGGCTTCCCATGATGTTTGAAGCCGGTTTGCTTATTTATGGATTTAGACATATAGGAATTGCCATAGAAGAGACCATTAAAGAAAAAATTGGTACAGCAAAATTTCAAGACAGAGCTCCTAGAACTGTGCGAAAAAGAACTATTCAAGGTTTAGAGGAAATTGATTTAGATAAGATCAAAGTAGATGACATAATTATTGTGCATTCGGGAGAAACAATTCCTCTTGATGGCATTTGTGAGGATGAAAGTCTTATCTACAAGACTATTGATACGGGCGCCATTTTTCCACAATATTTTTACCCGCAAACCGAAGTGCTCGCCGGCATGCGCTTAGCCGACAATGAAAAGCCGTTAGCAATACGTGTTACAAAAACTCAAAGCCACTCCTACTTAGCACGACTCGATAAAGCAATAGAACTATCAGCATTGGAAAAAGCACCTATTGAAATAAAAACAGGTCAATTACTCACTTATTTTATCCCACTCGTAATTGCACTGGCAGCAACTTCTGGAGTAATTATTGGAATCTTTTTTCCTGCAGCTGTAGCAATTCAATGTGCTGTATCGGTTCTAGTAAGTGCGTGTCCTTGTACTTTAGGCTTGATTACTCCTTTAGCAGTAAAAACAGGGATGCATAAAGCAGCAGAGCATGGAGTACAATTTAAAAGTGCTAAAACACTACAGCAAGCAGAACAAGTAGACACTGTCATTTTTGATTTAAATGGTACCCTTACTACTGGAGTCCCTAGCGTAAAAGAACTGTATTTGTTCGAAGAAAGTAAACTTACGGAACTGGATTTTCTGTCCTATTGTGCTGCTCTTGAAAAACAATCAAGCCACCCTATAGGGAAAGCTATTTATTCTTTTGCGAGTCAATACAAGATAACAGATGTTGAAGCAGATTTGTTGGATCACTCTCATCATTCTGGGATTTCTGGGAAAATAAAAGATAAGAATTATGTCATCGGCAGTATGACTGTAATGAATGAAAAAGGAATCAAAATACCGGTCAATTTCAAGCAACCCAAGTTACAAGCTGGTGATCAAATAGTTTATGTATCACGGAATAAGACGGCAATTGGATTTATGGTCATAACAGATCCTCTGCGTGATGATGCGTTCTGTACTATTAAAGCATTGAAAGCAATGGGCAAAGAAATCTGTTTATGTACCGGTGCAGATGAGGAAACCGCTCATCGTTATGCTAAAGCGCTTGGCATTAAAACAGTTTACGCTAACTGCATTGCAAGTTCTGCTGAAAGAAAAGAGCAGCAATCAAAAACATCCCATATTCAAGCCTTAAGAAAAAAAGGACATAAGGTAGCCATGATAGGAGATGCAGGCAATGATACGCCTGCAATTACAGCCAGCGACTTAGGTATCGCAGTAGTTTCCGATGGCAGTGATATATTAACCCAGCAGGCAGCAGGTATTGTAATTCATAATGGAGCGTTATTATCTATCGCCTCTGCCTTTGCTGTCTCCAAACAAACCGTTTCCAATATAAATCAAAATTTGGTGATGAGCCTGGTTTACAATCTCGGTTCAATTTTGGTTTCGGGTGGATTACTCGTTGCGGTAGGCCTAACTATTAATCCTGTCGTCGGAGTTGCGTTAATGATCCTCCAAGCCTGTATGATTTTAATGAATGTCTATCGCTTTAAACAACAACCACTGGAACATTTACAAGAAGAGAAAAAGCAATATCAAGAAGCAAGCTCTCCACGAGAATCCTCTCATGTAAAAATGAACCAATGTACACCTGAATATTCAAAAGACTCTCTGTATGCTCGAGAGCCTACCCATGTTAAATCGGCAAAACCTTCAGCAACCTCTTTTTTTTGGAATTATTGCATGTCTAATGAGCCTTCAACTGAAGAAGAAGTTGAGCTTCATTTATTTACAGATAATGAGGATGAGTCTATTTGTAATATTGACGGAAGCTGTACCTTTAAGTGCTGATCTGAGCCTGGGCAGCAGAGTCCAGCCTTACTTTATTACTGGCTCTCACGAGAATACATTCTCCCAAGCGTCACCCCGAACTAAGTGAAGGATCTCCTGATATGATCAGCGAGAGCTCCTTCGTCGTAAACTCCTCAGGATGGCGCGCTTTAAAACGCCTCAGAATGATGGACGTGAAGTTTCACTACGTTCCACCTGGCAACAAGAAGTACAACTCGATTAAGCAGGTGATTTATATTTATCTAAAATAGTGGACAGCTTCTCCATCACCTCATCGACAGAAATTAACTGCATGGGTTCATCACCATGTACATGCTGCCCCCAAACATCTTCTATGCGTTTACTACCTAAAATTTTTTCTGCTGCCTCAGGATAATGATTCACAACTAAATGCTGGAAAAGATAAGGACCCGAAATAAGTGGGTTAGTCACCGCATGTAATGCGATCACTGGAGTATTTACCGCAGTAGACATATGTGATGGCCCTGTATCAGGACAAAGGACAACCGTTGCTTTACTGATGAGCGCCAATAATTGTTTGGGTTTTGTTTTACCAACAAGATTAATGGCAGGAATAACTTGGGTAATTTGGTCCGCCAAGTGTTTATCGAAATCAATTGGTCCACCTGTTATTACCACTTGTACATTCCATTTTTCCCTCGCCTTTTGCAAGACCTCAATATAACGAGCAACAGGCCAACTCCGCTCCGGTTTGCTTGCAGCAGGATTAACCACTAAAATTGGACCTTGCTTGGGTAAATGTTGTGTTGCCCATTCATAATCTGCAGCAGTAATAGGTAAATCCCAACGAATAACACGTTCCTTTATTCCTAAAGCCTGGGCAAACTTCAAGAATCCATCTAAAGTGTGCTCTAAACCAGGAGTTATTCGCTCATTAACAAATAAACCATGAGCGTCATTCGCTCGATGCTCATCGTAACCAATTTTTCGTTTTGCTTTGATAAACGGATAGAGTAAATTCGTTCTTAGACTCGCTTGCGGTGCTAATAATACATCAAAGGTACGTCCTTTCATTTGTTTTTTAAAGCGCCAATAATCTGCAATATTGTTCGGTTTATCAATTAAAATAAACTCTACTCCATCCATCCCTTCCACCAAATCAAAAGCAGGTTTGGAAATAATCCATGTCAACTTTGCTTGTGGCAAACTGGCTTGTAAGGTTCTAATCAGGGGCACCGCCATTAGAACATCACCTAATGCAGATAATCGTACAATACAAATGGATTTAATCATTCTGTAATACGAACCTCGAACCACAATAAGGACAAACTTCTACGCCAGTTTTTTCAATTGGCAAATAAACCTTAGGATGAGCATTCCATAAGATCATATCTTTTGTGGGACAGCTCAGAGGTAATTCATTACGATGTACCACGTAATTTTTTTTCGTACTTGCAGGTTCTTTTTTAGCTTTTAACATAATGTTCCTCTAACTCTTATTTACTAAGATTATCTAATATTTCCTCGATTTTCGCTATAATCTCATCGCGAAAAGCCTCATTTTGTGGATCATAATAAAAAGCGTCCCCCCAATGCCTAAGCCACGTTAATTGACGTTTCGCCAATTGCCGAGTAGCTGCAATGCCTTTGTCACGCATTATAGAATAATCATAATCACCTTGAAGAAATTCCAGTGCCTGTCGATACCCTACGCAACGCATTGCAGGTAAATTCATAGTTAAATGCCATTTTTGCTGTAACTGCTTTACTTCTTCAATAAAACCTTCAGCTAACATATGATCAAAGCGTAGTGCAATACGTTCATGCAGCCACGCTCTTTGCTCTGGAAAAAGAATAAAATTGACAAAATGATGGTCGGGCGTTTCCTTATCTTGTTCAAGAAAAGCAGATAAGGTTTTACCTGTCAAATAATACACTTCTAGCGCACGTTGAATTCGTTGTGTATCATGCGCGTGAATTCGTGCAGCTGATTCAGGATCAATAGCTAATAATTTCTGATGGAGAGCAGACCAACCATATAAAGCGGCATCGTCCTCCAGTTGTCGGCGTACAACCGGATTGGCTTCTGGTAAAGTTGAGAGCCCCTTTTGTAATGCATTAAAATACATCATCGTCCCTCCTACAAGTAAAGGAATTTTTCCTTTCTTGTCAATCTCTTCACACAAAGACAACGCATCCGTACAAAATTGAGCTGCAGAATAAGACTCAATAGGATCTTTAATATCAATTAAATGATGTGGAGCAATTTGTAACTCTTCGTGTGTTGGCTTGGCTGTTCCGATATTCATATCCCGATAGATCATTGCGGAATCGACACTAATAAGTTCAAAAGGATATCGTTTAACTAACTCACAAGCTAAAGCCGTTTTTCCTGCGGCAGTGGGTCCCATCAAACAAAAAACTAATTTAACCATTCATTATCTCATTTAAAAAACAAGCGGTAGCTTATCATTAAAGTCCCCTCTCCTACTCGTGGGAGAGGGTTAGGGTGGGGGTCCCTATCGGGCACCTCCTCTCTTATAGGGAGAAGGGTATTTCTTTAATTCAATTACGCCTCAATTATGCATCTACAAATTTTTTACACTCTTCATTGGTTAATGCTCTGAATAAGCCCTGTCTTTTATTATCCTCTTTATATATTTTAAGTAATAATTCATTCAATTCCATTTTTTCCTCAAGACTCAAAAGTCTGGGATCAAATATTTGTGATTGATTCATCAATTCAAGCAATTGATCTTGCTGAACTACATCGCACTCAGCAATAGAATCGAGGAATAACCGTAAATCTAAATGCGGCATACAAAGCGGTATGCTACGAATGAGTACTTCATTATCTTCCCTCCACTCAAGATTTATTCCTAATGATTTGAGATTCTGTACTAACTTTATAGCACTACTATGACGCTCTTGTGGAAAAGAATAACGAATGGGTACCAATAAAGGTCTACTTGCCAAAGGGAAAAGCAAATGAGGTATTTGCTCTTGTATGCGATATTGGTACAAGGTCATGATATCAACAACATAGGGTTGTTGATTTATGAATACTAAGATGTATCTGCTATTTAAAATGATCCAAGATAATTCCGGTTCACAATGATAAATGCTTTTACTTGGGGCAACTAATTTAGGATAAGGCTCATAAATCGTTTGAACTCGATTTTGATGCATTGGTTCGCTTAATCCATATGCAGCTTCTTCGTTAATCTCTTTTTTTGACTTCAATGCCGCAGTCAATTGTGATGTAAAAAAATCGAATACTAAACGGGGCTGTTGAAAGCGGACTTCGTGTTTGGTGGGATGCACATTTACATCGACTTCTGCATGATTAACCATAAGATATAATACGCACGCAGGAAAGCGACCAGGGTGCAGTAAACCATCATAAGCTTGCTTTAGCGCCTGGTGAATTAGCTTGTCTTTTACCATACGCTGATTAATATAAACCCATAAACGATCATTTTGACTGCGCTGGAAATTTGAGTTACTTATCCAACCGCAGAGTTTCATTGCACCATGTTCCACATCAAGATAAATTGATTCTTTAACAAAAGCACTACCAAATATACGGGTTATACGAGTTAAACGAGTTTGTTCATTGATTGCAGCAGGAAGAGCTAAAACCTGTTTTCCATTATGCTTTAGTGTGAGTGCAATGCCCGGAGCGCTTAAAGCAAAACGCTTCACTGTGGTTTCTATAGCCTGAAACTCCAGTTTTTCGCTTTTTAAAAATCGTTTTCGAACGGGTGCATTAAAAAATAAATCAACGACATCGACCGTCGTTCCTACGGCACGAGCACAAGGGGAAATCGACCGTTCGAGGCCATGTACTCGCAGCATTGTCGCGGTCTCTTGATATTCAGGTTTAGAACTAATAGTGACTTTTGCTATTGAAGCAATACTGGCTAATGCTTCACCACGGAAACCCATACTATTAATTGCATATAAATCATCAAGTTTGCTGATTTTGCTGGTCGCATGCGCAGCAATTGCCAAAGGCAAGTCTTCTGCAACAATACCCATTCCATTATCGCTGATCTTTATTTGATTGAGACCGCCATAACCTATTTCAATAGTGATAGCATCAGCGCCTGCATCAAAAGAATTTTCCAGCAACTCTTTCACTACTGACGCAGGTCGCTCTATTACTTCTCCCGCAGCAATTTGATTTGCTATGAGCGGGGGTAATTGATGAATTCTTATGCCCATGCTGGAGGAATCACCAGTTTTTGGCCAGGCTTAAGTCGAGTGATTCCGCGCAAATGATTCGTGGATTGTAGGGCTGCCACTGAAACATGATAACGCGCCGCAATTGCAGGCAATGTTTCTCCAGCGCGAACCAAATGAATATTATTGGTCGTCATTGCTTCAATACGGGATCCATGAGGAGGATTTTCCCAGAAATATCCTTTAATGCCTTGAAAAATCGCCTGGCTCAAACGAGTTTGATACGAAGGATTCGTTAAATTACGTTCCTCAATTGGATTTGAAATAAATCCTGTTTCTACCAAAATCGAAGGAATATCTGCAGACTTCAAAACAACAAACCCAGCCTGCTCCACCTTAGTATTATGCAAGTTAGTGAAATTACCCAATTGGTTTAAAACACGACTTCCCATTTGCAAGCCAGAATTAATTGTTGCTGTTTGTGATAAATCAATCAGAACGGAGCGCACAACACCATTTTGGTCATCCAAATCGCCTAGATTAACTCCCCCTAATTCTGAATAGTTCTCTTTTTCTGCAAGCCAACGTGCTGCCTCACTGGTAGCACCTCTTTGCGATAAAGCAAATACTGAGGCACCATTTGAATGCGGGTTATTAAATGCATCCGCATGAATCGCAACGAATACATCGCCATTATATTTTCTGGCAATATCCAGACGCTGGCGCAGACCTACATAATAATCTCCAGAACGGGTTAGCACAGCACGCATCCCGGGTTGTCTATCAATCAATTGTTTGAGTTTCAAAGTAATTGCTAATACGACATCTTTTTCTCGACTACGGTGTGGACCTCTAGCCCCAGGATCCTTACCTCCATGGCCGGCATCTAAAACAATAATGACATCACGTAGTTTAGAAGGTCCACCACTTACCTTAATTGGCCGTTGATTTGCTAGAATAGGAAGCGTTGGCTGCTTTGTCTCAATTTTTACAGGCAATTTTGGCTGTTGTATTTTCTGTGTGGTGTATGTTTTTGGGGCTACGTAACCAGCTTTCGGAGGAGTACGTGCGGCAATGGGCGCCACGAGATGACCGCTATGTAATAAATCAACACGTACACCTCCAAAAGCACCATTGGGTTTCCAAGGAGATGTTCTTAGTTGTACCTTTTGATTGACTTCAAACACGAGCCTCAGTGTTCTAGGATCCGAATGACCACTACGAACTTGTCGGACTAATCCATTGATTAACCCCAATTGGTTTAAATCGACAGCCAATTGAGTCTCTTTTAAGTCCAATACAACTCGTTCAGGATTACTTAAAATAAATACTTTATGGGTGAATGGACCATTAAGTGTTAGAAAAAGTGATGTTTGATTTCCTTGCTGTTTTAAAACAATTGTTTTCAATTGGGCACTAAATGTTGTGATAGAGCAAAGACACATCACCACAAAACACCAGAAGCGAAATATCATATTTCACCTGCAAGACGCACTAAAATATTTTTACCGGCTGCGCTCAATGCCTTAATTTGCATTTCACGTCCAGCCCCCTTAATAGCTAACTTAAAACGAATATCGACTTGTGGCAATGCTCCTCCCGCATTCTCAGCCCATTCAATACAACAGATGCTCTCGTGGGTAAAATAATCTCTAAATCCAAGATATTCCAACTCTTCCTCATGATGAATGCGATAGAGATCAAAATGATGTATGGTTAGATGATTACATTGATAACTTTCTACTAAAGAAAAAGTAGGGCTTTTAATTGTAGATTGAACGCCCATATGTCTCAACATGGAGCGAATAATAGTTGTTTTTCCTGCCCCAAGATCCCCACTAAAGGTCATAATTAAAGAAGGGCAAAGACAAGAAGCCAGATGCGAGGCAAACTGTTCACTGGCTTTCTCATCAGGTAAATCGACTGTTATAACAGCATTTAATTCACTATTTGTCATCATTCAGGATAATTCAATACATGAGGTAAAACATCAAATAAATCACTGGCCAATAAACCAGCTCCTCCCAATTTTTTTGCGACTCGATCCCCTGCTACTGCGTGAGCCCACACACCGCATTTTGCTGCGTCAGATAAAGAGTATCCTTGAGCGCAAAGACCCGCAATAATACCGCTTAATACGTCACCCATACCAGCGCTAGCCATGGCTGGATTACCTCGAGGACAAACAGAAGTATCTTTCTCTGTTTGAATCACGGTACCCGCCCCTTTCAACACAACGACTCCGCCATATTGTTTCTGGATGTTTGTCGCAGCCTGATATCTATCTTTCTGAATCAAATCAGTAGAAGAAGAAAGCAAACAAGCTGCTTCGCCTGGATGTGGTGTCAATATCCAATTATCATCCAGTTGAGGATTCTCAGCTAACAATCTTAACGCTGATGCATCAATAACCATAGGTAATTGTGAAGTAATCGCAGTCAAAAACAGATTTATCGCCCATTCACTTTCCCCTAGGCCTGGACCAATAACACAGACCGTAGCTTGAGCCAAAAGCGGTTTTAGATCTTGGGCCGTTTCAACGCCGCTTACCATCGCTTCGGGAATTAATGATAAGGCGCTTTTGGCATGTTCCGGCCAGGTAGCCACAGTCACTGCACCGGCTCCTGTCCGCATTACGGCTTTAGCAGCCAAACTAATAGCGCCAGGCATTCCTGGGCCTCCGCCAATTACTAAAACATGGCCATAATTCCCCTTATGCGAATTTTTTTTTCGTTTAGTAAGTGGTAGAGATAAAGTATCTGAGCTTAAAAGACGAGCAGTTGGCGCCAATTGAGACACGCATGAATCAAGTTGCAAAGAACAACAATGAATCTCACCACAATAATCTGGGCCATCGGCAGTATACATGCCTGATTTTTGCGCAATAAATGTTAACGTAGTATTGGCTTTAACACAAAAATTCTCTACCTTTCCTGTGTCGGCATTAAGACCCGAAGGTATATCCAAAGCTACAACAGGTAGACCACTGGCATTGATCTGATTAATTGCCGATGCAATAACTCCATGCACAGGTCCTTTTAGACCAATCCCTAAAAGAGCGTCAATGATTAATTCTACTTCACTCTCTAATGGTTCATCTGCAGCTTGACACTCAACCCCTGAGTTTATGGCCATTAATGCTGCGTGTTGTGCAGCAAAAGGGAGATCAGCCACTGCTTTACATTGGTAAATCGTAACTAATAAACCATGCTCATGTGCTAATCTGGCAACCACATATCCATCACCAGCATTATTTCCAGCCCCGCAATATACCGCAATATGTCGTACGTGTGGATAAAGTTTTATTATAAGAAAAAAAGCTTCTGCTCCTGCGCGAGACATCAGTGCATTTTCATCCAATTGATACAAAGAAGTAGCTTGTTGCTCACACGTTCTAATTTGCTCACAACGATAAAGGGCATTTGCTGGCATGATCATCTTGTGCTCCAAATCTACTATTTCGAACACTTTCTTATATGTAGTCTAGTTTATAACATTGTAACCTGAGTGAAGCACAACGGAGTCCGGACAGTCGCTGGATAAATAAAATCGCTCCCCCGTTTCGCTGCGCTTCACCCAAGCTATAAGCACCTAGGCTACGTCCATTTTACTTGACTAATTTTAATGAAGGTTTACTTTTAGAAACAGTTGAGCCATCCGATTCAGCGCCAGAAGCTCCCGTAGATGCTGGAGGCGGTTCTTCCTCATCTTCAATTGCAAAGGCAATCCCTCTACCATTTTCTTTAGCATAGATTTCTAATACTGCTCCTGGTGGAACAAAAATTTGTTCTGTTTTTCCTGAAAAACGAGCAGTAAAAATGATTCGATCGTTTTCCAATAAAAGGCCGCGAGTTGCTGCAGGAGAAATATTTAACACAATACGATCATGATTCACGTGTTCTCTTGGAACCTGTACGCCTGAATATTCAGCATTAACCATAATATAAGGTGTTAATTCGTTATCTACTATCCAATCGTAGGCAGCGCGAATTAAATAAGGTTTATTTGATGTCATTGTCATATAATTATGCCGCTCTTAGTTGTCGCTCCGCATCAGTCAAACTTGTTTGAAACGATTCACGTTTGAACAAGCGCTGCATGTAAGCAATTATTCCTTTAAACTCCGGTGCAATTTCAATACCCAATCGAGGCAAACGCCATAATAAAGGTGCTAATGCACAATCCAACAAAGAAAACTCATCACTCAAAAAATAAGACTTATCCGCAAATACAGGATCCAGCGCAATTAAACTTTCAAACAAATTTGCTCTGGCCTGTTCCGCATTATCATCTCTTAAAATTCGGTTCATTAAATAATACCAATCATGCTCTATCCTGTGCATCATTTTTCGTGTTTCCGCACGAGCAACAGGATAAACAGGTAATAATGGTGGATGAGGAAATCGCTCATCTAAATATTCCATAATAATACGTGGCTCATAAAGCACAAGCTCTCTATCAATTAAAGTAGGAACGGTTCCATATGGATTAACTGATAACAGATCAGCGCTGGGTTCAGCCTGCTTGGCAGCAAGAATTTCTACATTCACCCCTTTTTCAGCCAACACAATCCGAACCTGATGGCTGTAAACATCGTCTGTATCGGAAAATAACGACATTATAGTGCGCTTCGCAACAATTGCCATGAGCAACTCCTATTTAATTCAACCTATAACAAAGGTAAGTACACACACAAAAACTCGCACTTTACCACATTTTTACCTTTTTGGGTTACTTTACGCCGATTTTTCGCCAATAAATTGTTTTTAAACCCCATGCGAGGAGCAATAAAATCGATAAAAAACTAATTACAAAATATCCCAAATGGTGACGTACTGACTGTACTGGTTCACCTACATATACAAGAAAGGTCACCAAATCTTGTAAATTTGTATCGAATTGTCCTGCGGATAAATCATGATTTAATGTTTCTAAAATATTTGGCATAGCAACATCCGGAACAAGATGGTTATTTGTACCAAAGGGACGAGAATCATCCTTATAAAAACCATTTAGATAACTATAGAGCCATTTAGTCCCTTTTTCTCTAGCAACTAAAGATAAATCTGGAGGTACTATCCCAAACCATTGTTTGGCATCTTCAGGTGGTAAGGCAATACGAATTGGATCATTGATTGTCGCTTGTGTAAAAATCAGATTATTTTTTAATAAATCTTGATTTATTTGACCATCAAACCCTACTAGACCTAACCCCTTGGCCATATGATTATAGCGCAAATATTTTAAAGAGTGACAACCAGAACAATAATTCATAAATAGTCTAGCCCCTCTTTGCAAACGAGTCTTGTCTTGCACATCAACTTTGACCGTATGCGCCCATCCAACTGGATTTAGGACTACGCATCCAAGCCATACACCCAAGTAAAAAGCTACTCCATGCATCCGCATCATTGCCCCCCTAAGCGAGAAGGCACTGGGCGTGGTAGTTCAAAACGAGTATAAAAAGGCATTAGTACAAAATAGGCAAAATAAAATACCGTACTCGCGCGCGCCAAAAACAAACGTATCGGAGTTACAGGAATTGTCCCTAAATATCCTAATAATATAAAAGCAGTCACCCCGAGAAATAACATAATCCTTGAGTAATTCCCTTTGTAACGCATTGAGCGAACCGGACTACGATCAAGCCACGGTAAAAAGAAAAGGAGCAATAAAGCAGAGCCCATACAGATAATTCCTAATAATTTATCCGGCACCGCCCGCAACATGGCATAAAATGGCGACATATACCACATTGGAGCTATATGATCGGGTGTAATTAAAGGATTTGCAGGTACAAAATTATTGTGCTCTAAAAAATATCCTCCCATTTCAGGAGCGAAAAAAACAACTGCAAAAAATAAGCTAAGAAAAGCAAGGACCATGACTAAGTCTTTAACAATGTAGTACGGGTGAAAAGGAATGCCATCTAAAGGATTGCCTTTCGCATCTAAGTGATTTTTAATTTCAATTCCTTCTGGATTATTAGAGCCAACTCGATGTAAAGCAACAACATGCAAGAACACCAAGAAAACGAGTAAAAATGGAATGGCGATTACATGTAACGCAAAGAAACGTTGTAGCGTAGCATTCCCCACAGAGTAATCCCCTCTGAGCCAGACAACAAGATGCTCACCGATATAGGGAATTGCACTTAACAAGGAGGTAATTACCTCTGCTCCCCAATAGGACATTTGGCCCCAAGGTAATAAATAACCAAAAAATGCGCCAGCCAAAAGTAAAATATATAAACACATCCCCAAAAGCCAAACCAATTCACGTGGTTTTTGATATGAGCCATAAAGTAACCCACGAAACATATGTAAATAAATAACAATAAAAAAAGCAGAAGCCCCTGTAGAGTGCATATAGCGCAGTAACCAACCAAAATTAATATCGCGCATTATATATTCTATAGAAGCAAAAGCCTGATCAGCGCTAGGAGTATAAAACATGGTAAGCCACAATCCAGTAATCAATTGATTGATTAAAACGACTAGGGCTAGTGAACCAAAAAAGTAAAAAAAATTTAAATTCTTCGGAAGATAATAGGCACTGAAATAATTTTTCCATGTGCTCATCAAAGGAAAACGCTCATCGAGCCAATTGAGGAGTCTATTCATTTAAGCAAGCCTTTTCTGTTACCAATCGTAAATTGCAGCCTGGGTGCAGCGAGCAAAACCCGGGGAACCATATTGTTTTATCATCCCGGGTTCCGCTTCGCTGCCCCCAGGTTACCGATTATGTGGACCTAGAATTTATGCTTTGTCCTCACCAATAACAAGAGTATGCTGATCGATAAAATAGTATGGTGGCACTTCCATATTAATGGGCGCAGGGACATCTTTAAAAACCCTACCGGAAAGATCGAAAGTAGAACCATGGCAAGGGCAGAAAAAACCACCTGGCCAGTCAGGCCCTAAATCGCCCAGATTGGGTTTGTATTTTGGAGAACACCCCAGGTGCGTACAAATCCCTATAAGAACCAAGTATTCCGGATTAATTGAACGAAACTCGTTTTTTGCATATGAAGGCTGCTGTCTCGTTACAGAATTTGGATCACGTAGTCTTGAAGAATCCGTTGTCAAACGCTGCAACATTTCTTTGGTTCGTCTAATTATCCATACAGGTTTACCGCGCCATTCAACAACCGCCTGCTCACCTGGTTCCAATTTACTTAAATCAACATGTACAGGCGCACCTTCAGCTTGAGCTTTGGCGCTTGGTAACCAAGAAGCAACAAAGGGGGTTAAAGCACATAAAGCGCCTATACCTCCTAATACACAGGTCGTAGTTAACAAAAATTGGCGACGATCTTCATCTACACGATCGTTTTTATCCTGTTCACGATCAGGATCCGTATTTACATTCACCATATCATTTTGCTTATGTAATGTTGTAACCAGAATGAAATGCGCACCTGGAATTACAATCATGAAAAGGCTAAGATTTCCCGGTTCCGCTTCGCTGCATCCAGGCTACGTGAAATAAAAAACCCCGCAGAAGCGGGGTTTTTTAACCAATAAACGATTAACGTTTTGAGTATTGAGTTGCACGACGTGCTTTGTGCAAGCCCACTTTCTTTCTTTCAACACGACGTGAATCACGAGTTAATAAACCACGTGCACGTAATCTTCTACGAACAGAATTTGGACTAGGCTCAGCATCTTCTGCTAATCCTGCTTCATCATAAGCAACTAATGCTCTTGCGATACCCAAACGCACAGCACCTGCTTGGCCAGAAACACCACCGCCAGATACTGTAATATAAGCATCAAATTTATTAACAAGGTCAACGGTTTCAAGTGGCTGCATTACAACCATGCAAGAAGTTTCACGGCAAAAATATTCCTGTAAAGTACGGCCATTTACTTTGATCTCGCCTTTACCTGGACGTAAAAAAACACGAGCTGTTGAACTTTTTCTACGACCTGTGCCGTAGTATTGCTTCACTTCAGCCATAATACTTATTCCTCAATATCAAGTTGCTTGGGTTGCTGTGCAGTATGTGGATGTTCGTTGCCAGCATATACTTTTAGCTTACGATACATCTCTCTACCTAAAGGATTTTTTGGTAACATGCCTTTAACAGCAAGTTCAATAATTCGAACAGGATTTCTAGCCTGTAATTTTTCAAAACTATCTGATTTTATTCCACCAGGATATCCGGTATGACGATAGTACATCTTGTTGGTAAATTTACGGCCGGTCACAATAACCTTTTCCGCATTAGTAACTACGATGTAATCGCCAGTATCAACATGGGGGGTATACTCAGCTTTATGCTTGCCACGTAAACGACGAGCAATCTCACTTGCTAAGCGACCCAAAACTTTGTCGCTGGCATCAACCACTAACCAGTCACGTTTGACTTCATGGCCTTTGGCACTAAATGTCTTCATTAAATGAACTCCGAACCGCCTAAATTGGTAATCTTCTATCATGGACGGGCGATTTTAACCAAAACAGAAACATCCTACAAGTAAAAAAGGATAAAAATTTATAAACAATTAATTAAATCCGCGTAAATATAACAAATTTCAAACAAGAATCATAATAATTTTTGTTCTATTGTTTAATCTGGATGAAGCAAAACGACATCATCATTAAGTTAATGGTTATTACCTTATCCTGCCTACTGCTGTTTGCGCAGAACGAAGAGAAAACACTATAGTTACTTAACTTAATGGCAATGCGCTGAAGAAGAGCCCCAGAAATCTAAACGTTTCATAATTTCAATTTTGGGTTCTGCCTCAAGACATCCAGACTACACATGGCTCTATCCATTATTCCTGGTCAATTAATAACTGCTCTGCAATGTTGCCAGAAATTAAATGCTGCTCAATAATTTCATCAATATCAGCAAAAGACGAATAGCTGTACCACACGCCTTCAGGGTAAATCACAATACATGGGCCAGAACTGCATCGCCCAAGACAACCAGATTTACTTACACGAACTTTACCCGGACCATGCATCTCCAGTTCCAAAAGTCGTGATTTCATATAATCAAAAAAAGGTTCACCACCGGTATTTGCGCAGCATTGCTTGCCTGCAGCCTTTTGATTGGTGCATATGAGAACATGTTTATTATAATAGGCCAATGGACTACTTTCCTATAGATTCAATTTTTGTTTTTAACTTCAAACCAGGTTTAAAAGTGACAACCCTCCTGGCTACTACTGGAATTTCTTCTCCAGTTTTTGGGTTCCTACCCGGCCTTTGTGGCTTATCCCTTAATGTAAAATTACCAAATCCTGATAATTTTACGTGATGCCCATGCTCAAGAGCATGTCGCAATTCTTCAAAAAAATTCTCGACCATTTCCTTTGATGCAGGCTTGGACAGTTTTAATTCATCACACAGGGTTTCTGCCATTATTGCTTTGCTTAGTGCATTCACGATTATTCCCTCAATATGATTGAAAATTTGTTTTCTAACATGTTGATTATAGCACTAATTAAAGAATTTATCTCGGCATCAACTAAAGTCCGACTTTCATCTTGCAAAGTCATAGCAACGGCAATGCTTTTCTTTCCTTGTGGAACTCCTTCACCGGTGTAGACATCAAATACATCAAAAGATTTTAACCAATTTTCTTTTATGGTCTCTCTGACAGCTGATTCAATCTGCATAATGCTGATTTCTGCATCAACCAAGAATGACAAATCGCGGCGAATTTGTGGGTATTTAGAAATCGTTTTATAACGAGGTGATTCATGCCCAATTAATGCCGCTAAATTGATTTCAAATAGTAAAACATCCTCTTGCAAATCTAATGCATCTGCAAAGCGTGGATTTAACATCCCTATCCATCCAGCGGGAACACCATTAATATGTATCTGGGCTGATTGCCCGGGATGTAACGCATCATGGGCTGCCGCTATGAACTCGACTTGTTTTAATTTAAGTGAAGCAAATAAAGATTGAAGATCGCCTTTTAAATCAAAAAAATCAAAGACTCGAGTAGGCTCACTCCAATTGACACTCCCTTGCTCTCCCATCAATAAACCGGCAATACAAGGGCGCTCAATAAGTTGCTCTTTGTTCACATCAAAAACCACACCGATTTCGAAAAACTTAACTGCATTTTGCTGACGATGAACATTATAAATCATTGATGCAATCAATCCTGGCCACATCCCCGCACGCATTTGCGATAGTTCAGAGGAAATTGGATTAAGCAACTGCATAAATTCTTTGTTTGGATAGAGTTCACGTTGTAATTCAGGATCAACAAAACTGTAACTTATCGTTTCATGATACCCTCTATTACTGAACCAATGAGATAGCTTCGCTGCTATTTCTTCATTACCGCATGCTTTCCCAGCCTGTACTAATGTAGTGGTAGGCTGTGCATGTAAATTATCATAACCATAAAGGCGGATGATTTCTTCGACTAAATCGACATCATATTTGATATCAAAACGGTGAGAAGGAATAGTGACCTCAAGAAAATTATTATGGTCTTTACCCACTACCACACCGAGTCCTTCTAATAAACTTTTCATTTCTTGTAATGAAATACTAAGTCCAGTTAATTTTTTCACTTTATCTGTATCAAAAGAAAAACAGACCGTTTCTGGTAGATATTTTTTATCGTGAGCTTCAATAACTGGTCCTACCTCTCCACCTGCGACTTCTAAAATTAATGCAGTAGCTCGTTCAAGAGCTTTCATTTGCAAGCATGGATCGACTCCTCGTTCATAACGTTGAGATGAATCACTGAATAAACCAAATTTTCTTGCTACGCCTGCAATAACAATCGGATTAAAATAGGCACTTTCTAAAAATACGTCTTGGGTATGCGCTTGTACTGAACTTACTTCTCCACCCATGATCCCAGCCATCGCCAAAGGTTTATCTTGATCAGCTATAACCAATACTTTTTCATTTAATGTTAATTCTTGACCATCAAGCAACACTAACTGTTCTTGATTATTACTAAAACGCACATTAATTTCACCGTTGATTGTTGCTAAATCAAAAGCATGCATGGGCTGACCTAATTCAATCATTACATAATTCATAACATCTACAATTGGGTGCAATGTACGAATACCACTGCGACGTAAACGCTCACTCATCCATAATGGTGTAGTGGCCTTAGGATTTATGTTACGAATTACACGGCCACAGTATCGCGGACAAGCATCTGGACTTTTTAACTGTATTGGAAGAGCGTCATCGATACTGGGTGTCACCTCAGAAATTGTTTTTTCTAATAAGGGTAATTTGTTTAAAACCGCTACTTCACGAGCGATACCTAAAACGCTAAAACAATCAGCTCGGTTGGGGGTTAAATCAATATCAAAAATATGATCATCAAGAGTCAAATATTCGCGTAAATCCATCCCTACTGGTGCATCGCTTTCTAACTCCATGATGCCTTCAGATTGTTCAGCCATTCCTAACTCGCTGACAGAACAGAGCATTCCTTGAGATAATTCACCTCGTAATTTGGATTCTTTAATATTAAAGCCTCCTGGCAAACGTGCGCCAATCATAGCCAACGCTACTTTTAACCCGGCTCGTACGTTGGAAGCGCCGCAGACAATTTGTAACGGTTTATCCATATTTGCATTGACTTCACATACAGTTAATTTATCTGCATTGGGATGAGGTTTGGTACTAAGAACTTCAGCAACGATTACCTGAGTAAACTCACCTGCTACCGGACTCACTGCATCTATTTCCAGGCCCGCCATAGTCAGTTGACTTGCTAATTCTTGCTCAGTTAATGAGTAATTTACCCATTCACGCAACCATAATTTACTTAATTTCATTTATAGTCCTTACCACCGGATTAAACTTTTTATTAGGTCCGCAGAGCTTACTCCGCTCCCGGACCACAATACTGAAAACAACAGATCAACAGTGCAAAACTTCTTAAAATTGACTTAAAAAAGTAAGATCATTTTCAAACATCATCCGTAAGTCATCTATTCCATAATATAACATTGCCAATCTATCCATTCCCATGCCAAATGCCCAACCTTGATATTCGTCAGGAGAAATATTCACAGCCTTAAGCACATTGGGATGCACCATGCCACAGCCTAAAACTTCAAGCCATCCAGTAAACTTGCAAGAGCGACATCCTTTACCACTGCATTGGGTACATTCAATATCAACTTCTGCCGATGGCTCTGTGAATGGGAAATAGGAAGGTCTAAACCGCAAAGCTAATTTTCGACCGAAGAAATCAGCAAACAAATCTTGGAGTAAGCCTTTTAAACTTGCTAAAGTAGCCTGCTTGTCAATCAACAAACCCTCAACCTGATGGAACATGGGGGTATGAGTCAAATCAGAATCACATCGATAGACACGGCCAGGCGCAATTAAACGAAAAGGAGGTTTGCGTTGTTCCATAGCACGAATTTGAACTGGGGAAGTATGCGTTCTCAATAAACGGCCATCACCAAAATAAAAAGTATCGTGCATTGCACGTGCTGGATGATGTCCAGGAATATTTAGTGCTTCGAAATTATAAAATTCAGTTTCTATTTCCGGACCATCAACAATATCAAAACCCATACGGCTAAAAAACTCATTAATTCGATGTTTCACTTGAGTTACAGGGTGTAAGGAACCACTCTCTTTCTTACGTCCAGGAAGAGTCACATCAATACGCTCAGCTGAAAGTTTTTCTAATAGTTGCTTTTCTTTGAGTTCAAGCATTTTGGTTTCAATCAAAGTACTGATTTCACGTTTTGCCTGATTTACTAATTGACCTACTTTAGGTTTCTCTTCGGCGGATAAATGAGCCAGTCCTTTTAAAATTTCAGTCAGCTTGCCTTTCTTACCTAGAAAATCAACACGAATTGACTCTAATCCAGATACATCTTGTGCATTCTTAATTGCTTCAGAAGCTTGCTCTTGTATGGTGATGATATCCTGCATAATTATACCCACAAGTAAAAAGGAGGCCGCAGCCTCCTTAAAATAAATTTCATCTTTTTAGCACTTAATTGAATGTATTCTGGGTTCCGCTACGCTTCACCCAGAGCAATGCGCGTCATTAAGTACTTTAAATAGATTATTTTGCTAATGCAGCCTTAGCTTGTTCAGCAATTGCAGCAAAAGCTATTTTGTCATGAACAGCTAGATCAGCCAATACTTTTCTATCCAGATCAATTGATGCTTTTTTCAATCCATCAATTAAACGGCTGTATGATAATCCGCACTCACGAGCTTGTGCATTAATACGAGTAATCCACAATGCACGGAATTGACGTTTTTTCTGACGTCGATCGCGATAAGCATATTGACCCGCTTTAATTACTGCTTGTTTAGCCATGCGGTAGGTCCGGCTACGGGCTCCGTAATAACCTTTGGCTTGGTCTAAAACTTTCTTGTGACGTGCTTTCGCTGTCACACCACGTTTAACTCTTGGCATTCTTCATTCCCCCCTTAACTACCGTGCAACATGCGTTCTGCTAAACGAGCATCGCATGGCTTCAAAGTACCAGACTCTACGCGCAAATGACGCTTCGCCTTAGTAGACTTCTTGGTGAGGATATGGTTTCTATAAGCACCACGACGTTTAATCGCGCCACTTGCTGTCTTACGGAAGCGTTTAGACGCTCCGCGATGTGACTTTAACTTCGGCATAACAATATACTCCGCATTTGTTCAGCTACTTAGTTTTTTTGGGTGATAACACCATCAGTAATTGTCTTCCTTCGCGTTTTGCTTGCTGTTCGACAACAGCAAATTCAGCTGTATCTTGCTGTAAACGCTCAAGAATCTTCATACCGAGTTCTTGATGAGCCATTTCACGACCACGAAAACGCAGCGTAATTTTGACTTTATCACCATGATTTAGGAAACGGATCAGGTTGCGTAGCTTGACCTGATAATCCCCATCTTCCGTCGTAGGACGGAATTTCAATTCTTTGACCTGAATTTGCTTTTGCTTTTTCTTCGCTTCAGCTTGTTTTTTGCTCAGTTCAAAGAGAAACTTACCGTAATCCATGATACGGCATACAGGAGGCTTGGCTGTGGGAGATATTTCCACCAGGTCCAATCCACCTTCTTCCGCTGCTCGCAGGGCTTCACGTGTTGAGACAATTCCTGCCTGATTACCATCGACATCAATTAAGCGTACCTCAGGTACATTGATCTGTTCATTAATTCGTGCGCGATCATTTTCACGCTTAGTTGGTGCACTAATGGTTTAATCCCCCCTGCTTGTTAATAGCAATTGATCCTTTTCGAGCAATTTCTTGCGCCAAGGTATCACAAATTGTATCTATTGTCATCACACCTAAGTCTGTTCCCTCACGAGAGCGCACTGCGACTTGGTTTGATTCAACTTCTTTATCCCCTATCACTAAAAGATAAGGTACTTTTTGCAAAGTATGTTCGCGAATTTTAAAGCCAATCTTCTCATTTCTCAAGTCATAGTTGGCACGAATACCTCTTTTTTGTAAAATTTGGGTAACCTTTTGGGCATACTCATTCTGTTTTTCGCTAATTGTTAGTACTATCGCTTGCACCGGGGACAACCACAAAGGAAATTTTCCTGCGTAATGTTCTATCAAAATTCCCATGAAACGCTCAAACGAACCTAAAATTGCACGATGTAACATAACAGGAATTTGTTTGCTACCATCTTCAGCCACATATGAGGCATCCAAACGACCAGGCATCGAAAAATCAACTTGTATGGTTCCACACTGCCAAATTCTACCTAAACAATCAGCTAAAGAACACTCAATTTTAGGCCCATAAAACGCCCCTTCACCTGGAGCATCAACCCATTCTATATTGCGATCTTTCATTGCTTGCTTTAAAGCCGCTTCTGCTTTATCCCAAACATCATCACTACCAACTCGCTTTTCAGGACGTAATGCCAATCGATATTTAATCTGATCAAAGCCAAAATCAGCATACACAGACTGAACCAGCTCGAGCATCATCGCTACTTCGGATTGAATTTGATCTTCTGTACAGAAGATATGAGCATCATCTTGAACCATATTACGAACACGCATCAAACCATGTAATGCACCTGAAGGTTCACAACGATGACAATTACCAAACTCCGATAATCTTAAGGGTAAATCTCTATAACTTTTTAACCCTTGATTGAATACTTGCACATGGCATGGACAATTCATTGGCTTAACTGCATAGTGACGATTTTCAGTTTCAGTGACAAACATCTCGTCTCTAAAATTAGCCCAGTGACCTGATTTTTCCCAAAGAACCTTATCAACTAATTGGGGTGTTTTAATTTCTTGGTAACCAAAATCAACCAATCGATGACGCATATAGCGTTCGAGCTCTTGATAAATTGTCCAACCTTTGGGATGCCAAAATACCATCCCAGGTGCGATATCCTGGAAGTGGAATAACTCTAAGCTTTTCCCTAATTTCCGATGATCGCGTTTTTCAGCTTCTTCCAGACGAAATAAATAATCGGTCAACGATTTCTTATCAGCCCAAGCTGTACCATAAATACGTTGCAACATTTCGTTATTGGAGTCACCGCGCCAGTAAGCTCCCGCTAATTTAGTCAGCTTAAATGCCTTCAAAAATCCTGTGGAGGGCACATGAGGACCACGACAAAGGTCTTCAAAATCACCTTGCTTATACAAAGACAACACTTCATCTTTAGGAATATCTGCAATAATTTTAGCTTTGTACTCTTCGCCAATACTCTTGAAATATTTAATTGCCTCATCACGGGGTAATTCTCTACGCGTCACAGGATAATTCGCTTTGGCTAATTCCATCATTTTCGCTTCGATGGACTCTAAATCTTCTGGAGTAAAAGGTCTTTGAAAGGCGAAATCATAATAAAAGCCATCTTCAATAACAGGACCGATAGTGACCTGTGCAGTTGGGAAAAGACTTTTAACCGCTTGTGCTAATAAGTGTGCCGTAGAATGACGAATTACTTCAAGGCTTTCATCTTGTTTTTCTGTAAGGATGACTAATGCACAATCATTCTCAATAAGGAAAGAAGTATCGACTAAGCGATCATTGATACGGCCTGCTATGGCAGCTTTAGCTAAGCCAGGACTTATGCTATGAGCGACCTCATAAACAGTTAAAGGCGCTTCAAAATGTTTTATACTTCCATCAGGCAATTTAATGTTTGGCATAATTTTATCCGTAAGCACTTCTTTTCAAAAAAAAACCCTGCATGGCAGGGCTTAAACCTTAATTTAAGAGGAGTCAATCTTAAGCATCATCCCAAATGAAAGCGGGCGCTCCTGGAATACGATTTAGTTGCATGGTAGGCACGAGTGGGATCGAACCACCGACCACCACCATGTCAAGGTGGTGCTCTACCACTGAGCTACGTGCCTATAAAACGACCTGCATACACATTGGGGTGAAGTATATAATAAGGTGATATTACAAAGCAATCATTTACCTAGAAAAAACGGATGAATCCATCTTGATCGTGTTAAAAAGGCGCAATTGCTTTTACTAGGTCCCAATTTTATGAAATGGCCAGTTCACGTCTATATAATGGCGCTTGCAATAAAAACTCATTTATATTGTGTTTCACCACCTCTTGAAAGCAATTATTATAAGCAAATACTTTTCGTTGTCGCTCAGAGCTTGTTCCTGAGGCCATAATCTCTTCAAGCGTTGCAAAATAGTTTCGATAATTCAGCTGCTCAATGTATGGTTTTAATTTCTCAAGCCACTCTTGCAAATCATCGCGCATTAGTTTTATTTTACCATCAGTATTCATTACTAACTCAGCGTCTAAGCCATGGCGAATGGCCCGCCATTTATTTTCTCGAGAAAGCCAATAAGGAGGATAAGCGACTGCTTCCAGCCAACCTCCATTATCAGCAAACCAATGGGCGAGAGTATGAATGAATGCTACTAGAGCTAATGTTTCTGCTAATGTAGCCGTACCATCACAAACACGGATTTCAAGCGTCCCAAAATTTGGACTGGGTCTTAGATCCCACCATAAATCTTTAAGTGATTTTATAGATCCACAGGCCTTAAGTGTCTTATATAGATATTCGAAATCCTGCCATGAGCGTACATGATAAGGTTGCCCGGCTGTAGGAAGAGCTTCATAGGTGGTTGGACGACAAGAAGAGAGTCCCGTATCAATTCCTTGCCAAAAAGGGGAGCTTGAAGACAGCGCTAATAAGTGCGGTAAAAAATACATGAAAAAATTGTTAAATCGGATGCATTCTTCTCCACTGGACATACCTAAATGCACATGCAGTCCATATACGCTCATACGACGAGTAAGCCATTGATTGCGATCAATCAACTCCTGATAACGAGTTGTAGGCGAGATATGCCAATCGGCATATTTAGAAAAAGGATGAGATCCAGTGGTTGCAAGCAAGATTCCAAGTTTTTTCGCAACATGTTGAAGTTCAAATAGTGAAGCAGACAGGTCCTCTTCAACTTCTTGCACAAGATTGCATTTAGCAGTATTTACTTCGATTGTACTTAAATAAAATTCTGGCTTAACCTTCTCAAGGTGAGACATAGCCTTCAAGACTTCTTCTGCTCGAGAACATAGATTATAGGTTTCAGAATCAATAAGTTGCAGTTCAACTTCTACTCCCAAAGTCAGTATTCCGCCACTGTTAAATTGAATTTCTTCTTTTGAACCGAATACAGTATCTTGGGTTTGCGTAGACAAGGATTCGTTGAGTTGACTTTGCATAATTAATCCTTCTTTTTATTATTGATAGCTGGAATAGTATGTTGAAAGTCCCTCTTTAATATTTTTGAGGAGCTCTATACAGTTGATTTAAATAGTGATGTACAATAAATATACCCTTAAATATTCATATCTGTTGAAATAATTCGCACACAAATCATTTTAAATAGTAATGGTTAATACGTTCAATTTCAACCTTGAATTTTTATAAGACAATCGATGAACACTATTGAGCCCAATCAAATAAATCCAAATATTGATTTTGAAATCCAATCTGAACAGCGTTCTAAAAGCATTATTCTAGCCTTACGCAAAATAATGCAAGAAATGGATTTTCATTCCAGACGATTAAACAAATGTTATGGTTTAACCGTACCGCAAATCATCTGTTTGTATGAAATTTATGAAAATGGGATTATGACCATCTCTACTCTTTCTAAAAAAGTCTATCTATCAATGAGCACTTTGGTGGGAGTAATCGATAGGCTGGAAGAAAAAGAATTGATTCATCGTACTCGAGACAATAAAGACCGCCGTATTATTTATATTGATATTACTGATAAGGGAAAAGATTTTGTTCATGCCTCCCCCTATCTGCTCCATAACAGACTTAATGAAAACCTCCGATCTTTGGATGAGCAAGAACAAATAACGCTTGCTAATTCTATTAACTTATTAGTCAATTTATTAAAATGACATATAAATCAAATAGGTTATGGATATTCCCTGTCTTAAATTAAAGTCTAGTTACCTTATAATTTCATAGAGATTTTCTATTAAAATCAGTTAAGAACTTGATAGAAAGGCTCAAATGGAGGGGAACCATTCAAGCCAAGATATGCGAGGTGAACCGCTATGAGTTATCCACCTTTTCTCTATTGGACTGTACTATGATATTTTTTCCATCGTATATCACTATTTCTTTATTGGACTAAAAAGAACCTTTCCATAGGTTTCGCTGGAATTATACTTCGTTTGTCTTTTATGTCAACTATAAGTTTCCAATGGAAACCTTAAGTTTCGAATTCATATATTTTTTGCATGTTTTGTTTCTATTGATTATAATTTATTTACTTTTAAATTGGGGGATCTATACCACTATGGAAAAAGTTAACCTAGCAAAACAGTTCGCTGAACGCCTGCGTGATGCCATGATCGCAGCAGGATTTAATTCACAACGGTCTACTTCGGGTGTTTGCATTCATAAGCTAGCAGAAATTACAGGCTATTCCTTACAAATATGCCGAAAGTATCTTCGCGGCGAAGCCATTCCTGATCCCGTTAAATTAGTAGGAATCGCAACGAAACTTCATATTTCACCAGGATGGTTGTTATTTGGCGACTCCCAAAATGACCAAGGAATTGCCCAAGAAAAAATATCTATTAATAAAAATTTACTTCATTATATTTTCTCTAAAGCGTCCAGCCTTTATAACGATATGCTTCCAGAACAAGAAATACCCAATTTTTTAATTGAATTGATCCATGATGTCAGTCTAATTAATGCAGATGAAGAACAGTCAAAAAAAATTATTGACTTGGCTTTAGCCTCGCTGAAACACTTTAGTCATTCATATGGAGCATAATAAAATGACTCTTATAAGATGGCCAACAAAGAAATAATGACCATCCTATAATTCAACGCACATTAAGAGAGCGTTAATTTAAACCTATGTGCTCATTCAGGTCGGCGCCCAAGCTCAAGATGATTTCATCTTAAAATAACCCTAACTCATTGATTTTGATTTCCACCACCACTTTCTTTAGGAGCAGGGGCTTCTATTACCGGCTTTTCAATCTTGGGTACTTCAATTTTTTGTGCCTGACCTGTTGGGGCATTAACGTTTATACTTTCTCCAGTTCCAGTAGGCGAAGTTTCTATTTTTGCGAAAATAAAATACAAACCAATAAATACTATAATCACCATCGCAATTACTGCGACTACAACAAGGTTACTAGAATTTTGATCCCTCATGATAATTTCCTTGTAATATGTTTGATATTTATTCTCCTACAAACCATTAAATTTCTCTCAATAACAAACTTGTTATCTTTATCCTATCATTACCGTAGTCGTCGAAATTTACACCCTCTAAATTGTATGTTATTATAACAAGTTGGCAAACAAACAACCGGAGATGAGGGATTCTTCGCTAGTAAGATAATCTCAAATCAAATTTGCCTGCTGATCCACCTAATGGAACAAGAACTCCGTTCCATATATTTCGTCGTTTGACCGAATAGTGGTATCATTGCATTTTAAAAACACACTGAGTTTATATGTTACTCCACGGTCTTTTCATCATTGGTATTTGTGTTGAAGCAATCACCGGCGCGTTAGCGGCCGGTCGTAAAAAAATGGATTTTTTTGGTGTTATGTTGATTGCGAGTATCGCTGCATTAGGTGGTGGTACTGTTCGAGATGCTCTCTTTAATACTTATCCTCTAACTTGGGTTATTCATCCTGAATATTTACTGTACACATCAATATGTGCATTCCTGACTATATTCATTGCCCATTCATTAATTCGCATCATGAAAATATTTTTAATTCTCGACGCATTGGGATTATCTACTTTTGTAATTATTGGCACGCAAAAAGCACTCAATCATGGTTTATCACCAAGCATTGCCATTATTAGTGGTATGGTCACGGGCATTTGTGGGGGTATGTTACGGGATATTCTCTGCAATGACATCCCTTTAGTATTAAGAAAAGAACTTTATGCAGTTATTGCTTTGGCGGGAGCAGTACTGTTTACTACCCTCAACTATTTTAATATTTCAGAAAATCTCAACGTGATTATTACACTCATTAGTATTTTTACTACACGACTATTAGCCATTTTTTTCCATATTGAAATACCAATATTTGATTATTCGGAAAGTATTAAAAAGCGGAAAAGAAAATCATAGAGTAAACAGAATTTTAGAAATGTAGCCTGATGAAGCGACGCACGGGAAATATCCTGGGTGAAACCCGGGTTTGCTTCGCTTCACCCAGGTTACCAAGCCCTCTTAGACTTCTTTAACTGCGATAATACTTACTTCTTCATCAGGCACATCAGCGTGTCCCATACGTTGCCCAGTCTTAACTTTAGCAATCGCGTCAACAACATCCATACCTTCAACAACCTCACCAAATACACAATATCCATAACCCTGCATATGATCGCCGCTGTAGTTCAAAAATGCATTATCAGCAACATTAATAAAAAATTGCGCTGTTGCAGAATGAGGGTCCATAGTTCTTGCCATTGCAATAGAACCGCGTTTGTTTAGCTTCGCATTCTTAGCTTCATTTTTAATAGGCTCGCGAGTTGATTTTTGTTTCATCTCTGAATCAAGCCCACCACCTTGAATCATAAAACCGGCAATAACACGATGGAAAATTGTATTATCGTAAAAACCACTGCGCACATAATTAAGAAAATTTTCTGCTGTAGCTGGAGTATTTTCTGTATCTAACTGTAGATGAATATCACCTTTAGATGTGCTAATTACAACCATTAATATCTCCTGTCATTTTTTAAATTAATTGATGATCTTAATATATGTAAAAAGACAATGCTTTTTACAAGATATTATTCGTTATATGAATATGACATAAATGCAAGTGCCTTTTAATTGGCACTTTCATTAATTATTAACTCTCGCATTTTATCACAAACATCATGCATTACATGAACATTATGAATGCTTGCCAATGCTGTAAATAAATTTGCTTTTTGTTTTGTTAACTGATGTAAATAAGAACGAGAGTAATTACGGCAAGTGTAACACGTACATTGCGCCATAATTGGCGACATGTCATCAGCAAAACAGGATTTTTTTATTTGAATTCGTTCATTCTCATACTCACTGGCAAAGCGAAACCAATTGCCTTCTCGAATCAACTCACCGCAATATAAAGACCCATGCCGAGCATTACGTGTCGGCGCGACACAATCGAACATATCAATTCCTTCTGCGACCACATCCAAAAGGTCCTGAGGGGACATTCCCACCCCCATGGTATATCGTGGTTTATTTTCTGGTAAATAATCGCGTACCCAACGAATAACTTCCACAGTGGTTTGCATATCAAAACCAATTGTTTCACCGCCAATTGCAATTCCTTCGGTATTCATAGAAGAGATAAAATCTGCACTTTCACGACGTAAATCTTTAAAAGTCCCTCCTTGAATAATGCCAAAAAGTGCTTGCTCATAACCATATCGGGAAGTTGGATATTGTTGATGATAATTCATGGATTGTTTCAACCAACGATGTGTACGCGTCATAATATGACTGACCTCATCTTTAGTGCAACTATCTGGCGTGCACTGATCAAAGGCCATAATAATATCCGCACCAATAATTTTTTGGGTTTCTAAGGACATTTCCGGCGTCATATGAATTAACCGCTGACTCCCCGGTAATCGAAAATGTGCACCTTCCTCATCAATCGTACAAATTTCTTTATTCTTGGATAAACTAAAAACCTGAAAGCCCCCACTATCCGTTAACATCGGTCCATGCCATCCCATAAAAGGATGCATTCCCCCTGCTTTTTCGATGACATCCATACCTGGAGCACACAACATATGATAGGTATTTCCCCCTAAAATGATTTGACTGTGTGCATCATGCAATTCAGTGGGAGTCATATTATTTACACCAGCACGCGTACCAACCGGCATAAAAACTGGGGTTATAAATTCACCATGAGCCGTAGTTACACGCGTCACTCGCGCTTGAGTAGAGGAGTGTTTATGCAACACATCGCAAGAAAAGGTTTTCATCGGATAGAAATAATTCAAAAATGCCGATAATAGCTAAGTCAAACTCAGATTACCAGCATTAGGCTTGTTAATAATTAATCAATAGTTTTCTTTTACATACCCTGCAGTAAACAATAGACCGATAAGAAGTAGCGTAAAAAACCAGATTATACCTGGAATTGATGAGGATCCACCCCTAATCAACGAAACAATTTGCCACTCCAGTAAGTTTCGAAAGAACTCTAATTTATGATATCATGCGCAAAATCTATGGAAGCATGATCCTATTCATCCAAAATTCTAAAAAGGATATATATGTATGCCCAGTTCAAATTCTAATTTATTCATGATCGATATAGAAAGTACTGAACTTTCAGATATTGAACGGGAAATCATAAAACATCCTTTAATCGGTTCCGTGATTTTGTTCACTCGTAACTTTTCAAGTCCACAACAGCTGGAACTTTTAATTGATGAAATCCGCGAAATCAATCCCCATATTTTTATAACTACCGATCATGAAGGGGGTTTTGTGCAACGCTTTTTGCGTCAGGGATTTCGTGCTTTGCCTGCTCCTCGTGTTTATGGGGATGCATATGATCTTAATCCGGAAGTCGGCATCAAACTTGCACGACAATACGGCGAAATTATGGCCAAAGATCTACAAACTTGCGGTGTAGATTTAAGCCTTGCTCCGATCCTTGACCTACATGATAAAAGTCTTATTATTGCACGCCTAGATCGAGCTTTTCACCATAATCCTGATGTAATTGTTGCTTTAGCAGGGGCTTTTATTGAAGGAATGAATGCCGCTGGCATGCCCGCAGTTGCCAAACATTTTCCAGGACACGGTTCGGTGAGTGGCGACTCACATAGTACAATGCCCGTATCTCTTACCTCGATGGATGAGTTGAAAAACAAAGATTTAAAACCGTTTATCGAGCTGATCAACAAAGGGTTACTTAGCGCTATCATGCCCGCGCACGTAACTTATAAGGCAGTTGATGCAAATAAACCCGCTGGCTTTTCAAGCATTTGGTTGCAGGAAATATTACGTCATGAATTGGAATTCACAGGTTTGATTTTAAGCGATTGCTTAAGCATGACTGGCGCCGATATTGGCAATTTAATGACCCGGACGGAGGAAGCTCTTAACGCAGGTTGTGATATGTTGATCATCTGTCACCAGCCACGGCATGTATTGCTGGAATTATTGCAAAAAATCACTTTATCTCAATCACCAGAATCAGCCGCTCGTATTGTTCATTTTAAAAATCAGATGCTTCGCTTCGCACATCCGGAAACAACTCAGCCCAAATCATATTTATCCCCAATAGGACAAGAATGCGACCCTGCTACTGTTAGCCAAAATCTGCAGTTCAATACTTCAAAAACAATTTAGGTTCTCATGAAGCTGAAAAGAATAAAGATGATTCCTTGATTTTAGTGAATGAATGAAACGACTTAACCTAGTTTCTGCTTCACTTTACCTCAGCTCAACTCTTCCTGAAGCGCACTTCGTCGAGTATGCCAGAACAAGAAACATCCCATGAGTGCCATGAATAAAAAGTATAGAGCACTCCACCCAGGCATTGAGATTCCTAACATCCGCCAACTCACCTCAGCACAATCACCGCTCCCCCAAAATAAAGTTTTTACCACCGTTTGCCAAGGGAAATAACGAATTAAAACATCCAGGCCGGGCATACACGCAGGTGCTTCTCCAGCAGGTAAAGACTGTAACCATAATTGACGTATCGCAAAAAATAAGCCGGCACACGAAATAATGATTTGCAACAAGCTGATAATGTGCGCTTTTTTTAAAGTTTGAAAGCTTAAGCCCATAACTGCCAACAACAAAAAGACACAAACGCGCTGCATGATGCATAAGGGACAAGGAATAAGGCCAACAACATATTGAAAGTAGAACGAAGCAAATAATACAAACACGGTTAGCATTGCATTGAAGGTTTGAATTTTTTTATAAGTAAGTTTTCTCATGATTTTGGCAACATATAGGATATAGCAGCCTTAAGATCCTCATCATTGCATTTAATACACGTTCCTTTTGCAGGCATAGCATTTAAACCTTTTATTGAAGAAGCAAGTAAATCATTTAATTCTCTCTTGACTAATCGCGGTTTCCAATCCTGTTCGTTTCTAAATTTTGGCGCTCCCGCAAGACCGTCTCGATGACAAACAATACAATATTGATGGTATGTTTCATGTCCGGATTCTTTGGTCTCTACATTACTAACTGCTTTATTATCTGTCTGAGTCTGACCTTGGACGGTTACCTTTCCTACAGGTTGAATTCTTAATTGAATTTCTCGTTGCTGCGATTCATCACTTGCATACAACACAAATGAACAACAAAAAAATAATATTAAAAACTGCAACCTCATGCCCATACACCTCATGATAATAATTTAGGATGATACCTAGAAGTGAGTTTTTTTTCCAGCAGGATCAAAACCAAATAAAAGGAAAATCATTTTGTATCCAGGAAACAATCTTCAAACTATAATGAATCGTCAAAAAATTGAGGAGCTAAAACCATGGTCCAAGCAATTCCTGAAGGTTTTCATACGGTAACACCATCTTTTACTTTTAAAAATTGTGCAAAAGCAATTGAATTTTATAAACAAGCATTTCATGCTAAAGCGCTGCAGATTTTTCCTTCCTTAGATGGGAAAGGCATAATGCATGCACAGATTCAAATTGGTAACTCCATTATTATGATGGGTGATGAAATGGAAGGAGAACATTGTTCCAAAAGTGCTGAAACTCATGGAAAATCACCAATCACACTTTTTGTATATGTTTCTGATGTAGACTCGTTCTTTCAACAAGCGGTTGCGGCTGGGGGTCAAATACTTATGCCGGTAGAGGACATGTTTTGGGGTGATCGTGCTGGACTAATTAAAGATCCTTTTGGGTACTCTTGGATGATTGCCACCCATATCAAAGATCAAACTATTGAAGAAAGCAGAAAAAATGCAGCAGAAGCATTCGCTTCTATGGCAAAAAATAAGCTATAAGGATTTGAAATGTCAGACTTCCCCATACACGCTCCTATTTTGCTCATTGCCGATCCTAAAATAGTTGCCATTCCGGTGATTGATAATCACGATCCGATGATTGATTTAATCAATTATCCTGAAATCAGCTATGGCCCGTCTCCAGAAATACCGAATAATACTGATTACACAAAAATGCGAAAAACGGTTTATGAGAAATTAAACCAAGCCCAATCCCTATTACCCCAAGGATTAAGTTTTTGCTTGTATGAAAGTTATCGAAGTCTGGCATTACAAAAATTGCTTTTTGACACACGTTATGAAAAAGTTAAAAATAAACATCCCGATTGGTCATCTGAAGAGATTTTTATTGAAACAACCCGCCTGGTCTCCCCAGTGACCAACTTGGATGGTTCACCCAATATACCACCTCATTCGACAGGCGCTGCAATTGATGTTTATTTAATCAATGAACAAGGCACGGCCATTGATATGGGAATTCATCCTAAAGATTGGATGGAAGACTTAGATGGATCTCTGTCATTAACTGCCTCAGAAATTATTACCCACGAAGCAAAAAAAAATCGCCAAATCATGAGTCAAGTCTTAGAAACGGTAGGCTTCGTTAATTATGGTCACGAATATTGGCATTGGTCATATGGAGATCGTTATTGGGCTTATTATAAACAAAAACCTTATGCTCTTTACGATAATTATAAATAATCTCCTTTATTGTAGACCAGGCGAAGCCCTTTCGCCTGGTCACATCTTTACCTACGCCCCCGGGGTGGTCCAGGAGGCCCTAGTTTTAGGGTGACCTAAATGGATCCCGGTACACTGCGCTTCACCTAGGTTACAGGCAGACAAACCAGAACCAATTACAACTCTATTCGACAACTCTTTGAAAACTAGGGTATATTTTAATGAGTATTATTGAGTACGGATGTATTAAAATAAGGAAAGGATATGGCAAATACAAAAGAGATATACACTCCAGACACTTTAAGACGAAATTGGGGTTGGCTTTTGGGGTTAGGGCTATTACTTGTTTTTCTAGGTTGTATTGGCTTGAGCATGGTTATTGGCTTAACCTTAGTTAGCATGTATTTTTTTGCTGTCTTATTAATTATTTCCGCGATCTCCCATTTTATTGATATTTTTAAACATCGGGACTGGAGTGGTATCTTCTGGCAAACCATAATTGCTGTTTTATATCTAATTGGTGCTGGTGTTGTTCTGTATGATCCCTTTTTAGCATCTACGTTAATTACTGCACTCTTAGCGGGTGTTCTAATTGTTATTGGCATCACACGAATCATTCTTGCCTTTTCTTTAAAAAACGCCAAAGGTTGGGGTTGGCTATTATTTGCCGGAATTATTGCCATTATTCTGGGTGTATTAATCATCATGCAATGGCCAATTAGTGGCTTATGGGTTATAGGAATGTTCATTGCTATTGATATGATTGTAAATGGATGGACTTACATTTTTATCGCTCTTTCTGTACGTGCATCTGTGTAATGAACATAGTATGATACTGCATGCTCTCCAAAATGCAGTATCATATGTACTCAAGAACCCTACGTATAGCAACCCGTCAAAGCCCTTTGGCTTTGTGGCAAGCCAATCATGTCCGGGATTTATTGTTAAATAAATGGCCGAATTTACAGATTGAACTATTACCAATGAGTACCTCTGGAGATAAGTTCATCAAGGACAAACTTCTCGCTGTTGGCGGCAAGGGTCTATTTGTCAAAGAGCTTGAAGAAGCTTTGCTGGACAAAAGAGCTGATTTTGCTGTTCACTCTTCAAAAGATATGCCCGCAGAGTTTCCTGAAGGACTCAGTTTGGCAGCCATCTGCAAAAGGGACAATCCATTTGATGTCTTTGTCAGCTACCAACATACCGATTTACAGACACTTCCTGCGCATTCTATTGTTGGGACCTCAAGTCTTAGACGGCAATCACAATTATTAGCCTACAGACCAGATTTGAATGTTAAGTCCTTAAGAGGAAATATCAATACTCGACTTGAGAAGCTCAAGTCAGGAGAGTATCAAGCAATTATTCTTGCTGCGGCAGGTCTTGAGCGCATGGGATTTACCGATGTCGTAAAGGAACAACTATCCGCCCAAATAATGCTTCCTGCATGTGGGCAAGGCGCTTTAGCAATCGAATGTAGAACTGACGATCACGAAATGCATGCGCTAGTTGCCGAACTTAATGATCCCGTATCATCTATTTGTGTGCATGCAGAGCGAAAGGTCAATGCCCTCTTGGGAGGTAATTGTCATGTCCCTTTGGCAGTTTTTTGTGTACCAATAGAAAACAACCAGCTTTCTTTACAAGCAAAAGTTCTGACTCCTGATGGCGCGCAAATTATTAAGAGCGTGCAAATGGGCTCATTGGAGCAGGCAACACACTTGGCTGAACTTTGCGCCCAATCGTTGCTAGCGCAAGGAGCAGCAAACCTTCTTGCATCTGTATCAAAATGAGTCGCTCATTACACGGTTTACGAGTTTTAAATACTCGTCCACAAGACCAGGCACAGCAGTTGAGTCAAAGCATTCACAAAGTGGGAGGGGTCGTAATTGCACTACCTGCTCTAGAGATCAGAGCAACAAACAATGATTGGCTCAATCTATTACCGGACTTAAACAAAGTTGACCAAGCCATTTTCATTAGCGCCAATGCGGTTCATTACTGTTTTACTCAATTAAACAGGCAACATATTAAATGGCCCTCTTCAATTCATGTCATTGCAATCGGTCAAGGTAGTGCTGCAGCACTGCAAAAATTTGGCATCCAAGTCCACGCAATCCCCAATATACCTGACAGTGAACATTTACTGGCATTAAACACATTACAACAACCAGCCAAACAAAACGTGCTACTATTTAAGGGAGAAGGAGGCAGACCGCTTATTGAGGAGCAATTAATACAACGAGGAGCGAACCTGATTACTCTTAAAGTATATCAAAGGGTTATTCCTCAAATTAGCCGGAAATTGCTTGAGTCGATATGGCGCGATGATTTAGTGGACATTATACTGTTAACAAGCGAACAGTCTCTGCATAACCTTTTTAAACTGTTTGAAAAAGAGGCCCAGGAATGGCTCCGTAATAAAAAATGGCTCCTAATTAGCGAGCGCCTGGCTCAGGTTGCCTCAACAATGAATATAAAAAATATTAAGGTTTGTAACCCTAATCAAATAATAAATGCATTGTTTGATTACGTAAACAAGGATTAACTTATGGCCAGCAGCAACGAAGAACAAGTACAAAAAGTTAAAAGAACACCCCTTACTTCGCCAAATGAAAAGACGAAATCCACACGTAATTCTCCAGTGTGTAAAAATCAATACCTAATACCTATCTTAGCATTTGTTGTTGCATTAGTAGCGCTAGGTGTTGCTGCTTACACTGTTTTTAAGAATCATCAACTGGAACATCAATTAAGTAAAACGCAAAATAGTTTTACCACCCAGTTACAACAATTGGAGCAAAGCCAAGTCCAAGCTGAAGAACACACTAACACCCGAGAAAATAAGACCGAAGAAATACAAACACAGTGGCAAGCAAAATTTGAAAATTTAAGCAAACAAATACAAAATGCCATGCAACAAAAGTTTTATCAAAATCAGGATTGGCTTCTCCTAAAGGCCCGCTATTATCTTGAATTAGCACAAATCAATGCCCACTGGAGCAATGAAAGCGATGCAACAATAGCATTACTGGAACAATCAGATCAGCTATTAAAGCAACTAAACGATCCAAAAATTTTAAATATCAGACAAGCAATAGCTAAAGATATAGCCCAAATTCAAGCCCTCCCCACAGTTGATATTGCCGGATTGCTGAGTCAGTTGGATGCAGCACAAAATAGCATTAATGATCTGAGCATCCCTTTACCGATAAAAGGAAATACCTCCTCATCAGAAAATAGCACGCCTCCATCAAATGATTCGTCTAGCTGGAAAGTACGATTACAAGGCAGTTTAAATGCACTGGAAAAACTTGTGGTCATTCGACGACATGATCAAGGAATTGAACCCTTGGTTTCTCCGTTATTTGAGGCATTACTTAAAGAGAAACTCCGACTGAATCTCCAAGAAGCACAGTGGGCTGTTCTTAATAATGAGCCCTTTGTTTATCAACTGGTTCTAAAACAAGCGATTAATAGTCTTAAAATGCATTTTAATGAAAACATGCCAAACACGGCTGCTTTAATCAAAAAACTGACTGAGTTACAACAAAAGAATGTAACCCAAAAACGACCAGCAATGGGATCTGCACTCCCGATGCTCAATGAATTGATTGAAACAAAAAAGACTCCAGGGACTCAATCTGACGGACAAGGAGGAAATCAATAATGATGCGTATTCTCTTGGCTTTCTTGATTTTACTAGGTTCCGTGGCCTTAGGCATTCAACTCAATAAAGACCCAGGCTATGTATTAATTGCTATAAACCAATGGACCATAGAAACTACTCTATGGGTAGCTGTCTTTAGCATCATTATTTTGTTCCTTTTCATGTATCTTCTTTTACGTTTATGTCAGAAAATTTCTCATACGCCAAGCACCTTAGCTCAATGGCATTCGAAAAGACTTAATCAAAAAGCACAAGCAATTACGAGAAAAGGATTAATTGAATACAGTGAAGGATATTGGTTAAAAGCCAAAAATCATTTGATTCAAGCCTTACCGAATACTGATACACCTTTACTTAATTATTTAACTGCCGCACGAGCCGCCCAAAAAATGGGGGACAATCAATTACGCGATGATTATCTACGTGAAGCGCAACACTCCATGCCTGAGGCTAAAATTGCCGTGGAATTAACCCAAGCGGAATTGCAACTAGCAAATCATCAATGGGAACAAGCCCTGGCGACACTGAAGCACTTACATGATATAGCCCCACGCCATCCTTATGTTTTAAAACTTATAATGCAACTTTATCAAGAAGTAAAAGACTGGCCACAACTCATTCAAATCCTGCCTGACTTAAAAAAATATCAGGTTATAAATCCACAAGAATTTGAATTACTACAGTATAATGCTTATTTACAGCGTCTTATTGATCTTGCAAAACAAAATCAACTCGAGCCGGTGAAGACCTTCTTTCATTCATTACCTAAAGCTTTAATTAATGAGCCGAATATCATTGCGGAATACGTCCGTTTCTTGTTAAAAAATGCGGATTTTACTAATGCAAATGAACTATTACGACGTGCGCTACGCAAAGATCTCAGTCCCCAATTGATTGGGCTTTATAGCCTATTACCAATCGATGAAAAACAACTTGCTTTTGCCGAAGGATTACTGAAAAAAAATGCCCATTCAGCGGCACTTTATTTATGCTTGGGTCAAATCTGCATGAAACGAAAATTGTGGGGGAAAGCCAAATATTATCTTGAAAAATCAAATGAGATAGAGCCTACCGCTTTAGCCTATGAAGCTCAAGGGGAGTTACATGAAAAACTTGGCGAAGAAACGCTTGCTTGTAGAAGCTATAAACAGGGTTTAACCTTAGTAACAAAAGAAATTTAGATTTATGTTTAGCAATGGAACTGCTTTTTCAGCCATAAAGAGAAAGAAGGCTGATTAGCCTTCTAACTGTTAATGCCGATTTAAACTACGCTACTCACGCAAGCCATTGAATTAGGCCAGGGTATGATTTACTTCTACACCACCTATACCTATATCTGTATATGTTCCTTGTAATGATAGAGTCGCAGCTGTTTGGCCAGCAACTAGTGCAGTTGAACTATCTGCTGTTGCAATCGAACTATCTGCCGTCGCAATGGAACTAACTGCTGTCGCAGTTGAACTATCTACTGCTGTCGCAGTTGAACTATCTACTGCTGTCACAGTTGAACTGTCTACTGCTGTCACAGTTGAACTACTATCAGAAGCAGTCACACTTAAAACACTTTGTGCACTTACATCTAAAATACTATCTTGTTGAGTTAAATCAATTGTGGGAACAGACACATTCGAATCAAAAGAGGTATAGGATGTATCCACTATCCCAGTTCCAACAATTTGCTCAAGAATCACCGGTCCAGAACTTGCTCCATCACCCCCAGAGGCTAGTGAGCTATTTGTTACGGTCGTAGTTGTACTATCTATCGCTGTCGCAGTTGAAGTATCTATCGCTGTCGCAGTTGAAATATCTATCGCTGTCGCAGTTGAAGTATCTGCCGCTGTCGCAGTTGAAGTATCTGCCGCTGTCGCAGCTGAAGTATCTGCCGCTGTCGCAGCTGAAGTATTTGCCGCTGTCGCAGCTGAAGTATTTGCCGCTGTCGCAGCTGAAGTATCTGCCGCTGTCGCAGTTGAAGTATTTGCCGCTGTCGCAGTTGAAGTATCTGTCGCTGTTATCGTTGAACCTGACGTTACCGTACCTGCGGTAGTTGAACCATCTGTCGTTGTTATCGTTGAACCTGTCGTTATCGTACCTGCGGTAGCTGAACCATCTGTCGTTGTTATCGTTGAACCTGTCGTTATCGTACCTGCGGTAGTTGAACCATCTGTCGTACCTGAGGTCACGGTTGAGCCATCAGCTCCAGAACTTAGAGCTCCCGAAGCATTTGGAGTAACGGTAACTAGTTGAGTAGCTGTCGCAGTGGCTACTGAATTTTCTACAGTGGAATAAGCCGTTACACCTAATGCAAGATCGGTGGTGCCAGTTAAGTCCCCATTTACCGTAATGGTAAGATTTGCCAATTGGCTCGCACTGAGTGTATAAGTCCCATCCGTATTAGCGACCAACGCAGTCCCCCCAGAACTTAGGGTCGAGCCGGTAGGGACATTAGAAATAGTTACGGACAGCAGATCTGTGGTATTCCCTGCGGGGAGTAACGCAGTGATATCAAGAGGAATTGCAGAACCTTCGCTCCCACTAACTGTTTGTGTTGTTAAGGTCGGGGTATCAGCAACCGGGGCAACGGTTATTACTTGCGTTGCGGTCGCAGTGGCGACTGAATCTTCTACCCTAGATTTGGCCGTGACGGTTAATGAAAGATCGGTTGTGCTGGCCAATTGTTCATTTACCGTAATGGTAAGATTTGCCAATTGGCTCGCACTGAGTGTGTAAGTCCCATCCGTATTAGCAACCAAAACTGTTCCTCCAGAACTTAAAGTTGAGCCGGTAGGGACATCAGAAATCGTTACGGAAAGCACATCGGTGGTATTTCCTGCGGGTAGTAATGCAGTGATATTAAGAGGAATTGCGGAACCTTCGCTCCCACTAGCTGTTTGTGTTGTTAAGGTCGGGGTATCAGCAACCGGGGCAACGGTTATTACTTGCGTTGCGGTCGCAGTGGCGACTGAATCTTCTACCCTGGATTTGGCCGTGACGGTTAATGAAAGATCGGTTGTGCTGGCCAATTGTTCATTTACCGTAATGGTAAGATTTGCCAATTGGCTCGCACTGAGTGTGTAAGTCCCATCCGTATTAGCGACCAAAACTGTTCCTCCAGAACTTAAAGTTGAGCCGGTAGGGACATCAGAAATCGTTACGGAAAGCACATCGGTGGTATTTCCTGCGGGTAGTAATGCAGTGATATTAAGAGGAATTGCAGAACCTTCGCTCCCACTAGCTGTTTGTGTTGTTAAGGTCGGGGTATCAGCAACCGGGGCAACGGTTATTACTTGTGTTGCGGTCGCAGTGGCGACTGAATCTTCTACCCTGGATTTGGCCGTGACGGTTAATGAAAGATCGGTTGTGCTGGCAAGTTGTTCAGTTACCTTAATGGTAAGCTCCTCCAGTTGGCTCGGACTAAGTGTATAAGTCCCATCCGTATTAGGGACCAACGCAGTCCCCCCTGAACTTAAGGTCGCTCCGCTAGGGACATTAGAAATCGTTACGGACAACACATCGGTGGTATTTCCTGCGGGAAGTAACGCAGTGATATCAAGAGGTATATCAGAACCTTCGTTCCCACTAGCCGGTTGTGTGGTTATAGTCGGAGTATCGGCAACCGGGACAACGGTTACTACTTGTGTTGCGGTCGCAGTCGCGACTGAATTTTCTACCCTAGATTTGGCCGTGACGGTTAATGAAAGATCGGTTGTGCTGGCAAGTTGTTCAGTTACCTTAATGGTAAGCTCCTCCAGTTGGCTCGGACTGAGTGTATAAGTCCCATCCGTATTAGGGACCAACGCAGTCCCCCCTGAACTTAAGGTCGCTCCGCTAGGGACATTAGAAATCGTTACGGACAGCACATCGGTTGTATTTCCTGCGGGTAGTAACGCAGTGATATCAAGAGGTATATCAGAACCTTCGTTCCCACTAGCCGGTTGTGTGGTTATAGTCGGAGTATCGGCAACCGGGACAACGGTTACTACTTGTGTTGCTGTTGCAATGGCAACTGAAGCTCCGACAGAAGATTTAGCAGTTATTGCTAAAGCAATATTGGTGGTACTGGATAATTGTCCATTTAAGGTAAGGGCAAGATTCTGCAATTGGCTCGCGTTAACCGTATAAGTACCATCAGTATTAGCAACCAAAGTAGTCCCCCCAGAACTTAAGATCGCTCCAGCAGGAACATTGCTAATCTTTAGCGACAGCACATCTGTAGTATTTCCTGAGGGAAGTAACGCAGTGATATCAAGAGGTATTGCAGCACCTTCATTCCCAGAGACCGAATGCGTCTCTAAGATAGGGGTATCGGCAACCGGTTTAATGGTCACAACTTGTGTAGCCTTCGCCGTAGCAACTGAAGTTCCGACTACAGCTTTAGCGGTTATTGCTAAAGCAATATTGGTGGTATTGGATAATTGTTCATTTAAGGTAAGGGCAAGACTCTTCAATTGGCTCGCATTGAGGGTATAAGTTCCATCTCTATTGGCTACTAAAGCAATTCCTCCTGAACTTAAAGTCGCTCCAGCAGGTACATTGTCAATCTTTACTGACAACACATCCGTGGTATTTCCTGCGGGAAGTAATGCGCTTATGTTAAGGGGTATTGCAGCACCTTCATTTCCAGAAACCGAATGAGTAGTCAAGATAGGAGTATCGGCGACGGGATTAACGGTTACGACTTGCGTTGCCGTCGTAGTAGCTACTGAAGTGCCTACCATAGATTTGGCAGTTATTGCTAATGCCAGCTTGGTAGTGCTGGATAATTGCCCATTTAACTTAATGGCAAGATCCTGCAATTGATTCGGATTGAGCGTATAAGTTCCATCTCTATTAGCGATTAAAGCAATGCCTCCTGAACTTAGAGTGGCTCCAGCGGGAACATTGCCAATCTTTACTGACAGCACATCCGTGGTATCTCCCACGGGAAGTTTTGCGCTTATATTAAGAGGTATGGCGGTATTTTCATTCCCACTAACCGCCTGCGTACTTAAAATAGGAGCATCAGCAACAGGATTAACGCCAACCTTTATTGATTGATTCATGCTTGCGGATAAACCTTTAGGAGATGTAGAAGTAGCAACTACATTTAGAGTCACAGAACCAGACACTTGATTAACTCCGGATTTAAAAGTTAACCCAACAATTTGTGCGGCAGTAAGCGTCCAACTACCATCCTGATTATGTGTCCCCGCAGATAAAGAACCACCTGCAGGGACCCCCGTGATTTTATAGGTTAATACGTCACCAGCATAACGTGTTGTAGCGCTTATATTTAATGGTATCGATGCATTTTCATTCCCCCCAGGACTTGTTACCTTTAATGAGGTAGGAGGTACTGGAACCGCAGTAACAGGAACATTGTAAGTATGAGTCGGTAACGCGCTAACTTGTAAAGTTCCGGCTTTTATTGCTTGTAATTGAGCTATATCCGCTACAGCGACTTTAATAGGTAACATACTTGGAGTTGAATCATCAAGTACTGCGCCAGCAGCTAATTTTAGAGTTTCAGGGCCATTTACCCCATTAAACCAGGTTAAACCCTTAATTACTTGAGTACTTTCATTTGCCACGACATACTTAGGCGCTCCGTTAGCACTATTGTTCATAATTAACCAATAGTGTTGATCCTTAGCATCAATGTCTGTTGCAGATAAGGTGCCTAGTTTGGCACCAGGGGTGCTTTCACGAACTGAAGTTGGAGTAAATGATGCTTTAGGTGCTCCTAGATTTTCAGCAACGATTTTTATTTGTTCAAAACCTTTAACACTTAATGGAATGGAAGAAAATTTGTAAAAATTATTTACTTCTGCTCCTGAAGCAACAGCTGCTTTAAAACCTAAGACATTATTTTTAAATTCGGCAGAATTAAGTTGTCCATAGCTTACTTTCAGTTCTAAAACATCAATCCCTTTGCCTGCGTTATATATAGACGACCCGCCGTGGGCTACGGCGTTTAGATTAGCTTCATAAGTCATCTTATCCGCACCGCTTCCTCCTGTTATAACAGAGGAACCAACACCCGCATCAACACTATTTTTATTATTTCCCAAATTTATAACCGTACTCCCTGTCGTTAAAGAATGAACTGTGTTAACGCCTTGACCTAATGTTACTGCAAAATTTGCGGCACTTAGCTGCACCATGCTACTCGCAACATGAGCATATCCAAGATTTAAAGTGTTATTCCCATTACCTGCAGTAATAACATCTTTGCCTGAAGAAGATAAGGCATTAATTAGGTTATTACCATTTCCAATAAACAAGGTTTCATTTATACCCGAAAGTGTTACCGAATCATTACCATTTCCGACAATTACAAGATTATTATTACCTAAAATGGAGAGGGTATCTTTACCATTACCGACTGTAAGAACATTATTATTTCCGGTTAAGGAAATATTATTATTCCCATTTCCTACAATGCCTATACCATAATTTGAATTAAGCGATAAATTTAAACTCCCATTACCGTAGTTAGTAATTTTGTTCGCTAAAATTAATTCTTGATTACTATTGCGAATCGTCTTCAGTAGTAAAGCTAATGCTTCATTAGGGGAGGTAATCGTGGAAGCCATAAGAACACCTAAAACCAAGCGGGCAAGGTTCTTAATTCTTCCATGACTTTAGTACCTGCACGTTATTAAACACCTGAACAAACCGATACCTTCAAGTAGTGGGAGTATCATTTAAAACATCATATATATTATTTAAAGTATAGTTACTGGTTAAATTTTATTCAAATCGATTTATGCAAAAAAATTCCGTTTTTCACTTGTTAAAATTAAAATATCTTTAAATTTACGAGGTAATAATCCTTATCTTTCCCTGAAAGACTCCTCTTTGGCTTTAAAAATTGGTTTAAGAATATAGTCCAGAACACTTTTTTTGCCTGTTTTAATAAAAACATTGGCGGTCATACCAGGAATTATGGGTAACTTATGCTTATCATTTCCTAAATAATTTTTATCGGTTTGTACACGGATCATATAGTAGGTTATTGATGCTCCCCCAGATAATTTAGCATTTGATTCTTCAATTGCATCCGCACTGATATAAGTAACAACTCCATTTAAACTGCCGTAGACTGTATAATCATAAGCAGTAATCTTAACGGATACCTTTTGTCCGGTATGAATAAAAGCGATATCTTTGGGCGTTACTTTTGCTTCGATCAGTAACTTATCTGACAAAGGAACAATTTCCAAAATATCTTCACCAGGAGTAACAACTCCTCCCTCAGTTTTAATATTAATTTTTTTAACTACACCATAAACGAGTGATCTTAATTGAGTACGTACCATTTTATCTTTTAAAGAAGCTAATGAGTCCGTCAAACTCATTAACTCTGCTTTTTGCTGGTTGAGCTCAGTCCATGCAGTATTTTGATATTGATTTTTTTTCTCTAATATCTTTTGTTGAATTTCTGCAATAATTTCCTTAGTTCGAATGTATTCCGCCTTAGATGCATACCCCTTAAGTGTTAATTTCTCATACATTTTAGTGTGCTCTTTAGCCAGATCTAAATATTGTTGTAAATTTTCCAATTCTGAATGAAGCGAATCGAGTTGGGTTTTAAATAAATAATTTTCTCTATCTACGAGATCAGGAGCATTTTCTTTTAACTCAGCAGAAAACTGAATACTTGGTTTACCATAAGCTTGTGCCGTTAGCCTGGCTACTGTGGCAGAAAGGGCAAGATATCGATGATAGCCATTTTTATAATCTGCCTTGTACCGAGTATCATCTAGAGTTACCAGAATTTGGTTTGGACGAACTATTTCCCCTTCCTGAACCATAATTTTATTAATAATTCCGCCATCTAAGCTTTGGATAATTTTAACTTCCGATGAAGGGATAACTTTTCCCTCACCGATAACAACATCGTCTATCATTCCAAAATAAGACCACACTATTCCCAAAATAATAAGCATTAAAACAATAAAAAGAATGCTGTTCGCAACCACTGTTGTTTTCGATAATAACGCGGCTTTAGAGTCAGGAATAAAATCCTCATCTTCAGAAAAAAATTTTTTATCCTTCTTATTTTTCTTCAAAGCCATATTTATTTACCTTCCTGATTTGGTATTGAAGATGAAAACTGTTGGGACTGCTTTTGCTTCTCAAGAGCTTGTGCTTTTTGCAGAACCTCAATAACCTCGTTTTTTGGGCCATCGATAATAATATGGCCATTATCCATCATAATAAGTCGTTCAACTAAAGGAAATAATGATACTTTATGTGTCACTAATAAAATGGTTTTTCGTTCTTTAAGTGTTAATAAGCGCTGAATCGTTTCTTGTTCTGTAGCCATATCCATGGCACTGGTTGGCTCATCAAATAACCAAATCGGTGGATCAGATAATAGTCCACGAGCCAAGGCAATAGATTGGCGTTGTCCTCCTGATAAGCCTTCCCCTCTCTCGCCAACCATCATATCAAATCCTTCTGGATGATGATTTACAAATCGGTCAACACCACCAAGATAACCTGCATTGATAATTGCTGCATCATCAGCCCAAGGCATTCCCATAGAAATATTATCTCGTACGGTTCCATAAAATAACATGCTATCTTGAGGAACAAAGCCCATGTTCTTCCTTAAATCGACAGGGTCTAGTTGCTCTATGTTAACCCCGTCTATATAAATATTGCCCTCCTTGGGTTGATATAAACCAAGAATTAATCGTTGAATAGTACTTTTACCCGAACCAATACGTCCAATAATGGCTACCCGTTCCCCTGCCTTGATTTTAAAAGAAACTTGATCAAGTGCCAGGATTTGTTGCCCAGGATATTGAAAACTGACTTTATCGAATTCTATTGTTCCTTCTATTTTGGGCAGATGCAAAAAACGCTTATCTTCTGGACGCTCAACAGGCAATGACATCAAACAATTCAGATTTTCCAATGATAACTTGGCTTGCTGCAACCGAGTTAAAATTCCTGCTAATGAAGAAAGAGGTGCTAAAATTCGTCCCGCTAAAATATTTGTGGCAATTAATCCCCCTAAAGTCATGCTGCCTTCCTCAATCATGTATACACCTAAAGCAATCATACCCACGGTAATAAACCCTTGACCGTAATTAGTAATCGTGATGATCAAATTAGAGAAATATCGCATTTTTAGTGAATCTCGTGCGGTAGTACCAACATATTGTTCCCATTTTTTTTGCATTTGGCCTTCAGCATTTAACGATTTAACCGTTTCAATAGCCGTAACTGTTTCAACTAATAATGCATGTTTTTGCATTGCCCCTTGCAATGATTTTAATACCGCTTCACGCATTGGTTTCTCAATAAGATATGCAGCAAGTAAGATAAGCGGCACTACAATAAGAGGAACCAGTACAAGCCAGCTGCCTAAATACGCGATAAGCACGAAAAACAAAACAACAAAGGGTAAATCGATAATTGTAGTTAGTGTTGCGGAGGTAAAAAAATCTCGAAGCACTTCAAACTCACGCAAATTATTTACAAAAGCACCTACAGAGTTGGGTTTATTCATTAAGCGGATACTCATTGCTTGTTGGAATAAAGTGCTTGCCATCACAACATCCGCCTTTTTTCCACTCACATCAATTAAATACCCGCGTAATAGTCTTAAAATGAAATCAAAAAAATTAATTATCAAAACCCCTATAACGAGTACCCATAACGTCACATTGGCATTGTTAGGAATGACGCGGTTATATACATTCATTATAAATAAGGGCATAACCAGATTAAAAAGATTAACTATGAATGCTGCAACGACGACTTGCATATAAATATATCGATAACGAGATAAAGTACTCCAGAACCAGGAAAGCTTGTCTATTTTTTCTGTTGCAGTTGCTTCAGCACGTGTTTCATATTTAAAAACAGGAGCAATAAATATGGCATGTCCAATATAACTTTCTTCCAAATCATCTAATGATTTTTGTTGAACACCTCCGCCATGATCCGACAAAATAAGTTCGACTGTTCCTGAATCAATGATCTTATTTAATATGCATGCCTGATCATTTTTTAAAAGCAACACAACCGGTAAAACTAATTTTGAAATATGATGAAGGGATCGTTTCACTATACGTGCCGAGAATCCAACTCGTTCCGCTGCACGTACAAATAAGGCGGGTGTAAATCTATTATTTTCCAGAGGCAATCCAGCTCGAAGTACATCTGCAGACAAAGGGCGATGATTTAGCATAGTTAAAATTACTAAACAATCTAACAATGGATCAGAGAATGTTTCATTATTCTCAGAAGACTTATCCATTCTCTTTTTCCTACTAAGAGATGTCATATGTCTTATAGTTTAGCAGGTTAATGCAATTATAGGGGCTGGTGCTGATTTTGTATAAAATTCTTGATTGGGTGTAACGCTAATTTTCATTAACAATTAAATCCCAAGCGTCACGCCAATCAATTTATTTTCTATAAAAACTTTGGATGATGGCATGCGTCATTACAATCAGTATTGGTCTTTTCCACCTGAATAGTTACATGCTGAATATTAAATTCTTGACGTAACTGTTCGACCCACTCAGCTCTTAATCCATCGGAAAGCATGTCATCAGGCATATGCAAATGAACCGACATCGCATTTTCTTGGGTACTCATTGCCCAAATATGTAAATCATGAAAACCTTTAACCCCTGGTTTGCTTAATAAAAAATCGCTCACGGCGGTCCAAGAAATATTATCAGGAACACCATCAATAATTAATCTGAAACTACCCGCAAATAAAGCCCAAGTACCTTTGAGTATCACCAAGGCGATCAATAAACCAACCACAGGATCTATCCATTGCCAACCAGTCCAGTACAATAAGGCGGCTGACAAAACAACACCTACTGAAACCAAGGCGTCATAAAATAAATGTAAATAAGCTCCTCTAATATTTAAATCGTCAGAACCATGTGCAAATAATAAAGCAGTAGCGGAATTAATTACGATACCTATTCCTGCGACAATCATAACCGATAAAGCTTGAACTTCAGAGGGTGAAAACAGCTTATAGACCGCATCTGTGGCGATAATGCCGCATGTAAAAACTAACAAGATTCCATTGGCCAATGCTGAGAGTATGGATATTTTTTTTAAGCCATAGGTCGCTTTCATAGTGGGCGCACGTTTCATAAGTACGGTAGCAATCCAAGCTAATACCAAACCTAAAACATCGCCTAAATTGTGAAACGCATCAGCCAATAAACTGGTCGAATGTGATAAATAAGCAAAAACAATTTGTATAATTACAAAAATGCCGTTCGCGATTATGGAAATGATAAAGGCTTTATCATAAGTCGCCGTAGCATTATTTGGTCCATGATGGTGGTGATGATGATGTGAATCACCGTGAGAATGCGTGCTCATAACGTTCCTTCGTTTTTTTGATCTTCTTTTTGCTCTTCAGAATAATAGTTAATGCCAATTTTTATTCGATTACGTTCTTTTTGCTTACGCCATGCATTCGTATCACGTAAAGAATACACACACCCACAATATTCTTGTTTATAAAATTCTTCACGCTTGGCAATTTCATACATGCGTTCGGAACCTCCATTTTTTCGCCAATTATAAGTCCAGTACACAAGATTAGGGTATTTGCTTGCCGCACGAACTCCAGAATCATTAATTTGATTCATATCTTTCCAGCGTGAAATTCCCAAAGAACTGCTGATTATAGGAAAACCATGTTCGTAAGCATACAAGGCTGTGCGCTCAAAACGCATATCAAAACACATGCTACATCGCTTGCCACGCTCAGGTTCCCATTCTAGACCCTTCGCACGAGCAAACCAATTATCCTTATCATAGTCAGCATCAATGAATGGAATATTATGTTTTTGCGCAAAACCAATGTTTTCGTTTTTTCTAATTTCATATTCTTGAATAGGGTGAATATTCGGATTATAAAAAAAGATAGTAAAATTAATTTCTGAACTAATAAGCGCTTCCATGACCTCACCTGAACAAGGTGCACAACATGAATGCAGCAATAACTTGTCTGCATCATTAGGTAATTCCAGTCGCTCTCTCTGTATCATTTTTTTACATCCAACAAATTTATAAAATGGTGACGATAATATACCAACTCTGCAATAGAGTCTTTAATATCGTCCAGGGCAAGGTGTTTTGATTCTTTAATAACACCATTTAACAATTCAGGCCGCCAACGAATAGCTAATTCTTTTAATGTGCTCACATCCAAATTTCGATAATGAAAAAATGCAGCTAGTTCTGGCATGTATTTATAAAGAAATCGCCTATCCTGACACACACTATTACCACACATTGGCGACTTACCTTTATCAAGATACTGTTTTAAAAAATCAATGGTTAACTGCTCGGCTTGCGCTTCGCTGATTTGACTTTGTAAAACCCGATCAACTAAACCGGATTGGCCGTGTTGCCGGGTATTCCAGGAGTCCATACCATCGAGCAACACCTTAGATTGAGAAATAGCAAAAACGGGGCCTTCAGCAATTATATTTAAATGTGGATCGGTCACCACTGTTGCAATTTCGATGATCCTATCTTTTTCAGGCTCAAGTCCTGTCATTTCCAAATCTATCCAAATTAAATTTTGATTATTTTTCATTTGTTTCCCAGGAGTTTAATATCAATTCTACACAAGCCACTCGTCTTTGATGTAGGGTGTGTTTAATTGCTTCACCCTTATAACCTTCTGCGATGATCGCTTGGCTATTCACTTTAGCACATTCAGTAAGCAAATAGCTCCATAATTTACTTTGTCGATACTCAATAGCTCGACCACAACCTGCTGCATCTGATTCACATGCAATTAACATATTATAGAAGAGTTGTGGACGGCGAAATGCATCGCTTTGCTCCAAAATCTTCACTATAGTACTCGCTTTCAATTCAAATAATCGGTGGATGTTCAAATGAACTCGCGAAACCATAATTGCTAGAGCGCGATAATCATTGGGAATTCGTAATCGAAAGCACAAGGCATCAACAATGCCAACACCACGCTCTTCGTGGCCATGGTGGCTTGGCCAATTGTGCATAGGCGATAAACCTTTACCCAAATCATGTACCAATGCAGCGAATCGGATCACAGGATCTTTGGTTAAAGTTACCGCCGCTTGCAAAACCAACAAAGTATGAACACCACTATCTACTTCATGATGATAACGATATGGATTAGGGATGCCGAACAGCCGATCAATTTCAGGTAAAATTACCCGCAAGGCATCACAGGAGCGTAAAGTAATTATAAATTGTTCAGGATTTTGTTCTTCTAAACTTCTTTGCCATTCTTGCCAAACGCGTTCAGCGACCAAGTGAGCCAACTCACCTCGTTGAACCATTGTATACATCAATGAACGTGTTTCATCAGCCAATTTAAAACCTAAATGATGAAAGCGTGCTGCAAAACGAGCAATACGCAGTACACGGACTGGATCTTCAACAAAGGCTGGAGATACGTGACGGAGTATCTTAGCTTCTAAATCCTTCAGTCCATGATATGGATCAATAAGCTGTCCTTGTTCATCTCGAGCCATTGCATTAATGGTTAAATCACGGCGTGCTAAATCTTCCTCTAAGGTTACCGTTTTACTGAAATTACAGGAAAAACCATAATATCCTGGCGCAGATTTTCTTTCTGTTCGCGCCAAAGCATATTCTTCATTGGTTTTCGGATGCAAAAAAACAGGAAAATCTCGACCAACTTGTCTGAATCCTTTTTCCAATAACTCATCCGGATTGGAGCCGACAACAACCCAATCACGTTCTTTTACTGGAAGATTCAATAATTCATCGCGTACAGCACCACCCACTAAGTAGACTTTCATTAAATTTCATTTACCTTCATACTGTATGATTATTTAGCCTTAATTTTTCTTTCGAGCTAAGAATATTTTTAATCATTATATTATAGATCTGAACTATGAGTAAAAGACGTATTAGTAAACAACAATCTGCCCGTATTGAAAAAATTCAACAAAATTATCATGTGAATAGAAAAAATCATGATGATCTGGCTGATGGATTAGTCATTACTCGCTTTAGTAAACACGTTGAACTAGAAGACATCAAGGGGAGGCACATACGTTGCTCTATTAGGCCCAATTTAGAGACACTGGTAGCAGGAGATAAGGTCATTTGGCAATCTGAAGGAATCAAGCAAGGAGTAGTGGTTAGCCTTTATCCTCGGAGTAGTGTCTTGGCAAAACCAACCAGCTCGGGGCTTATAAAACCTGTCGCTGCCAATATTACGCAACTCATTATTGTCATCGCACCGAAACCAGAAATATCTTGGCCGTTACTTGATAGCTATTTAGTTATGGCAGAAACACTACACTTACAGGCAGTAATTCTATTAAATAAAACTGATTTACCATGTGACCGTCTCAAAGAACAATTATGCATGGATTATGGAACACTTAATTATCCTATAGTACTAACAAATAAAAACTCTGCTGAGGGTTTAGAACAACTCAAACACATATTAAATCATCAAATCAGCGTGTTCGTAGGCCAATCCGGAGTGGGTAAGTCATCGATTATTTCAAGTATTTTGCCTCACGAACAAAATATCTCCGTAAATGAAATTTCTGAATTATCTGAATTAGGTAGACATACAACCAGCAACTCACGATACTATCATTTGCCAAGTGGCGGTGCTTTAATAGACTCACCGGGAGTAAGGGAGTTTAGTTTATGGCACATAGATGCCACTGAAATCGCACGAGGTTATCCCGAATTTAGACCCTATTTGTCAGAATGCAAATTTCGAAATTGTACTCATAAAGATACGCCACATTGCGCTATCATTAAGGCAAAAGAAGAGGGTTTAATTTCGGAAAAACGATATGAAAATTTCATCAGGCTTTGTGGACAATACACCTAAAACCTACTTAGCCATTAACAGCATCGAACATGAGGCATAAATAAAATATACTGCTAGACTAGGCACGCTGAAGCTCAGATAAACTGCCACTACCACGTTTCTTTATCCTCTTAATTCATTTTAATTCATTGACTAGAGGTCTTTCATAACCAGTTTTTTTCTTTCTTCTACTTTATCCAGTTTTTGCATACCAATACCCAACTAAACTCCCCTCTGGACATAAAGAAGACTTGCATCTAAAGCAATATAAAGAATTTTGGGTACGGTTATAAATAAAACTAGTTATATTGACCAATATAATCAAGTATTGGCCGACTGCACTTTTTAGCATTTTCTTTTTGGGCGATGCTTAAAATCGGCTGACTTATATTAAATAAATAATCACTTATTTTATCCATTTTCCTCGGTTCAAGAGTTAGTTGAGACCATTGGTTTTTATAATTTACTATCATTGATTGAACATCTTTTACTTCAGAGAACTTAAAAAATTCCACCTTATCTCTTTTTGGAGACATAGGAAAAAAGGATGGTGAGGAACTTTCCAGGCCTTGACATAATTTGGATACCTGTTTGTTGATATGCTTACTACAGTTAATAAGAAATCGCGATTTTGCCATGTCTAGATCACACAGTTTAATTAATCTCAACAAATGGGTTCGATGATGTTCGCTAAGTCCATTTAGAAATTCAGTGAATAGGACATTGACTCTAAATTGCTTCATGAGCTCATTTTCATCTTGCGCATAAGTTTGGATTATGTCATCTAAAAATTGATGAGTCCGAGTCTTTACAGACTCATTATTTGTTTTAAAAAGGATTAGGGCATTAAACAAGCGCTCCGGTTCAAACCAATAAACGCCAAGTTCATTTAATTTACATTTTTGCACAAGCTCTAACCATTTAACTGTTGGTTTATGACGTGTAAAGCATGAAAACCAGCCTGTATCTTTTTTTGAAGGACTAACAAGATCGCGGATAATATCTTCATACGCCGCTTCCAAAGCTTTAGGTTTATTTGCTGCAACGAATGGCAACAACACAGTAAGAATGGTATAGGCCTCTGGAAATACCGTATTTTCTTTATCCCATAGACTAGAGGTTTGTCGCGTACAGAGAATAGATAGCTCGAATTGAGTGGTGAATAGCGAAACAATTAGTTTACAACAATTTATAAAAGCATCCGTTTTATCAAATGAAGTTTGGTCTTCTTCGATAACCTCTGATAACTCTTGGTAAACAGGCTCTAATTCTTTACTTGTAGCTTTTAAATCTGAGTTATATTTAAATAACCATTTGGTTAATGCTTTTATTTCATACTCCAACTCAGAATAATCCTTTGCAGTATGAAGGGCGATAAATACATCCAATAAGTATTCTTCATTTTGTTTATATTTAATTTTTGAGCCATACAAGAAATTCACATCCACTAGTTCGTATTCATATAAACGATGGAAAAAACTTTTTATCTCTTTTTTGAATTCTGTAAATTCCACTTTATTCGATTGCAAATAAAAGTATCGCTCAACTAATTCCATTAAGTGAGGTAACAAGGCTATAGGCATACGGCCATGTGCTCTTAAATTAACAAAAACTTTTTTACGCATCAGATCCCAAAAGTTTTTGAAAATTTCGGAGTCTACGCTTACTTCCCTTGTGGTTTGCTTACACAATTTTAAACGTGCTAATTCATCTATTGTAACAACGCTTAACTTTTTCTCAGATCTGTATGTCGATAATTCAAATTGCCATTTTTCTAAGTGTTTACAAAAGCTTAGTTTTCTATATAAAGTATTATCACCAAAACCAAGATAAAAATTAAAAAGATTAACCGTTTCATTAAGCGACGAAAAATCATTTAAATCCTTTTCATTAGTCAAAGTTGGTATCAATATTTTTAAATAATTAATTTCTACCACTGGACCAAGTTCTCGAGCTAAATCAATCCAATATTGATTGAGCGCTGAAGGATTAAGCATATAATCATCGTTATCAACAATCGCTTCCCACCGAGTTTTATAACAGGTGAGAAGAAAAAGCAAATCATCCTGAGCTAACGTATCAGTTGGCTTACATTTAGAAAAGCGATCTGCAAGACATTCGCGTAGCTTCTTATCACATTGAGTGAGCGTACTTTCCTTTTCTAGAGTTTCAATAAAATCCAAAATTCGTTGGACTAACATAAACTACAACCTATCCTTAAATAAAATTAACTTAAACTAAAGTCAAATAAAAATCAATTATAAACCCCATGGGGAAACACGTAACTGAAGGAAATTAAATAATAAATTATTCAAGCATGAATCTAAGTTCTAGTGGTTCGTGGAAAAAGAACTTAAAGCCTCCAAGCACTATTCATGGTTTTTATGGAAGATTTCATTGTTGAAAAAAAAAGCGGCTCGAAGCCGCTTTTTAAGAATAAAACCCTGGCGATGACCTACTTTCACATGAGGAAACCTCACACTATCATTGGCGCGGGCTCGTTTCACTTCTGAGTTCGAGATGGAATCAG